>JBEKNJ010000044.1:0-82537 GCA_049522955.1 Acidobacteriaceae bacterium
CAGGGCTTCTGGCTTTGTATCAGGGCACGACTTTAGTCGTGCCACCTCGGGCCAAATGACCCGGGGCTTTTAGCCCCTGCCGACTGCCCTGGCAGGGGCTAAAGCCCACCCTTGAGTGAGCCCTTTACGGCACGACTAAAGTCGTGCCCTGATACAAAGCCAAGCAGACTTCGGTCGCATGTTTTTCATCCTCTTGGGTGGGCCGAAGGCCCATGACTCCTCCGGTCGAGATGACAAGTCATTAGGACAACGGCATCAATTCCAACAACAGAATTGTCATCCGACCGGAGCGTACCCGGATTTCCTGCCACGCGGCGCTGGACAAGGCCGCGTGTGCGCCTTTGAAGTGCGCCAACGCCACTAAGTTCCACGGGAAACCCGGGGTTAGCGGAGTGGAGGGACCTGCTGTTTTCTCTCCGCCTAAGCTGGCCACTTAGCTGCATATCGCTCCGCCTGCGCTATAAGCCTGTGTCCACCGTAACCCCTGCGGCTGGGCTCGAAGAACCGTTCTCCGGCATACAACCACCGTTACATAATGTTGGCCTCGATTTGTGCGCGTGGTATTGGGTGTGTCTGCATGCTTTTTTCCAGCCCGCGCTTGATTGCCTCACAAACTCCTTTGATAAAGCACTTGAAGCACACATGGGTTACCTCTCCGCTTATTCGTAGTCGTATGTGTTTCATTTGAGAGAGAACCGGCCGACCGCTCTTGCCTACCAGGCACAGTGTTGATTACATAGCGGCTCAGTAAGAGCGCCATTGATCACAGTGGCGGATGCTTGTCTGGACTATTCCACAGGTTATCCACACTGTGGATAAAAAGTAAGTTATTGGAGGGCCTGCGTTACTCGGTTCGACCGGGACTGCCTGATCAGCGCATAACTCGCCCCATTCAAGGCCAATACGGCCAGCCCGGCCCACAAGTAGGTAGCGGGCTGCTGGCGGAAGCTAAACCAGGCCAGCCAGCAAGTGAATAGGTGAAGCACAAGCAGTGCACCGGCACGAAAACCCCGGAGGTCATACGACTGGGAAAGGAACCAGGGAACGACCACGAAGTAAAAGGGCCACCCGTACTCGACCAGGCGATCGACACTGGCGCCGAGCAGCGGTGTCATCAGGATGCTGATGAGTCCATAGACGATGCAAAAGCGTAAGACGATGAGTTCTCCGGGGAGATGCTCGCCCGCCGGCGGCGCGGGGGAAACGATCTTCCGCCACAGCGCCAGCGCGAGCGCGGGACCGATTCCGAATACACCAAACCAGGCGAGGAGGAGGCGCGTGGGTCCCCAGGAAGATGGCTGGCACACTCCGATGGCCCGAATTGCGCCGAGATGATAACCGGGAGGAATCGCCTTGACCCAGACGGGGGTGCACTCCGGCAGCGTGTTGCTCCACAGGGGGAGGCCGAGAAGATTCTTGAAGAAGCTCCAGACGAGCTTGCCCAGAATATAGGTCCCTCCGGCGATGCCATGGACGCTCGCCGGACCTGTCTGGGCAAAGTGCCGGCTGACCAGACCGGCAGACACGATTGCCATGACTCCAATCAGGGCAGTCCGAAACCGGATGCGCCGCCAACAGGCAAAAATCAGGCAGATCGCTACCAGAAGCGTGGACTCACGCGCCAGGTAAGCAGGAAAGAGCAGAAGCAGAGCCAAGCCGGTATGGCCATACAGAAGGCAGAGCAGGATCGCTGCAAGGATGGCGGCATGAAGCGGGTCGGGCAGGTAGTAATCGTGAAAGATATCCGCCCAGAAAGGCATCAGGAAGACGGCAGCAAAGATGACGGTACTCGCCTGCCAGGACCACAGTAGCCGGGCCACCAGAGCGAGCAGCGCGATGAGGCAAACGATACCCAGCACCAGGAAGCCGGTGTCGACGCCGAGGCCAGTGACGCGGCCCAGCCAGCCGGCCATCGCCGGGCCCAGTATGCGAGCAGAAAAGGGTGCGGGGACGGCGCTTTGCTGGCCCATAGCCATCAGGCGATACTGCCCGGCATCGGGTGCGTAGGCGGCGCCTGGCAGGCCAAGAAGGATGGAGAAGCATAGGCACACGGCCGGCAGAAGCAGGCAGAGACGACGGTCAAACAAGGAATTGCTCGAGGACGGCCGCGTATTTCCTGGGCAGGGGGACCTTATGCAATGCCCGGTTGACCGTGACGTGGGTCGTCTCCCCTTCTGCGAGCAAGGTGGAGGATTCCTTTTCCTGGCGTAACAGGCGATAGCCGAACCTGATTACCGAACGGCGCAAGGTCAGCACGGAGGTCTCGAGTAATAGATCGTCGTCGTAGCGGGCCGGGGATTTGTAGCGGCAGTTGGCTTCGACTACCGGGATGTGGCAATCGTCGTCGATCTCCATTTGTTTGTATTGGAAGCCAAGTTGGCGGAGAAGCTCGACCCGGCCGATCTCGAACCAGATGAAGAAGTTGGCGTAGTAGACGACTCCCATCTGATCGGTTTCGGCGTAGCGTACGCGGATGCGGGTTTGGGAAACTGGCATGGGTGAAGATCAGTGTAGCGAATGTGTTCCCAGGTCAGCGGAGGCTGGAGGTGTGCCGGAGCCGAAAGAAAACAGCAGGTCCCTCCACTACGCTGCGCTCCGGTCGGGATGACACTTCCATTTTAGGGTCGGGTATTGTTACCCAAACAGAAGTGTCATCCCGACCGGAGCGCAGCGTAGTGGAGGGACCTGCTGTTTTCTTAACCGACATCCGATACTTACGGCTTTAGCTTGGTGAAGACCTGGAGCTTTGAGATGTCGTTGAACATGACAAATGCCGCGAAGATAAGCAGCACGACGAAAGCAGCCTGGTAAAGCCGCTCCCTGAACTCCTGGTTCAGATCGCGGCGCATTACCCCTTCAATCAGCAGCAAAGCAATCATGCCGCCATCCAGGATCGGAATGGGCAGAAGATTGAAGATGCCCAGGTTGAGACTGATGATGGACATGAGGCCAATGATCGGCTGCCATCCCGGTTGCTCGACGGCCAGGCCGGTCTGCTTGGCGATGCCAATTGGGCCACTCAGATCCTGCACGGCAAAGCGGCGAGTGACCATGCGATGGAGCACTTCGAGGATCAAGCCGGAGTAGCGCAGGTTGAAATGAACCGACTGCTTCAAGGCCTCAGGCAGTGGGAGCTGCTGGATCTTGAAAGGCGGCAAATTGGGAGCAAAACCGATGCGGTAGAGTTT
Organism: Acidobacteriaceae bacterium; assembly: GCA_049522955.1. GTDB lineage: Bacteria > Acidobacteriota > Terriglobia > Terriglobales > Acidobacteriaceae > PALSA-350. The sequence goes on from JBEKNJ010000044.1 coordinate 3,189, forward strand.
GTGGCCGTTGCCGGCGTCCGCCATGATGGGCTGCAACGGAATCTGGAAGGTCTTGCCGTCGCGCAACGCGGTCAGTTGGATAGGCCGCCCGTTGTCCTGCTGCAGAAATGCAAGCATAGCGTCTACGGAGTGGAGAGTCAGGCCATCGACTGCGAGAATCTGGTCGCCGGGCTGGAGGCCTGCCTTAGCGGCCGGCATTCCGGGTTCAATCTGCCGGACACGTATGGGTTCTTCCTGCATCCGAGGCACGAAACCGATGGTGTCAAAGTCGAAGTCGTCGGATCCGCGGGGATTGGGAACCATTAACTGAGTGGTAATGGTCTGTCCGTCACGTTTGACGTCCACCGGAATGGTTTGGCCAACGTTCATCGCGGAGCGAATCGAGACCTGCTCCCAAGTGGGGTTATTGACGTTGTCGAAGCGGGTAATAACATCACCCGGCTTGAGTCCGGCATTTGCGGCGGCAGTGTGGTCGGAAACGAAGTCGATGTTGGCCGCTTGCGAGCGGAAGGCTTCCACCTCGTTATGCATCATGTAGAAGCCGGTCATGAGCAGCAGCGCGAGCAGGAAGTTGCAGACCGGACCAGCCAGGCCGATGAGAATCCGCTGCCAGCGTGGATGGGCGTTAAACTCGGCCGGGTCGCCGGTGGAGGGCTCTCCTGGTGCTTCCCCCGACATCTTGACGTAGCCCCCAAGGGGCAGAAGACTGAGCCGGTAATCGGTGTCACCGCGGCGAAAGCCGAAAAGGCGCTTGCCGAAGCCCACGGAAAAGACTTCGACGCGTACTCCACACAACTTGGCGACGGCGAAATGGCCGAACTCGTGCACCAGTACCATGATGCCGAGCACAACAAGCATGGAAACTGTGCTGGTTAGGAAAAAGGACATAATAATCCGCTCAATTGCCTCTCTGCCGGATTCAGCCCCGCGAGGACCGAACTACCGGAGTATTGACTGGAATGAACCGCCTGCGGTGAGCAAATGTCTTTGAGCCTCAAAAGGCCGCGGCGAAAACAGTTCAACGGAGAACCGGCGAAAAACCTGATACCACGTTGTGGGCCACCCGCCGCGCTTCCTCATCCAGCTGAAGCACTTCCTGGATAGTTTCAGGATGCCTCGGCGGCGTTACCTCGAGAACTGCCTCAATTGTACGCGGGATGCCGGTAAAGGGAATGGTGCCTTCGAGGAATGCTCCAACGGCCACCTCGTCCGCCGCATTGAGGGCAATACAGGCGGCCCCGCCGGCTTCGGCTGCCTGGTAAGCCAAGCCAAGACAAGGAAATCGGGTGAGATCGGGCGGCTCGAAGCTCAATTGGCTGAGGGCCGCCATGTCGAACGTGAGCTCACTGGGAACCCGCTCGGGAAAGCTCATGGCGTAGAGGATCGGCAGCCGCATATCGGTGACCGAGATTTGCGCCAGGATGCTGCCGTCCACGAACTCCACCAGCGAATGCACCGCGGATTGAGGGTGGACGGTGACCCGGACGGCGGACGGAGATAGGTCAAACAATCGGCAGGCTTCGATGATTTCAAGGCCTTTATTCAGCAAGGTGGCGGAATCGATGGTAACCCGCCGGCCCATCACCCAGGTAGGGTGGCGGAGCGCCTGCTCCACCGTGACGTACTGGAATTGCTCCAATGGAAGCTGACGGAAGGGGCCACCGGAGGCGGTGAGCCAGATGCGGCGCACTTCCTGCCTGGATCCTCCCCGCATGCACTGATGGATGGCGTTGTGCTCAGAATCGATAGGCAGCAGGGGCACGTTGCCCTGGCGGGCCAGCCGGGTGAGGATTTCTCCGGCGGCAACCATAGCCTCCTTGTTAGCCAAGCCAACCGGCTTCCCCGCCGCCACTGCGGCATAAGTAGCCTCGAGGCCGGCCAGGCCGACAATCGCAGAGACCACAAAATCCACCCGGGGCAGGGTGGCTGCACGCACGGTTCCGGCGCTGCCACAAACCACCTCGGTTCCGGTGAGGCCGGCGTTCTTCAACCGCGACGCCAAGTCGGTTGCCAGCTGCTCGGTGGCCATGGAGACCAGCAGGGGGCGCCAGCGCCGGCATTGGGCGAAAGCCAGGTCCAAGTTCCGGCCGGCGGCCAGAGACGCCACCGCGAATCGCTCCGGATAACGCTCAATGATGGAGAGGGTACTGGTCCCGATGGAACCGGTAGAACCGAGGATGCAAATGTGCTTCAACGCAAGCTAGCCTGCTCGAAATACTGTTGAATCCATTGAGCGTACCACAGTGCGGGAGCGGCTAGCAGGAGAGCATCGATGCGGTCGAGAATTCCGCCGTGGCCGGGAAGCATGACGCCTGAGTCCTTCACGCCGGCACCGCGCTTGATCGCCGACTCGACCAGATCGCCAACCTGGGCGAAGACGTTCAAGACCACGGCCAGCCCCAGCCAGTGAACCAGCGGACCTCCGTAATGGAGCGTGCCGGGCGGCAGTTTGCCGGCTAAGGCGACCAGCGCCGCCGCGATCAGCAGGCTGGCGATTAGCGAGGCGGCAGTTCCCTGCCAGCTTTTGTTGGGGCTGATGCGGGGCGCCAGCTTGGTACGGCCGAAGTTGCGGCCGACATAGAGGGCGGCAATATCTCCTGTCCAGACGATGCAGAACAGGAAGACCACCAGCGAGGGCCCGTCGGGTTGAAGCCAAACCATGGGCACGGTGGCCATGGTCAGGCCGCAATAGAGCAAGCCGAACACCGAAAATGCGGTATCAGGCAGAACCCGTTCGAGCGGTGACCGGAAGCCGCAAACTATTAGCAAGACAAGGCTGCAGAGGCCGATCGCGGGCAATAGCAGCGAGGGGCCACGGAAGGTGGCGGCAAAGAGGATGACGATGGTAACGAGAAGCAGCACGCGCGGCAAGCGGGAGCCGTGGGAATCCGCGATGGAGATGTATTCCCAGGTGGCGAGTTCCGCGACCAAAGTGGTCGCGATCGCCACCAGCAGGAAGGAACCCTTCAGCAGGAGCAGCAGGACCAGGGGGATGAGTACAGCTGCCGTGATGACCCGTTTCATGATTTCAAAAAGGATACACGGCAGGAGTCTTTGTCGGGGCTAAGACGAACATAGCCGGACAAGCCCGACGGTGGGAAGGTTCGGGAGCCAGAGAAAGAAACAGCAGGTCCCAAGTCCAAGCTACAGCTTCAGCGAATTTTCAGAGCTGCCTGTTGCACTTGTAACAAGAGATTGTCCAGATCGTCTCTGGAGAAGTATTTGCCGGCGAGAATGACGCTTTCGATTTTGCGCGCGTTATGAATATCAGTCGTAGGATCGGCGTCCAACAGCACCAGGTCAGCGACTTTTCCGGGCGCTACAGAACCCATGCTCGCCTCCGTCCCCAGGAAGCGGGCGGGATTGCTGGTGGCTGTCTGCAGAGCTTCCATAGGAGTAAAGCCGGCCTGCTGGAACAACTCCATCTCCTCGTGGAGGCTAAAGCCGGGCACAACATAAACGCCGGCGGCAGTGTCGGTCCCGGCCAGGAAGGGCACGCCGGCTTTGTGCATCGCGGCGGTCATCTCCATCTCCATTTGCACGTAGCGTTCGCGGAAGGAGATGGGATCGGTATCCAAGGTCGCCAGAATACTGGTCACAAAACGCGGATATGTCTTCCGCTTCCAATAGAGAGGCACGTATTTATCCAGCGGTTCGTGCTGGAGGTCGGTTTTATCGATCAGCCATTGGCCGCGCTCCCAAACCAGCGTTGGCACCTGCCAGGTCTGATCTTTGACGAAGAGAGCGATCAGCTTATCGGCGCGGGCCTGATTGAAAGTCTCGACAGACTTGCGCGGCCCGCGAGGCCCGGTAATCAGCTTGTTCTCGATGGTTGAACAGCCCTCGAATACGCCGGTATAGTGCTCGATGCTCTTTTGGCCGGCTTGTGCTGCTTCACTGGCTCGTACCGCATCGGGCACGTGGCCGGCGAAGACGATTCCCTGTTTGCGGGCTTCGGCCGCGGCGGCAAAATAGGCCTCGCGTGGAATCAGTGACTGTATCTTGATAAAGTCGACGCCCTGGGTCTTGAGGCTATCCACGGCATGGACCGCATCCGCCGCAGTCGCAATCTGCACGGAGGCAGGAAAGTTGGGCTTGGGCCCATCCAGCATCGGACCCGACGAAACCATCCTGGGCCCCAGAAGCTTGCCTTGGGCGATGGCGTCTCTCCACTGCAGAATTGCCGGCAGCTCGTCACCCATGGTCCTGATTCCGGTGACCCCATTGGCTACGAAGAGTGGCAAGGTGACTTCGGTCGCCCCTGGGATCCAGTCGCCCATGTTGGTGTGGACGTGCATGTCCCATAAGCCCGGGATCAGATACTTGCCCGTTCCGTCGACAAGGCGTGCCCTGGTATTCGCCAGCTGCGCGGCCGGAGCCACGGCCTGAATTTTGTTACCGATCACCAGCACCGAGGTTGCAGGAGTAACCGAGCTTGTAGCCGGATCTATGACAGTTACGTTTTGAATCAGGATGGAGAGTTCGGCAGGCGTGGTTTCCTGTTTCCGGCAGGCAACCAGGAAGGAAGATGCGATGCACAAAATTAGGGCGAGGTGTTTTTCACGATTTGCTTTCATGGTCGTGCGCCCGCTTAGACGTTGGGCTCGGAAGATGGAGTTGTTGCTCTACCTTAAGGTGATTCTCCCGGTGGGTCAATGACGTGGTGCGGACTGAGCGCGGAAATGCTGGGAAGGTCCAGAACATGGGGATCGTTCCGACAACTCTGTCGAAAAACATTTCATTGGAACAGCCGCTGAACTGCAGATCCCTCTCTCGGGATGACAATTCCGTTGGAGCATTGGAATTTGGTCGGCCCACAATGAATGGAGGACCGCTTAGGTTTGGATCACTCCCGGATTGAATTTTTTGACCTCGGGATTGAGGGCCACGGCCTTTAGCGAGGTTAGAAGCACTTCTCGCGTTTTTGCCGGATCGATGATGGCGTCCACCCAGAGACGTGCAGCGGCGTAGCGGCAATCCGTCTGCTCGTCGTAGCTTGCTTTGATCGAGGCAATGACCTCTCCCTTCTCTTCTTCGCTCAGCTGCTTGCCGCCACGCTCCAGTTGGCGGATCTTGATCTCGACCAGCGTGCTGGCGGCGGAGGCTCCGCTCATCACCGCGTAGCGAGCGGTGGGCCAGGCGAAGAGGAAGCGCGGGTCATAGGCCTTGCCGCACATGGCGTAGTGGCCGGCGCCAAACGAACCGCCAAGCAGCACCGTGATCTTCGGCACGGTGGAATTGGCTACCGCTGAAACCATCTGTGCGCCGGCACGGATAATGCCGGTCCACTCCGCGTCGCGACCCACCATGAAGCCATTGACGTCATGCAGGAAGATGAGCGGAATCAGGTTCTGATTGCAGTCCATGATGAAGCGGGCCGCCTTGGAGGCGCTCTCGGCGTAAATCACACCGCCGAACTCAACCCTTTTTTCCCCAGTCTGGCTGGTGTGGGTCTGGTGGGTCTTCTGGTTGGCGACGATCCCTACCGAGTAGCCGCCGATCCGGGCATAGCCGCAAACAACGGTTTTGCCGTAATCCGGCTTGTATTCGTCGAATTCAGAGCGATCGACCAGACGGCTTACGACCTCGTGGATGTCGTAGCTGTTGCTCGCCCCCTTCGAAGGGTCGGGATCGAATAGCGCATAGAGTTCCTGGGGGGCATATTTCGGCGAATCTCGCTGCGCATCGTAAGACGCCCGGTCGAAGGGGGCAGCCGGCCCGTGTCCCAGCCGGCCGACCAGGGATCGAAGCCGGGCCAGGCACAGGTGGTCATTGGGCTCTTTGAAATCCACGGTGCCGGAGATCTCGGCATGCATGGTGGCCCCGCCCAGTTCTTCGGCGGAGTACTTCTGGCCAATCGCCGCCTGCACCAAGGCAGGGCCAGCCAGGAAAAGCCCGCTCCCTTCGGTCATCAGGACGTGGTCGGTCATGACCGGAAGATAGGCTCCGCCAGCCACGCACATGCCCATGATGGCGGTGATTTGGGGGATGCCCTCGGCACTCATCACCGCGTTATTGCGGAAAATTCGCCCAAAATCGTCCTGGTCGGGGAATACATCCTCTTGCAAAGGAAGAAAAACGCCCGAAGAATCAACCAGATAGACGGTGGGGATGCGATTCTCCATGGCGATTGTCTGGGCCCGGATGACCTTTTTTGCCGTCATGGGGAAGAACGCGCCGGCTTTAACAGTGGCATCGTTGGCAATCACCATCACCAGCCGTCCGGCAATCCACCCCAGGCCAGTCACCACCCCGGCAGCGGCTGCGCCACCCCACTCCTCATACATGCCGTAGGCGGCGAACAGGCCCAACTCCAGGAATTCCTCATTAGGATCGAGGAGTAAGGCAAGCCTCTCCCTTGCGGTTAGCCGCTTTTTCGCGTGTTGGGCCTCGATGGCTTTGGCGCCGCCACCCTGGCGGATCACGTCCTCCTCTTGTGCCAACGCCTGCAGCAGGATCTCCATTCCGGATGTGTTGGCGCGGCTCTTTTTGGTCTGCGGGTCGAGTCTGGAGGGCAGCTGATTAGAGAACTGCGGCTGAGCTGCGGAGGAGGTAACGGGTTGGTCTGGGTTTGGGGCGGCCATAAGAAACTCGCCAGCATAGCATCTCAGCCATTGCCTTGCCTGGACAATCGCAAATCAGGGCACTCGAAAGAGAGTCCTGGAGGTGTTGTTTTCTTGCACAATTTTCCTCTTTGCAACATCCCCCAAACGTGACATACTGCACCCAGATTATCTTTCAGCCAACCCCGCTGGCTGAAAGATTGCCAATCGAAAGAGAACTTCCATGTCTAGCCTTTTCTCGAAATTGACTCCTACCCGTTCCTGGCCCACTACCGAAGCTACCGTGGATTCCTGCAGGTGGGTAAGACTCCACGACCACCTGGGAGGGATCGCGGGGCACTACGAGGTCAAGTTTACGTATCAGGCCGGGGGACAGGTGAATCACGGCGAATTCTGTCATCACGGAAGCCAGCACATCGCACCCTACTCGGTCGGCGAACAATTGGCTATACAGTACGACCCTAAGAAGCCTGGTCGGTCTCATTTCAGCGGCTCCGAACCAAACTACGAAAAGCTGGAAGCGATTCTGGTTATGACTGTTTTTGCTTTGCTCGCCGGTTACGTGCTCTATACGTTCTAGGTTTTTCCCCCATTCAATTTTCGATCGGAGCGGACGCTTAACGGCGCGTGCTGTTTTTTGCCTCCTTCGCACTCCCGGCAATCGACGGGGCGGCAACGAACGTTCTGCTTTGTATCAGGGCACGACTTCAGTCGTGCCGCAAAGGTCCGAAACAAAGTCGGGCTTTAGCCCCTGCCGACCGGTAGAATCTGCACGAAATTCCAATGGAAAAATGCGCAGGGGCTAAAGCCCCACCTTTATGCCCCCTTTAGGGCACGACTAAAGTCGTGCCCTGATACAAAGCAGAGCGTTCGTTGCAGAGCCAATTTGGAGAGCGATCGTTCGGCCCACGTATCCGGATTTCCTGCACGGGGCTCCACCAACACCCGCGTGTGCGGCTTTCATTAAGGAAAGCCGCATGAAGTTCGCCAACGCCAGCAAGCTCGACAGGAAATCCGGAGTACGCTTTGGCGAACGTGGGGCACCGTCGATTCCCGGCGACGTTGGGACGGCACCGACTACACAAAGCCAGAGTTTAAGGATTGCAATTCCGCAACGGCACACTAGGATGGTCTGGGCTCCGAAACAACAGCAGAGAAGAACACGGAACATGCAGGCGCATCGCACACTCCCCTTAGCTTTGATCCTCGGTTATAGCGCGCTCATCCAGAGCCACGCCCAGGTCGCGCCACGGGAGAGCGTTTCTTCCGATGACATCAGCGTGGCGGAGGGGCTACAACTCCCGACCTACGGCCATGTCTGGGCACTCGATACCTGGAAGGGCTTGCGCGAACTGGTACGGCTAAAGCCTCCGGACACGACGGGGGATGATACGGGCTTTTCTCTCAAGCTGCGACATACGATTGAGTTCAAGGGTGAGGCGGCCACAGTTCGGGTGCATGACACGGCTCCGCAGTTCTTCCTGCGCGGCGTCTCCGGAGGCGACGAGGGCCGCTCGGATATGGTCGTGGTCCACGTCAGCATTGAGGGGCAGCGGCGCGCGGTAACGAAAGATGCGATGGCTCAGCTGAAGCAGGCGGGAAAACATTCCGATGCCCAGTACCCAGACGTGATTGGTATCAAGCAGCAGCGCGTGGGCACAACGGACTGGTACCGGCTCACTCTGCGGCAACCTCTTACTCCGGGTGAGTATGCCCTGATTCCTCTGCCCTCCAGTCCGGGCTTTGCTGACGGAGAGGTATTCGACTTTGCCATCGATCCAGAAGCACCGGAAAATTCCGATCCACTGCGCTCAGAACAGTATCGCGGCGCGCAATGAATCAGACCCGCCAATAACACGAAGGTGGGAGATGATTCGCAACTCTTGCGGCCGTTTATCGACAAGGAAAAATTTGGCTTTAGCGAATGTAGGAATTACGTGTGCGCACGCATGGTTGCCGGCATCAGTGGAGGCGAATTTCTCTCCCGCCGGGATGTGACGGCCTGCATTTTCGCCGCTTCACTCACCAAAGAATTTCCCGGCGATCGTGCCCGCGAGATGGTTTGCTCTGTCGATAAACGCAACGACGATAGTTACCATATGGCCGGGCTCGCACTACCGCGCCGTTCAAAAAATTCGGCGCCGACTTCGATTGGGTCGACGGGAAAAAGCCTACGACAGAGGGGATGATGTGGCTGCGCCAGCCAGGCCCAGCGCGTCCGCGTGGCGGCGCATGGCGGCGATGCAGAAGCCGATGTGGGCATCCAGATCGAGGCCCAGTTCCTGCGCTCCCTGGATGACGTCTTCGCGGTGCACTCCGCGCGCGAAAGCCTTATCTTTCATCTTCTTACGGACAGCTGGGACATCCACATCGAAGATCGATTTGCTGGGTTTGACAAGCGATACAGCAGTCAAAAAACCGGCTAGTTCATCGCAGGCAAAGAGGGCCTTGGCGAGGTGTGTTTTTCTCGGTACACCGGAGTACTGAGCATGACCCATAATCGCCTCGCGCACTTCCTCGGGCCATCCTTGCTCGGTCAAAATTTTGTTTCCGACGAAGGGGTGTTCTTCGGCACTGGGATATTTTTCGTAATCAAAATCGTGCAGCAAACCGGTTATGACATAAGTCTCGCGCAAGGCCTCGGAGCGGTCTGCGCTGAGCCCGAGAGCGGCTGCCTGCTCTTCGCCATGAGCGCGCATACAAGCCTCAACGGCGAGCGCATGTTTGAGCAAACCCGGTGATTGCGTGTACTGATTGAGGAGGGTCCAGGCTTCGGTTCGCGTATATCTTATTTCGGCCATTGAGTATCTTTTTGCACAGACGACCGTGAGACTCCGTGTTTTTTAGGGTTTCTTCCCAAATTCGTACCACGTTTTCCGCTTTGACCCTACTTTTTAACTTGACATTGAAGATACCCTGCATCACTGTAATCATGAATCAGGTAGGGACCGTCGCTAAACGGATACTTGGCACGAGCGAGTGCGGGTGATCTAAAAAAGCGGCGCTTCTTATCGGGATCGCCTTGCTCTGGCGCTCCGCTGAAAAAAATTATGGCCACTAACTTAGCAACCGTCGAGGCGCGTGAGGTCCTTCGGTGTGAACGCTGCACTCTGGTTCAGTTTCGCACCGCGAATTCTCTATGCAGGCGCTGCCATAAACCGCTCGAAGTCGAAGAACCGGAACGGCTCGTTCCGCAATTCGCCGGCGAGCCCGAAGAAGCCGTGTCCGAGGATAACGGTCTCCAGGTGGCGCGCGCAGTGCGCGACCTCCGCAAAGGCCGGAATCTGAGCCAACGCCAGCTTGCTGGCCGGATGCAGGTCCCGCGTACCTACATCTCTAAAATCGAGAATGGCAAGGCGATGCCGACTCTGTCATCGCTGGCAAGGCTGGCCGCTGCGCTCGAGATCGACATTTGCAATCTGCTTCGTGACGCGCGCAGCCGCAAGCATGAAGAGACTGCATCGATTCTGGGCGACCCGTTTCTGGCCGAACTTGCACCGTACATCTCGCAGATGGATACGCTGCAACGCTCGATGTTCCTCAACCAGGTGCGCGACCTGGCCATGGGCCGCCGCAGAAGCGCCTGAGCTATTCCCTTCCCTATTTGACATGCTGGTGCTGACCCGGTTGTGGCTGGCACCAAGTGGTTTTGCGGGGGAGGGGGCCATGTGCTACGGTCGTATGGAAAGGCAATCGTTTTGCGATTCCTGCCGTCGAACCGCGTAGCCGAACTATCTCCCGAAGAGCAGGCCATCTATCGCCAATTGGATCCGGCTCGCCTGCCACAGCACGTAGCCATCATCATGGACGGCAACGGACGCTGGGCAGGCAAGCGCAGCCTGAGGCGCTTTCTAGGACACCAGCAAGGCGCCGAATCGGTCCAGTTTGTGGTCGAGACCGCCTCGCGCATCAACCTGCCCTGGCTGACGCTCTACGCCTTCTCGCTCGAGAACAACCTGCGACGCCCAAAGACTGAAGTCAACTTTCTGATGCGTCTGCTGCGGTCTTACCTGGTAGACAATGTCGAACGCATGAACGACAACAATGTGCGCATCGCCTACATCGGCCGGACCCACGAACTGCCTTCCGAAGTGCAGGAGAAGATGCAGTGGGCGGCTGAAGCTACCGCGCATAACAATGGCACGGTGCTGACGCTGGCACTCAATTACGGTGCGCGCTCAGAATTGGTGGACGCAGTACGAGGCTTGGCGCGGGAAGCGGCCGCCAAGAACGTGAGCCTGGAGCACATCAGTGAAGAAGACATCAGCCGCCACTTGTATACCGCGCACATGCCTGATCCGGACCTCGTGGTTCGCACCAGCGGTGAGTTTCGCGTTTCCAATTTTCTGCTGTGGCAAATGGCTTATTCCGAAATTTATGTGACGGAACGTTTCTGGCCTGATTTCCGCGGCATTCATTTGCTCGAGGCAATTGCCGACTACCAGCGGCGCGAACGCCGCTACGGTGGTTTGAACAAGCGGCAGGAATCGGACGAGGCGCCGATACCCGATAGTTTTCTTGTTCCTCGCTAGTTTCTCTGACCCCGACAGTTTATCTAAACGATGTGATCAGAATGGTGCGCGAGCACGGATTGCATCACCTTTCATGACACCGGGCGGTATGCTCGGAGCATGAGCTCGCAGACACTGGCGCGTCCCAAAAAATCCGGAACCAGCAACAGGAAAAAAAAGAAAACACACGCCGGCTGGATGGCCTGGTGGCCCCTGCTGGCCGGGATTGCGATTACCCTGGGGGCGGTCAAGACCGCGGAGATTCTGCCTCTGATGGGCGCGGACGGAATGCTGCGGCTGCAACTGCTTTATCCATTTGCGCTGCTTCTCAAGCAGCCTCAGCTGGGCCTGTCAGAGCAGACAAGCAACAACTGGTCGCAGATAATGTTGTATGCGCAGTGGACTCTTTACGGCCTGTACATCAGCATAGCAACGAGATGGAAACCGCTTTGGACAGCGCTTATGCAGGTGGCGGCAATACACCTGCTGGGCTTCGGCGTACTGTGGCTACTGGCGCGGAATTAAACGCCGGGAATAGGCTGCAGTGATTACCCAGCCGATCAAGATTATCGAATGCCCGAGGGATGCCTGGCAGGGCATGCCACAACCTATCCCGACGGAGGTCAAGGCCGATTACCTGCGCGCTCTGATTGCGGCCGGCTTCAACCACATTGACGCCGCCTCCTTCGTTTCCCCGGCAGCCGTGCCGCAAATGTCCGACTCGGAACGGGTATTAGCCCTGCTTGATCCGGATAGCGACGTAGAGATTATCGGCATCGTCGTCAACCAACAAGGCGCGGAGCGGGCCATCGCTACCGGAGCGGTAAGCACCCTGGGTTTTCCCTACTCCCTCTCGGCCACATTTCTCGAACGCAACCAGAGACAAACCCCACAGCAGGCACTGGAAACGTTGGGACAGATTTGCGCACAGGGTGCGCGAGCCGGCCTGGGCTTGGTGGCTTATCTGTCGATGGCTTTTGGTAACCCCTATGGCGATCCCTGGCGGCAAGAGGATGTGATCAAAGCCTGTCGCAGGCTGCAGGAATTGGGCGTCAAAGAGATTTCGCTGGCCGATACCGTGGGAATGGCCAGCCCGGGGCAGATTCAATCACTGGTGGGGGCGGTGCTCGCGGCCATCCCTGATATCGAGCTCGGCGCCCACTTGCACGCCCGCCCTCAGCAGGCGGCAGAAAAGGTCGCAGCAGCTTACCAGGCGGGCTGCTACCGCCTTGACATGGCGCTGGGCGGCTTCGGGGGTTGTCCCTTCGCCCAGGACGCGCTGGTGGGCAACGTGGCCACAGAGACGGCGATCAGGGAGTTAAGTAAGCTGGGTGCGATACTGCCCCATCTGCAGCCATTGGACGAATTGCTGACCATGGGCCGCGACATTGCCGATCGATTCGGTGCAGCCAAGCTATAAAACCACCAGGAGCATCGAGAACCGTGGCCATCAAATACGCAACGCTGAAAATTAACGAAGCCGACGGAATCCATACCATTACCTTGAACCGGCCCGAGCGCAGGAATGCTTTGAATCCGCAGATGATTGCCGAGCTTACCCACGCACTGGGTGAGGCGGGCACGTGTTCGTGTGGGGTGGTGGTGCTTACCGGAGCGGGAACTGCATTCTGCGCCGGCATGGACCTGGAGAATCTCAAGTCGTTGGGCAATCAGCGCCCGGAGGATCAGCGTGCCGACGCCGAATCGACCATGCGGGTAATGCGCCGGTTGTACGAGTTGGATAAACCGACCATCGCCGCCGTCAATGGACCGGCAATCGCGGGCGGCACGGGATTAGCGACGCTGTGTGACTTTACCTTAGCCGCACCACAGGCCAGATTGGGTTATACCGAGGTCAGAATCGGGTTCATCCCCGCCATTGTCTCGGTATTTCTCCTGGAGATGGTCGGGGAAAAAAAAGCTAAGACTTTACTGCTCTCGGGCAGGATTCTGGACGCCGAAGAAGCCCTGGCGATGGGACTGGTGACCGAGGTGGTGCCCGAGGGCGAGCTGATGCAGCGGGTTCAGTCCCTGGCAACGATGTTGCTGAAGAACAGTCCCGAATCGATGAGTGCGATCAAGAGGCTGCTGTGCTCGTTTGCCAAGGAACGCCTCGATCGCGACCTGGCACGGGCGATGCGGTGGAACGAAAAGATCCGTAACAGCGCGGATTTCCACGAAGGCTTACAGGCATTCCTGGAAAAGCGCAGCCCGATGTGGGCGAGCCGCAACCAGAAGTAAGGGATTTCATGGGCTGCAGCGTACAGCGCAGGCTCGAAACCGGAACTGCCCTCGGAGCGCTAAAGCGCTCCTTCCCCCGCATGATGCGGGGGCTCCCACCAAGGATCCCGTAGTTTTCCTGTGGCCTTTTCTTGCTTGAGAAAACAACGAGTATGATTTTCGGGTATGCCAAATAAAGTTCGTTGGGGAGTTCTGAGCACGGCCGGAATCGGGGTTAAGAAGGTGGTGCCGGCCATGCAAAAGGGTGAGTGGATCGAGGTGGCCGCAATTGCTTCACGCGACCTTGGCAAGGCCGAGGAGGTTGCCCGCTCGCTGGGTATCGCCAAGGCTTATGGTTCGTATGAAGAGCTGCTTGCCGATCCTCAGATTGAGGCGGTCTACAATCCGTTACCGAACCAGCTTCATGTACCGTGGTCGATCAAGGCCGCGGAAGCAGGAAAGCATGTCCTGTGTGAGAAGCCGATCAGCATGACGGTGGCCGAAGCAAAGAGCCTGCTGGCAGTCCAGGAACGCACTGGCGTGATCATAGGCGAAGCGTTCATGGTTCGCACCCATCCACAGTGGCTGCGAACGCGGGAGCTGATTGCGTCGGGTAGGATTGGCAGCTTGCGTTCGATCCAGGGTTTCTTCAGCTACTTCAACACGGACCCCAAGAACATCCGCAACATTGCTGAATGTGGGGGTGGTGGGCTGATGGACATTGGGTGCTACCCCATCAACACGTCGCGATTTCTCTTCGGCGAAGAGCCGTTGCGAGTATCGGCGACGTTGAAAAACGACCCGAACTTCCACGTGGATTGCTTAACCTCAGCCATCCTGGAGTTCCCATCAGGGCACGCGACATTTACCTGCAGCACCCAGCTTGTCCCCTATCAACGCATGCAAGTGTTGGGAACGAAGGGACGCATCGAAATCGAAATCCCCTTTAATGCGCCCAATGACCGGCCGTGCCGGATTTTTATCGATGATGGGCGGGACTTGATGGGGGGCGGCATTACGGTTGAGACTTTCCCTGTCTGCGACCAATACACGATTCAGGGCGACGTGTTTTCCAAAGCGGTGCGGGAACGCGGCCAGGCGCCGGTTCCGCTGACGGACGCGATCAAGAATATGGCGGTGATCGAAGCTGTTTTTCGCGCGGCGGGATCAGGGGTGTGGGAAAAGCCGCAGGGTTGAGTGAACGCACTGTATTCCGTGCCTGGTGATTGCGCTGCTGGGTCGCCGCCACCTTTTGAAGCTTCATCCCAGTCTTCGGAATCACCTATCTCGCGCTCGAGATCTTCGGCGTCGAGATGAGGTTCATCCAGGGCTTTGCGAGCGGGGTCGACCAGCGGCTCGGCGGGCACGGATGCTTCTGGGTCATTCACGACCTATGAGCCTAACATACCCCGAGGGCGATAGTGAGCAACGAGTGGTGCGATGAAATTGCTGAATTTCCTGGTTGAGAGCTTCGTCGGAGCTTTTGGCATAACCAAGCCGAAACCGGAACAGGAACGCACGGTGGCGTTGGCACTGGGCGGATTCCTGCTGGTGTTCTTTGTGGCGCTCATCAGCCTGATCGGCTGGATGCTTTTCGGTGGACATCGCTAAAGCTTCAGGGAATGTTCACACTGTCCGGTAACCATGGGCAACCATGGTTACCGGACAGCTCTGGAGCTTACAGCTTCCCGGTGTTGACGGCGATGGGCTCGTTCGCCGGTGCACTGGTCGCAGGCACGGTGCCGGCTGCCTTTTTGTGCAGCTGATGATGCAGGCAGTAGAGCGCGAGCTCTAACCGATCCGAGACGCCCAGCTTGTCATAGACCTTGCGCAGATAATTCTTGATTACCTGCTCGGTGGTACCAAGCTGATAGGCGATCTCCTTGTTGCGCTTGCCCTGAGTGATGCAGGTGATGATGGCCAGCTCTTTGGGAGAAAGGCGCGGTTGGGTGCGAGGGCTGGTGAGCGCAGTTGCCTGCGAGCGGTAAGCTTCGATCACCCAGTTGATCGACTGATTGTCGATCCATGTTTCCCCAGCAGCGATCTTGCGCACACACTTGACCAGCAGATCGGGCGAGATGGAGCGAGGGATGATGCCCCGAACCCCCCGGCGATAAAGCTCGACGGTGTTGGACTCATCGCTCTGAGCCGACTGGACAATGATCTTGAGCTGCGGTGCGCGACGGACCAGCTCGGGAATGGCATCGACCGTACCAGCGATCAAATTGCCTTCGAGCAGAATCATGTCGGTTGGAAAGCGTTGGATGGCACCGTGAAGGCCGGCCAGTGTATCGACCTGCGCAACTACACGGATGTCATCTTCGAGCGCAAAGATCTTCCGGATACCGACCCGGTAGATCGCCTGCGAATCGGCGAGAACAATGCGTATCGCAGCGTTGTCTGCGCCCTCGTCGGGCTCATAGGCGCCGTCGGGAGAACCGGCATCGGGAAATTCAGGCTTGGCAGATGGCATAGGTTCAGGGACCAAAAAATAGCTTCAAATAGCTTCAGTGACTAAAGTGATACTTATCTATAACCGCAGCGACATGTGTCGTCTTGACTTCTGGTTTTACATCTGGTGTGCAGCGTACCACGCGGCCGGTGCAGTGCAATACAACATCGGTGGGGGTCCCCATCGCCTCTGCGGGCATCTTGATGGTGAAGCTGACTATACTGCCGACCACTAAAGAAGTAGCCAGCTCAAATAAAACTCCATTGGCGGAGATGTTTTCCGTAACCGCCGGAAGATCTCCAGACTCCGTGCAAATAGTAATCGGAACGCATAGTGGAAAGCGAACCGCAGCGCGGAGTTCGACAGGACGTTCGGTACCGACTGCGGTGGAAATATCCATGCTGCGATCATAACCAGAACATGAAAGGACTGGAATCCCCTAAAAAGGCCACCTACTTAGCCCTACAGTACCAAAGTTACGCCCAGTAGTGCCTTCGGTTTTTACGGCTTCTTCGCAATTCCGGGGAAACACGCCGGGACGGAGGGGAGGAGGGGTCTATCCACAGTCCAAACGCATTACTTGTTCTCTTTCTTATATACTAAGTAATAATCACACGAAAGTTGTAGCGGCTGGGCATCGGCGAAGGTAACATTCGCTTCAGCGCGATATGCGCTTGAGGAGATCGCCATGAAAATGATTCTGATTCGCGGTTTGGCAGTAGCGAGTTTGCTAGCGATGTCCGCGCCGGCCCATGCAATGAATTGGTGGTGGGCGCTCTAGGGAACGGTTGCATCCAGCACTCTCGCTATACGATTGCGCTGTGATGCATAGCCGGGCACCTTGGCCCGCAAATTAGCTGTAGCAGCCTTTGCGAATCTGCGGCTTGGGACTATTCTGCATCTATCAGGGTGCACAATATGAGCCTGCGAGCGTTGTTCGGTGCGTTTACTGCTCTGGGGATGATCGCAGAGATTGGTTTGCTGATCGTTCTTCTTGTGCGCCGTCAGTTTAAAATCTTCCCGGTTTTTACCCTCTACATTGCCTTTAATTTACTGAGCGACCTAGGTGTAGGGGCGTTGATGGTCCTATACCCAATCCATGTCGCGCGCTCTCTAGCGTTCGCGTTACTACCCCTACAGTACCTGCTCGAATTAGGTATCCTTCTCGAAATTACCTGGAACGTTCTGCGTCCGGTCCATGCATCGCTCCCTCAAGGAAGCGTTCGTGTTTTTGTTTCAGCGGTGGTTCTGGCTCTGCTGGGCGGCATCCTTCTGGCTTGGCACTTCGGTAATACAGGCAACAAGATCCAGGACATCAAGGTCCCGCTCGACCTCATGGTGGGTTTGCTGCGCATGTTGATCTTTGTCGCGACGGCCGGTTTTGCACAGTTACTGGGCGTCGGTTGGAAGAACAAGGTCTTGCAGCTAGCCACGGCCCTCTCCTTTTACAGCGCGGTGAGTCTGATTGTGAGCCTGGTTGAGCGCTACTCGGGCAGGTCCAAGGAGTTGGATGGCCTTGTTAGCGTAGCTTTTACGCTCGAACTCGCTTTTTTAGTGTGGGTATTTACAACTAAAGAGGTACGTAGGCGCGAATTCAGTCCACAAATGGAGCAGTTTTTGGTTACACTTGCTGGGCGGGCAAAGCTCGCACGTACGGCGTTAGTACGCATGCAGGTGAAATAAGCACATGATATTGCCACTGGTCCAGGTAATACTTACTGCCCTGCTAATTGGCTACGCCGCTTTTTGGCGCAGACAACAGACGCAGCGTCGCGCAAAGAGTTGGCAAGGAATCATCAGCCAGCTGCGCTGTAATGATTGGGGTATCGAAGAAATCTCTGAGCGCTTCCTCTATAAGAGCGAAGTCCAGGTGACAACCAAAGACGTCTGGCAGCGCATCCAGGGCTGCAAGGGACTGTGGGCGATGTATAAAAATTCCCCAATCCTGGTTCAGCTTGCCGACTACGCTGCCGAGCATGGCGAAGGGGTCGACCAAGAGATGCTTGAGGGCCTGCGCAGCGACGCTTTCCAAATTCGCCTCTGTGTGTTATTGGCCCTGGGACAGTATGTGTGTTCTGCGTCGTCGGTTGGAGCCGCAGTGAATGCTCACCGTGCAGTCGCGACGTATAGCGCGATGCTGGTCCGGCTTACGGCGTTCATCCAGGAGTATTCGACTCCCCTCTTTCCCAGTTATCTGGATGCTGTCGCCTAACCAGGCTGCGCTCGCTCCTGGTGCAACACGAAGGCTGGAGACTTGCGCAATGCGGTCAATCCAGAGATACTTGATTGTTGGGAAGTAGGCGCCCCAGGCGGATCTTTTGCCCGCTTATTCGCTACCCCAAACCCCACCCGGATTTCACCCCATCAGGGAAGAATATCTGAAAGGATTTACGCCTGTGTTGATGATTCGTCTGGCTCGCTTCGGTGCACGGAAGCAGCCGTATTATCGAGTTGTTGTGATTGAAAAGGATCGTGCCCGCAATGGCCGGTCGATCGAGGTAGTGGGTACCTACAATCCACGCACCAATCCCGCCACAGTCGACCTGAAGCGTGAGCGGATCGAACACTGGACCAGCAACGGAGCACAACTCTCCGAACGCGTGGCCAAGCTGCTCGCGGCTTACAGCCCGGCAGCAACCGCGGCTTAAATCGCTCTGGACATAACCACTGGAAAAGCGGTTTAATGCTCGGTCAGTGAAGAGACCAGAACCATCGCCTGTTTCTGAAGTGCTTAAGACTGGCGGCAGATTGTTAAAGACAATCCTGCATTGGCTGGTTTGCTGAGGCCGGCACATGATGCACGACACGAGTCATAACGATATGCAACAGCTAGTCACAGAGATTGCCAAGGCCTTGGTCGACGACCCGCAAGCAGTAGAAGTGCAGGCCGTGGCCAGGGACGAGAACACCGTGCTGCGCCTGCGTGTAGCCTCGGCTGATGTGGGCAAGGTGATCGGCAAACAAGGCCGAACCGCGCGCTCGATGCGGACCATTCTGAGCGCGGTGAGCATGAAGCTGCATCATCGATACACGCTGGACATCCTTGAAGAAGATGAGGCCGGAAAACCGGCCGACTCTTAGGATCGGCCTTCCCTCTGAGTGGCCTGAATGCGGCCCCGGCGATTCGGAACGTCAAGGTTCGTATCCCGCATCTTGCGAAAAACGAGCCCATACGGGGCGCCCGTTGCTTTTTGGCAGGTAGCAGACCGACGTGACAGTGTCCCCTGACAGCTGGGTGCTGCTGGCTCACATTGTTCGCCCGCAGGGGCGTCAGGGTGAGGTGCTGGCGGACATCTTTACTGACTTTCCAAACCGCTTCTCCCACCGCAAGCGACTGTTTCTGCGTCCCCCGGGGGGACGGCTGGAAGCGATGCGGGAAGCGAAGGTGGAATCGCACTGGCTGCACAAGGGGCGGGTGGTGTTGAAATTGGCCCAGGTGGATTCCATCACCGATGCGGAAAAGCTGCGCGGCTTTGACGTGGTGATTCCGCGCGAAGAGCGGATGCCGCTCGACGGCGATGCCGTCTATGTGAGCGACCTGCTGGGAGTGAGGGTGATCGACGTGAGCCGCGGCGGGGCCGCGGTGGCAGGCGAGATCACGGATGTAGAGCCGGAAGGAGCCGGCCCGGCAATGCTGGTGGTACGCACGCCAGCAGGCGAAGAACTGCTCATCCCGTTCGTGCGCGCATACCTGAGGAAGATGGATATCGAAGCCAGACGTCTGGAGATGGATTTGCCAGCCGGTCTGCTGACCTTGCAGGAACCATTCGGGGATGAATCGGAGTAATGGCCATGCGCTTCGACATCGTCACGATCTTCCCCGGATTTTTTGACGGCATCTTCGCACATGGCGTGCTCAAGCGCGCTATTCAAGGGGAATTGTTGAGCGTTGCGGTACACGATTTGCGGGAGTTCACCCATGATCGGCACCGCACGGTAGACGACCGGCCTTTCGGCGGCGGCGAGGGCATGGTGCTGAAGCCCGAACCGCTGGCTGAAGCAGTTGAGCATCTGCGGCTGGCGCCCAGGGCAGAAAGGGCGGCACACGGGGAAACCGTGATTTTGCTCTCGGCACAGGGTCGAAGATTTACCCAGGCAATGGCCCGTAAACTGGCACAAGCAAGCCGGGTGGTGCTACTGTGCGGGCGCTACGAGGGGGTCGACGAGCGGGTGACCGAACTGATTGCGGACCAGGAGTTGTCGATTGGGGATTACGTCCTCTCCGGGGGCGAGTTGGGTGCCGCGGTGGTGCTGGATACGACCATGCGTCTGCTTCCGGGTGTGCTAGGCAACGAAGCGTCCTCCGAATACGAGAGTTTCGGGGCGGCGGATGATCTGCTCCCACGAAAGGCCGGTGGCTTGAACTCAACCCATGGCGCCGGCGGACTGCTGGATTACCCGCATTACACGCGCCCGGCAGAGTTTCGAGGGCTTACCGTGCCGGAAGTGCTGAGCAGCGGCAACCACGAGCAGATTCGCAAGTGGCGGCGAGAGCAGGCGCTACGGAAGACGCTCCTCAACCGTCCTGATTTGCTGCAAAACGCGGAGCTAAGCGCGGAGGATCGCACCTTTTTGCGCGCACTGGAACCTCATCTCGAAGGCGCGCAAAGCAAAGATTCCGTGTAAACTAAGAACTTCGGCGTCACCCAAGTTTTTTCACTGTGATCAGGAAATAATCATGTCTATACATCCAGTTATGCAGCGTCTGGCGGAGAAGCTACGGCGCACCGACCTGCCTGAGTTCGTACCCGGCGATACGGTACGGGTGCAGGTCAAGATCAAAGAAGGCGATAAAGAACGCCTGCAGGCATTCGAAGGCATTGTGATCGCACTCAAGAATGGAGCACAGGGCAGCTTCACGGTGCGCAAGATGAGCTTCGGCCAGGGCGTCGAGCGTATTTTTCCGTTCAATTCCAAGGTGGTCGACAAAGTGGAGAAGGTGCGGTCGGCGCGCGTGCGGCGCTCCAAGCTCTTCTACCTGCGCGGCCTGCGTGGTAAGGCGGCTCGCCTCAAGGAAGTGGAACGGAAGTAGGATTCGTTCAAGGCCTCAACGCGCCCCGGGGGCATCGCCGCCGGGGCGTTGCTTCGTCCCATGCCGCAGCAAAATCTGCACGCAGACATCAAAGCCCTACCCTTTTGTGCGCCCTTTGCGGCACGACTAAAAGTCGTCCACTGATACAAGGTCGTTGCTTGGTCGATTCCCCTTCGTTGAATTTTCGCGGGAACCTGTGGGAAACGGGGTTGTAACGCGATGGACGATTGTCGGAATGATCTACACTCGATTTTGGCAATGGCGTCTACAGAACAGTTAGTCTCGATACCGCTTTTCCCCAAGAAGGGCCGTGCGCCGAGGAAAATTGAGAACGATCTCATAGACCCGGAAGCGCTGGAGCGTGACCTTTCCCCTGCTGCACGCAAGATGCGCATGCTCAAATCGCTGGTGTGCGGAAACCGCTACGAACGGGCTGCGCGGGCAAGCGGCGCCAAAGTGGTTGCAGGGGTGGACGAAGTTGGCCGCGGGGCGCTGTTCGGGCCGGTCGTCGCGGCAGCCGTGATTCTCCCGGAAGGATGCCGGATTCCAGGGCTTCGCGATTCCAAACAATTGATCCGCGAAGAACGCGAGCGCCTGGCGCGCATCGTAGAACGCCGGGCCCTGGCGATTGCAATCGAGGAAGTCGATGCCGAGACCATCGATCGTATCAACATCTACCAGGCGACCCGTGTAGCCATGACAGCGGCGGTCTGCCGTCTGGCAATGAAACCGGATCACCTGCTGGTGGATGCTTTGCGGCTGGATCTGGCCTGCGCCCAGACCAGCATCATCTACGGCGATTCGCTGAGCATCTCGATCGCGGCCGCTTCTGTGCTCGCCAAGGTCTACCGTGATGACCGTATGCGCCAACTGGATCGGGACTACCCGGTGTATGGTCTCGCTTCGCATAAGGGCTACAGCACGCCAGAACACAAGCAGGCGCTGCTGGCGCACGGACCGTGTCCGCTGCATCGCAGAAGCTTTCGCCCGGTAGCTGAAAATTGCCTGCCGTGGGACTAGCCTCCAATTTGCCACTACGGCTGATGTGTATCACCGCCCACCCCGACGATGAATGCGGGGCCTTCGGCGGTGCGCTGATGCTGGCGCACCAGCGCGGCGTAGAAACCAGTGTGATCTGCCTCACAGAAGGACGCGCTGGATCGCACCGGGGCACTGCCCGCAACGACGATGAACTGGCCGACCTTCGACGGCAGGAGTTCGCATCAGCATTGCGGGTGTTAGGCGTGACCCAGGGCGAAGTGTTGAACTATCCCGATGGCGGCCTCGCCGGCCTGGACTTTACTGCAGTGACTAAGGTTCTGGTGGAGCGCATCCGCCGGTTTCGCCCGCACGTGGTGCTGACATTCGGGGGTGACGGCAACGTCAATCTGCACCCGGATCACACCATGGTCTCGTTTTTTGCCACAGCAGCCTTCCACTGGGCAGGGCGCAACAATTTTGCCCCGGAGCAGACCTTACTTCCCTACCGTCCGCAGAAGCTGTATTACGCAGCCGCCCCGTTCCTGGCCCATGCGGACGCGGAGGAGGCAAAGAAGATTTCGCTCATGCCTGCTTCCCTGGTGCTCGAGTTGGGCAATTTGAAGGCGAAGAAACTCGAGGCATTCACGCAGCACACAACGCAGGCTGAACTTCTGGCCAAGGTCAAGGTGGTCTTTGAGAACACCGGCGACGAAGAAAAATACCTGCTGGCAGCAGCGCGCGGCTTCCGTTCTTCTCCGCTCGAGACAGATATGTTTGCAGGAGTCGTCGAATGATGGTTAGCGGGCGGTAGCTATGGACGGCTGCCTGTTGGCTTTCTCACGCACCGACCAGACGACGCGCGCGAGCAGGAGCACCGCAAGCACCAGGGTGATCGTGATCGGTGTACGCACCCCGCTCTTGACGATCCACCAGTAATGAATCACACCACAGATGGCCGAAACATACGCCAGGCGATGAATGGCCTGCCAGCGCTTTCCGCCTAGTTTCCGAATGGACCAGTTAGTAGACGTGGCAGCCAGCGGCACAAGCAGCAGCCAGGCAGCCATACCCATCATGATGTAACGGCGTTTGCCCAGGTCGTCGGCCATCGCTGCGAGACTGAAGCCGGAGTAGAGCCACAGCCAGGTGAGCAGATGCAGGCAGCCGTAGAAGAATGCGAAGAGGCCAAGCAGGCGGCGGAAGCGCACCAACCAGGAGAGCTGAACCGAGAGCCTGCGCAGCGGAGTCACGGCCAGCGAGATGACCAGGAGACGAAGGGTGGCGAAACCGGTCGCGTGGGTTACGGTGGCGGTCGGGTCGGGTCCGAGATTGTTGGTAAAGCCGCTGTAAACCAGCAGGGCGAGCGGAGTCAGGCAGACCAGCCAGACGGCGACTTTGAGGGCAACGATGGCTTGTTTGTTCATCTGTAGCGAGACGTGAAGCACCCGTATCCCCGGAATCAGAAGTATTTTTTCAGGTCCATGCCGTTGTAGAGACTGGCTACCTGATCTCCATAGCCGTTGAACATCAAGGTGGGTTGGCGCTGATTAAAGATGGAAGCGCCGATGCGGCGTTCGGTCTTCTGACTCCAGCGGGGATGGTCGACATTGGGGTTTACGTTGGAATAGAAACCATATTCTTGCGGCGCCATGTTGTTCCATGCGGTGGACGGCTGGTCGGCAGTGAAGTGTATCTTCACGATCGACTTGGCGGACTTGAAACCATATTTCCACGGGATGACAACGCGCACGGGGGCGCCATCCTGATTGGGCAACACTTCTCCGTAAAGGCCGAAGGTGAGCAGAGTGAGCGGATGCATGGCTTCGTCCATGCGCAAGCCTTCCGAGTATGGCCAGTTCAGGTTAATCTCCCTCAAGCCGGGCATCACGCTCGCATCCTCGAGCGAAAGGAATTGCACATATTTAGCTTTGGGTAGCGGCTCGGCCCATTTGATGAGTTCCGACAGCGAATAGCCGGCCCAGGGAATTACCATGCTCCAGGCCTCGACACAGCGATGGCGATAGACCCGCTCCTCGATAGGCTTGAAGCTCAACAGCTCCTCGATGCTCACGGTTTTCTTCTGCTTTACCAGGCCATCTACGGTCACCTTCCAGGGACGAGTCTTCATCCGTCCTGCGTTCTGCGCTGGATTATCTTTCTCGACCCCGAATTCGTAGAAATTGTTGTAGGAGGTGATGTCTTTGTAGGAGGTGAGGGTCAGGCCGGTGGTGGAAAGCGGGCTGCTCACCGTCTGCAGCTTGGCGGCGGCGGCCGAGGCCTGTCGCGAGTCAAGCATGCCTGAGACCCCGACCGCGGCGGCCCCTGCCATGAAGGCCCGGCGATTGAGGTAGGTGCTCCGGGGAGTGATTTCAGAGTACGGAATGCCGTTCGATTTTTTTATCAGCATAGACTTGCCAGTATGACGCTCGATCCTGCGCTCAGGTTACGCCCTTACGAGCGCTGCTATTAAGCTACATAGGAAGAACGTCTGGGAGCGGACCATGGATGATCGGCAGCTTGCAATCCTGACAGGGGCCGACAAAGACCGGTTGTACCAGGCGGCCGACGTGCTCCTGGAGGCCCGGCGAACCCTGCAGCCAATCGACGACCTGCCCCCCGCGTTGCGCCCGAAGACGCTTGAAGAGGCCTATTATGTCCAGGATGTGATGCTCCAGGCACTTGGGACAGTAGGTGGCTGGAAGGTCGGCGCGGCCACCCCGGAGGCCACACCACTGTTTGCTCCCATGCCCCTGGTAGGCCTTGCCGCCAGCGGCGATTCGATTGCGAAGCAATTCCGCCGGCTGCGCGGGGTGGAAGCCGAAATCGCTTTTCTGATCGGAAAAGATCTCCCTCCGCGTTCCACCCCCTACTCACGGGACGAACTCGTCGATTCGATCGCCAGCTGTCACCCTGCGATCGAGCTGCTCGAATCGGCTCTGCGCGATCCGGATGCGGCGGATCGGCTGACGGCGATTGCGGATTTGCAATCAAACGGCGGATTCGTCCCCGGCAAAGCGGTGGAGGGCTGGCAAAATCTCAACTTCGCCGACGAGACCGCGGAAATGAATGTGGACGGGTTTGTGCGCGTAGCCAAGGGCAAAAACTCCGCGGGAGGAGATCTACTGCGCCTGGTCCTCTGGCTGGCCAACGATGCCCAGGGGCGTACGGGAGGATTGCGGACGGGTCAATGGGTGACCACCGGGAGTTGGACGGGCAAGGTTCTGGCCGACAGCGGGTCCGCCGTGGTGGCTCGTTTTCCTCAATTCGGCGAAGCTCGCGTCCACTTCGCCTAGGACGGGGCAGCCTGCCAGTCTGCAACGGAAGATGCACGTTTGGCTATGCCCCGTTGCGGGGATAACCCGCCTTCCCCTTCCTGATTCGAGCGCGACCCACTCAAAACAAAGGCCTTGTTGCTCTCTTTCAGGGAGGGCGCAGCGGCTCTTTCTTCGGTTTTTCACGGCAAATTCTTCAGATCTTCACAGGCAACTGCGAACCTCACAGGAGCAAATCGGGTTCTGCGCGAGATTCATTTCCCAACGATGGGACGCGGCGACGCGA
The DNA here is from genome assembly GCA_049522955.1 of Acidobacteriaceae bacterium. Classification (GTDB taxonomy): domain Bacteria; phylum Acidobacteriota; class Terriglobia; order Terriglobales; family Acidobacteriaceae; genus PALSA-350. Next base: position 28,506 of record JBEKNJ010000044.1, read on the forward strand.
GCTTTTTTGACCATTTTCCTGCACTCATTGTGATTGCACTTCCGAATTAACAGCAAAGAGAGGCCTAATGAAGAACCAACTGAAGACGCTGGCGACGCTGGCGCTTGTCTCGGCATTGTCTGCCGGGCTGGCACAGACAACGGCGTCCGGTACCACTTCAACGACCCCCAAGCGGACTACCACCCGTAAGGCGGTGGCGAAAAAGCCGTCGGTGGAGAGTCAGATTCAATCGCTGCGGGACGACTTGCAGAACCAACAAAGCCAGATTCAAGGGCTGAAGCAGCAGCTGAGCGATCGCGACCAGCAGTTGCAACAGGCGCAGCAGGCAGCGGCGGCAGCCCAGGCAGCAGCAACCCAGGCGCAGCAACAGGCCGCTCAGCAGTCGTCGGCCCTCACCGAGAACACGGCCGCCGTGGGTAATCTGCAGGGTGCGGTCAACGACCTGAAGACGAACAATCTTTCGTTGGCTAGTACCGTCCAGGAGCAGCAGACCAAGGTCGAAAAAGAGATTAATCACCCGGACGCTATCCACTTAAAGGGGGTCACGCTTTCCCCGACCGGGAGCTATCTGGCGGGTGAAACGATTTATCGCACGCACGCCACCGGCGGCGATATTCCCACCCCCTTCAACGCCCTGCCGTACGAGCATGCCGATGCCTACACCCTCAGCGAGTTCTACGGTACCTCACGCCAGTCGCGCGTCGCTCTGATGGCCGAAGGCAAGACCGGCTCAGCGACCCTTCGCGGCTACTATGAGGCTGATTGGCTCGGTACCGGCATTACCTCGAACAATAACGAGAGCAATAGCTATGTTTTCCGGCAGCGCGTCCTGTGGGCTCAGGTAGCGCTCAACAACGGATGGGCGTTCACCGGTGGCCAGCTCTGGTCCATGGCGACGGAAGACAAGACAGGCATTTCCAACCTCTCCGGCGACATTCTGGTTCCGTTGACCATAGACCCGAACTACGTTCCGGGTTTCGTCTGGGAGCGCCAGTACGGCTTCCGGGTCACCAAGACCTACCCGCACACAGCCTTCGGCATCGCGGCCGAGAATCCACAGGTGCTGTACACCGCCACGCTGGCCGGCAATACTCCCTACGCAGTGCTCGGCAGCGCCGGTGCGAACGGTGGCAATTACAATGCCGCCATCAGCGCCTGCTCGCCCTCGACCAGCATCGTGAACTACACCAACGAGGTGAATGGCGGCGTCAACACCTATCTGCCGGTCTACAAGACGGTTAATTCGTGCGCCAACATCACCAACATTTCCTTCAACGCCATGCCCGACATCATCGTCAAAGCAGCCTTCGATCCCAGCTTTGGCCACTATGAAATCTTCGGCGTCGGACGCTACGCCCATGAGACCGTTTATCCAGGCGAAACCACTGACAGCAACCTCTACGGCGGATTGAAGGACATCACCACCGGAGCCACGGTTGCGCCGGCGCTCACCACGGCCGGCTTCTACAAGAACAGCATCGCCATAGGCGGCCTGGGCGCGAGCGGTCGCGCTACGATCGCCAACAGGTTCACAGTGGGTCTTAAGGGTCTCTACGGACCGGGCGTTGGCCGCTATGGCGCCACCACTCTCTCCGACCTTACCACCGCGGCCAGTGGTGAATTCACTCCCCTGCACAACCTCTCCGCCCTGGGCACGGTTGAGATCGCGGCCACTCCGCGCCTTACCATCTATTTGAACTACGGCGGGGACTACGCCGGCCGCAATTCCGGGGTCGGCACTACGCTCGGCGCGCCCTCGGCCGCGCAGAACGCCACGACCAAGGTATGGGGCGGTCACTGGTCGGCGCCAGCGGTCGCGCCAGTCGGCTACGGCTCTTACTACCTCAGCAACTCCGCCTGCCTCACCAATGCTGCTCCCAGCTACAACGGGAGCTCCACCGGCTACTACCCTGGCGGAAGCTGCGGCGCCCAGACCAAAGACGTCCAGGAAGCCACCGCGGGTTACTGGTACGACTTCTACCGGGGCGACTATGGCCGGGTGCGGCTGGGCATGCAGTATGCTTACGCCCTTCGCCAAGCCTGGACCGGCGCAGCGGTTTCCGGCAGCCCCAACGGCGTCGGCGCCAAGGGCATAGATAATATGTTCTGGACCAGCTTCCGTTACTACTTGCCTTAAGACGACAACCAACCTGCAGCAAAAAAAGGGCACCCCAGCCGGGTGCCCTTTTCGCTGCACTCAGCCTGACTTACACTCGATGCGAGGCCAGTCATGCCAAAACCTATCGTCGGTCTACATCACGTAACAGCGATTGCTTCGGACCCGCAGCGGAATCTCGACTTCTACACCGAAGTGCTGGGACTTCGTTTCGTCAAACGCACCATCAACTTTGACGATCCCGGAACCTACCACTTCTACTTTGGCGACGATGCCGGCTCGCCGGGGACAATTCTTACCTTCTTCCCCTGGCCGCATGCCTCACGCGGGAGCCTGGGGGTGGGGGAAACATGCGCTACGGCATTCAGTGTTCCTCACTCATCGCTTGCGTTCTGGGAGAAGCGGTTGCTCGGTGCCGGCATCCCGGTGGAGCGCACGGGCGAGCGGTTTCAGGAGGAGGTGCTCAGTTTTGCTGACCCCGATGGCATGCGCCTGGAGATCGTAGGCCACGCGGACGCCGGGGAGGCAAAAGCCCCGCGTACCAGCGATGTTTCGCCCGAGCACGCGATTCGCGGCTTCTTTGGGGTGACGCTTTGCGAGGGGGGCTACGAGAAGACGGTCGCGGTGCTGACGACCATGGGTTTCCACAAAATCGGCGAACACGGTACCCGCTTTCGTTTTGCCGCAAAGGGCAGTGCCCTGGGCAATCACATCGATGTGCTGGTGCAGCCACAACTCACCTACGGCCGGATGGGCGCGGGCAGTGTGCACCATATCGCGTTTCGAGCACACGATGATGCTTCGCAGCTCGAATGGCGCGAAGTGTTGGTGGCGAGTTCACTGGATGTGACGCCGGTGCTCGACCGCACCTACTTTCACTCGATTTACTTTCGCGAACCGGGCGGTGTGCTGTTCGAGTTGGCCACAGATCCGCCGGGGTTTGCTCTTGACGAGCCGGTTGAATCTCTTGGCGAAGCGCTCAAACTGCCCCCATGGATGGAGCGGCAGCGTTCGAGAATAGAAAAACTGCTGCCTCCGATTGCCCTGCACGCTCGCAAATAAGAAAGGAATGACCTGGTGAACGATCCCCATCGAGATCAGCCGGTCCGCAGTCAAGGCGCCAAGCTCGATAATGCGGCCGCTGCGGTTATTCTTCTGCATGGCCGCGGCGGATCGACGGAAGACATACTCGGACTGGCTACCGAGATGTACGACAAGCGAGTCGCCTATCTCGCGCCGCAGGCTGCGGACCATCAGTGGTATCCGCGCTCGTTCATGGCCCCGATCGCAGAGAACGAGCCCTGGCTATCGTCGGCTTTGGCCAAGGTGAGTTCCGTGCTACAACTCGCTGTAGATGCCGGCCTATCGCTTGAGCACATCTTCCTCTGTGGTTTCTCGCAGGGCGCTTGTCTGAGTTCAGAGTTTGTGGCTAGAAACCCGGCACGCTATGGCGGACTGATTGCATTCACCGGCGGCCTGATTGGGCCGCCGGACGCGGATTTGCATCATGCCGGCAATCTCGCGGGGATGCCCGCACTTTTTAGTTCCGGCGATCCCGATCCGCATGTTCCCTGGAGTCGCGTGTTAGCGTCCGCGGAGCAATTCACGGCCATGGGGGCTGAGGTAAAAACACAACGCTATCAGGGCCGTCCCCATACTGTGTCTCCGCAAGAAATCAAGGCGGGGCGGGAGCTTCTGTTCCGCGGGTTATAGGGACGGCCCCTCTGAATGCGCCAGGAAAACTGTTGTCGATTGGAGTGACGTTGGTCCAACCTGCTCTTCGTTTTCTATTGCTCCTACCCTTTTCACTCTTCCTAGTCCTATCGGCGCGGGGACAGTCCGGCGCGTTACCAGATGTCGCTCCAGTGCAGGCGAAGCACGCCATGGTGGTCAGTATTCACCACGACGCCAGTGATGCCGGGTTGCAAATGCTGCAGGCGGGAGGAAACGCAGTCGATGCCGCGGTAGCTACCGGCTTTGCGCTGGCGGTGGTGCACCCTGACGCCGGCAATCTGGGCGGCGGCGGCTTCATGATGCTGCGCAAGGCCAACGGTGAGGCACACTTCCTCGACTTTCGTGAGAGAGCGCCGCTGCGTGCGACGCAAAATATGTATCTCGACGGCGAGGGCAAGATCATTCCCGAAGCTTCCACCGTCGGGTATCTTTCCGTCGGCGTTCCGGGAACAGTGGCCGGGTTGGTCGAGGCCGAGCGGCGCTTTGGCAAGCTTTCACTGCGCCAGGTGATGGCGCCTGCGATTCAGTTGGCGGAAAAAGGATTTGTCCTCAGCGCAGAGGAAGCGGCAATGCTGCACGATCCCGTGCTGAGCCGGTTCCCGGAGTCGCGGCGCATCTTCCAACGCGATGGCAACTTCTACCAGACGGGAGAGGTGTTCCGGCAACCGGATCTGGCGCGTACGCTCACCCGCATCGAGAAGAAGCCGGAAAGTTTCTATCGTGGCAAATTGGCGGATGAGCTGGCCCAGGCGATTCAAAAGCATGGCGGCCTGGTGAGCAAGAAAGATCTATCGCTCTACCGAGTGAAAGATCGCACGCCTCTTACCGGCACCTATCGCCAATTCGAGATTCTAGCTCCGCCACCGCCCTCGTCCGGCGGTGTTGCTTTGCTGGAGACACTGAACATCCTGGAAGGCTTTGATATGGCTTCCCTGGGCGATCGTACGCCGGCCTCGATGCACCTGATCCTCGAGGCCTTTCGACGCGCCTTCAACGATCGCACATCGTTCCTGGGTGATCCGGATTTTGAGTCCATGCCGACCACGCAGCTGGTCGACAAACACTACGCGGCAGCGTGGCGCAAAGGCATCAGCATGACGATGGCCACCCCTTCCAGTGCGTTGGCCCGGCCGGCGGGCTACATTCCAGATGCTGAATCGAAGCAGACCACTCATTATTCCGTGCTGGATGAGGCCGGCGATGCAGTGTCTGTTACGTATACGCTCAACAATAGTTTCGGTTCCGGAGCGACAGCAGACGGATTGGGGTTCCTGCTAAATGACGAGATGGATGACTTTACGTCGAAGATCGGCGCGGCAAACATGTTTGGCCTGATTCAAGGCCCGGCGAATGCGATTGCTCCCAGGAAGCGTCCTCTTTCGAGCATGACTCCCATCATTGTGCTGGAGAACCACAAGGTTCGCTTCATCATCGGCTCGCCCGGCGGACCACGGATCATCACCACGGTGGCTAACATCCTTCTGAGCGCAACCGATGGCGGCTTGAATATTCAGCGGGCTGTGGATGCTCCGCGCTTTCACCACCAATACCTGCCGGATGAGGTTTTTGTAGAGCCGGGCTTTCCGCCTGAAACTCTGCAGACGCTTACGGGTATGGGTTACACCATCAAGCCTGAGGATCGTTATTGGAGCGATGGGGAATGTATAGCGGTCGATCCTGGAACCGGCTTGATCGAGGGCGGCCAGGATAAAAGACACAGTTTCGGAAAAGCGGCGGGTTACTAGGTTTCTGGACGTCTACGTCATGTACGAGTGGTGTAGCGAATGCGACAGATAAAGAAACAGCAGGTCCCTCCACTACGCTTCGCTCCGGTCGGGATGACACCTCATCGGTAACAGAAAGCCGTTCTTCCAACAGAGGTGTCATCCCGACCGGAGCGAAGCGTAGTGGAGGGACCTGCTGTTTCTTTATCGATCTCATCCGATGTTGAATATGACCCAGACTGCTGCTGGACCAATTCCGTTAGAGTAAAGAGATGCAGATACGCTTTGCATTTGGCCGGGAGGGGTTGAACCTCACGTTACCCGATGGGCCCAGGTATGAGGTGATCGAGAGCCGGTCCGCTTCTGCGTTGCCAGATGTGGCTGCGGCGCTCGACCAGGCACTTGACCAGCCCATTGGCAGTAAGCCGTTGTCAGCCCTGGCGGCGGGTAAAAAGACCGCGGCCATCTCGGTTTGCGATATCACCAGGCCTGCACCTAACTGGCTCACGCTGCCTCCTCTGTTACGACGCCTGCACCAGGCCGGGATTCCGGTCGAGGGAGTGACGATCCTGATCGCCACCGGACTCCACCGCGAGGCCACAGAGAACGAGATCAAGGTCATCCTGGGGGAAGAGATCGCGGCCAAATACCGTGTGGTGAACCACGATGCACGGGCCCTGGACCAGCATCGCTGGCTGGGTAAGACTGGCCGGGGTATCCCGGTTTACATCGATGAACGGTTCATGGCGGCCGATCTCCACATTACCCTGGGCTTTATTGAGCAGCACCTCATGCTCGGGTTCTCGGGCGGGCGTAAGCTGGTGGCCCCCGGGCTCGCGGCGCAGGAGACAATCAAGGTCATCCACTCGCCCCTGTTCATGCGCGAACCGCTGGCTACCGAGGGGTCGATCGCAGATAATCCACTGCACTCACAGTTGCTTGAAATTGCCAAAATGGCCGGCCACGACTTCATTCTGGACGTAACCCTGACCCAGACCCGGGAGGTCTCGGGCATCTTCGCCGGTGATCCGGTGAAAGCACATGCTGCGGGGGTGCAGTTTCTGCGTACCACTTCGCTCGAACGGCTCTCAGCATTAGCAGACGCCGTCATCACCAGTGCCGCGGGCCATCCCCTGGACCTGACGTTCTACCAAACCATCAAAGGGCTTACTGCGGCCCAGCACATCGTTAAGCCGGGCGGACGGATTCTGATCCTGGGTGAGTGCGCCGAGGGTGTGGGTTCCCCTGAATTTGCCGGGAAGGTGGCGCGCTTCTCCAGTTATGAGGGCTTCCTCGATGAGATCAAGAACGCGGACGTAGAGATCGACCAGTGGCAACTGGAAAAGCTGGCGCTGGCTGGGCAAAAGAATGAGCTTTTCTTTTTTCTGCCTGGGATCAGCAGTGACAAGCTGGGGAACCTCGCCTCCCGCACCTACCCAAGCTGGAGGACGGCGATTGCCGCAGTTCTGGAGGGTCTCCCGGCCGGAGCCAGGGTGGCGCTGGTGCCGGAAGGTCCGTATGTGTATGCCCGGGTCCCTGAGGAAGCCCAGGCGGCGCTGGTCTGAGGCGAAAGGCGTCGATTATCATCAGTCTCATGCGAAAGTGGCGAAATTGGCAGACGCACCAGACTTAGGATCTGGCGGGGCAACCCGTGGGGGTTCGAGTCCCCCCTTTCGCACCAACCTCAAAGCTAGCTCATGCTCTCCAATCCTCCTGCAAGGCTCTCGAAGGGACTTCCTCCGACTGTAATAGGATAAAAATATGAAAGTTTGTGAACGGAGAGATGGGCTGACCTGCGCCGAGGGAACAAGAATCAGTGTGCCCTTAGTAAGATGAACATTCAGCAGCGTCGCGTAGTGGTGACCGGGGTGGGTTTGGTGAGCCCCGTGGGTGTGGGGACAGAAAACACCTGGAAGGCTCTCCTCCAGGGTGAATCCGGCATCGGCCTGATCACGCTCTTTGATGCCTCCGGTTTCAGCTGCCGGATCGCCGGCGAAGTCAAAAACTTCAGCCCCGAAGCGTACATCGACCGTAAAGAAATCAAGAAGATGGGCCGGTTTATTCAGTTTGCTCTGGCCGCCTCAGAGTTCGCCGTAGCCCAGTCGGGTCTGGACATGGCGGCAGAAAATGCTGAAAAGGTCGGGGTCTACGTGGGCAGCGGCATCGGCGCTTTTGAAGTCATCGAACGTGAGCACAGCAAGTTGCTTTCGGCGGGCCCGCATCGGGTATCACCCTTCTTCATTACCGCCACCATTGCGAACCTGGCCGCTGGGCAGATTTCGATTCGCTATGGCGCCACTGGACCCAACCTGACCTGCGCCACGGCTTGCACCACGGGCGCGCACGCAGTGGGTGAATCCTTCCGGGTGATTCAACGCGGCGACGCAGACGTGATGATTTGCGGCGGGAGTGAAGCCGCAGTCACCCCGCTCTCCGTAGCCGGCTTCGCCTCCATGCGCGCTCTTTCCACGCGGAATGATGATCCGGTGACAGCCTCTCGGCCCTGGGATGCCGGCCGCGATGGGTTCGTGGTGGGAGAAGGCGCCGGCGTACTGATCCTGGAAGAGCACGAGCACGCGGTAAAGCGCGGGGCGACGATTCTCGCCGAACTCGTGGGCTATGCGGCCAACAGCGATGCCTACCATACCAATGCTCCTCCGGAAGATGGCCGAGGCGTGCGCCGGGTGATGCAGCTGGCTCTCAAGGATGCTGGAGTCTCTCCAAGCGAAATCAAGTATCTGAACGCGCATGCTACTTCTACCCCGCTCGGCGATCGAGCTGAAGCCCGGGCGATTTGCGAAACCTTTGGCGATTGGTCCAAGAGCCTGCTGGTCAGTTCAACCAAGTCGATGACCGGCCATCTTCTTGGCGGCGCCGGCAGTCTGGAAGCGGGTGTGACGGTACTGGCGCTCCGGGATCAAGTGGCTCCGCCCATGACCAATCTGCAGGATGTCGACCAGGCTTGCGGCTTTCAACTGGTGAGGGACAAAGGGCTGCCCACTGCGATGGAGTATGCCATGACCAATTCGTTTGGCTTCGGGGGCACCAACGCCTCGCTCATCTTTCGCCGTCATCACGCGGAGTGAAGAGCGCCTAGGATTGTTCCCAGCGAGATTCGTCCGGGTTAAGCTCGGCGCAGGCCTTTAGCTTTGTATCAGGGCACGACTTCAGTCGTGCCGCAAAGGCGCGAAAATAGTGGGGCTTTAGCCCCTGCGCATTTTTCCAATGAATTTCCTGCAGACTGTACGGTGGCAGGGGCTAAAGCCCTGACAATTTTGGCCGGGCATGGCACGACTAAAGTCGTGCCATGATACAAAGCAAAAGGCTCAAGGAGTGTTCCTGTTACTTCTCCTGGGAAATGGGCTAGTCTATAGCGCATGAGCCAAGAGACTTCTCAACCGAAGGTCGTTCTGGAGCGAACCCCCGATTATCGCGAGGGTTATGCCAACAGCGTTCAGGTGCAGAAAAGCGTTTGGGACTTCCGCCTTACCTTCGGCACCGCCTACCAGGAAACGGTCGAGGAGATCACCATCAACACCTTCCAAACGGTCTACCTCAGCCCACAACAGGCCAAGGCATTGTGCAGTTTGTTGGAGCAGAACCTGCTCCAATATGAACACACCTTTGGCGCCATCTCGCTCGAACCACGGCCCCCGATCATGCCTCAAGGTCCAGTCCACTAAACGTTTTCGCTTAGCGCGTCCCGGAGACTCGTGGCCGTATCTCCCCAAGAGCAAAAACAGTTCGACCGCCCGCTGACCCTCAGGGTCATCTTTCCCTTGCTCTTCGTGGGCGTCTACTTGTCGCACCTTACTTTGCTGCGCCTCCCTTACTACTGGGATGAAGCCGGTTACTACATCCCCGCGGCCTACGATTTCTTTCGCACCGGGGACGTAATACCCACGACTACCCTGGCCAATGCTCATCCTCCGCTTCCCTCCCTCTACCTCGCGTTGTGGTGGAAGTCAGGATTCACGCCCGCGGTCACCCGCACCGCCATGTGTCTGATTACCGCAATTGGACTATTGGCGGTTTACCGACTCGCGATTCTGTTGAATGGGCGTAAACGAGTAGCAGCGACCACGACTCTGCTGACCGCGATCTATCCCATCTGGTTTGCCCAGAGCACCCTGGCTCACGCAGATATGTTCGCCGCAGCGGCGACCCTTTGGGGGTTGGTCTTCGTCTTTGCTGCACAACACCGGCCGCGGAACCTATGGGCGGCGGTGACCTGCTTCGCCGTGGCCGCATGGTGTAAAGAAACAGCCATTGTTACATCTCTGGCCATCGGCTTATGGGAGCTATATCTCGGATTGCGCGCCCGGGGCACAGAAAGGCGCAGCCATCTCCGCGCCGCGCCGCTGATGCTATTGCCCGCGGCTACCCTGCTCGCGTGGTATGCCTACCTACGGCACCGCACCGGGTATCTCTTCGGAAACCCCGAATTCCTGCGCTACAACGCAACCTCCACGCTCTCGCCGCTACGCATCCTGCTCGCGCTCGTGCATCGCATCCTGCAGCTCACCGCCCATATGAACATGTTCGTGCCCGTGTTGTGCATGCTGGGAGCGATGCTTCTGCTGCCCTTGCGGGAACCAGACGGAACCCTGCGACCCCGCATTTCCCCAGCAAACCAGGCGATTCTTTATGTCGTCATAGCGGCTAATCTTCTCTTCTATTCTGTGCTCGGCGGCGCTCTACTGACGCGCTACCTATTGCCCCTTTATCCGCTGGTCCTGCTGCTGTGCGTCTCCACCTTCTACCGCCGGGTGCCGTACTGGTGGGGCCTGGTCCTGCTAAGCGCGCTTGCTTTTCTGATTGGGCTGTTCGTGAACCCTCCCTACAAATTTGCACCTGAGGACAACCTCAACTATGCCGATGTGGTCCGTTTGCACCAGCAGGCCATCCGGCAAATTGTGACTCGCTATCCGGGGAGCACCATCCTGACCGCTTGGCCTGCCACCGATGAGCTCACCAAGCCGGAGCTGGGCTACGTCAAAAAGCCGATGGCGGCGGTCACGGTAGCGAATTTCTCCTTGCCCGAGATACAAAAGGCGGCTGCTTCCGCCCAGGATTTCAGCGTCGGGTTCGCTTTTTCAACCAAATACGACCCTCCCCACCTGTGGCTGGATCTGGGTTCACGGAACGAGGCCCTGGATACGCGTTTCTTCGATTTTCACCGTGACCTCGAGCCTTCCGCAATCGCCCACATTCTGGATGGCAGAGTCGTCTGGCGCGAGGAGCGGCAAGGTGAGTGGGCTGCGGTCCTGCATTTCAATCGTCCCCAGGTCGCGGCCCTGGAGGGGTCCGGAACGATAATCCCCTGAACCATAGCCGAGAACTATACTGATGGGGTGCTCCCCCGGCATCCAACCCGCGTTCTGCTGCTCGTAGTGGCCCTTTTCTTTCCCAGCGGGATACTGGCACAAAGTCCTGGGGGCACGCCGGGGCGATTAGTACTGGTGCTCCCCTTCGACAACCGTACGAACCAGCCGAATCTGGATTGGATTAGCGAAGCGGTCCCGGAAATTCTGAATCGGCGTTTCGTGTCAGCCGGCTTTATGCCGATCGGCCGCGACGATCGACTGTATGCACTCGATCATCTCGGACTGCCTGCTACTTTTCAGCCTTCGCGCGCAAGTGCGATTCGCCTGGCGCAGACCCTGGATGCGGACTACGTGATTGTGGGGTCGTTTTCGACCAGCGGCGCGCGCTTCCAGGCCAAGGCGCAGATCCTGAAGGTGGATGCACTGCACTTGTCCGCCCCGCTTCAGGAAGAAGCAGATATGAGCCATCTGCTTGACGTACTAAACAGCCTTGCCTGGGGATTGGCCAAGCAGATCGATCCGCAACTCGCAGTGGCCCGGAGTACCTTCGTCGCTGCCGGCGCCGGGCTAAGGACGGACGCATTTGAGAACTACATCCGCGGATTGGTGGAGAGCGATCCCGCCGAACAGATTCGCCACTTGAAAGAGGCGGTGCGACTGGATCCCAGCTTCTCGCCGGCATTGTTCGCGCTGGGCAAGGCCTATTTTGCCAATCAGCAATTCGAGCTGGCAGCTAACACCCTGGGACGTCTGGCACTCGATGACCCCAACGCGCGTGAAGCCGACTTCGATCGCGGCCTGGCTTATTTCTATCTCGGCAGCTACATCAAGGCGGAAGACGCGTTCGCATTTGTAAGTAAGCAGTTACCGCTGCCGGAAGTCGTCAACAACCAGGGGGTCGCGGCCGCCCGCCGGGGTCTGGATGCCACTTCGTTTTTCCAACAGGCCGTGGCAGCCGATCCCAACGATCCGGATTACCAGTTCAACCTCGCTCTGGCACTGAACAAGAAGAAAGACGTTGCAGGAGCGCTGCGAGCGGTTGGGCAAACCATCAAGCTTCGCCCCTCAGATACGGAAGCCGAGGCCTTCCAGGCCACGCTTCGTGTCGAACCAACTCACCCGTCGCCGGTTTCCGCCACGGCAAGTAATCGCGTGAACACCGCATTCGATGGCACCGCGGCAGCAGAGAACACCCCCCTGGAACGGATCAAGCGGACCTTCAACGAGGCCTCCTTCCGCCAGGCAGCCTTCGAGATGGAGCAGATGGACGAGGCGCGCATGGCTACTATGACGCCGCAAAAGCACGCAGCTGCGCATACGGAAGCGGGAATGCGTTTTTTCGACCAAGGGCTGATCCTGGAGGCGGAGCGCGAGTTTCAGTCAGCACTCGAAGCGCAGAGTGATAACGCAGACGCCCATGCCGGCCTGGCGCTGGTAAGGGAACATGAGGGCGACGTCAAGGAAGCGCGTGCGCAGGCCACCGAGTCGCTCAAGACGCAGCCCAATGTCAACGCATACCTGGTATTGGCCAGGCTCGATCTGCAGGCCAACCAGAAACCCGCAGCCGCGGCAGACGTAAGCAGCGCGCTGAAGCTGGAACCGCAAAATGCGGTGGCACGCGGAATCAAGCAACAGATCGAGAGTAAGGGGCAACCGGTTCCATGAACCGCCTTTTGCGGGTGCTGCTTCTGATCTGCGGCTGGACGCTCGCATGTCAGGCGCAGCAGCCTCGCGTGATTTTGATCCACCTCAACGACACGGTTCAACCAATCAGCGCCGACTACATGGCTCGTGGTTTGGACGCGGCCGCAGCGCAACATGCGAATGCAGTCCTGATCGAAATCAACACCCCCGGCGGACTGTTGGAATCGATGCGCCAGATGGTCAGCAAGCTAATTGCGTCCCCCGTCCCGGTCATCGTCTATGTCGCCCCCTCCGGAAGCAGGGCGGGATCGGCAGGATTCTTCCTGCTGGAAGCGGCCGATGTGGCTGCGATGGCCCCCGGCAGCAATGCCGGAGCGGCGCATCCGGTGGTGGAAGGAGCCAAGCTCGACGACATCATGAAGCAGAAGCTGGAGAACGATACGGCTGCGTTTCTGCGCTCCTATGTTGCGCGCCGGGGACGGAACGTGCAGGCAGCTGAGGATGCGGTCCGTTCTTCCAAGTCATACAGCGACCAGGAAGCACTGCAACTGAAGTTGATCGATTTGGTTGCGCCCGATGATGCCAGTTTGTTGAACACCGTGGACGGGCGCACCGTGACTCGTTTCGACGGGTCCAAGGTGGTGTTGCACACCCGGGGCGCACAGCTGATTGCGGTAGATCCAACTCTACGCGAAGCGATTCTGGACCGGCTCACGGACCCCAACCTGGCAGTCCTGGTGCTGATGATCGGCGGATTGCTGATCTACGTGGAGTTCAATACCCCGGGCACTATCATTCCCGGAACCCTGGGCACGATCATGGTGTTGCTCGCGCTCTTCGGACTGAACCTGCTGCCGGTGCGCTACACGTCGGTCATGTTGTTGGTCGCCGCCTTTGCGTTGCTGATCCTGGAGGCTCACTTTGCCAGCCATGGGGTTCTGGCTGCCGCCGGCATCGTCTCGCTGGTAGTGGGCGCCCTGACCCTGGTAGACGGTCCTATTCCCGAGCTAAGAGTCCATTTGGCCACGGCCCTGAGCGCAGGTGTGGCCTTTGGCCTGATCACTGTCTTTTTGCTGCGGCTCGCGTTGCGGGCTCGACGAAGCAAGTCGCGCATGGGAGGGGACGCGATGATCGGCTTGATCGCTGTCGTCACCCAGCCGCTGGCCCCCAGTGGCCAGGTAATGGTGAACGGTGAGCTGTGGCAAGCCGAGTCAGCGACCCCGGCGGCAGCAGGGGAACAGGTTCGCGTACGCGCGCTGCGCGATTTGACGCTATTAGTGGAGCGGGTTACCTAAGTAATTGGGCTGTTCTGCTCCTGTACAATTTAGCTAGAGCGAGGTACCCACCATGATGGGTATTGGCATTCCGGGCCTGATTCTTATTTTAGTTATTGCCATCTATCTGATTAATTCTGTCAAGATTCTCAGAGAGTATGAGCGGGGTGTGGTCTTTCGTTTGGGGCGCATTTTGTCCGCTCCCAAAGGACCGGGTGTCATCCTCATCTTTCGCCCCTTTGATCAGATGGTGCGCGTCTCCCTGCGCCAGGAAGTGCTGGAAGTCCCGCCGCAGGACATCATTACTCGCGACAACGTTACCCTTAAGGTCAACGCAGTCATTACGTTGAAGGTCATCGACCCGTCGCGAGCCGTTATCGAGGTGATGAACTACGTTTATCAGACCTCACAATTTGCCCAGACTACGCTGCGCTCCGTGCTGGGCGAGGTGGAACTGGATGAGCTTCTCTCCCACCGGGAAGCATTAAATCAAAGAATTCAGAGCATTATCGACCAACATACTGCGCCGTGGGGGGTTAAAGTAGTCAGCGTCGAAGTGAAGCAGGTGGACTTGCCCGAATCGATGCTGCGCGCCATGGCCAAACAGGCGGAAGCGGAACGGGAGAAGCGTGCCAAGGTGATTCATGCCGAGGGTGAGTTCAGCGCTGCCCAACGGCTGGTGGACGCCGCTGCCCTGCTCGCCACGCAGCCTATGACGTTGCAATTGCGCTATCTGCAGACGCTTACGGAGATTGGGGTCGAGAAGAATACGACCATCGTCTTCCCGTTGCCGATAGAAATGATGACATTGTTTAATAAAATGGGAGACAAGCTGGAGAAATAGCATGAGGACCTTATTCGACTCGGATGAAGAGGAAATCGAAGGCAAAGCGTCTGAGATTACGCTCAGCACGGCTTCGTTATTGGGTATTTTCTTTGGCCTGGTGTTGATCTGTGGGGTGTTCTTTGGTTTCGGATACTCCATGGGCCGGGGAACGGGATCGGTAGCCCGAGCGAATACCGTGATAACTCCGCCCGCAAGCAATGGCATCGACGGAGACGAGACAGCAGCGCCCGTGCCGCGCCCTGCTTCCTTGCCAGTGGCGCCGCAGGCTGAGACACAGGTCAGTGAAAAGACGGAGCCTGCTCCCACGACGGCGCCGGCTCCACCGGTAAAGTTCAAAGAGGACACTGCTACGGAAGAGGCTCCGGCCAAGCCGGCATTGCCCGTAATTAACAAGCCGGCCCCGGGCCGGCAGTCGATCGCATATTTACCCCCGACCGACGCGCCGGTTTCCACTGCCGGACAGCCGATGGTCCAGATTGCGGCTGTGGCGCGCCCGGAGGATGCCGCTGTGCTGGTCTCTGCGCTGCGGCAACGTGGTTATGGCGTGGTCGTTCGCAATGAGCCTCAGGATAAGCTGTTGCACGTTCAGGTCGGGCCCTTTGCCGACCGCACGCAAGCCACGGTGATGAAGCAGAAGCTGCTCTCCGACGGCTACAACGCGATCATCAAGCAGTAAAACATTTCCAGGGCAGGCTTGCGGAACAGCAGATCCCGACCGAAGCGTAGCGTAGTGGAGGGACCTGCTGTGCGCCCCTCGGCCTTCCCGAATCTTCCATGGGGCGTAGTGAATGGACCTGCTGTAGCATTCTTAAACTTCCGCATCTTCTCCCCACATCCATTGCGGCAACCCTGAAGTGATGGCCGATCGCACGGCCGTGGTGAGTTGTTCGCGGCTGGCGAATTGCTCTGGGTAAATAGGAGAATGAAAGGTCAAGTGTGCAGTGCCGGGCTTGATGCGCAGGCTGCCTTTGGTCATCATTTGTTCCGAGCCCCAGATGGAGACTGGGATGACCGGCGCTCCCGACTCCATGGCCAGATAAAAAGCTCCCTTCTTGAATGGCAGCAGCCGGCCGGTGCGCGAGCGCGTGCCCTCGGGAAAGGTGGATACGTTCACGCCGGACGCCAAGACTTTGCCGGCCGCCTGGACGCTCTCCCGCGCCGACTCCAAACGTCCATCGCGGTCCACCGGGATAAAGCCTGCCAGACGCATGCCGTACCCCACGACGGGAATCTTGAGTAGCGAGCGCTTGATGAAAAAAGCGGTGCGAAACGGAAGCAGGGGCAACAGGATAGGCGGATCGAGATTGGAAACGTGGTTGGCCATGAAAATACAAGGCCGCTCAGGGATAAGCTCGCGACCCGCGACCTGAATTTGAATGCGCGCCAGGCTCACTCCGGTGCGCACGATCCACATGCTCCAGCGGTAAAGCGGACCGATATCTCCGGTCAGTAATGCCCAGGGAATGCCGACGGCCCCGGCGGGCAGACCAAGGACCACATACGTCACAAGCATAGTGATCGAACTGAGCATTACCGCTTCTCAAGAGTACTGGGCAGTTTCTCATAAATTCCGTCAAAGCCGCCGTTGGAAAGAATGGCCACCACATCCCCGGGCTTCAACCGGGGCGTAAGCCCCTGCACGATGGCGTCCGCGTCAGGAAAGAAAGTCGCGTCGTGACCCGCATGCACCAGCGCGGCAACCACCTTCTCGGGATGCATTCTCTCCGCTTCGGGAATACTCTCTTGTTTGAATACTCCGGCTACGACGATTCCGTCCGCCAGGGCGAGGCTCTCCACCAACTCGTGCTCGAACACATTTCTGCGCAGGGTATTGGATCGCGGTTCGAGCACGGCCCAGAGTTTCTGCCCCGGATAGGCGGCGCGCAGAGCTTTCAGGGTCTCGCGAATCGCAGTCGGGTGATGAGCGAAATCATCCACGATCGTGACCCCAGCGGTTACGGCGCGCACCTCGAGCCTGCGCTTCACGCTGCGGAAGGTGGAAAGAGCCTCGACGATCGCGGCGGGATCAATTCCCTGCCCCGCAGCCAGGGCCGCAGCCGCCGTGGCATTGAGCGCGTTATGCTCTCCCGCTAACGGCAGGGTGACCTCTAGCCATTCCTGGCCGGAACGAAAAATCTTCCAACTTGAGTTGCGGTTGTTGTGGGTTAAATCCTGTACCTGCCAGGCCGACCCGGATTTGAATCCATAGCGCTCGACGGAACAAAATGCGCGGGCTACACATTCGTCCACGTTGGCGCTGCCATCATAGGCAATCACCCGGCCGCGGCGCGGAACCAGGTTGACGAGCCGGCGGAACGCGGTCTTGACCGCATCGAGGTTTTCATAGATATCGGCGTGATCGAATTCGACGTGGGTCAGAATCAGGGCATCGGGAAAGTAGTGCATGAACTTCGGCCCCTTGTCGAAGAAGGCGGTATCGTACTCGTCGCCCTCCAGGATGAACGGCTTGCCCTCGCGGACGTGAAAGCTGGTGCCAAAATTTTCTGCGATGCCACCGATCAGAAAAGAGGGCATGAACTCTGGCCGGGTGCGGGAAGCGACTTCATAGATCCAGGCCAACATGCTGGTCGTGGTCGTTTTGCCGTGGGTTCCAGCGACCACCAGCGACTCTTTTCCAGGGAGAAACTCATGCTGGATAGTCTCGGCGAGGGAACGAAACGGTATGCGTTGGTCGAGCACGTATTCCAGTTCCACATTGCCGCGGGAAATCGCGTTGCCCACAATCACCAGGTCGGGCTGAGGAGATAGATTGACTTCGGCATAGGGCTCCTTGATCGCGACGCCGAGCTCTTTCAGCAGGTCCGACATGGGCGGATACGCTGCCGCATCCGAGCCCGTTATGCGATACCCCCGCACTTGCAACATGCCGGCGAGCGAGGCCATCGCCGAGCCGCAGATCCCGATCAGGTGAATGTGTTTTGCCATAGGATTATTTTTCTGTCGCCCGCTCGAGAAAGCTCAGCACCGGCGCGCGGTCCAGATGCAACTCCGCTTCAATGCCAAAGGCGAGTGTCACATTGCGGCGGGACACGTGGCCGGAACGGAGGCCGGTGGCGATCGGCCCCTGGAACCAGTCCAACACGCGCAGGATGACCTCGTCCAACAAACCCGGCTGCTGCCCGGGCGCTACGCAGTCGAGCATCTCGCCAAAAATGATTCCGCTGACCCCTTCGAATTTTCCCGCCAGCACCATTTGCCGCAGCAATCGATCCAGTTGATAGGGCTTGACATCGCGGTCTTCTAAAAAGAGCAGCTTGCCCTCGGTCTGCGGTGCATAGGGAGTTCCCAGCGATGCCGCCAATAACGTAAGACAACCTCCGTAAAGGATCCCGCTGGCTTTCCCGGGCTGGAGTACACGCAGGCCCGAGGCTTCCCCCACGAACCAGCGATCGCCGCCCAGCGCGGCCAGCAGACTGGCTTCATCGACTCCTTCGGGCTGGGAAAAATCGCCCGCAACCATGGGCCCGTGAAAGGAGATGAGGCCCAGCTGGTCCAACAGCCAGGTCTGCATGCAGGTCATGTCGGAATGGGCAAGCAGCGGCTTGGGATGCTCGCGCACCAGCCCCAGGTCGAGGCCGCCAAGGAGATAATTGCAACCGTAACCTCCACGGCTACAAAATATCGCAGCGGTAGCAGGATCGAGGAAAGCGGCGTGGAGATCCTCGAGCCTGGCCTGGGTGGTACCGGCGAAGTAGTGGTGCGCCTTGCTTAGCGCGTGATGCCCCACCCAGGGAAGGAATCCGAGACGGCTTAAGGCTTCGACTCCCTTCGCCAGCCTATCCGGCTGAGGGTAGCTGGCCGGCGAGAGCACGGTCACTTTGGTCCCCCGGCGGACGGCGGGAATGCTCAGGTTCACCATGTCTCCCCGAAGCAGATAAGCTCCGCCGGCCCGGTCAACAGAATTTCAGATCCGGGTCCTTG
Source organism: Acidobacteriaceae bacterium (assembly GCA_049522955.1). Taxonomy (GTDB): domain Bacteria; phylum Acidobacteriota; class Terriglobia; order Terriglobales; family Acidobacteriaceae; genus PALSA-350. Next base: position 47,114 of record JBEKNJ010000044.1, read on the forward strand.
CCATTCCACGGTCTGTGCTCCTCCTGGGGCGATCACGCGCAGCACCGGCGATGCGCCGCGCAGAGCGATGGCCGCGCTGCCCGTGGCGCAGGTGCCGGTACCGGAAGAGGAGGTGGGACCAACGCCACGCTCATAAATGCGTATCTCAATTTCATCACGGTTGATGATGCGCACGAATTCCACGTTTGTCTGATCAGGAAAAAACATGGGGTGGGTGCAGATCTCTTCTCCAATCGACTCCCAGGGATAGTCGTAGAAGTTTGGCCGATCGACAAAAATGACAAAGTGGGGGTTGCCGGTGGATACCACTGCGCCTTCGATCCGTTCCCCACCGGCAAGAGGCAAATTACTCGTACCTATCTCGGGTACACCCATGGATGAAGTGATGTGAAAGGCCTGGCCGATGCGGCCATCGATGCGGCAGATACGCTGCCCGGCGTCGGTTTCAAGGACGATTTCGTCGCCCGGGCCCGCCTTGGTTTCATACCCAATCCAGGCGGCGACGCAGCGGGTCCCATTCCCTGATATTTCGGCGATGGAGCCGTCGGCATTATGCAGGCGGATTGCTCCCCGGCGATCCCCTTCCCAGGTCAGGAACTCTATACCATCGGCTCCGATGCCCTGGTTGCGATGGCAGAGTCTCCGCGCCATTGCGTCCCGGGCCTCGATACCGGCGAGCTTTTCCTGGATCACCAGGAAATCATTTCCGCACGCATGCGCCTTCACAAACGGGATCACTCGTCCTCCGCATCGTGATAGGTAGGCAATTGGCCGATGAAGTGGAGACTCCGGATCGGTTCGTAGGTTTCTAATACGCTCAAGAACATTTGCTTGAGCGTGATGCTAACATCGCGCGGCTACACCTTGGTGTAACCAGTATTGTTCGCGGAACGGGGAAGAGACTCGGGATGACAAGGGGGAGGGTAGTTCCAGTACAGCCTCTGATGCAGGTTTGGAGCACAGCAGGTCCCTCCACTACGGTCGGGATGACACTTCTGTTTGGAAACGAAAATACCAGGTCGAGATTGGTGGGAGCCCTCTGCTTTAGCAGAGGGAAGCTGGACTTTAGTCCAGCGGAAGGGCTTTCTATTTTGAAGGAAGGGCTTTAGCCCTGGATTTTCTTGAGACCAGCGCTAAAGCGCATGATTAAAATCGAACTCTTTCCAGCAACGCTGAAGCGTTGCTTCCCTCTGCTAAAGCAGAGGGCTCCCACCAACGTTCAATGACTGGCAAGCTGGGAACGGTAGATGCGGGCGCAGGGCTGGCCGCTGGAGCATATAACGTTGACCAGCTGCATGCCTTGAGGATGTCGCTGAATGGCCTGCGCGACGGCATCTCCATCGACTGCAACGGCCATGGACACGCCTCGGGCAGGATCTTCCAGCGCGCGCTGCCAGGTATGGAAATCACCTTCGTTCACAATGCGGCGTAGCGGAATGCCCGCCTGTTGCACCGCACCTACATCGCTCGAGACGTGCATCAAAATCAATCCCTGCTCGGGCAGGTTGCTCAAAGCCTTGGCCAGCGCAGTCTCAAAGGCGACGCGGGTACGCGAGTTGGCCACGGCTTCCTGAAAAACCAGAGGCCGGTCTCGCAACAGCACCACACTGTTGACGACCACCAACAGCAAACTCGCCAGCACCGCGTAAAACCGCACCCTGGGCATGCGGGATGTCAACACGGGAAGCAGGCAGCCCGCGAACAGCGCGAAGGCAGGCAGTAGTTCCATGCCGTAGCGGGTGTTGTACCAGGAAAAAGGCCACCAGATGGGAATGAAGATGGGCACAGATCCAAAGGCGACAGAGTAAGCGTAGAAAGGCAGGGGCAGCCACAGCAATAGCACCGGCCAAATCTGCCGGCGGCGAAAGGCCCACAATGCCAGCAGTGTGCCCCCGGCGCTGAGCCAGCACAGTAGCCTGCCGCGAGCAAGGGGAGCCGCACCCCACTCCGCAGCCTTGAGGAAATAGATCGCCGCGACGCGCATGTTGTGCGAGCCGGGATGAGCCGGTGAACCGGGCGGTGTGGTTCTGGCTTCGATGGCACGGGCGGAGTAGGGGCCACGGAGGAAGTCCAACGGATCGCCGAATTGTTTAGCGTTGTAGGCCAGCCACAGGCACGGAGCGGCAATCAACAAGGCGGTAAACAAAACCCAGGCGCCGACCACGGGACCTCTCCAACGGCGGTATTGACTGAGCACCGGCCAGGTGGCAAACAGCCACGCGACGGCGGCGTACACCCATCCGTCGTAGCGGGTGAAAATGGCACAGACGAGTACCAGCCCGGCGTAGATCAGAAGCTTTTCCTCGAGCGTCCGCTGAAATTCGACGATCAGAAGGACAGCCCAGATCATCTCGGCCAGAAAGAGGGGCTCGGTCATCGCGGTCGTGGCCATGTACAGCAGCCCGGGATTTAATCCGTAGAACGCAACCACCACCAGCGCCGCGGACGTGGGCAGCCAAATGCGCGCCAGGCGGTAGATTCCCGCACACCCTGCTACATAACTGGGTATAGAAAGGCACGCCCCGGCCAGACCGCTGCGCCACCAGGCCATATTCCAGACAAAGGGCAAAAGGAGAATGTGCGGCAGCGGCAACCAGACGGAGCCCAGCTGGCGGAATCCGGGCGTGATGGAATCGAAGACGCGGCGGGCAATGTGCAGATGCGCCACCGCGTCGCCGTACAGCAGAAGGGTACCGTGGCGCGCGCAGTAAGCAAGTGAACCCAGGGCGGCAGCCAAGGCCGCCCATGCCACCAGGATGGTCTCCCGACGGATGGCCTCGGACGCGGCTCTCTCCTCAGTCAAGGTGAGAAAGCTCACGGAAGAGAGCGAAGCGCTGATCGATCTCCTCTCGCGTGAGCGATTGCATCCGTTCCGTACCGAAGCGCTCCACCGCAAAGGAGCCCATCACGCCGCCGTAGAACATGGCGTGCTTGAAGGTCTGCAGTGTGACCTTCGGCTGCGAGGCGAGGTATCCGAAAAAGCCGCCGGCAAACGAATCACCAGCACCGGTGGGGTCCACCACCTTGTCGAGCGGCAAGGCGGGCGCGCGAAATGGCATCGCCACTTTGCCCGGGGCTGCTCCGTCGAAAGAATCCTTGCCGAAGAACGCCGTCGCTCCGTATTCGCCATGCTTGACGATGAGGGCCTTTGGACCCATAGCCAGGATCTTGCGCGCGGCCAGGACCAGGTTACTGTCATCGGCCAGCAGTTTGGCCTCTCCATCGTTGATCAGCAATGCATCGAGGCCGGTGAGAACCTTCGCCAGGTTCTCGCGATGCCCGGTGATCCAATAGTTCATGGTGTCGCCGCACACCATGCGAACTTTGGGCATCTGCTGGCGAACATTGCTTTGCAGGACCGGATCGATGTTGGCCAGAAAAAGGAACTCACTATCGTTGTAAGCCGCCGGCACCTTGGGGGAGAAGGTCTCGAAGACATTCAGCTCGGTATTGAGGGTCTGGGCCTCGTTCAGGTTCTTGAGATAGGACCCGGTCCAATGGAAGCTTTTGCCCGCGGTGTGCTCCAGGCCGCGCGTATCGACTTTGCGACGGGTGAGCACAGCCTCGTGTTCCGCAGTGAAGTCTTCGCCGACGACAGCGATCACGCGCACATCGGTGAAGTAACTTGCGGACAACGCGAAATAGGTTGCGGCGCCACCAAGGCACCGGTCGCGCCGCCCCTGCGGCGTCTCGATACTGTCAAATGCAACACTGCCTACGACGAGAATGGACATGGTTTCTTTCGGTTCAGGAAATGTACTTGCTCAACAGCAAATCCAACTTGTTGCGGGTGGCCGCGGGAATGGTTTCCGGGCTGGTGAGAATGGCGAACTTGAGGGCCGTCGCACAGGCGCAGGTGCGCTCGCTTGGCATGACTGCAACCGCGGAGCGCACTGCCTTGGCTGCATTGGCCGAATTCTGGTGGAGCACGGCAATCACCTGTTCCACGGTGACGGCGTCATGGCCGTCGTGCCAGCAATCATAGTCCGTGACCATGGCCATGGTGGCGTAGCAGATCTCTGCTTCGCGGGCCAGCTTGGCCTCCTGCAGGTTGGTCATGCCGATGATGTCAGCGCCCCAACTGCGGTAGAGATTCGACTCGGCGCGGGTAGAGAATTGCGGGCCCTCCATGCAAACATAGACGCCGCCCTGTTTGGCAACCACTCCAGCGCTCTCCGCACCGTGTTGAATTACCTTGGCGACGGTCGCGCAGACGGGGTCGCCGAAAGAGACGTGGCCCACGATGCCCTCGCCGAAAAATGTGGAGGGGCGGAGCGAGGTACGGTCGATGAATTGATCGGGAATGACGAATTCGGTCGGCTTATGCTCCAGCTTGAGCGATCCGACGGCGGAAACGGAGATGATGCGTTCCACGCCCAGTTTTTTCATGGCGAAGATATTGGCGCGGAAATTCAGCTCGGTAGGTAACAGCCGATGCCCGCGGCCATGGCGGGCCAGGAAAACCACCTGGCGGCCTTCCAGCTCGCCGGCTACAAATGCATCCGAGGGGGCACCGAACGGAGTGTCTACCTCGATCTGGTGAGGATTGCTAAGGCCGGGCATTGCATAAAGCCCGCTCCCGCCGATGATTCCAATTTCCGCCTGCTGCAAACCGGCTCCGAACGCTGGGAATTAGTTGCGATTCTCTGTAAGTATACCTGCCCCCAAGAGGAGGGTGGCTCTGGCGAAAGAAACCCCAGATCTCTCCACTACGCTACGTCGAGATGACAATTCTTCTTGGAAGCGATACTTGGTGTTCTCAAACAGAATTGTCATCTCGACCGGAGGAGTCATGGGCCTTCGGCCCACCCAAGAGGATGAAAAACATGCGACCAAAGGCGGCTTGGCTTTGTATCAGGGCACGACTTTAGTCGTGCCGTAGAGGCTCACTCAAGGGTGGGCTTTAGCCCCTGCCAGGGCAGTCGGCAGGGGCTAAAAGCCCCGGGTCATTTGGCCCGAGGTGGCACGACTAAAGTCGTGCCCTGATACAAAGCCAGAAGCCCTGGCTTTCATCATGCCACAACTGGCCATCAGGCGAGTCAGGCGCGTGGTGAGCTCGTCCGTCGAAGGCGAGCGATCCGCCGCTTGCTCCATCTCTCCGTTTTGCTGCGCGCCGAAGAAAAGGAACTGCAGCTTGCGCGCTGTCGTCAGATCGAAACTTTCGCTCACGAACACCTGGGTACCCTGCTGCACAATCAGTACCGGCCCTTCACTTGCGTTGTAGACTTGTTCGCCAGAAGTTGACTCCGCCGCGGGGTCACGCACCACACCGGAATATTTCTTGTTCAATTCCGCCGCGTAAAGCTTGGCAAATTCCTTTGCCGCGCCTTCACTCCTCCAGGCAGAAAGATAGAGAAGGGCGACCGAGGAGGTCGCCGCCTGCTGCGCAGGGGTGACCGCCTTGCGGCTCTGCACGGCGTAGTACAGACCGCCCTTCCATTGCGGGGTAAGAATCGCGGCTACGTCCGGGCCGCCGAACAGCTCAGTCAAAATACGCACATCGAGTTCGCCCATAACACCGACGTCATAAGGCTGATAGTCGCCGTCCAGCAGAGGGTGCACGTCTGGCATGTGCAACAGAGGAACCGTCGCTTTTCGTTCGTAAGCGATCGGATTCATGATTTCGTAGCTGGTTGAGGGCGGCCGGTCCAACACTCCGGCAAAGGCGTATTGCGCACCCTTGTCCTTCAACAACCTTTGCTCGAATCCTAGTCCGTCGCGATAGGGAAAGAGGAGGGACTGCTGCAGCAAGAGAGGCGCCCGGTCCATGATCGGTGAACTGCCAGAGGAATCCAGGTCCTCTTTGGGTTGTCGCATCACATCCGGCGACGTCAGCAGGCTCTTGCCCGTAGGTTTCAAGGTGTAATCCAAATAAACCGCCATCGCCTGGCCTTCCAGCACCGCTTCCCGCGCCGTGTCGCGCTCGTCGATGGCCAGACGCTGATTGTCTTCGGCGACGTCCTTGGACAGCGTATCCGGATCGTCGGGCTCCCATTTTTCAAGATCCGTGTGCTGATCCTGCAAGGCATGCGTCAACTCATGGGCAATGACTGGCTTCTGCTCTTCCGGCGAGACCCAATCCAACAAGTTCACCGTCTTGGTCTTGTTGTCGTAATAGCCGGCAATCTGTTCCTTTAAGAGACTCACCAGGAAGGGCTGCAACTGAAAATCCCGGTCAAGAAGGCCAAACTTCTTGAGCACAATCTCTTCGCGCTGCATCCGCTTGGCGTCCTTGTCTTTATGAAATTGATCCAGAATGTACTTTTCCACTTGCTCGCGGGTGATGAGCCGCCGCTTTACTTCGTGCCTGATCTGTAACTGGGTGTCATCGCTGGCAAAGGAAAGAATCTGATTCAAAGACTGGAAGAGCTCTTTGGTCTGCTCCGGGGTGATCCTGGTTTCCTTCTGTGCCGGAGTGTCCTGGGCGAAGGTATAAAGCGCAAAGGTCAGCAGGAGCGCCGCCGTTACCGATTCGCATGACTTCCTGCCGATAAGCTTCATTCTTTGACCTTTTCCGGGTTGGGCCCTGGAGCCGTTCCGCACTTGCTCTGCTGCAAGGCTATAATTTTATTGTGCTTTCCGCCACGGACCATCCCGAGCAAACGGTCACTTCGGCCGGTCCCACCCCACTCAGTGCCGCGCTCGGACCGGGGACCACGCTGGTGCCGCATTGTGGCTCATTGACACCCCAGGTATTTGACGGGTTGCCGGGGGAGTTGGATTCCCTTCTAGGCGCTGCCGGCGTCAGCGACCTGGGCTGGCGGGGAAAAATTCTGGTTACTGGCAGCGACCGCCTGCGCTGGCTAAACGGCATGGTTTCGAACGCGGTGCAGTCGCTCCCCGAAGGTGAAGGAAATTACAGCTTTCTGCTAAGCGTCCAGGGGCGGATTCAGGGCGATTGCTACGTCTACCGCCGCGCGGGCGATTTGTTGCTCGATACGAGCATCGATCAGGTCCCCGCCCTGATGCGCCATCTTGACCACTTCGTTGTAATGGACGATGTGGAGCTGGCAGACGTTAGCTCGCAGTGGACAGGCTTGTCGCTGGCTGGACCACGGGCGCCCGAGGTGCTGACAACCCTGGGCTTTGCGTCCACAGCTCCCAAGCCGGAAAAAGGTCAGGAAAACGCCAGAATGACCAGCATCAAGATCGGCGAAGTCCCCTGCACCATCATCGAAGCCTATCCCGTTTCCGTGCCGCGCTATGAGTTGTGGTTCGCCCCCGACCAGGTCCTCGCGGTTTGGGAAACGCTGCAAGCAGCTGGAGCCAACCCATGTGGACTGGAAGCGATGGAGGCTCTGCGTGTGCTCGAGGCCACTCCTTTGTACGGTGTTGACCTGAATGATCGCGATCTGCCGCAGGAGACGGCGCAGACGCGTGCGCTCAACTTCAACAAGGGTTGCTACCTGGGGCAGGAGATCGTGGAGAGGATCCGTTCCCGAGGGAAAGTTAACCGGCAATTCCGGCAATTTGCGCTGAGCGGGACTGCGCATGACACCTTACCCCTCGATCTACGCAGTAATGACCAGTCCGTCGGACGGATTACCAGTACCGCGTCGCTAGCGAGCGCCGGTCTGCCGCAAGTGCTGGCGCTCGGGTTTATCCGCCTCGAAGTAGTGGAGCGCAAGGAGACGATCGCCTATGACGGAGGGGAGGCAATCACGCTGGCCGCGCCGCCCGTCATCGCTCGACCTCATGCCCAACCAGCTAGCTGAACCCAACCCTAGCCTGCCGGACGCGAGTCAGTACATCATTCCGTTTCAGGCAGCGTTACAAATGACGATTGGATAAAACCATGCGTGAGAAAGAACCGCAATTCACCGTTACCGACCGCCGCAAGTTCACTGCCGAAGGCGAACTGCGCGAAGGCGAAGGTAAGGCAGTTGAAAGCAGCCCACCGCCGCCAATGGTTGAGCGAGTGCAGCAGGCCGCAAGCCCGCAGCCAGCCGCTCCCACCGAGGCTTTGCAGGCAGAGCCGGATGAAGCGGCGATGGCCGACGGAGAGGAAACCATCCCCGAACCGACGGCGCAGGAAGCCGCACAGCAGCGCAAGGAATACCATGCCTCGGCAAGCCGTTTGGACGAGATGGTGTCGAAGGCTAACCCAGGCCAACCGGCCCCGGCGGTGATGAACTTCGACCGCCTGGTGCAGTCTCTGTACATGACCGCGGCGGTCCAGATGGGCGCGGGCACGGCTCCTAACGAGCAGCCACGCATCGACATTCTGGGCGCGAGGCAAAGCATTGACATGCTCAGCGTGCTGGATGAAAAGACCAAGGGCAATCTGACGGAGCAGGAGAAGCGGCTGTTGCAGAATGCGCTCTTCGATCTGCGCATGTCGTTTCTCGAGATCACGAATGCCATTGCCAGTTCTGCCACCCAGCGGGCGCCCCAACCGAAGAGACCCCACTAGAGCATTTTCACTTCTACGGCACTGACCATGCTGTTGGGAGCGTGTTTCATCCAGCGAGCAGAGATCACGATTCTTGGCAGTGGCACGTCCATGGGGGTGCCGACGCTCGGCTGCACCTGCCGGGTCTGCACCTCCCCTGACCCGCGCGATCGCCGCACCCGCCCCTCGATTGCTGTCACCTGGGCTGGACACCGGGTGGTGATCGACACCGGACCGGACTTTCGAACCCAGGCACTGCGTGAAGGTATCGATCATGTCGACGCCGTGCTCTATACGCATTCTCATGCCGACCACATTCTCGGCCTGGACGATTTGCGGCCGCTGAGCTTTACCCACGAGAACAAACTTCCGCTGTATGCCGATGATGCGACCGCCGAAGTGATCGAACGCATTTTTGACTACACCTTCGATACTTCTGCCTGGTACCCGACCCGTGCCCGGGTGAAAATGCTTCGGCTGGGACAATCGGTCGAGATCAAGGGAGCGGTGTTCCACCGCGTCCCGTTGACCCACGGCAGGATCGAAGTCGCGGGATTTCGCTTTGGCAATGCTGCTTACCTGACCGATATGAGCGATATTCCGGAAAGCAGCCTGCCGCTGCTCGAGAACCTTGAGGTGGTCATTCTCGACGCCTTGCGCAAGAGACCCCATCCGAGCCACGCTACGCTCGAACAGTCGCTTGAATTCGTGCGCCGGATGCAGCCCCGGCGGGCGTTTTTTACCCACATGTCGCACGATCTGTCGCACGCCGAAACCAACAAGGAACTCCCTCAACACATCCAGCTCGCGTACGACGGGTTGCGTATTCCCTTCGAGATCTGACATGCAAGTTTTCCGCGAGCTCGACCAGATCTCCCCGCGCCTGGGCCCCACGGTGGTGAGCATTGGGAATTTCGATGGCGTGCATCTTGGCCATAGATTCATCCTTGACCGGGTCAGGCAAAGCGCCGCTGCGCGCTCGTTGCAGTCCGTAGCAGTTACATTTGATCCGCATCCCTTGCGTTTTTTGCGCCCCGAGACGTGCCCCAAGCTTATTACGCCGCTGGAGGCGAGGCTGGAGTTGCTGGGAGAGGCCGGGGTCGACGCGGTGTTGGTACTCCCGTTCACTGCGGAGCTCTCCCGCATGCGCGCGGCTGAATTCGTCACCGCGATCGTTCATGATGCGTTGCAGGCGGTCGAGGTTCATGAGGGGCCTAATTTCCGCTTTGGTTACCGCGCCGAAGGAGGCATTCACGAATTGAGCCAGCTGGGACGCGCGCTGGGCTTCGAAGTCGTGGTCCATGGCGCATGCCAGGTAAGAGGATTGACCTGTTCGAGCAGCAAGATCAGGGAGTTGCTATCCCGAGGTGAGATTCGGACCGCCCGCGCGCTGCTGGGGCACGGATTTTTTATCGATTCCACACCAGCTCATGGACGCGGCATTGGTTCTACGCTTACGGTTCCTACGATCAACCTGGCACCCTATCGGGAGCTGTTGCCGCCGAACGGTGTGTATGTCACTCAGTTGCGTGTCGCCGGGGAATGGTTCGATGCCGTGACGAATGTCGGCAACCGGCCAACGTTTGGGGCCGACTCGTTTGCGGTGGAGTCGCATTTGTTGGACTTTCACCCCATTCAGCTTGAGGAGCAAACGCCTTTGAGGCTTCTGTTTCATCGCCGGCTTCGTGAGGAACGGCGGTGGCCGTCTCCCGAGGCTTTGAAGGAGCAGATCATGCTGGACGTTGCCCAGGCTAAACGGTACCTGCACTTGATGCGGTTGTTGGGAAGAAACGGCTCTTGATGGGCCTCTGATGCTGATTGAGGGAAACCGCAGATCCCTCGGCTTCGCTCGGGATGACAAAGGGGAGCGTGGTGCTCTCAGTCGGCATCGGATAAAGGGCTGACGGTTTAAACAGCAGGTCCCTCCACTACGCTTCGCTCCGGTCGGGATGCAAGCTTTTGCTTTGTATCAGGGCACGACTTTAGTCGTGCCGTAAAGGCGCAATCAAGAGTAGGGCTTTAGCCCCTGCGCGTTTTTTCCCATTGGAATTTCGTGCAGATTTTACAGTGGCAGGGGCTAAAGCCCCGACCATTTTGGCGGGGGGCGGCACGACTAAAGTCGTGCCCTGATACAAAGCAAAAGCTTGCATCCGACCGGAGCGAAGCGTAGTGGAGGGATCTGCAGTTTTGCAGCTTACTGGGGAGTGGCCGCAGGATGGGCTGTGGGGTGGCTTGCCGGATGGCTGCTCGCCAGGTTTGTTACGGGCGGCTGGCGTACGTCTCCGGCAAAATGCTCGTCAGGGTGGTCGGCTATGGCTACCTTCATGAAATCGATCCACAGCGGAAGAGCTGCGTGGCCACCACTTTCTTTATCGCCCAACGACTGACGATTGTCGTAGCCAACCCACACTCCACAGGTGATGGAGGGAGAGAACCCGATGAACCATGCATCGTTAAAGTCACTGGTGGTGCCGGTTTTGCCCCCGAGCGGGTGATGCAGCGCTCCAGCTTCGGCAGCTGTGCCTCCCGGTTGTATCGGTGACTTGAGAAAAGTCAGCATGATGCGCGCAGTCTTCTGGCTGGTGGACTCAGAGACAGTCGCCGGGCTCTCCGACAACGTGAGCCCGTCCGCGTTGGTTACCTTGCGGATAAGGTGCGGCCCCACACGAACCCCGTCGTTGGGAAAGCTGCTGAACGCTGCGACCTGCTCCTGAAGCGTAGCCTCAACCGAACCCAGCGCGACGGGCAGGAAGGGCGGGATGTTGCTACTGAGGCCAAAACGGTGTGCCGTCTCGATCACCTTGCGTATGCCAACGCGCTCGGCAAGCTTGACCGCCGGGATGTTACGGGAGTCGGCAAAGGCGTGTACCAGCGACACCGTCCCCTCAAAGGTATCGTCGTAATTGCGCGGGGTGTAGGGGCCGACCGCAGTCGAAAACGTAACCGGCGCATCGACAATTGGGTCCTCCGGGCGTGCTCCCTCCTCCACCGCAGTCGTGTAGACGTAGGGCTTGAAGGAAGACCCGGTTTGCCGCTCAGCCTGGGTGGCCCGGTTGAACTGGGACAGATTAAAATCCCGCCCGCCGACCATGGCTAGTACTTCGCCGGATGTGTTGTCCACCGCCATCAGCGATCCTTGGATACCGGAATCCTGCTCCAACACCGCATGCAATACCAGATTCGAATCGGTCGAAGGAACAATGCGGACGTAGATGATGTCGCCAGGATGAAGGAAGTTCTCCGCATCCCGCTGCTTGGTCCAGGCAAAATCGTCCGGACCGAGGATCAATTGCTGCTGCCCAATGCGCGCAGTCACCTGGTACGGGAGAACATTCGTCACCAGGGCGTGCTCGTATGATCCGGGCTCGGTCGGCTGGCGCCAGTCTGGATGGCGAAAGTCGTCGAGCGAGCCTCCGGCGGCGAGCACGTTGAGCAGGTTGCCCTTCCATCCATGACGGCGTTCCAACGCCGCTACTCCGTCGAGCACTGCACGATTGGCTGTCTTCTGCAAATCCAGGTCCAGCGTGGTGTAAACTCGCAGGCCTTCCTCATGTACCTGCTCGCTGCCAAACTGACGTTCCAGTTCGCGGCGTACGTCTTCCACAAACCAGGGAGCGACGCTGTTGGACGGAGCCTCGATATGCAAACCGAGCGGCGCGGCCTTGGCGGCGTTGGCTTGCGCATTTGTGATGACTCCATCCTCCAGCATGGAGTTGATGACCATGTTGCGCCGCCGAAAGGCGCGATCGGGATTGACCAGGGGCGAGTAGGCGACGGGACCTTTGGGCAATGCCGCCAGCAAAGCTGCTTCCGGTAGCGTCAGATCACGGGCGTGCTTGCTGAAGTAGTATTCCGATCCGGCCTCGAATCCATAGACACCCTGCCCCAGATAAATCTGGTTCGCGTACAGGGTAAAGATCTGCTCTTTGGTGAACGCGCGCTCTATCTGAATGGAGAGAAAAACCTCCTGCAGTTTGCGTCCGAAGGTTTGCTGGCTGGAGAGAAAAAGATTGCGCGCCAATTGCATGGTCAGGGTAGAAGCGCCCTGGGTGCGCCCATTGGAGGTCAAGTCGTGATAGGCGGCCCCGAGCACCCGGAACACGTTCACGCCCCAGTGGCTCTCGAAGTTCTTATCCTCAATCGAAATCACTGCCTGGCGCAGCACGGTCGGGATTGCTTCATAGGGAACGACGATGCGCCGTTCCAGGGCAAAGGAGCCGAAAACGCGACCATGCACGTCGAGCAGGTCGGTTGAGGTGATGGGACGGTAGCGCTCGAGGTCCGCAATCTGCGGCAGGTCCACCGAGTACACCAGCATCAAGCCAGTCAATGATCCGGCGATGACGGCCAGAGCCAGAAGGGCAAGGAAAGCAATGCTGCCTGCCAGCTTCATGGGCGCCAACGCGGAATGACCTGGCGGACGAAAGCCCGCAGTACCCGAAGATGGAGCTTGCCCAATCAATGAGGGATCTGCTTAATCAGGCGCTTTTTTGCTTCAGAACATCGAGCGCCTTGGTGAGTTGATCATCCGGCTTGGGCGCCTTCGCGGCGCCGCTCTGGTCGTCATTCTCCGGATTGGCGGCGACCACGATATTCGGGGTGACTGCTTCGTCCTGAATCTTCTTCCCCAAAGGCGAAGCATATTTGGCCACGGAAAGAATCAACGCAGCGCCATCAGGAAGCTCCATGGTTTTTTGCACCGAGCCTTCCCCGAAGGTACGGTCACCCACCACGTCGGCCCGCTTGTTATCGAGAACCGCCGCAGCGACAATCTCGCCGGGGCCGGAGGTGCCATGGTTTACCAGCACGACCAAAGGCGCGCCGGTAATGAACTTGGAGGAGTCTGCGTTAAAGGCTTCGTACGTATACTTCTGCCCGGAGAGGGTGGCAATCGTGCCCGATTCGAGGAAAAAGTTGGCCAGGCGGACACCTTGCTCCTCATCCCCTTCTGCGACATCGCGCAGGTCCAACAGAACCTTCTTGTTCCCGTTCTTCTGCATCGCCTTCAGCCGGCTGGCAATCTCATTGACCCGCTCTTTGTTCAGAACAACGGGCTTGAGATACAGAATGCTGCTGCTTTCATACTCGCTTTGCCCCAACGGAGGAGCCGGCGACGCGGTGCGGGTCAGGGTGATCTTGTCCGGTTCAGCTTTGCGCGGGCGAACCAGGGAGAAGGACACGTTGGTTCCCGGCTTGCCCTCGAGCAACAACCGAATCATTACCAGGGACATTTCCCGAGTCGAATGTCCCTCGATCGCTTCGACGATGTCTCCGTCTTCTATTTGTTCTTTTTCCGCCGGGCTTCCGGGCTCAACAGAAACTACGGTCGCGTATCCGTAGCGCTTGGAGATATTCAATCCAACCTGCGCGACACCTTCGTTGCTGTGCTGCTTGTAGGCGTTGTATTCTTCCGGGGTCAGATAGCTGGAGTCGGGATCCAGCGACTCGAGCAGGCCATGGAGAGCACCGACAGTGACCTTAGTCATGTTGGGATCTGACACATAGTCGGTCTGAACCTTCTTCAGAACCTCGCTGTAGACTTCCATCTCCGGATAGGCTCCGTCGGACTCAGAATCCGCGCGCACACGGCTCGGGCCCAGTCCGCCGAGAAACACTAACGCTACCAACAGGATGGAGACACCGAATACGGCACGCTTGAAGGTTCGGGACATAGCACCACTTTGGACCATAAGGATGGTTTAAACAAATAATACTACTGGGTTAGACGCAGCCGGGAACCAGATAGGGGACGGTGGATGGGCTGGTGGCGGCGAGTGGAATCGAACCACCGACCTACGGGTTATGAGTCCGTCGCTCTAACCATCTGAGCTACGCCGCCTTGTGTTGATTCTACAACAGTTGCAGAGCATCCGTTACAATAGAGGGGTTATGCCTTTTCCGGTCAAAACCTGCGCGGTCTGCTCAGAAGAATTTGAGCTGAAGCCGGACAAACCCGGTTTCGCAAACCGTTGTCCGTCCTGTAGTGAGCCCGAAGCGGCGGATGCTTCGCCCAAGGAACGCCTGGACCCCGAAGTGAATGAGGCCAGGAGGCGAGCCATGCGCGAACTCCTCTACCGCAAGGATAGCTGAGGTTTGCGAGCGACGACGATGCGCAACGGTGGAAAGGTGTAAAGCGGATTACCCCATCGCCTCTGGACGAGCAGATCCGCCTGGCGCAGCTGCTCAGCATATTCCCCGGTGAGTTTGTAGTCCGAGAGGATAGCAACTCCTCCCGGCTTTAGCACCCGAATGATCTGCTGCACGGCTTGACGTCGCATTTTGCGGTCGTAGATGTTGTGCAGACAAAGATTCGACAGGATGACGTCGAATGCTCCGTCGGGAAACGTCATTTCCTGCGCGGGACCCCCCACTAACGTGCAGCGGTCGCTGATGCCCTCGAGTTCCAGATTGTGCCGTGTGGCGGCTTCGGAGTTGCCGCCCATGTCTGTGTTGGACCAGATATCGATGCCGGTGGCTTTTCCAATGCCATGGAGCCCGGCAAGCCGTTTTGCGGCTCCGGCCAGGAGCAAGCCCCGGCCGCAACCCACATCAAGCACTTGTTCGTCACCGCGCCACTGGTGCAACGCCAGCATCTGATCCCGATGACGAAATTTTCCGTATTTCACATACAACAGGAAGAGCAGCCCCTCCAGGACCAGCAGCGTGCCTGTTCCCAATAACATCGGACCGGGTAGGAAATCCACCTGGCCAAGGTGGACATGGCGAGGTCCGAAGATTCCTAATAGCAGGCAAGCAATACCAATCAGAAATAGATTGCGCAGGACGTGGGGCGCATCGACGCCATAATCGGGCCTTGCGTTATCAGTGAGTGCCATCGGAGAGTCCCTTTCTCGCTCTTGTATCAGGCAAATCGCTGAATAGACTAGCATCAAGCTTTCATGGTGCCTCCACTCGAACAATTCATGAAGATCGTGGCCGTCATCCCGGCTCGTCTCGCCTCGTCCCGCTTGCCGGGCAAGGTGCTGCGGCCCATTGCCGGCGTTCCGATGCTTGGCTGGGTCTATCGCGCCGCGCTGGCGTGCCCCCAACTCGATCAGGTGCTGATTGCTACCGACTCGACCGAGGTAGTTGCCTACGCTGATTCGCAGGGCTGGCCCAGCATGATGACCTCCGCCGCTCTGACCAGCGGGACCGACCGTGTGCAAGCCGTCGCAGCATTGGTCGATGCTGATATCTATGTCAACATCCAGGGAGACGAGCCCTTGCTTCGTCCGGAACACATCGATGCCCTGCTTCGCCCTTTCACCCACACCGATGCTGAAGTCACAACGCTTTCGACTCCTTGCACGCCGGAGCAGGTCAACGATCCCAACGCGGTGAAAGTGGTCACGGCGAACGATGGTCGAGCGCTGTACTTTTCTCGCGCCACAATTCCATATCAGAGGGGTATTCCGTTGACCCCGCGTAAACACATCGGCATCTACGCCTACCGCAAGGCTACCCTGCGGCGCTTCGCGGAGTTGCCGCCAAGCCCGTTGGAATCGGCCGAACGGCTAGAGCAATTACGATTGCTCGAAGAAGGGATCAGTATTCACGTGGTGCATACTCCCTTCGATACTATCGGCGTCGATACGGAGGAAGACCTGATTGCCGCGGAACAGATTTTGCGGCAGCTTGCGCGATAGATCGAGCTTTCTGCACGGAGTCTGTGTTGTAGCAAAGGCCGGAGGAATCGGACGGGTGCCCCAAAAATGGCGCCCTGGGCTACTTTCAGTCCCCCCTGCAGGACTCCACAGGTGAATCCCAACGTTTGGCGCTTCCTTGAAGGGGCCGGAGTCTGCCAAGATAGTAAGAATGACCGCGCCCACTGCTACCAAGATTTTCGCTGACCGGATCGGCCGCATTGAGGTCTCCGCCACCATGGCGGTCACCGCCGAAGCTGCCAGGCTGCGCGCCCAGGGCGCTCAGCTGGTCGATTTTGGCGCCGGGGAGCCCCATTTCGCTACCCCGCGCCACATCAAAGACGCCGCCATCGCGGCCATCGAAGCCAATTTCACTCGCTATACAGTCGTCGCCGGCATCCCGGAGCTCAGAAAGGCGATCGTGCAACGACACGCCTGCGACTTTGGCTCCGACTACACCCCGGATGAGACCGTCTTCACCACCGGTGGCAAACTGGCGCTCTTCAACGCCATCCAGGTGCTGGTTGACCACGGCGATGAGGTCATTCTGCCCGTCCCCTACTGGGTTTCGTTCAAGGACATCATTCAATACGCGGGCGGCAAAGTGGTTTTTCTGCCTACGGAGGAAGCAGAGAATTTTCGCGTCACGGCGGATGCCATCGAGCGCGCGATTACACCGCGAACCAAGGTCATTATTTTGAATACGCCGTCGAACCCAGCCGGTTCCGTCGTCTCCCCTGCCGACCTGGAGCGCATCGTTAAGCTGGCCCACGCGCGGGGAATTTTCCTGCTGCTGGATGAATGCTACGTCTACCTGCAATATGCCGGCGCTCCCGTCTCCGGCGGTTCGTTTGTCGAGGCCAAGGAACACGTGATCGTGCTCGGTTCCCTGTCCAAGACCTACGCCATGACAGGCTGGCGCGCCGGTTTCGCGCTTGGCCCGAAGGCCATCATCGCCGCTATGAGCAAGCTGCAGAGCCAGTCCACATCCTCAACCGCGGCAATCGTGCAAAAAGCGGCTATCGCCGCGTTGAACGGTTCGCAGGCATGCGTGGTCGAAATGCGAGCGGATTACCTCAAATTGCGCGACCGCATCCTGGAAGGATTGACGGCCATTCCCGGCATTACCTGCACCAAGCCGGACGGCGCGTTTTATGTCTATCCAAATGTGTCATCGTTCCTGGGCAAGCCCGGCGCGAAGAGCACGACCGAACTCGCATCACGCCTGCTGCATGAGGCGCATGTGGTCGCGGTCCCCGGTGAGGCGTTCGGCACACAGGAGCATATCCGGCTGTCCTACGCGGTCTCGCACAGCGACGTGGAAGAGGGCGTGGTCAGAATGAAAAAGTTCTTTGCCGGCCTTTCGTAGGAGCCCATGAAAGCTAAAGTCGAATTTCGGCCCATTATCCTGGCCGGTGGCAGTGGAACACGGTTCTGGCCCAGGAGCCGCCGCTGGCGAGCAAAGCAGCTTCTGGTGCTGGATGGCACGCGCACCATGATCCAAAGTACGGTCGACCGTCTGGGCGATCTGGCCACCTCGAACGAGCTTTGGGTCATCACCAACGACCTGCTTTCCAAGGCCATTTCCGAGCAACTGCAAACCATGCTGGGAGAGCAGATCATCTGCGAACCAGCTGCTCGCAACACTGCCCCTGCGGCCGGTCTTGCGGCTTTCCTCATCGAGCGCACTGCTCCCGATGCGGTGCTGGGCATCTTTCCCGCCGACCACGTGATCACCGACGAAGATAAGTATCGGGCCACCATCGAGCAAGGTATCGAGCTGGCAGCAGCCGGTGAAAACATCGTAGTTCTCGGGGTAAAGCCGCTACGGCCAGAGACCGGGTACGGTTACATCGAGACTGGGGAGACTCTGCCTGACGGCGTAAAGCGCGTCCGCCGGTTTACCGAGAAACCCAACCGGGATCGGGCAGAGGAGTTCATGCTCGCCGGTAGATACTACTGGAACAGCGGCATCTTCCTGTGGACAGCGCGCACGCTGGCCAACGCGATCCGCGAGCATCTCTCGGAGACCACGCCCTACCTGCAGAAAATTGCCGATGCCTACGGAACGCCGCGCTTCGAGCAGGTTTTCCGGGAGCTCTATCCCTCCTGTGAAAACATCAGCATCGACTACGCGGTGCTCGAGCCCCGCTCGGCCAAGGGGGAACACCACTCGAATATCTACTGTCTGCCGGCCGAGTTCGGCTGGAACGACCTGGGTTCCTGGGATGCCCTTTACGAACACCAATTGGCGCAGGGCAACGCCAAAGATGGCAACGTCACTGAGGCCAGAGGCATGGTGGGGATCGATGCGCGAAACAATTATGTCTACAGCCCAGAGAAATTTGTCGCGCTCGTCGGCGTCGATGACCTGGTCGTCGTAGAAACTGAAGACGCCATTCTGATCACCACGCGGGAGCGTTCGCAAGACGTAAGGCGCGTCGTCAGCGAGCTCACCGGAAAACACGACGAATTGATTTGATCCTGGAAAAGCCCATCAAATTTGGGACAGACGGCTGGCGGGGAATTCTCGCCGACGACTTCACCGAAGCAAACGTGCGCCTTGCGGCGGGCGCCATCGCGCGCTACGTCTGCGAGCACGAGGATCCCGCTCGAGGTATCTGCATCGGGTACGACACCAGGTTTCTGTCTCAGCGCTTCGCGCAGATCGTCGCCGAAGTAGCCGCCGCAGCCGGGATCCCGGTGCGCCTCGCCGATCGCATCACACCCACGCCGGCACTTTCCTACGCGGTCAAGCATCTTCGCGCGGCCGGGGGGGTGATGATCACCTCCAGCCACAATCCGTACAACTGGAATGGGGTGAAGTACAAGGCAAGTTACGGGGGGTCGGGCAGCCCGGTGATCATGGCAGCCATCGAGAGCAATCTGGGCAAGGTATCGCCTGTGGCAGCCTCCAGCGCCGCCATTACGGAAGCCGATTTCCTCAGCCCCTACGTTGATGCGATCTCCGTGTTCGCTGACCTCAAGCGGATCGCTGCTGCGAAACAGAAATACGCCATCGACTGCATGTATGGTGCAGGGCGAGGTGTGCTGGCGGGCATCTTCACCGGGATGGGCATCGACCATGTCGAGATTCGCGCAGAGTTGAACCCGCTTTTTCCCGGCATTCAGCCGGAGCCGATCCCACCTCACATCCGAGCCCTCGAGGAAGCGGTGCTGGAACACCACTGCCAGGCCGGCTTTGCCACGGACGGTGATGCGGACCGTATCGGTGCGGTGGACGAGGAGGGTCATTTCGTCGACGCCAATAAAATCTACTGTCTCTTGCTGGAGTGGTTGCTCAAGCGCAAGCAGTGGCCGGGCGATGTGGCGAGGGCCTTCAACACAACCAGGATGCTGGACCGGATCGCGGCCCGTTACCACCGCAAACTGTACGAGCATGGCATCGGTTTCAAGCATGTATGCCAGCTGATGCTGGATAAAGACATCCTCATTGGTGGCGAGGAGTCGGGAAGCATTGGCATAGGCAGGCACCTGCCGGAACGCGATGGCCTGCTCAACGCACTTCTTTTGGCCAACATCATGGCAGAGGAAGGCCGTACGCTGGGCTCACTGGTCGCTGCGCTGCAGGAAGAATACGGCCAACATCATTACGGGAGACTCGATCTGCATATTCCCGAGCAGACCAAGCAGGCGGCCATACGCCGCGCAGCCGCCGGCGTCAACGAGTTTGCGGGCATGCGGGTCGTGCGCCAGGAAACACTCGACGGAATGAAGTTTTATCTGGAGAATCCCGATACCAAGGTCAGTACGGATGGCGCTCCGCTGCCGGCGGAGAGCTGGCTGCTTTTGCGTGCTTCCGGCACCGAGCCGCTGTTGCGCATTTACGCGGAGAGCGGCTCGCCGGAATCGGTTCAGGCTCTGCTTGAGGCAGGAAAAACTTTTGCTATGGGAGATGCGGCATGAAAGTGAGAACCAAGGGCCTGCTGTTCGACATGGACGGGGTGCTCATCAGCTCGCTGGGGTCCGTCGAGCGAAGCTGGCAAACCTGGGCTGAGAGACACGGCCTGGACGTGCGGGAGACGATCAAGACCGCCCATGGAATGCGAGCCATTGAAACCGTGCGCAAGCTGAAGCCGGATGCCGACCACACGGCAGAGCTCAGAGTGATTGAAGACCTCGAGATAGAAGACAAGGACGGACTTGAGGTGTTGGAAGGCGTGGCGTCGATTCTTCAGTCGGTGCCGCAAAAATTCTGGACCATTGTCACCTCAGCCACCGAGCGGCTGGCACGCAGCCGCCTCGGGTTTGCAGGCATCCCCGTGCCGCAGCACATCGTCACCGCCGACATGGTGGCTCATGGTAAGCCTCATCCAGAGCCATATCTTAAAGGGGCAAAAATTCTCGGCCTGGCACCGGCAGAGTGCATTGTGATTGAGGATTCAACCTCAGGAGCGAAGGCCGGGCACGCTGCGGGGTGCAAGGTGTTGGCCACAACCTTTTCCCACACCGTCGACCAACTCGCGGCGGCCGACTGGATCGTCGAATCACTAGCCAGGGTGACCATCACCGTTCTGCCCCAGGATCAGGGCCTGGAACTTGAGTTCACGCCGGTTAAGCCCAACTCTTAGCCCGCCTGATTGTGTCGGGTGCGGGCTTAGAGTCTGCGTGGAACTCTGCACTTTAGCTCCAGAATTTGGGAAGCCCGAAGGGCGCACCGCAGATCCCTCCGCTACGCTACGCTCCGGTCGGGATGACAATTTTGTTTGGGAACGCTAAGTATAGTTTCCAAGATGAATTGTCATCCCGACCGGAGCGTACCCGGATTTCCTGCCACGCTGCACTGGACAAGGCCGCGTTTGCGCCCTTCCGTAAAGAAGGGCGCATGAAGTGCGACAACGCCACCAAGTCCAACAGGAAATCCGGGGTAGCGTAGCGGAGGGATCTGCGGTGCGCCCTTCGGGCTTCCCAAATTCTGGAGTTCTCACGCAGGAACTTTTAGCCGAGTTTGCATCTCAAAAGTTAGTAGACCGAACCATGGCGGCTGCCTGGGCCACTGTCAGATCATGCGGAATCGGTTTGAAGCCATAGTGCGAAGAATCCTCATCCCGTGAAACGCTCTTCATGAGCAGGAGGGTTCCATCTACGTGTACGCGGATTTTGGTTGTTTTCCAATTGCCGGGAGAGACCTCCTGGCGGACAACGGAGAAGTGGCTCTGGTCACTTACCTTGCCGAGGAGACCAAAGCCAAATTCCACTCCGTGATCCAAGTGTGCGTCGATCGCGCAGAGACGCATGTTGGTGGTGTGAATGAGTAACACCCCGGACATAGCATGAACGACCCGATCCTGATAGCCGGCCTCCTGAAACTGGGGATTAGGCGAAAAGGCGACGCGGGTACAATCGCCGTCGGAGCCGGCGATCTTGAGCACAAACAGCCTTGGAACTTCTTTCAGCAGGTTCGACAAGCGTAGCTCGTCATCTCTGCGTGCCTGGGCCTCACGCCGAAAATCGGCTGGGTGATTCGCCAGATACGTGATGCGGCTATCTTCGGCTTTTGCTTCGCCGGCGGACAACGGCTTGCCGTCCACGGTGAGGAGCCGGTGCATTCGGCCATCCGTCGTCTCGACCACCACCTCGTTCCAAAGATGGCCCTTTGTCCGGAGCGATCGTTCTTCCCTTCTATACAGGAAGTGTTGGCGCGTTTCTCTCGCAGCATTCTCGGCCTGCACCATCTGATTGACCATCTCCTCGGCTGAGAGGGCCTGCCGTAGCTGAGCATGTGAACCTGTATGCACGAAGGGCAAGACCAGCAGTAGAAAAAGGAGAGCCGCGGCTTTCGCAAGCCTTATGCGATCGCAGATTGGGAAAGCATCAGACGGACGCATCCAGGGAACCAGCTTCTAGCCTTAGAGTAACGTGGTGGAGAACAATTGGCCGACCAGGGTAATCTTCATGCCAACCCATTCGCGCACGGAATCGTAAAGAGTGTCCTTCGTTAAGCTGCCCTGCCCTGCGATCTTGCTCGGCCGATGTCTTAACGCGTTAAGATTTTACTTGACAAGGAAGTCTTAATACATAAAGACTTTGTGTGAAACGGTGATTGCAAGCGCTTAACAAAGAGGAAGAATCGAATCGGGGACATAAGATGGAGGCAGATGATGAAGATCTTCCGGCTTCGTACCTGCTCTACATAGCGGCTGCCCTGGTAGCCATTGGGATTGCTGCCGTCAGCACCTTCTTCATCTTGCTTCGCTAGCCAAAAACCCTTCTAACGGCGATCTAAACCAGAGAGTTGCTTGTAGAGGCCTGCGGCCGCGGTGGCTGATTGCTGCAGAGCCTGTTTGGGTGCGCGATCTCCAGATTTACTCACTTGCCCTGAAGCATCGGAGTCGGTCAAAAGCACGGTCTGTTGCTTTGCGACGCTGCCAGAAACCGGGGAGCCGCGATGAAGGAGGCGCGGGCCGCCACCGCTCTGTGCGGAAGAAGAACCGTCAGGGGCGAGAGGTGCCGAGAAATCGCTGGGCTGAGTTGCGTCCTCCTGGCTCCACGTATTCACTCCAGTGGCAACTGAAGCCGTCGATAGCCGGCCCTTCCTGATTGTTTTGGCCCCGGTCGCCACCTTTGTTGGGGTGGCGCGAATCTCTTGTGTCAGCGGTTGCGATATCTGCTGCTGAGCATAGGAAAGCAGCACTCCCAGCGACGGTTCGATGACGAGGAAACCAGCCAGCAGCGCCAGCCCACAAGTAATGCGGGACCAGGCCAACCACGCCGATGGCCTGGTAGACCCTGCCAGAATGGAGTGGATGCGCGCCTTCAGATGTCCAGAGGATGCGGCGAAATCTATGCCCCAGTTTCTGGAGTCCTGGGCTGAATTCAATCGGGCAAAGTGAATCAGGCACTCCGCGTACTTGGCTCTTCCCTTAGGAGAGTCAGAGACGGCGGCAAAATCACACGCCAGCTCGCGGTCGAACTGCATTTTTCGAACGGCATACCACGCTGCCGGATGAAAGAAAACAAGGGTCCGGCATACGACAGCAACCCCGTTCCAGACAAAATCCCAGCGGCGAACGTGGTGTAGTTCATGACGCAGAATGTCTTCAAGCTCGGAGCGATCCTGTTGCAGGCAGACATCGGGCAACACGATGGTCGGTCTAATCCAGCCAAACGTTGCCGGCGAAGTCGCCCCCGACAATACCAGCAATCTTGACCGCCCCACGTGAAACTTGTTCGCCAAAGGCTGAAAGGCGTCCGCAATCTCCCTGGGCGGTTGACTGGTGAAACCCAGAATCCATTTCAGCTGCCGATGCTTCTTGATATGAGTCGCCAGCATGTAAACCAGGACCAAAGCGTATGCGATCCCAATCAAGCGCAGAGCCAATCCCAGCGGGAATGCCCACGAGCCGGGAATCTGCACGGCGCCGACGGTCGAACTTGGTGCTTGAACCAATGCCGGGGAGGTGCTTGCTGCTGGGTGCCCACTCAGGAAAACACCCTTTGCGAGCCAGAGCCAATACGCTGCTGTTGCGTAGAGAAAACTCAACCAGACCACAAATCTTCGGCCAGGTGAATCAGCCAGCCAACTAATGGCCAGACATACCCCGAAGGCGAGCGTGGTCTTCAGCACGAAGCTTGCAAGCGCGGTCACAACACTTAGCAGGAGGTCTGGATTCATGGTGTCCCTGGATTACTCGCTATCGTCTACCTCATACCTTTTACGATACTCTCGCATGTACGCTTCGAGTTCATCCAACTCTTTCTTTTTAATCGAGCTGGACTCCAGCAAATTGATGAGCAGCCCGGCTGCAGACCCATGGAAGTTCCGGGACACCAGTGCCTGTACGGACATCTGGTCGATGGCCTTTCGAGTGGCCAGCGGCTTGAACACGAATACCCTGCCTCGAGACTCATGTGCGACAAAACCCTTATTTTCCATGATCCGCAGCAGCGTCTGTGTGGTCTTGTAGTGGGGCCGCTCCTTTTCTGGATGAGCGTTGACCACATCCTCGACGGTCCCTTCTTTGAGATCCCATAGAATCTGTAAAAGGCGCATCTCCGCCGTGGTCGGAACGGGAAGCTTCTTGTTTCGCATCGGTGGCCTCACGAAAACATCTTAACGGTTTAAGATCTAGATTGCGCCAGCTCAGAAGCAATAAAACTTCAGATTTTACATGTTGGTCAGAGGAAACCTCATTTTAAAACGTGCCTCACAAAACCTGCGGATCAATATTGCCAAGTGCAGGACGCAATGAGTGCCATAGCGCACAGCATTCGGAAGCATTGGCCGGTCGCCCTTTTGCCTGCCCTACTCTGCGTTGCCTCGCACGGTCAAACAGCATTCACCCAGGTCCCCGCCGCGACTCCGATATCAATTCAGCTACTCCAGCACGTTCCCATGAAGACCGGCGAACCCTTAGAGGGGCACGTGCTTTATCCGGTGTACGTCGAGAATCGGGTCGCGATACCGGCGGGTGCTATTCTTCGCGGCACGGTCATACAACTCGATTCGGACCGAAACCGCCGGATACACGCACGGCTCAGGGGAGACTTCACTCCATTCCACATCCCTGTGGTGCGCTTTGATGAATTGGTGCTTCCTGGCGGAACCGTCCAGCCGATCGAAAGCGATTCTGCGAAAGATGGGGTACCGATTCTGCGTCTCTCGCCTCCTCCTGGCCAGAAAAGAGGCTCTTTTATCTCCAGGGAGATCGCCCAGGAAAAGCAACGCGTAAAGGATGCGGTCGCACAATTCACCGCACCTGGCCGAAGCGACCGCCTGGTTCAATTCCTCTATACACAGTTACCGTATCACCCGCAAAGGATTGAAACCGAAACCGCGTGGACGGTAGTGCTGACCCAACCCCTGAATCTGGTGCGCCCTCAGCTGCAGGAGGCTGTCGATCCAGCAGTTCCGCCAGCGGATAAACCGGCGGAGGCATCAGGCCAGGCGGAATGGCGATTACGTGCGTATCTGCAAGAGACGATCAGTTCTGCCAACAAGAAGCCGGGCGAAACCTTCCAGGCGCTGGTGTCGGAACCAGTTTTCAACTCTGACCACGCGGTGGTTGTTCCGCAGGGCTCCCTGCTTATAGGAGAGATCACCCAGACCAAACCGGCTCGTTCCTTCGCGCGCCAGGGAAAGCTGCGCTTTCGTTTCCGCGAGTTGAAGCTGCCCAGCGGCTTCTCCCAGCCGGTGGAAGGCACGCTGGCTGGAGTTGATTCCGACAAGTCAGCAAATCTGCAAATTGATTCCGAGGGTGGAATAGCGCCAAAGCCACAGAACCGCGTGGTTCTCCCTCTGCTACTGACCTTCCTGGCGGGGCGTGCGTTTGACGACGATGGAAGCCGAGTGGTGCATAGTGCTGTCGCCTCGAATGGTTTTGGGATCGTGGGCCGGGTGGTCGGCATCGTGGCCAGTTCGCGGAACGTTGCGGCAGGAATCGGTCTTTACGGGGCTGCGCTTGCTTTCTATGACCTTTGGTTGGCGCACGGCCGCAACGTTGTGTTCGTGAAGAACACCCGGATTGAAGTCAGTACCGCTCCGAGGCACAACCAAATCAGTGCACCAACCAAACCCTCCCCGTAATGCAGCAGCGGGCTCAGGCGCAGAAGGGTGCGAGCTTCAGCTCGTACACAACCCACGCAACCTTGACGGGCTTTAGCCACTGAGGGAATTCTTTCGTGCAAAACCGTCCCTCAGCGGCTAAAGCCGCAACTGTTTTGCGGTGATAACGGACGGCCTGAAGGCCGTCCCCTTCAACAGCCTGAAGATTCTGCGCGCTTTAGAGCCAGCCTCGAAAAGCCCTGACCCCTTTCTCTACGCGGGCACGGCGCGGGTCTGCAGCGCGCGGCGCAGAGCCATCCGCGCCAGCAAGCGCGTCGAATCGAGTGTAGGCAAGGGAGAATTTGAGTCGTTCATAATCAAAGGAATCTCGGTGCAACCGAGCACGACGGCGTCGCAGCACTCGTCTTTCATCCGTTCCATAATCCGCTGGAAGGTTGCTACCGCTTCCGGTTTGAAGACGCCGTAGACGAGCTCGTCCATGATGATGCGGTTCATCTCTTCGCGTTCGGCTCGGTTGGGGCGAATGTATTCGAGGCCGCGCGCCTTGAGCTTTTCCGGATAGACTTCGCTCTCGACCAGATACCGGGTCCCGGTTAAGCCGAGGCGCCGGAAGCGGCGGCCGACGGCCTGGGCGGCGACCACCTCCGCGATATGCAACCATTTCAGTGGCAATTGGGATTCAATATAAACCAGCCCCTGGTGAATGGTGTTATCCGGGCAGATCAGAAAATCGGCGCCGATCCTGGCCAGCTTTTCGGCGGAGGAGAGCATCAGCTGCCCCACGCCCCGCCAGTCATCGCGGTCGATGCATTTCATGTACTCGGCCAAGGAGTGAGTGTGCATCGAGATCTCGGGGTGATCGTGGGGGCCAAGAAGGTCCGCGCCTCCCAGACAGATGGAGCGATAACAAAGAGCGGCTCCCTCGGCGGAGCAAGCAACAATTCCGATGTGCTGGGCCATACTTGATTTTAAGATAGACACGATGCGCGTCCGGACTGCGGTTTGCCTCCTTGCGTTAAGCTCCCTCTCCATGGTGCCTGGCGTTCACGCAGAAACCGGGGAAGAAGGCTGGCTTCGTTACGCACCTCTGCCCGCGCAAGCTAGACAGCAATACAAGACGATCCCCCACCGTATTGTTGTCACCAGCCAGGCGGCCATTGCGCATAGTGCCGCGAATGAGTTGGCCCGTGGGCTGCACTCGATGCTGGGCGAAAACGTTCAGATTGCGTCCACGCTGCCGGCAGAAGACTCGTTCATCCTTGGCACCCCGGCCGAGATTCGGCAGCTTGCGCCTAGCTGGAAACCGCCATCTGCGATTGCACCCGAAGGTTTCTCGCTACAGCAGTTTGCCATGCAGGGCCACAATCACTGGGTGCTCGCCGGTGGTACGGACCGGGGCGAACTCTACGGCGTTTTCCACATCCTCGAGCAGATTGCCCAGCAAAAACCTCTCACCGGAGACGGCGAAGCTCCTTCTTCTCCCATTCGCTGGGTCAACCAGTGGGACAACTTCGACGGCAGCATCGAGCGGGGCTATGCCGGGCGCAGCATCTTCTTCGATGCCGGCCATGTGCGCCCCGACCTGACCCGGGTCTCCGAATACGGGCGGCTGCTGGCCTCGGTCGGCTTGAACGGCGCTACCGTGAACAACGTCAACTCCAACCTGCATACGCTCGATCCGGAAATGATTCGCGAGTTGGCGCGGATCGCAGATGCCTTTCGCCCCTGGGGCGTGCGCATGTCGCTCGCGGTGGATCTTTCGAGTCCGCAGGCTGTTGGACACCTCTCCACCTTCGATCCGCTCGACCCCGGGGTTGCTGCCTGGTGGCGGAAAAAGGTCGATGAGATCTACAAAGCAATCCCCGACTTTGGCGGCTTCGTCATCAAGGCGGATTCGGAAGGCCGCGTCGGCCCGTCGAAATACGGCCGCACCCCGGCGCAGGCGGCAAACACCGTCGCCCGCGCGCTGCGTCCGCACGGAGGCGTGGTTCTTTATCGCGGCTTCGTCTACAACAATCATCTGGATTGGAATGACCTCAAGGCGGACCGCGCCCGGGCCGGGTACGACAATTTCCGCGCCCTCGATGGCAGTTTTGATCGCAATGTGGTGATCCAGATCAAGCACGGCCCCATTGACTTCCAGGTCCGCGAGCCGGTCTCACCCCTGTTTGCTGCTCTTCGTCACACCAACCAGGCAATCGAACTGCAGGTCACGCAGGAGTACACCGGCCAACAGCGTCACATGGTGTTCCTCGTTCCCATGTGGAAGGTTGCGCTCGATACTGATCTGCGGGCGCAGAACCGGAGCACTCCAGTGAGTGAAATTGTCGAGGGCAAGAGCTTCCACCAGCCCCTGGGCGGCTTTGTCGGTGTGGCGAATGTCGGCCTCGACGCCAACTGGTTGCATCACCCCATGGCCATGGCCAACCTTTACGGCTTCGGCAAGCTGGCCTGGAACCCCGAGCTGACCACTGCCGAGATCGTCGACTCCTGGACCCGGCTTACTTTTGGCAATGATCCCAAGGTGGTTTTTATCGTCAACGGACTGCAGGCAAACTCCTGGCGAGTGTATGAGCTATACACGGGTCCGCTGGGCATTGGGACACTCACCAATATTCTCGGCATCCATTATGGTCCCGGGATCGAATCCGCTGAGCGAAACGGCTGGGGGCAATGGTTCCGCGCCGACAGCAAGGGCATCGGCATGGACCGCACCGTCGCTACGGGCACTGGGTATATCGGCCAATATCCGCCCCAGCTGGCGAAGATCTACGAGTCGCTGGAGACTTGTCCCGACAGTCTCCTGCTGTTCATGCACCACGTTCCATACGACTACGGATTGCATAACGGGAAGACGCTGGTGCAGTACGTTTACGACTCGCACTATGAGGGAGCCGCTCTGGCCGCTTCCTATGTACCGCGATGGAAGACCCTTCGCGGCCTGATCGACGACCAGCGCTATTACGAAACCCTTGGGCTCTTCGAGTACCAGGCCGGTCACGCCGTGGTGTGGCGGGACGCGGTCACCGAGTGGTTCCAGCATATTTCCGGTATTCCCGATAAGCTGGGGCGCGTCGGCCATTACCCCGACCGTATTGAAGCTGAATCCATGCAGACTGACGGATACAGCACGGTCGATGTCACGCCGTGGGAAACTGCTTCCGGCGGCAAGGCAGTGGTTTGCAACCGCTCCGGGACGTGCACGTTGAGCACGAAGCTCAACCGGCCGGCAGGCAGTTATTCCATCGCGGTGCGGTATTTCGACCTACGCGCCGGGGCCGCACAATACGAGTTGTTGCTCAACGGGAAGTCTGTGGCCCATTGGACGGCAAATGCTACGCTCCCTCCCGCGGCAGTTGACGCGCACCTCGATGGCAGCACCAGCACACTGTTCAGTGTCTCTGACGTTCGCCTCAAACCAGGCGATACGTTGACTCTTCGCGGAACCCCGAATGGGGGCGAACCGGCACCGGTCGACTACATTGAAGTGGTGAAACAATAGCGGTGGCGGGGAGGGAGAACCGCAGATCCATACGCTACGGTCGCTAACTTATTTAGGATGTTTTTTAGGATGTTTTTCGTCAAAATTCCCACAAACTCGTCATCCTGAGCGAAGCGCCTCACCGATTTATCGCGTGACACAGGGCTTGTGGCGCGGAGTCGAAGAGCCTGTCCCGACCGTAGCCGAGGGAACCCCGGCGGAGCTTATCTTACCCAATGCTTCTCGGAGCTTTTTAACCACCGAAGCCCGCACCGGGACCTGGAGATGGAAAATGATTACAGTGCGTGAAAAGATGTACCCGTAACGATCGAGTGCGTACCACAGCAGATCCTGTTCTCAGACTTCGGTGGTCGAAAAGCTCCCAGCAACATTGGGTAAGATAGGCCCCGCCGGGGTTCCCTCGGCTACGCTCGGGACAGGCTCTTCGACTCCGCGCCACAAGCCCTGTGTCACGCGATAAATCTGTGAGGCGCTTCGCTCAGGATGACGACTTCTGTGGGGATTTCGACGAAGAACATCCTAAATAAGCTGTTCTTTCAACCACCAATCCGATGCAGACGTTAGTTCAGCGGGGCTTGTTGGGATTCACGCGGGCTTGCAGGCGGCTTATCACGGTCTCGGGCACCAGTCCTTCAACCGAGCCGCCCAACTCGAAGACGTTCTTGATCAGACGCGAGCTCACGTAGGAATATTTCTCGTCCGCCATCAGGAAGACGGTTTCCACTTGCGGGGCCAGCCGCCGATTCATCAACGCCATCTGCAACTCGTATTCGTAATCGCTAATGGCACGGACCCCACGCAGAATGGCCTGCGCTCCCTGGGCGAGAACAAACTCCACCAGCAGACCATCGAAGGTTGCCACCGAGACGTTGCCAAAGGACTGCACCGCCTCGGTAAGCATCTCGATCCGCTCCGAAACAGAAAAGAGCGGAGCCTTTTCAGAATTGTTCAGGATCGCGACCACCAGGTGATCGAAGATCTTCGCACCACGCGCAACCAGGTCAAGATGACCGTTGGTCAACGGATCGAAAGTACCCGGGTAAATGGCCTTGACTGTGCTCAAGAATCCTTACTGCCGAAGGCGCGCTGGCGCCTTCACCGCTTCCGCCGCCTGGGCTGACCCGTTGAGCGGAACCGCCGGAATCTCTGCCGGCTTCACCCCAGTCAGACCCATCTTTTGCCGTAGCTGTCCATCGATGCGGGTGAAAATCTCAGGATGCTCTTTGAGAAACGCACGAACGTTTTCCCTGCCCTGGCCAATGCGTTCGCCGGCATAGCTGTACCAGGCGCCCGATTTCTCCACGATATTCTGTGTCACCGCAAGATCAAGCACATCCCCCTCGCGGGAGATGCCTTCGCCGTACAGAATATCGAACTCCGCCTCGCGGAAAGGCGCGGCCACTTTGTTCTTGACCACCTTGATCTTGGTGCGGGAACCAACCACCACGTCGCCTTCCTTCACGGCGGCGATGCGGCGAATATCAATACGCACCGACGAGTAGAATTTGAGCGCGCGCCCGCCGGTGGTGGTCTCCGGGTTGCCAAACATGACCCCGATCTTCTCTCGTATCTGGTTAATAAAAATAAGTGAGGTGCGGGATTTAGAGACGGTGCCGGTGAGTTTGCGCAGCGCCTGCGACATCAGGCGCGCCTGCAAACCCATATGCGAGTCGCCCATTTCGCCATCGAGCTCCGCCTTAGGCACCAGCGCAGCGACCGAGTCGACCACCAGAACATCGATGGCGCCGGAACGAACCAACGCTTCGGTGATTTCAAGCGCCTGCTCGCCGTAATCAGGCTGGGAGACCAGCAGGTTATCGACATCCACGCCCAGCTTCTTGGCGTATTGCGGATCGAGCGCGTGCTCCGCATCGACGAAGGCGGCCATGCCACCCGACTTTTGCGCTTCGGCAATGATCTGCAGCGTGATGGTCGTCTTGCCCGAAGACTCAGGACCGAAAATCTCGATCACGCGGCCGCGGGGAACACCACCCACGCCGAGCGCTGCGTCGAATGAGATGGATCCGGTAGAGATAACGGAGATGGGCACAATCGCCTCTTTGTTGCCGAGGCGCATGATGGAGCCTTTGCCGAACTGTTTTTCAATTTGAGCTAATGCCAGGTCAATGGCGCGGGAACGATCATCTGCCATGGGGGGTCTCCAGGGGGAATCTAGTGGATCATACCACCGCACGCGAGCCTATCGCTGCAGCAGGTTGACCGGTTCATTGATGTCGGCAACGCGGAAGTACTGAGCGAGCGCCGGGTGTTTGCGAGCCACTGCCTGGTACATCTCCCAGGCGATTCGGCGATAAGAGAAGTGGCCGGCAGGCGTGGAGCGTAGTTCCGCGATATACAGGGCTTCGGCAAAGTCCATTTTAAACAGCGCGCGGGTGCGCGTGCCCAGAGGTAAAACATAGGCTGCATTTTCCGCAAAGCCGGCACGCGAAACATTAAGGAACGCTTCATGTGCCTGAGTCATAGCGGACTCATATTGCCGCAGCAAGCCTGCTTCGGCTAATCCTTCGGGCACTTCGTAGCCGTGGGCATTGGTAAACGGCTGCAGGATCTGGATGCAGCGCCGGTGACGGTGCATATCGCGGAAGCCGCCGATATCCATCAGGATGTCGAAGCGCAGGCCCTGCCCGGCAGAGAACGCGCGCAGCAATTCGTCGTGCCGGCCGCGGTGACGGGCGCCCAGAGCGATGATCTCGTTACGGCGCGCGTCTTCAAGCGACCCAACCTGACGCACAAGTTGGCGATAGGAATAGTAGCTGACGCCGTAGAGCAGAGTTGTGGCCAGATCGATTTCAAGCGGTTGGTCATCAAGGAGATCGACCGGGCCGGCCGGGATCTCGATGGGCGCGCCCTTCATCAGCTCTGTGGCGGCCTGGGCCAGCTCGCCTCGCGTTGCCAGCACGTAGTCGTTGGGTGCTGCGTATTTCACCAGCGTGGGTGCAATCTTCACTTCGCGCGTCAGAAGTGCTTCCGCTTCCGCCCCGAGTGCAGGGTCGAGAGCGGCAATCTCTCGCTGCAGCGCACTCAGCGCATCGCCCTGGACATTCCAGGCGGCACCTGCGGCAGCTTCCCGCAGCTTCTCGCCCAACTGGCGAACTTCTTCATAGGGATCGGAGAGCAGGCGGGAAATCTGGCTTTCGAGCGTACGCGCGTTCACAATCTGACCCAACGAGGTGTTGGTAGCCAGCGGCAAAAGGTAGCGGGAAACGTCGAGAGCACGCGCCCGCAGGGTGCGGTGGAAGGCCTCCTCTTTCATTTCCGGCGGCCGGACCGTGCGCCCCTTCAAATACTCAAACATGGTTTCCGTGCTGGAGTGATACTCGGCGAAGAGTGCCTCGATCGCCGCGGTGAAGGTCACACGGCTCGCCGGGCTCACGGAAAAGTCGGGAAGGTACCAGCCGCTCTTGCGAAAGTTCTGGTAACGGGTGGAGCGTTCCTGCCCGTCCCAACGTTGCTCGTCCACCAGGATGATGGCCGCCAGCAGCGACAACCGCTCAATCGCGAAAGCCACGTGCGCCAGATCCGCGATCGAGCGGTGGCCATACTGAAAGTAAAAGGTATTGAGGAATTGCTCGGCGCGCTGACTCGAAATTTCCCGCAGCGATTCCTTCATGGAGAGCGCGGATCGGGAATATTTTGCCATGGCATAAGCAAGAACTTCAGGGTCAGCTCCATGCACGGCATAAACTTCGGTCTGATTTCGGGGCGCCTCGGGCGGAGTTTGTAAAGTAGCGGTTACGGTTTCGCTGTGAGCCATGATTGAAGTTCAGGATAGAGCATTTTGCGCTGCCATAATACCTGCGCTCACCTAGGGAGTAATCTGTCTCGCGGGGCCGAACTACGGTAAGATTGAGCTGCAACCGCGGTGCGGATTGAGCCTTTATCGAGTGAGTTCGCTCCTATGGCCGTAAACCGCAACATAACCCGCAATCCCCAGCCTGAAGATACCTTGTCGGTGGTGAAGCACCGGCCATACGCATTGCCCAAACGCCCTTGGTCAATGATGCAGCGCTGGAATGACCTGCTGTTTGCCCACTGGCCGGTCCCCGCTGCAAAACTGGAATCGTTGCTCCCGTCCGGCCTGCAAGTCGATACCTTTGATCAATCGGGATGGGTGGGCGTTGTTCCTTTCTGGATGGACCGGGTTCAATTGCGCGGGTTACCCCGCATTCCCGGCGCCAGCCGCTTTCCCGAGTTAAATCTCAGAACCTACGTCAGGGAACGG
The DNA here is from genome assembly GCA_049522955.1 of Acidobacteriaceae bacterium. GTDB lineage: Bacteria > Acidobacteriota > Terriglobia > Terriglobales > Acidobacteriaceae > PALSA-350. Next base: position 80,420 of record JBEKNJ010000044.1, read on the forward strand.
AATACCAATCGCGCCGGCGTGTATTTCTTCTGTCTTGAAGCTGCCAATCCACTCGCGGTGATCTTTGCCAAGACGCTTTTCCATCTTCCCTATCATTGGGCCCGCATGTCGATCCGAGTGCGCAGCGAGCGGGAGTTTACCTATCAGAGCGAGCGCCTGCTAAGCGCTAGACCGGTACGGTTCCGCGCCCACTACCGAGGCCTGGGGCAGGTACGTGCGATCGATCAAAGCCGGCCGGGGACGATCGAGCACTTTCTCACGGAACGCTATTGTCTCTTCACCACCAATCGAAGCGGACAACTCCTACGCGGAGACATTCACCATATGCCCTGGCCGCTCGAAGCGGCGGAAGCAGAGATCGAGTTGAACGACCTTCCCGCCGCCTACGGCATCGAACTCCCTCACACACCGCCCCTGTTGCACTACTCGCGAGAGCTTGTGGTCTACCTCTGGTCGCTCGACAAGGTTTGGGGCAAGCTGCCCGTCCTTGAGGCAGCCGGGGTGCGCACTGCAGAAATCGTTTAGTTCCCTCCTCTTGGCGTCAAGGACCGTCGCTGGATCCGAAGCAAAATCTGGTAACCTCACTCTTTTGTAGAGAGAAACCATGGAAAACCTCGAGGGTAAAACAGCATTCGTCAGCGGCGCATCCCAGGGAATCGGCCGGGCCTGCGCGCTGGCGCTGGCAAAAATGGGTGCCCGTGTCGCGCTGGCCGCACGGAATGAGGAAAAACTGGAGGCCGTGGTTGCGGAGATTTCTTCCGGCGGCGGTCAAGCGAAGGCTTTTGTCATGGACGTATCGGACGAAGCCTCAATCCTGGCGACAGCCAAGGCCGCCATCGCTCATTTCGGGAGCGTAGATATCCTGGTGAATAACGCTGGGATCACCAGGGACACTCTGCTGTTACGCATGAAGCGCGCCGATTGGGATGCGGTGATGACCACCAACCTCACTGGAGCCTTTCTTCTGACCCAGGCTCTGCTGAACCCCATGTTGCGCGCCCGTTGGGGCAGAATCATCAACATCAGTAGCGTGGTGGGGCGGGTCGGCCAGGCCGGTCAGGCGAACTATGCCGCCAGCAAAGCCGGATTAATCGGATTCACCCTGTCTATGGCTCGTGAGCTTGCCCCGCGCTCGATCACCGTCAACGCGGTGGCTCCGGGCTATATCGAAACCGCGATGACCTCGGTGCTGGACGAAAAGCAACGCGATGCGCTGCTGAGCCATATCCCGTTGGGACGTCCGGGCAGTGATCAGGATGTAGCCCACGCGGTGGCTTTTCTCGCCTCCCCGCAGGCCGGATATATTACGGGGCACGTGCTCGACGTGAACGGCGGCCTGTTCATGAATTGAGCTTTGCCAAGTTCCCCTGTGAACCATCGCAGATACAAAATCCCAAAATCGGAAAAATATGATTGAGTGTCTGAAGAAAATTCTTGCTAGTCGTCTCTTCGGCGTGTTAACTATGCTGCCAACACCTGGAAATGCATTATCAACCTATGACAGCCGCATAACCTCGCTTCTGGTGAACGTGTGAACGAAGGTCTCAATTTATGAAGATAGGAATTACCATCCGGGGATACCGGTTGCAGAAGGGTCTTTCGCAAGGAGACATCGAGAAGCGCACCGGCCTGCTGCGCTGTTACCTCTCAAGAGTAGAGAACGGGCATACCGTTCCCTCGCTCGACACCCTGGCCAAGATTGCGCAGGCTCTCGATATCCCACTGGCTCAGTTTTTCGCCGAAGACTCTCTGGGCCGGGAGATGAACACCCAGAAGCTCACCGATGACGAATTGCGGTTTTTGACGCAAATCCGGCGCTACGCGACCAACCTGAACGACAGCGACCGCAAGTTGCTGTTGGCTATGGTCAAGAAGTTTGCCGCGACGGCTGTGCGCTAGACGGGCCAGCCGTGGTTAGGCTCCGCGACAGGCTTTTTGCTTTGTATCAGGGCACGACTTTAGTCGTGCCGTAAGGGCGCCGAAAAGTGGGGCTTTAGCCCCTGCCACCGTAAAAAAGTGCAGGGGCTTTAGAGTTTGCGTGAGAGCCGAAGAGAAACAGCAGGTCCCTCCACTACGCTGCGCTCCGGTCGGGATGACACTTCTAGTTTGGGTACCAAT
>JBEKNJ010000045.1:0-50278 GCA_049522955.1 Acidobacteriaceae bacterium
GGTCACGCCCAGAGCCATGCCGCGCGGGATGATAGTGACCTTGTGCAGCGGGTCCGCATGATCGCGCATGGCAGCCACCAGAACGTGGCCTGCTTCGTGGTAAGCCGTATCGCGCTTGTCATCCTCGGAGAGGAGCATGGACTTGCGCTCGGCGCCCATCATGACCTTATCTTTGGCCAGTTCGAAATCAAATTGATGCACTGCCTTGCGGTTGGCGCGGGCTGCATTGAGCGCTGCCTCGTTCACCATGTTGGCCAAGTCGGCACCGGAAAACCCGGGGGTGCCGCGAGCCAGGATGCGAAGATCGACATCTTCTGCCAAAGGAACCTTCTTGGCATGCACGCGGAGGACTTCCTCACGGCCGCGGACATCAGGCCGGCCCACCACGACGCGGCGGTCAAAACGACCGGGACGCAGCAGGGCGGGATCAAGCACATCGGGGCGGTTGGTCGCGGCAATCAAAATGACACCGTCGTTGGACTCAAAGCCGTCCATCTCAACCAGCAACTGATTCAGTGTCTGCTCGCGTTCATCGTGTCCGCCGCCAAGACCAGCACCGCGGTGACGCCCGACGGCGTCGATTTCGTCGATAAAGATGATGCAGGGCGCATTCTTCTTGCCCTGTTCAAAGAGGTCGCGCACACGGCTTGCACCGACGCCGACGAACATTTCGACAAAGTCGGAACCGGAGATGGAGAAGAACGGTACGTTGGCTTCGCCGGCAACTGCCCGAGCCAACAGAGTCTTACCGGTGCCTGGAGGTCCGACGAGCAGCACACCCTTCGGGATGCGGCCACCCAACTTCTGGAACTTCTGGGCTTCGCGCAAGAACTCGATGATCTCCTTCAGCTCTTCCTTGGCCTCGTCCACACCGGCCACATCTTTGAAGGTGATCTTCTTTTGCTGCATGGAGAGCAGGCGGGCCCGGCTTTTTCCAAAGGACAAAGCTTTATTGCCGCCGCTCTGCATCTGCCGCAGCATGAAGAACCATAAGGCGGCGATCACAATGATGGGAGCGAAGTTGAGAAGAATCGGCAGCCAGGAATTGCCTTGCGTGTCCTTCACCGTGATGCTGACATGGTTGTCTTGAAGGATCTTGAACATGTCAGGGTAGTTGGCGGGCACCGTGGTGTGGAAGGCTTCTCTGTCGGTGGCGTAGTGACCGTGAACTTCACTGTTGATGACGGTCACGTCACTGATTTTGCCTTGCTGCCCGTCTTGCATGAATTGAGAAAAGGAGATCTCCCGGTCATGACTCATGCCCGTGCTTTTCTGCACGATCTGCCAGAGAAGAACCAGGCAAGCCAGGATGAATACCCAGAAAATAATTGTCTTGACCGTCGAATTCACGAAAAAACCTCTTTCTACTGCGCCTCATGAGAGAAGTGACCATTCGAGGCGGAGCCGAATGCTTCACCTGAACTGTGCAGCCGATACGCTTATTAGACGACAGTAACCTGCCGACGATTCCTAAGACTTTTTACGGTGTTTGGATACGGCCAATAACCGTATGCGGGCACACGCGTCCGTTCGCCTGAGCTATTCTACTCCGCACAACGCGGAAACGGCTGCCAAAGCCGTGGAAAGCGTGCCCGAAGTTATACGCGGCGGGTACTGACCGTCCGATTACTCCTGGGCACTTGCATCGGGCAAAGCCTGCTCTTCGAAGACAAACTCGGGCGCATCGACCTCCACCCCCCGCATCCAGACTATTTTCCCTTTCGACTCGACCACAGGCCAGTTTTCCCGTGCCGTGCCCACCACATGGAGCCGATCCAGAACCTCTGCAACTTTCCTGGGACCTCGGCTGTGGCGCAGAGTCAACCGATCGCCTGCCTTCCAGGACCTTAGGGTAGCGTGGGTGGCTGATGGTGCCTGGCCGCGCAGACACAAGCCGTACTCCGGAGCGCGAACTTCACCCGGAATAAGGAACGCATACTCCGGACCGGGCCCAGGGAGGGTGGCGGTCCGGGTCAATCGGATTTCGCGCAGGCTGCGTTCGGCCGTAACACCCGCGCCCAGGTCGAATTTGCCGCCACCGGAGGCCTCTGGGCCCGCCATGGCCAGCAGCTGCTCTGTGTGCTCGAACCCAAGCCTTGTCCCCACGTTTCGAGCGGCCGCGCGCAGTACTCGCCGAGCCACAGCCGGATGCAGGTCGCGCAATCGGGCCCGCTCCATGCCCACCGTTTGTTGCTCGGGATGAGTACTGGCCGAGCGGCCGCCCCCCCGGGTAGGGCGGCCAGGCAGCAACAGAGAAGGCAGGAGGCGCTGCAGCTCCCTCTGCCAGTAGTCCTCTTCATCGGCTGAGATGGAAGCCAAACGCGCCAATTGGCCGGCAATCTGTGGGTTAAACGTGCGCAGCAGGGGTAGTAGTTGCCAGCGGATGCGGTTGCGGGTGTGGGCCAGATCCCGGTTGCTGGCGTCTTCTCGCCAAGGCTGGGGCAAACTAAGGAGCCAACCCTCCAGGGCCTCGTGGCTGTTGTCGAGGAAGGGCCGCAGAATGCTTCCGGACTCGACTGCGAGGACCGGGTGGATGCCGCTCAGGCCTTCGGTCCAGGCCCCACGCAGGAGCTTGTGCAGCACCGTCTCCGCCTGGTCGTCCAGAGTATGCGCGGTTGCTACCGCATCCACCAGGCCATCCTTCATCAACTGCCGGAAGAACGCATAGCGAAGATTACGGGCGGCTTCCTCGAGGGTCTCGTGGAGGGCAGCGGCGGCCGCGGGTGCGTCGGTGCGATGAAGGGAGAAGGGCAAGTCATGGGCTGCGGCCAGACCGGCGACAAATGTGGCATCTTCCTCCGCAGCCTCGCGAATGCCGTGGTGGACGTGGACGACGGAGACTACGATGCCGAGCTTATGCCGCTCCTCGAGCAAACACCGCAGCAAGGCGACGGAGTCGGCGCCCCCGGAGACCGCAATGGCGATCCGCTGCCCGGGACGAAAGAGGTTGTTACGGAGAGTTGGCGAAGCAGCCGGCATGGCTGCACCTATGTTAGAGCAGGCAGGCGCGGGGAGCGTCTATACTGCGGGCATGTACCAGATAAGAGCAGCGACGCCGGCAGACGCGGCCATCATCACTCACCACAGGCGGCGCATGTTTGTAGACGCCGGGCGCCAGGACAATCGAGTCCTCGACGTTATGGCGGAACACTTTAAACCGTGGGTCGAATCCAGGCTGGAAGACGGGAGGTATCTGGGCTGGCTAACCACCAAGGACGGTCATGTGGTCGCCGGCGCCGGCCTGATCGTGCTGGATTGGCCGCCCCACCCCCTCGATCCGCGGCAGGATAAGCGGGGCTACCTCCTGAACGTCTACGTAGAACCGGAGCATCGCCGCAAGAGGCTGGCGAGCCATCTGATCGATCAGGCGCTGGCTGAGGCACGTAAGCAAAAAATTCGCGTAGTCGCGCTCCACTCGACCGATGAAGGAAGACCGCTGTACGAGAGCAACGGCTTCCGCCGCACCAATGAAATGTTCTACGTGGAGCCGGTGGAAGGCTGAACCGGCCTTCCCTGCTATACTCCGATGTTTATGCGGGTTTTTGTAATCCTACCGGCCGCCGGCATGGGTACACGGATGGCCCCGGGCCACGCCACTCCAAACGCGCCCAAGCAGTTTCTTGCCCTCCAGGGCCTGCCGATTTTGGTCCACAGCTTACGCGCATTCGCCGCTGTGCCGCGTGTAAGCTGCATATATGTCGCAGTGCGCAAACCGGAAATGGGGCGCATGGAAGCATTGATTGCCGAATACGGATTGGCTTCGCGAGTGCGGGTGGTCGAGGGTGGGGATACACGACAGGCATCGGTAAGCCAGGCACTCAAGGCCCTCTCGGCGACAGACGATGACATCGTCCTGGTGCACGATGCGGTGAGGCCGCTGATTGACCCAGCTACCATTGAACGAACCATCGAAGCCGTAGAAAGTTATGGCGCAGCAATCGTAGGCCTGCCGGCGGTGGATACTATCAAACAAGTGGAGCGTACCGCGCGTGGGGCCATCGTGACCGCGACCATACCCCGGGAGTACATCGTGCAGGCGCAGACCCCGCAGGGTTTCCGCTGGCCTGTCCTGCGTCAGGCCTTCGCCGATGCCGAAGCCGATGGGTTTATCGGCACAGATGAAGCGAGCATTGTTGAGCGGTCCGGAGTACAAGTGGCCGTGGTCATGGGCTCTCCGGCAAATTTGAAAATCACCCATCCTGGCGATTTGCAGCTGGCAGAGTTTTATTTGCAACACCGGTCCTGACGCTGAGAGAACGAATGAGCATGAGAATTGGCTACGGCTGGGACTCGCACGCATTCCAAGCCGGCGTGCCATTGATAATTGGCGGTATCGCGATCGATCACCCGGAGGGCCTGGCTGGGCACTCGGATGGCGACGTGCTGTTGCATGCAATCACCGATGCCCTGCTGGGCGCGCTGGCGGTGGGAGACATCGGCAGCTTCTTTCCCCCGGGAGATCCTCGCTGGAAGAATGCCGATTCTGCGATTTTCCTCAACCTCGCATTGGATGAGCTGCGCACCGCCGGCTATCGCATCGTCAACGTTGACACCACGCTGGTGCTGGCCGCGCCCAAGATCGGGCCCATCTCCGGCGATATGCGGCAAAGGGTAGCCGAACTGTTGGACATTCAACCCAACGCGGTGGGCATCAAGGCCAAAACCCCCGAGGGGCTGAATCAGGATCACGTAGCCCAGGCCCACGCCGTGGTTCTGCTGGAGACAGCGGACGACAACGATGGGATTGGCCTGCTCGAAGCCGAGATCGACGACCCGGCCGCGGTGGAAAAGATTCTGACCGAGATAGGTACCGAGGCGCGCAGCGGCAGAGAGCGCAGACGCATGGTACCGGTGCCCGCCTTCGATACCGAAGACATCACGTAGATCTTGCCTCCACCGGGGATGGGCGTTAAGCTTCCAGCACCTAACTGCGGAGACTTGACCATGATCCCACCCTATGGATTCGGCCCCCAGCACTCGATGCTGTTTTTCCTGTTTTTCAGCGTCTTTACCGCCGTGATTACGATCGCGGTGGTTATTCCGTACTGGTTTATCTTCAAGAAGGCCGGCTTCAGCCCGTTTTTGGCACTGCTGATGTTAGTGCCGCTCGTCAACCTCATCATGTTGTACTTTCTCGCCTTCGCGCGATGGAATGTTGTTCCCGCAGCGCAGGTCTATCCGGCGCCCACCTTGCCCTATCAGCCACCGGCATGATCTAGCATCGTTGTAGATGCCAGAATCTTCCCTAACCCCTCGTGTTCGTTTTGCGCCTTCGCCTACCGGCTATCTGCATGTAGGCGGGGCGCGTACTGCTCTCTTCAATTGGCTTTTCGCCCGTCACGCCGGCGGTGTCTTCATTCTGCGCATTGAAGATACTGACTTCGAGCGCTCCTCCGAGGATATGGTGCAGGGCATCCTCGATGGCATGCGCTGGCTCGGCCTCGAATGGGATGAAGGTCCGTTTTTTCAATCCCGCCGGCTCCCCCTCTATCAGTCCACTGCGGAGGAACTGCTCAAGAGCGGGCACGCGTACTACTGCTTCTGCACCAAAGAAGAGCTGGAACAGCGGCGGGTGCAGGCTACTGCCGCGGGCAGGCCGCCGATGTATGACCGGCGATGCCGGACGATCGATCCAAACGTCGCCTACGAACGTTCTCAGGCGGGCGAGCCCTGCGCCCTGCGCTTTGCCGTACCCGAGGGAGGAGTGACGGCCTTTGACGATGCGGTTTTTGGACGCGTGGAATTCGCGAACGCGGAGTTGGAAGACTTCGTACTGCTGCGTTCCGACGGAATACCTACGTATCACCTGAGCGTGGTGGCCGACGATCTGGATATGCGCCTGACCCACATCATTCGCGGGGCTGACCACATCTCGAACACACCCAAGCAGGTGCTGCAATACCAGGCCCTGGGGAAACCTTTGCCGGTGTTCGCCCATCTTCCGCTCATTCTCGGCCCAGACAAGAGCCGGCTTTCCAAGCGTCACGGCGCAACCAGCGTCCTGGCCTACCAGGACATGGGGATCGTGCCGGAAGCGTTTCGCAATTTTCTGGCACTGCTGGGGTGGACTCCCGGCGGCGGGAATCAGGAGCTCTTTAGTTCGCACGAACTCATCGAGCTCTTCTCGCTGAGTGGCATCGCGAAGTCGAATGCCGTCTTCGACAACGACAAGTTGGCCTGGTTCAACACCGAGTGGATTCGCCGCTACGGGCCGCAGGAGCTGATGCCCCTGATTGAGCGAGAGTGGGCAACGAGCGGGTTTCACCCTGACCGCAGTCGTGAAGAAATACTCGCAGCGGTCGCGTTGCTGCAACCGCGGGCTCGCAGCCTGAAAGACTTTGCCGGAGCATTCCGCGGCTACTTTGGCGACGCTTATGAGTTCGATACCGCTGCTGTGGCAAAATTCATTCCGGACGAACGGATTCGTGGGTTGCTGGTGGAATTGGGTGCGCGTTACGAGAAGCTAAGCGAGTTTAGTGAGGCAACGGCGGAACAGTTGCTGCGAGCGTTCGCCGAGGAGAAGGGGGTCAAGGCCGGGGCCTTGATTAACGGGTCTCGCGTCGCGCTCACCGGTCAGGGTGTCGCGCCGAGTCTCTTCGCGGTGATGGCCGCATTGGGGAAGGAACGGGTTGTAAAGCGGCTGATGGGGGCAGCGTCGATTCCAATTCCGTCGGGCGCGGTCAGAGAGTAGAGAGCACAGCAGGTCCCTACTGGGCCACGACGGTTACGGATACCGGAATGGAGTGCGGCGGCAGGCAGGAGTTTTGATCGCAGGCCTGGTAGCGCAGGCCCCCCTCCAGCACGTGCTCACCCGGTTGCGCCGTCAGGTGCGCGTGGAGAACGAACTCTCCGGTGTACACACTGAGCTTCTCGCGCGGAGCGACCGCCAAAGCAAAGTCCGTACCCGGTGGGAAGTCCACAGCGGTTACGTTCAGACCAGGCGCTTCGACAACCGCCAGCCGCGCGGGAATCAGCGACTTCTCCAGAGGCGCATGGGAGTTGATGTGGAAGCCGTTCGCCACCCGAAAATGAAGATCGATCTGAGTATTTCGATGAGCGGGAACGCTTACCTGGGCGGGAGAGAGAAACGCAACCGCAGCATCCGCAGGGAGCGGCAGTGGCTGATCTTTCATCAGCTGCAACAACAAAACCATCACCGCCCAGAGGAACATCTATTTGCCCCCGGTGGCCAACGCCTTCTTGATGCTGGCCTCTACTTCGTCCTTTGAAACCAATCCAGCAGTCTCCGAGACAATCTTGCCGTCCCGGCCCACAAAATAGGACGTAGGAAGAAATTCAACCCCGCCGTACTTGCGTGACGTGGCGTCATCGCCCACCAACAACGGATAATTGAGACCCTGCTCCTGACCGAACTTGGCCAGCTTTGCCCGCGGGGTTCCCACATCGTCCGCATTGACCCCGAGAATTTCAAAGCCCTGCCCGGCATACTGGGTGCGCAGGGCAACCAGCCAGGGCATTTCGATCTTGCACGGTGCGCACCAGGTCGCCCAGAAGTTGATCAGCACCGCCTTACCTTTGTAGTCAGAGAGTGAAATCTTCTTTCCATCGACGGTCCGCAGACTGAATTCGGGTGCTCGCTTGCCGCGCAGATCGGGAAGGCCCTCGTCGGCGGAAACGTCCTGTTGGACAGATTGGTTATTGGCTGTCTCGGGAACGAGAGTGCCCTGCGCCTGGCGCTGTGCATATTGTTTGCGGCGCTTGTAGTTGGCATAGCCCGACCACACCATTAGCGCGAACGCGGCGAGAACCAGCACGATGACCCATTGATTGCGCTTCACGTCTTCCATTCTAATGGACGCCTGCTACGATCAAGTGTTTGCTTGATGACCGCACCTACTCCAGCTCAATTGATCCGCATAGAAGCCGAAGCGTTGCTTAGACTTGCGGCCCGTCTCGAGGACGGCATGTCGGCTCACTTCGAGCGCGCCGTGGAACTGGTCGTGGAGTGTGGACGCCGCCACGGCCGGGTGGTGGTTACCGGCATCGGCAAGAGCGGCATTATCGCCCAGAAGCTGGTCGCCACCTTCAACTCGACCGGAACACCCGCCTTGTTTCTGCATCCGGCCGAGGCGCTTCACGGTGACCTGGGCATGCTGGCCAAAGGCGACCTGGTATTGGCACTCTCTTCCAGCGGCGAGACGGAAGAGATTCTGCGTCTGTTGCCTACGCTCAAGAGAATTGGTGATGCCCTGATCAGTTTCTGCTGCTCCATGACATCAACCCTGGCGCTGGCCAGTGACGTGGCCCTGGATCTGAGTGTGGAACAGGAAGCTTGCGGGATGGGCCTGGCACCGACGGCATCGACCACCGTGATGCTGGCGCTGGGCGATGCGCTGGCGATTGCCGTGTCACTCAAGAAGGGCTTCCGGGCAGAAGACTTCGCCGATCTACATCCGGGGGGCAAACTGGGCAGGAAATTGGCCCGGGTTCGGGAGCTGATGCATTCCGGCGATGCCGTGCCCCAGGTATCCGCAGCTACCCCGATGCCCGCGGTGATTTACGAGATGAGCCGCAAAGGCCTGGGCATGACTACCGTAACCGACGGTCAAACCCTGATCGGGATCCTGAGCGATGGCGACCTCCGCCGGCTGCTGGAGTCGAAAGGACCGGATGCGCTGTCGATGACCGCGGGCGAGGCCATGAATGCCACGCCTAAGACCATTCCTCCGGACGAGTTTGCCGCCCGCGCCCTCAGCATTATGGAAGAGAAGAAAATCACGTCGCTGGTGGTTGTCGATGCTGCCAGCGCCGTAAGCGGCGTTCTCCATCTTCATGATCTGTGGGGGCTTGAACTCATTTAAACCGCCGAGCGCGGTGGCAGCCCCCTGCTTCAGCAGGGGGGATCTGGACTTCAGTCCAGCGGAAAAGCGGTTCCCTCGGGGATGGGCTTTAGCCCTGGCTTTTCGAGACCAGCTCTAAAGCCGGACCTTTGAGGTTCTCGCTGTTGAAGGGGACGGCCTTCAGGCCGTCCGTTATCACTGCAACCCGATTACGGCTTTAGCCGCTGAGGGACGCTTTCTCTCCAGGAAAATAGTCCCTCAGGGGCTAAAGCCCGTCGAGATTGTGAGGGTTATGTGCGAGCTAAAGCTCGTACCCTTCATTCGTCTCCTACGAAGTAGCGGCTTCTGCAGCTTCGATGGTGTCGTAAGTGTCGATCAGTTTTTGGGCGCTGGTCAATTTGAGTAGCTCGGCGATCCGGTAGTTGACCGCTACCAGGCGGAGGAAACGGCCTTTACGTTTGGCCGACACGTAGTAGTTGAGCAGGGCACCCAGCCCAGCCGAATCCATGTATTCCGATTCTGTGAAGTCGACGATGGTGACTTTCTCCGTACCCTCCATGAGCGTCTTCTGGAAGTCGAACAAATTGCTCAGAGTAATCGGTCCATGCAAGCGAAAGATGCGGGTATCCGCTGTGTTGCCGGGAACCACGTCGAAGGTCAAAGGTTCGTTATACATAGCATCCGTGATTGTAAAAAGGGCGCCGTCCGGTTTGATGACAGTCCGGTGAATACCGCCAGTTTCGGTCCCTGGACCATTTAGAATTGACAGACGCTGTCCTAAAGAAAGTACCCCCTGAATGCACCGTTGGTCGAAGCTGTTTATACCTACCCTGCGCGAAGCCCCGGCCGATGCCGAGGTAGCCAGCCACAAATTTCTTTTGCGCGCCGGATACATTCGTCAAGTGGGCGCCGGCATCTACTCCTACCTGTTCCTCGGCCAGCGCTCCATCAACAAGATTCAGGCCATCGTCCGAGAGGAAATGGACCGCATCGCTCAGGAGTTTCTTCTCCCGGCGCTGCATCCTCGTGAGCTATGGGAAGAGAGCGGCCGCTGGGCCATCATGGGCCAGAACCTGTTCAAGCTGCAGGACCGGAAAGGTGCCTGGCTGGTGCTGGGCATGACCGAAGAAGAGGTGATGACGGATATCGCCCGCAAGGAACTGCGTAGTTACAAGCAGTTGCCCCAGATCTGGTACCAGATTCAAACCAAGTTCCGTGATGAGCCGAGGCCCAGGGCCGGGCTGTTGCGGGTGCGCCAGTTCATCATGAAAGACAGCTATTCTTTCGATCTGGACGCCGCCGGTCTCGACGTCAGCTACAACAAGCACGATGCGGCGTATCGCGAGATTCTTAAGCGCAGCGGCCTGAACTTTGTCGCTGTACAGGCTGATTCGGGTGCCATGGGTGGGTCCCAATCGCAGGAGTTCATGGTGTACGCCGAAGCCGGCGAGGACCTGATCGCCAGCTGCCCTGCCTGCGACTACGCCGCCAACATCGATAAGGCTACTTCGCTCTTGCCGCCGGTGGAAGACTTGCCCGGGGACACTGCTCCGGAACTGGTGCACACTCCGGGACAACGCACCATTGAAGCGGTAGGCGCGTTTCTCCAGATGGAATCGACTCAGCAGATCAAGACCATGGCTTACATGGCTTTGACCCCGGCGGCTAAAGCCGGCGCCGCGGAGGTGGCCAGTCCGGTGGTGGTCTTCCTGCGCGGTGACCACACCATCAACCCAGCCAAGCTGGCCGGGCTGTTTCCCGCCGCCCGGGAACTCCGTCCGATGGGGCCGGAGGAGATTGAGAGGACGTTTCACGCACCGGCTGGTTTTCTGGGCCCCACCGGCCTGGATATTTTCCCGGCGGGCGAGCAGTTTGAGCCGGGGAAGGTGACTGTCATTCTGGATAGCGCTCTGGACGGGCGCCGTAATCTGGTCGCCGGCGCCAACCGCGAGGACTATCATCTGCGCAATGTGACCCCGGGGCGGGATTTTGTTCCCACGATGACCGCCGACGTGCGCAACGCATTGGAGGGGGAGAACTGCCCCCACTGCCCCGCCGTGCCCGGCAGTCCGCTCAGGGTGGCAAAAGCCATCGAGGTGGGGCACATTTTCAAGCTGGGTTACCGGTATTCGGACGGTATGGGTGTGCGGGTCCTGGACCCGAACGGCAAGGAAGTCACGCCGATCATGGGCTGCTACGGGATCGGGATAGAACGCATCCTAACCGCAGCGATCGAACAGAACCACGATGCTAACGGCTTTTGGCTGGGACGCTCGATTGCTCCCTTTGATGTAGTCGTGACAGTCACTAATATGGGTGACGCGCACCTGGTAGCCACCGCCGAGCAGGTAGCCACGAAACTCGAAGACGCAGGATTTGAAGTCTTGCTGGATGACAGGGACGAGCGGGCGGGCGTCAAATTTAAAGACGCGGACCTGGTAGGGATTCCCTACCGGATCAATGTGGGCAAGAAAGCGGTAGAAGGACGTCTGGAGTTAGTCACGCGCTCCACGGCGACCAGCCAGGACGTAGCGATCGAGGAGATCGCCTGCCGGCTGAAGGAAGTCGTCTAACGGCGCAGCGGGGTTCATACTTTGGCACTCAAGATCAATGTTGTACGCACAAGCTTACTCAAACACCCGGTGCGCAACATCATCCTGCTGGTGCTGGGCGGCTCGCTGGTGCTCGGCGCGGTGGTTTGCGAATCCATTTTTGGCTACTACTACTTCAAATACCGGCACGTGGTGGATGAGCGGCTGCAGAAGCCCATCTTCAATCAGACGGCGAAGATCTATGCCGCCCCGAAAGAATTACGCATAGGCCAGAAGTTGACTCCGCGCGCCGTTGCCCTGGAGTTGCGCAACGCGGGTTACAGCGGGGACGGCGATCGCGAGCGCTCGCGCATGGGGACTTACGCGCTCAACGAGGGCAGCATCAGCATCCAGCCGGGTCCGCAGTCGTATCACTCCGAGCAGGGCGCTACGGTCACATTCAACAACGGCCTGATCAGTCAGATCTCCGGCGACGGCGGCCAGGTGCTCGATGCTTATGAGCTGGAACCGCAGCTGATCACCGGGCTCTCCGAGGGCCAATACCGCACCAAGCGTCGCCTGGTGACCTTCAACGAGCTGCCGCCGAATCTGGTCAATGCCGTCACTTCCATTGAAGACCGGCGGTTCTTTGACCACGGCGGCGTCGACTACTTCCGGATCTTAGGCGCTCTGCGTGACGATCTGCGTGCCGGCCGGCGTCGAGAGGGTGGTTCGACGCTCACGATGCAGCTGGCTCGCGGTTTGTTCCTGTCGCCGGAAAGGCGAGTGAAGCGCAAGATCATCGAGATCGCCATCACTTTTCAGCTGGAGAGCCGCTTCAACAAACAGCAGATCTTCCAGCTCTATGCCAACCAGATTCCCCTGGGACAACAGGGCAGCTTTGCCATCAACGGCTTCGGTCAGGCGGCGCAGACCTACTTCGGCAGAGACGTACAACAACTGGATCTGGCGCAATGCGCGACCCTGGCCGGCATGATCCAGCATCCGAGCTATCTCAACCCCTATCGTCATCCGGAACGGGTTATCCAACGCCGCAATCTGGTGCTGGATGCGATGGTGGGGACAGGCAAGATCACCAGAGAAGAAGCCGCGCAAGCCAAAGCCGAGCCCCTCAAGTTGGCCCCAATGAACATCGACGCGGGCGAGGCGCCGTATTTTGTGGACCTGGTTCGTGACCGGTTGGTACAGCACCTGGGAGATGCAGACTTCAATAATCAAGGGCTGAGGATTTACACCTCGCTCGATCCGGATTTGCAGCGAGTCGCCTCCGATGCCATCGCGGAAGGCATGAAGGGAGTCGACCTGCAAGTGGAGAAACTACACGCGAAGCGGGTAAAGGCGGGCGACGAGACGCCCATCGTTTATCCCCAGGTCGCGCTGGTAGCGTTGAATCCGCACACCGGACAGGTGCTCGCATTGGTGGGGGGGCGGAATTACGGCGTCAGCCAATACGATCATGCGGTCTCTAACCGTCCCACCGGATCTATCTTCAAGCCTTTTGTCTACGCGGCGGCTTTCAACACCAGCCTGGCGGGCACCATACTCACCCAGCCGCCTCCGCAGGCTGCGCCCAGCGAGCAGCTTGTATCCTCTGATCCTGCTCCCCCGGATCCGGGCCGGCAAAGCGGGATCTTCACCCCGATCACCCTGCTCAATAACGACCTGACGACGTTTGAAGGTGGCTATGCCCCGAGCAATTTCCACAACGACACGCGCTTTATGGGGCAGATTACCGCGCGGACGGCTCTCCAGTGGTCGGAAAATAACGCGACTGTTTCGTTAGCCCAGATGGTGGGTTACAACAATGTGGCCGCATTGGCCCGGGATGCCGGGGTCAAATCCGCTCGTGGAACGCCGTCGGTCGCCCTGGGTTCCTATGGAGCCACGCCGATTGATATGGCAGGCGCCTATACCACCTTCGCCAATGGCGGAGTGAGAATCGATCCCTGGCTGGTGGCTTCAATCCGCTCCGCGAACGGTGATGTCCTCAACGACTACCCGCCGAACTCGAAGCCGATCCTTGATCCTCGCGTGGCATACCTGACTCTCGCTTTGATGGAGAACGTGATCAATGCCGGCACTGGAGCCAGGGTTCGCTCAGCCGGCTTTACCGCACCTGCCGCCGGGAAGACGGGCACTTCTCACGATGCATGGTTCGCCGGCTTTACCAGCAACTTGCTCTGTGTGGTGTGGATAGGGAATGACGACTACACGGATCTGAAATTGGAAGGCGGCAAAACAGCGGCCCCTATCTGGGCCGACTTCATGAAGCATGCGGTTCAGCTGCCGGAGTATTCCGATACACGTCAGTTCCCTACGCCGAATGGTGTCTCGACCGTGCGGCTGGATAAAGTGACCAACCTGCTCGCGGACGCCAGCTGCCCACAGGATTACGATGCCGTCTTTCTGGACGGAACCGCGCCCACACAAACCTGCGACCAGGGTGCCGGCGACCAGCGTAATGTGTTCCAAAAGCTTTTTGGCATCGGTAAGGAGAACGCTGTCGGTCCAGCGGGCCCGGTCAACGGGATGCCCGCTTTGCCCGCGCAGCAGGCGAGTACGCAAGCAGCAGCTCCGACTCAACCAGGGCCTGCTCCGCCCCCGCCCGACCAGCAACAGAAGAAGAAAAGGGGTTTCTTCGGGAGACTGTTTGGGGGTAAGGGCGATAACGACAATAAGCAGCAGCAGGATTCCTCGCAACCACACTAGCGCTTGCGGGTGAGAGCAGACTCCCCCTCCTTGATTTTGTGCTTTTGCTTTGTATCAGGGCACGACTTCAGTCGTGCCACCCCCAAGTCAAACTAGTCAGGGCTTTAGCCGCTGCCACCGTAAAATCTGCACGAAGCTTCCATGGAAAAGAGCGCAGGGGCTAAAGCCCCATTCCTGCTCGCGCCTTTATGGCACGACTAAAGTCGTGCCCTGATACAACGCAAAAACACCGAATCGAAGAGGCGTCGCGGAAGCCGCTGCCGTTTCTTTTTCATAGCGCTTTCTGACACTCCGGGCACCAGTAGGTGGAGCGAGCGCCTAATCCTTGCTTGCGCGTGAGAATAGACGTTCCGCAGCGGCGGCATGGGGATCCGGCTCGGCGATAGACCCATAATCGGGCTGCGGGATTGCTCGAGCCGGTAGTACGGCGCGCGCCCGTGTAGGTCACGATGCCATCTCCGGCGCCATCCACGACATTGGCAGCGAGCATGCGACGCGCAGTCGATAGCAGACAATCGAGTTCCTGCGAACGCAGGCTGGCAACCGTGCGAAAGGGATGCACCCCGCAGGCAAAACAGACTTCGGATTTAAATACATTCCCAATGCCGGCCAATACCCGCTGATTGAGGAGAACATTGCCCACCTCTTCACTCGCATGCTCGAGCAAGCGTGTCGCGGCTTCATCCGCTGCAAAAGACTGGCCCAACACATCAGGCCCTAATCCCGCCACGGCCGCGAATCGCTCCAAAGTCCTCGCCGTGTAAAAGCGGGCGATCGGCACATTGAAGGCGACTGCCACAAAATCAGCGGTGCCCAACACCACCCGCATGTGGCTGCGGGCGCGCTTCCAGCGCTCCCCCGCGCGGTAAATGTGCCAGCTGCCACTCATCAACATATGCGTCGCCAGAATGAGATCGCCGGAAAAGTGGACGAGCAGCCATTTACCCCGTGACTCCACTCGCTCGATGATGCGACCGGCGACTGGCGACTGGTCGTTCCCGCTGGCTAATTGCGCGTACGCCGTCTCAAAAAGCGTAACCGTCTTACCTGCGAACGCCTGGTGCAGGGCACGGGTAGAGCGGAAAATGGTATCGCCTTCAGGCATGCGATCAGGGAGTAGCGCCGGCCAACATAGCACGCCTGAAGTTCAGGCCGTGCAAAGCAAGATGGAAACCCGAGTCCTGAAGAAAGGAGGCGAGGAAGTGCTGTGCCGCCGGCTGACCATTGATCGTCGAGATGAGCATTCCGCCCCGCTGATCTTCGCGCCGCTCCATTTCCTGCTGAGCCAGTGAAGCGAGAAAATGACTAAGGTCGCGTGCCGTCGTTGAGCGCTCCGGCTCTTCGCTGGGTAGAAATACCTGCAGGTTGGGATTGCTGCGGCGCAGGTAGGCCACCAGCTCACCGTTACGCAGCACCACACTCGCGCCGACGGTGCGGGTGAGCGAACGCGGAGCATCTTCCTCTTCGCCCGCCGCAGGCCAGCGCAGCACGGAGCCATACAGATTCGCTGGATCGGTAGCCGTGAGAGTTACCATTTCCGGTTTCTCCACCGGCGGCCCGTTGCGCAACCCGCGTAACAGATCGACCGCCGCGGGGAGAGCAAACTGAGTCGCCCCCAAACCCGCCACAAAATAGCCGCGCCGTATACGGCCGCTTTCTTCCAGCGCCTTGAGCACGTCGTATATGGCGCTAAAGCCCCCGGGTAGATTCTCCATAGCAGCCAACTCCCGAGTCAGCACACCATAGCGATTGAGCAACTGGTTCGCGACGGCGTGGCTCCACTCGGTTGGCGATGACAGGGCTGAAGGAACGACGCTCCAGCGGCCCTGGGCGCTGGGCGGCGTGGTGCGCCGGGAGCGGAACGAGGGCAGGTTGTGCTGGCGCTTGGGCTGGCGCGAAGTGGCCGGCCGCGCTACATAAGCGCGCAACGCGTGGAAGGTGTCATTGGTTACCAGGCCACGCCACACCAAACTCCACAGTGCATCGAGCGTCTCGCCCGGGTACCCGCCACCGACCGCCTCATGCAGTTGCGCGAAGAAAGCAGCGCCACTCCTCCCCAGCTGTTCCAGCAGGGCGAGTTCGCGCGGGCTCAACGGGTTTTCCGCCGGCGGGTCGACGCGCGGAGGCAGGAGCGTTCTCAACTTATCGGCCAAAAACAAACCGATGCGGCCGTCATGCTCGCCCAGAGAATCCAGCCCGCACCAAACCACTTCGCCGGCGGCAATCAGCGTATCTAAACTGTCTGGCGAGTAATTCGCCAGGCGCGCGGGCAAGATAGACGATTCGATCAGCGAAGCCGCCAGCGGCGCGCCCTGCAGATGCTCGATGGTGTCGAGCAAGGCATCGAGACCACGCCTGCGCTGCAGCACACCCTGCCAGTGGGTAGCCAGCCGGGCCAGTGTGTGCTGCTCAATGGGCTCTACTTCGCGGCGCAGACGCGCCAGCGATTTGCGCCGGATCTGGCGTAACACCTCGGCATCACACCACTCTCGGTAGACCCCGCCGGGACGGAATCCCCCTTCGACAATGCGGCCGTCGAGCAGCAAGGTGTTCAACGCGGTTTCTACCTGCGGTGTATCCAGGGCAAAGCGCGCGGTCATCTCGCGCAGGGTAAAGGGGCCGTGGGTGCGAGCGTAGCGGCGCACCAGTTCGAGCACGGGCGCCGTCACCGGCTGCAGCAACGCCGTAGCGATCCCCGGGGGTAGCGGAATGCCCAGCGCGTCTCGGTACCGCGCCGCATCTTCAATCGCAATCAATCGCTTTTCTCCGGCGATCTTGATCTCCAGCAATCGGCGGGCCCGTAGCAACCGCTCCAGTTGACCCGCAAGTTCGGGGTCGGCGAGACGGCGCAGGAGTTCATCGCGGGAGAGATCACCAACCCGAAGCAGGAGATCGTGGATGCCGTCAGCGGAACGAACGCGCTGGGTTTCAAGCAGCCCCTGCAACTGCGCCTCCACTTCGCTGATGGCATCGGCGTCGAGCAACTCGCGCAGGTCGGCATCGCCCAACAGGTCGCGCAGCTGCTCCTGATCGATGGAGAGAGCCTGGGCGCGGCGCTCGGCCAGCGGCGCATCGCCGTCGTAGATGTAATTGGCTACATAGCTGAAGAGCAGTGACGAAGCGAAAGGCGACGGGGTGCGGGTGTCGGCGACATGCACCCGCACATTGCGCTGGCGGATCGCGCGCAGCGTTTCCAGCAGCGCGGGCATATCGAAGACGTCGCGCATACACTCGCGATAGGCCTCGAGCAGAATAGGAAATGAAGGGTAACGCGAGGCAACCGACAGCAGATCGTAAGCCCGCTTGCGTTGCTGCCACAGAGGCGCTCGGCCCTGGGCGCGCCGCCGCGGCAGCAGCAGCGCCCGCGCCGCACTCTCGCGGAATTTAGCCGCGAACAGCGCGGTGCTGCTGAGCTGGCGCAGCACGAGGTCGGTTGCCTCTTCCGGATCAATGAGAATCAGTTCCGGATCCGGTGCCGCATCGCTGTCGGGAAAGCGCAACACAAATCCATCGTCGCCCCACATTGCTTCTACGTCCGCACCGCCGCTGGCTCGAATACGGCCGGCAATCGCCATCGCCCAGGGAGTGTGAATGCGGCTGCCGAAAGGAGTCAGCACGCAAACCCGCCAGTCGCCCATTTCGTCCCGCGTGCGCTCAATCACGATGGTGCGGTCATCTGGAACCACCGTAGTGGCAATTTCCTGGTCGGCGAGAAAACGGATGAGGTTTTCCGCCGCCATGGAATCGAGATCGTGCTCGCGGATCAGGCGGCTCAACGCGGCATTGCGCGGCATGTCTCGCAGTTCCCGCACCAACTGGCCGATGCGGCGGCCAAACTCAAGCGGCCGGCCGGCGTAGTCGCCATGCCAGAACGGCATCTTGCCCGGCTGGCCCGGCGCCGGCGACACCAGCACCCGGTCGTGCGTTATCTCATCGATCCGCCAGGTCGAAGCGCCCAGGATAAAGGTGTCGCCGGTCCGGCTTTCAAACACCATTTCTTCGTCCAGCTCGCCCACCCGCACCGGCTTGCCTTCCGACCCGGAGAGAAATACGCCGTAGAGCCCGCGGTCGGGAATGGTGCCGCCATTCAGGATGGCCAGCATCTTGACGCCCTCGCGCGGCGCCAATGTGTCGCGCACCCGGTCCCAGGTGATGCGCGGCCGCAGGTCGGCGAATTCGTCCGACGGGTAGCGTCCAGCGAGTAGATCGAGCACGCCGGTGAAGGCGGTACGAGTGATGCTGCTAAAGGGAGCTGCACTGCGGATAAGGCGAAAAACCTCTTCTACGCCAATCTCCGGCTGCTTGCGTTCCGCGACCGGCAACCCGGCAAAGGCGGGAGGCTGGGCGACGATGGCGACGATCTGTTGCGCCAACACGTCCAGCGGATTGCGCAGAAAGCGGGTCGATTCCACCAGGCCTTCATGCATGGCGCGGGTCACCGCGGCGCAGGCGACCAGGTCGGCACGATATTTGGGAAAAATAACTCCTTCGCTTGCGGCGCCCACATGGTGCCCGGCGCGGCCAATGCGCTGCATGGCGCTGGCTACGGACGGCGGAGCCTCTATCTGTACCACCAGGTCGACCGCGCCCATATCGATGCCGAGTTCGAGCGAAGACGTCGCGACCAGCGCGCGCAGGCGGCCGGCCTTCAACTGCTCTTCGATCTCCGAACGCTGCGCAGCGGCCAGCGAACCATGGTGGGCACGAGCCAGTTGTTCGCCCGCCAGTTCGTTAATCGCGCCCGCCAACCGCTCGGCAATCCGCCGGTTGTTGACGAAAATGATGGTGGAGTGGCGCTGGCGAATGATGTCGACTAAACGGGGATGGATAGCGGTCCATATGGAGGTCCGCTTGGGACCCTGGGAAGCCGCGCCACTGGGCAACTCCTCGCGCTGGCCCATGCGCGCCATATCCTCCACCGGCACCTCGATGCGCAGGTCCAGCTTCTTCGGTTCGCTGGCATCGACGATGGTGACTGGACGATACGCGACCAGGGGTGCGTCCTCGGCCGCGTCCGGAGGAACGTCCGCTGCCCCTGCCGCAAAGGACGCGCCTCCCAGGAAATGCGCCACCTCTTCCAGCGGCCGCTGTGTGGCGGAGAGACCGATTCGTTGCACTTTGCCTTCGGTAATTGCCTCAAGCCGCTCGAGCGAGAGCGCCAGGTGGGCGCCCCGCTTGGTAGGCACGACGGCGTGGATCTCATCGATGATCACCGTATCCACCCGGCGCAGGCTCGAAGCGGCATCCGAAGTAAGCAACAGATAAAGGGACTCCGGGGTGGTGATCAGAATCTCGGCCGGGTGGCGGCGAAAGCGGCTTCGCTCCTTCTGTGATGTGTCACCGGTGCGGATACTGATCTCCGGCTGGTGGAAAGCGACCCCGGCCTGACGGGCCATATTCGCGATGCCCGCAAGGGGGGAACGCAGGTTGCGTTCCACATCCACGGCCAGGGCTTTGAGGGGGCTGAGATAGATGACCCGGCAGCCCTCGGTCTCGTCGGCGGCGCGGTGCAACATGAGCCGGTTCAGGCACCAGAGAAATGCGGTCAGCGTCTTGCCGCTGCCCGTAGGAGCAAGAATCAGGGTATTCTCGCCGCGCGCGATCGCCGGCCAGCCGAGCCGCTGAGGTGCGGTCGGATGCTCGAAGACAGCCCGAAACCAGGCCGCCGTCACGGGGTGAAAGAGGTCCAGAGCGTCCCGATTTTGTTTCTTTCCCGCCATAGCCTGCTGCATCAAGGATAGCCGCAGGGCCATTTGGGTTGCATCGTGTCCTTACCACGAATTGGAGGGTGCCCCACATCTCGATCCCGCAGCTGCTTTTTGCTTTGTATCAGGGCACGACTTTAGTCGTGCCGTAAAGGGCTGCAAAAAGAGCGGGCTTTAGCCCCTGCGCTCTTTTCCAGTGAAATTTCAAGTAGATTTTGCGATGGCAGGGGCTAAAGCCCTAACCATTTTGGGCCCGGGGTGGCACGACTGAAGTCGTGCCCTGATACAAAGCAAAAAGCACCTGCGGAATCTGAGATGTGGGGCACCCTCGGACTGGTGGGTGAGGACAGGTAACGAACGACGGATTGTGTTGCACCTCCGCCCGACTGCCATTACGCTCAGGGAACCATGCAAGCGGGCGAAAGTGGATTTACTCCAGAGGTGCTGCGGCAGTTGACCACCCAGGCGGCGGATGCCGCCGACCACGCCTACGCGCCCTACTCGAAATTTCGTGTAGGGGCCGCCTTGCTGCTGCAGAACGGGGCCCTGGTCACCGGCGCCAACGTAGAGAATGCCTCCTATGGCCTTACGATCTGTGCGGAGCGAGCTGCGGTCGTTCGGGCGATCGTCGAGCACGGGCCCGAGATGCGCGTGCTTGCCTGCGCCATCACCAACCTGAACCAGGCGGCAAGTCCTCCCTGTGGCGCGTGTTTGCAGGTCTTGAGCGAATTTATGCTACCCGCTTCGCGGGTCATTTTTCGCGGCCAGGCAGGTTGGGAAGACTACCGCTTCGAAGAGGTCTTTCCCCACCGGTTCAAACTCGTGCGGTAAGGAGAACAGTTTGGGACGATTGACCGGGTTGCTCGGGCTAGTCGCGATCTTATTGTTGGCGTGGCTGCTTTCCACCAACCGCAAGGCCATCCGCTGGCAGACCGCAGGGTGGGGACTCGGCCTGCAGTGGATCTTCGCAGTGCTGGTGCTGCGCTTTGACGCCGGGGAACGGGCCCTCGCTGCCGTCGGCGACGCCGTGAACCGCATGCTTGCCTATGCTTTTGTCGGGTCCGGCTTCGTGTTTGGGGACCTGGGCAAGCAGCACTCCTCCTTTGGCATCATCTTTGCCTTCCAGGTGCTGCCCACCATAATTTTTATCTCCGCCTTTTTCGCGGTGCTCTACCACCTTGGCATCATGCAGATTGTGATCAAGGCTGCGGCTCGACTGATGCAGTGGACCATGGGCATCAGCGGTGCCGAGTCGCTCAACGTGGCTGCCAGCATCTTCATGGGCCAGACCGAAGCCCCGCTCAGCATTCGTCCGTTCCTGCCCGGAGCGACCCAGTCGGAGCTGATGACCATTATGACCAGCGGCATGGCGCATGTCTCGGGCGGCATCATGGCGGCTTATATCCTCTATGGGATTGAGGCCAGACATCTGCTCGCCGCCGTTATCATGACCGCGCCGGGGACCGTGCTCATCTCCAAGCTGCTGGTTCCGGAAACTCACACGCCCGCCACTATGGGCCGGGTGACCATGCCCATCAACGAAGAACACCGCGAGGAGAACCTGGTCGGCGCGATTGCCCGTGGAACCATTGACGGTGGCCGCCTGGCCTTCAATGTAGGCATCATGCTCATTTCGTTTCTAGCGCTGATCGGGCTGCTGAATGGGATGCTGGGAGGCATCCACAACTGGCTGGGCGGCCATCATGTTCCCTTCCCGTCCAGCCTGAATGTGATCCTTGGGTTCGTCTTTGCTCCCGTCGCCTGGCTGATCGGGATTCCCTGGCACAGCGCGCACCAGGTCGGGAATCTTCTGGGAACACGCACGGTGACCAACGAACTGGTAGCCTACGCGCTGCTGGGGGCGCAGAAGTCGTCGCTTGATTTCCGTTCTTTCACAATCACGACGTTTGCGTTGTGCGGGTTCGCCAACTTTAGCTCGATCGGTATGCAGATTGGCGGTATCGGCGCGTTGGCGCCGAACCGGCGTAACGATCTTGCGCGGCTGGGTTTGCGGGCGATGCTGGCGGGGACGATGGCCAATTTGATGTCAGCGTCGATTGTCAGCGTCTTGCTGCGGTAGAAAAACATTTCCAAGAGAGGTCCGCTGAACCGCAGATCTCTCCACTACGCTACGCTCCGGTCGAGATGACAATTCATCTTGGAAACAATGCTTAGCGCTCCCAAACAAATTTGTCATCTCGACCGGAGCGTAGCGTAGTGGAGAGATCTGCGGTTCAGCGGACCTCTCTTGGAAATGTTTTCCGGCATCGGAGGAGGAATCATTGCAACCTGGAATTTTCGAAAAAGCGGAGGAGGCCGCGGCTTTTATCCGCAAACAAATCGTCGTCAGTCCGCGCGTGGCCATCGTCCTCGGCTCCGGATTAGGTTCCTTTGCGGAACAGGTGCAGCAGCCGGTAAGCATTGCCTACCAGGAGATACCTCACTTCCCGCGGCCCACCGTAAAAGGTCACAGCGGCCGCCTGGTTGTCGGCACTATTGCTGGGATGCCTGTCGCGGTCATGCAAGGCCGCGTCCACGCTTACGAGGGATACACGCCAGAGGAAATCACCTTTCCCATCCGCGTCCTGGGGCGCCTGGGAATCACTACCGTGGTCATCACCAACGCTGCCGGCGGCATCCGGCTGGATCTCAAGCAAGGTCAATTGGTTCTGATCTCCGATCACATTAACTTCACCGGCGGCAATCCCGTCACCGGGCAGAACGACAAACGGCTCGGTCCACGGTTCTTCGACATGACAGAGGCTTATTCGAAGCGACTGCGACTGCTGGCCCAATCCGCCGCCGAGATCGCGGAAGGCGTCTATCTGTGCGTACCCGGGCCCAGCTACGAAACGCCGGCGGAAATCAGAGCCTTCCGCACCTGGGGCGCGGACCTGGTCGGCATGTCCACCGTCCACGAGGTGATCGTCGCCCGGCACATGGGCATCGAAGTCCTCGGCATCTCCTGCGTCACCAACATGGCTGCCGGCGTCCTCGATCAGGCCATCAACCACCAGGAAGTGATCGAGACCGGAGCACGCGCGCAGGCGCAACTGACCAATCTGCTCGAGGCTCTACTACCCACGATCGAGCGCGGAATTTAACATCCGCAACCGCTTCCGAAGCCGCTGTGCTTTGCTATTCTTGATAGTGCTATGCCTACGAAAAAAGAGCTTCTAACCACCCCCATCCAGCACATCGACATCAAGCAGCACAACGTGGTTCCGCTGGTGGATGCCATGCAGTCCATGGCCTACAGCTCCCGTGACCTTGCCCGGGCCGCTTCCATCTACGAGCGCATGCTGCGCGACCAGGAGTGTGGCGTGATTCTCTGCCTCGCCGGATCGCTCATCAGCGCCGGGTTGAAACAGATTTTTGTCGACCTCATCCGGAACAACATGGTCGATGCCGTGGTTTCGACCGGCGCCAACATCGTGGACCAGGACTTCTTCGAGGCACTGGGATACAAGCACTGGATCGCCGACGACCTCTACCGCCAGGGAACGGAAGATGCCACCCTGCGCGAGCTGATGATCGATCGCATCTACGACACCCTCATCGACGAGGAAGAGCTCCGGCTGTGCGACGATACCTGCAAAGTCATTGCCGATTCGCTCGACCCTCGCCCCTACAGCTCGCGTGAGTTCATCCGTGAGATGGGAGCCTATCTGGAGAAGCAGGGCAAGACTCCCGAAAAAGGAGGCGTCGACAGCATCATCTTCTCCGCCTACCAGATGGATGTGCCGATCTTCGTGCCCGCCTTCAGCGACTGTTCGGCCGGCTTCGGGCTGGTGGCGCACCAGCATGGCCGCGGCGACAAGCCCAAGGTTTCGATCGATTCCGTGAAGGACTTCTACGAGTTGACGCAGCTGAAGATCGCCAACCCGACCACCGGCCTGCTGATGATTGGCGGTGGAGTACCCAAGAACTTCGCCCAGGACATCGTAGTGGCGGCGGAAATCCTAGGCCTCGATGCGCCGATGCACAAATATGCGATCCAGATCACGGTGGCTGACGTCCGCGACGGTGCGCTCTCTTCCAGCACGCTGAAGGAAGCCAGCTCCTGGGGTAAGGTAGACACCACTTTTGAACAAATGGTGTACAGCGAAGCGACCTTGGCGTTGCCGCTGATCACTGGCTATGCCTATCATAAGAAAGCACATGCGCAACGGAAGCAGCGCCGCTGGTCGCGCCTGCTGGAGCCGGTCACCGCGTAGTGAATACCAAAATGGAAGAGGGTTATGCGGCCTAGTACTAAAGTGGCAGCCAAACCCTTTCTTTTTCTATAGTTTCGCTCACGGTATGGGTATACTTCGAGGCATCCCCCAATGGCGGTCAATTGAGTCTGTTTGGGGGTACCATCTTGTCTCTGCTTCTTGGTGTGGCTGGGTTTGCTTATGCGGTGCTTTTCCTGGGATTCTGGTCTCTTGGCCGAATGTCGGCCCTGTCGGATAAATTTGTTGAGAGCCGTGCCAACGTAATTCCGTTCCGTCGCGGTTAAGTCGAAAGAAGCCAGCGCGTCCGCGATAACAAATTATGGAACGCACTGCTTAGTCATCTGCGTTTTTCCCCCGATCCGACCCGTTGGAGATGCGTGAGTCCTTTCCGCATGCGAGCGTGGACTCCGGTTAGTCACTGTGTAGGCCGGAAACAGGCGCCTATACTCCGGATAGTTAGCGTTTAGCATGGGCCAGATCCGTCTTTTTTGCTAGGACGACTGACTTGGCGAGAGCTCGTTAATTAGACCCGCATCGATCGAGTTTGAGTGACCTGGCTTCGAGATAGGCTGCCTACCACCATATTTTTCGCGGTTGCGCTGCTGCTCTCGGCTTACGGCGGCTTGGTACTGCTGCTGGGCCGTGGGGGCACCTTTTCTGCCGCCGTGATCGCCTGGGCCTGCGCCCAGGTCCTGCTGATCGGTCTCTGTGTACACAGCTTCCTCGATGCCGGGCGCCAGGATGAGGCCGAGTGGCAGGTCCAACAGGTAGCCCAGTTGCAGCGAAGCATTCTGGACTCCGCCGGGCCGATGATTCTGGCCACCGACCTGCAGGGCAATCTGCTGATCTTCAATCCCGCCGCCGAACGCATGCTCGGCTACCGCTTTCACGAAGTCCTCGGTCAACTCAACGCGCACGACCTCTTCCCCGAAGGGGAACTGGAACGCGTCGGACAACTCCTGGTTTCGCGCCTCGATCGCTCGCCCGCTATCGACCTGGAGAGCGTCTCGGCGGAACTGAAGCATTATGTCCAGTACGTCACCAGCTTTCCCGTAAGCCGGGTCCGCGGCTTCGAGATCCTCTGCCGGCGCAAGGATGGGACGAACTTCCCTGCCATGGTTTATCTCTCCGCGGTGCGGAATAGCGATGGCGCGCTGACCGGGTTGCTGGCGATTGCCACCGATCTGACCGCGACCAAGCGCGCCGAGCATGCCCTGCGCGAGAGCGAAGAGCGGTACCGCGATCTGTTCGACAACTCGCAGGAAATGATTGCCACCCTGAGCCCGCGCGCCAAATATCTCTATGTGAACCCGGCATGGCAGACCTGCTTTGGCAAGAGCGCGGCCGCCTTTGAAAGCTTGATCAGCTTCGAAGCCGCCTTTCCTCCGGAAATGCAAGCCAACGCAGCCGGGCTGTTCGACCGTGCCCTGCGCGGCGAGCGCATCGATCGCGCCAATTTGCGCGTGCAGGATGCCAACGGTATGGTTCGCGAGCTGGAAGCAAGCCTGAGCTGCCGTCAGGACCGCGGTGAGCCGGTTTCGGTGCGCTGCATCTTCCGCGATGTCACCGCCCAGTACCAGCGCGAACGCAGACTGGCGATGCAGCTGGCTGTGAGCCAGGTCGTGGGTGAATCCACCACCTCAGACGAAGCCCTGCCGGCCATGCTCGAATCGCTGGGAACCAACCTGGGCTTCGATATGGCGGGATTGTGGTTTGTCAGCAGCGACCATCACTGCCGCTACCTGGCGGGTTGGTATGCACCCGATCGGGCCTGTTCCGAATTTCACCGCGACAGCATTGGACGCGTATTGCAAAAAGGTAAAGATCTGCCCGGCCAGATCTGGGCGGCAGAGAGTCCTTGCTGGATCGAAGACCTGCAGGAGGATCAGAATTTTCTGCGCGCCGGGTCGGCCAAGACAGACGGGCTGATCACGGGTTGGGGTGTTCCCGTCCGGGTCGGCAACCAGGTGATCGCCGTGGTCGAGTTCTTCAGCCGGCAAAAGCAGCGCGAAGATACCGAGATGATGGCCACCGTGGAAACGGTTTGCGCCTCCATCGGCCAGTTCATGGCCCGCTCGGCACAAGAAAGCCGCCTGGAAGAGTTGAACCGGCAGAAGGAATCGATTCTGAATTCCGTGGCCGACGGCATCTTCGGCACCGACTCCTCGGGCCGCATCGTCTTTGTCAACCCGGCAGCCGCCAGCATGCTGGGCGCTCACGCCTTCGATTTGATTGGACGCACCGTCCACTCAGTGGTGCATGAGGAGCGTAAAGGGCGGGAAAAGTGTTCCGATCAATGCCGCACCGGCCGGGCTTTTATGGTGCGCGAGGGCTCCAGCGGCCAGGATGTGTTCTATCGCAGGAATGGCGCCTCGTTCCCGGTTGAGTTCTCGGTAACGCCCATGGTCGAGCACAACGTGGCAGTAGGCAGCGTGCTCAGCTTCCGCGACATCAGCCAGCGGTATGCGCTGGACCGCATGAAAGATGAATTCGTCTCCACCGTGAGCCATGAACTGCGCACCCCGCTCACGTCTATTCGCGGGTCTTTGGGATTGCTCTCCACGGGGCTGCTGGGGGAGATGGGGGAGAAGGCCTCGAACCTGCTGCGCATCGCGGTGAGCAACTCCGACCGGCTGGTCCGCCTGATCAACGACATCCTCGATCTGGAGCGGATGCAGTCGGGCCGCGCGCCCCTTACTTACCGCAGCTGCGACCTGGAGGAGCTGGCGAGGCAGGCGATCGACGCCATGACCCCCATGGCGGAAGCCGCCAAGGTACAGCTCCTGCTGGAAGCCGGGCCGGCGCAGGTAGAGGTTGATCCCGATCGGCTGCAGCAGGTGATGACCAATCTCCTGAGCAACGCCATCAAGTTCTCCCCGCAGGGATCGCAGGTCACGGTTTTGATCGAACGGCTGCTGGATGGAGTCACCATCAGCGTGAGAGACAATGGCCGCGGCATTCCCAAGGACAAGCTGGAATCGATCTTTGACCGCTTCCAGCAAGTCGACGCGTCGGATGCCAGGCAGAAGGGTGGAACCGGACTGGGGCTGGCCATCTGCCGCACCATTGTCATGCAGCATGGCGGCCGCATCTGGGCAGAGCGGAACGTCGATCGCGGCTCCACTTTCCGCATGTTCCTACCCTCCGTTACCCGCGACGCCGATTTATTACACCTCGGTGGCAGCGCGGCTTCTTCGGTGGTGAGCGCTACCTCTGTCCTGGTTTGCGACGAAAACCCGGAAACGCGCGCTACCCTGGCGGAGAGCCTGCGGCAAAATGGTTATTCGGTGCTGGAAGCCAGCAGCGGCGACGAAGCCGTCTCCATGGCCCGGCAAAGCCCCATCCAAGCCATCCTGCTCGACATGAGCCTGCCAAGCCTTCACGGCTGGGAGACTCTGCACCTCTTGCGCGACGATTTACGCACCGCGGCCATTCCCGTGGTGGTTTTGAGCGCCTTTGGTGCGCTAAACGATCCCGAAGTGGAGAAAGCCGCGGATGCCTGGCTCGAACAACCGCTGGAGACAGAGTCGATGCTGGCGGCGCTCTCCCGGGTCTTGCAGGTAGAAAGGCGGCCATCCCGTGTGTTACTGGTAGAGGATGATGCCGATTTGGCTAAGGTCATCCTGGCAACGTTTGAGCGCGCCGGGGTCCAGGTACACCACGCCTCTACCCAGCGCAAAGCGATGGAACTGTGCGTATCGTCGCGGCCGGACCTGCTGATCCTCGATATTGGTTTGCCCGACGGCGATGGCTTTGGACTCGT
Organism: Acidobacteriaceae bacterium; assembly: GCA_049522955.1. Lineage (GTDB taxonomy): Bacteria > Acidobacteriota > Terriglobia > Terriglobales > Acidobacteriaceae > PALSA-350. The sequence continues at coordinate 27,748 of JBEKNJ010000045.1, forward strand.
GGACTGGCTGCGCCAGCAGAAGGAGATGAAACAGCTTCCGCTGGTGGTCTATTCCGCGCAGGACTTGAGCGAGAACGAACGCAAGAAGCTACAGTTGGGGCACACCGAATTCCTGACCAAGGCTCGCGTCCAGCCACAGGATGTGGAGACGCTGGTGCTCTCGATGCTGCGGCTGCCCTCGGGAGACAGCGAGGTACCGCTGGGATGGGAAGGAAACGCTTCTCCTGGCCTGTAAGCCACCACAAACCTGCAAAATTTATGACACATCGCATCTTAATCATCGACGACGAAGACGATATCCGGCAGGTTGCTGCCATGAGCCTGGAGACGGTCGCGGGGTGGGACGTCGTGCTCGCCAATTCCGGGAAACAGGGAATCGAACGCGCCAGCACCGAGCAGCCGGACGCGATTCTTCTCGACGTCATGATGCCCGAGATGGATGGGCCCACCACCCTGCTGAAGCTCAAGGCCAACGGAAGCACTTCGCACATTCCTGTGTTGCTGCTCACAGCCAAGGTGCAGGGCCCGGACCAGCGCAAGTTTGCCGAAATGGGAGTGAAGGCTATCCTTTTCAAGCCTTTTGATCCTCTGACTCTGGCGCGGCAAATTTCGGCCGCATTAGGCTGGAAAGAAGGCGGATGATCCATTGACGAACAGAGACCGCAATTCCCCGGACGAGCATGGGCGCGCAGCAAACGGCGGGCCTACGGAATCCCCGGAACCTCAGTCCCAGGAGCAGAAGCTGCAAAGCATGATCTCTGCGCTTTGGGAGCGGAGCCGGCACACCGTCGTCGAGCGGGCTGCGCGGCTACGAACGGCTGGGGATTTGATGAGCGACAACCGCCTGGACCACGCGACCCAGCAAAGCGCCGTGGACTCCGCTCATAAGCTAGCGGGGGTTCTGGGCACCTTCGGCCTGCCTCGGGGTACGGATTTGGCGCGGGAGGCAGAAGTGCTGTTTGGCCAAACCACGCCGCCGGGCAAGGTGGAGATTGAACGACTCCGGGTATTGCTCGCCGAGTTGACCACGTTGATTGACCGCGGACCTCTCGGGCCCGGGTAATCCGGAGGACCGTAGGGAAGGTACCTGCTGTCCCATCGTGCCGCTAATCTTCCATCATCACAGTCGCCATCGCCAGGCTACCGGTGTGGGTCAGGGAGAGCGAAATCGTTCTCACCCCCAGCTCCCTGGCCAAAACCGCCGCTCGTCCGCGCAGTTCAAGAACCGGCCGCCCTCCCGGCTGACGCTCAACCTGGAATTCATTCCACGTCACTCCCCTGCTGATCCCCGTTCCCAGTGCCTTTGCTCCGGCCTCTTTTGCTGCAAAACGAGCGGCGAAACTTTCCGCACTCCCCCGCTTGCGGTTGCAGTAGGCGATCTCATGATCGGTGTAGATGCGCCGTAGAAACCGGTCGCCGTAGCGCTTGATCGATTGCGCGATACGCTCCACCTCAATCAAGTCCACGCCTGTCCCGATCAACATGCTGACCACATTACCATGGGATCGTTTTCGGTCATCTCCGCCTTCCCAAAATGTAACCGTAAGCGCGAACCGTGGTACCTGTTCTGCGGTTGAAGATCGGTTTAAGGTGGCCGATCAAGGTAAGCAAGCGAGGTATAGTCGACCGATACCCTTATGTCCGATACGCTTTCAGGTGATGTTCTCTACTTAACAGCGCTGCTGGCTGAAGACCAATCCACGGTCGTGCCCCGGCTCAGCGGTCTCATTCCCGATTGTGGCGCGTGGATCCGCAGCCGCTCTTACGTCGAGCCTGGAACCGCCCGCATCGTGTTTGAGTTTCCCCGCGACATCTGCGTCGAGATTTACAGTGCACTCGTTTCTGTGGGCCTCCAGCTCACAGCTGCTTCCCATGCCGTGCTTACGGAACTTTGCCGCTGCACTCCGCATGTCTTCGATCTTGCATCGAGGCAGCTTCCGGCGGTCGATGTAGCCACCCTGGACGCCGCCACCCGGTACATCTGTTCGCTTGAAATCATCAAGGTGCAATTGCAGATCTGGATGGTCAAGGAAGAAGAGTTGGAATTGCAGCTTGGCAGCAGCCCATGCTTCGCCGCCTGATCAAAAGCATTTTCACTCCTACTTAGCACAGGAAAGTGCAGCGATGTGCGTCTTTTCTTGAGGAAAAGACGCGCCGGGAACGGTTGCTTTGTGTAAACCAGGAGTGGAAATGCTTATCCAGCATCCACCAATCCATAACGCCGTTGCCAGGCCTCGCGCAGACGACTCCATACCCTGGTCTTTTCTTCCTCGGTGATCGCATCGCTGGAGACCGAAACGAAGCAAGCCGACTCTGTCTTGGCCAGCTCCAGAAGAGCCCGGTCGCGCACCAGGTTGGCCACCCTGAAGTCGGGAATTCCCGCCTGCCGGGTGCCGAAGAATTCACCCGGGCCGCGCAGCTGCAGATCCAACTCGGCCAGCTCGAAGCCGTTCTGGGTGCGCACCATGGCCGCCAGGCGTTCGGCCGCGGCGTCGGAGATCTTTCCTCCCGTCATTAGAATGCAGTAAGAGCGGGCACTGCCCCGGCCTACACGGCCGCGTAATTGATGCATTTGGGACAAGCCGAAGCGCTCCGCATGTTCAATGACCATCATGGTTGCATTTGGAACATCGACACCGACTTCGATCACCGTAGTCGAGATCAGCACATCAATTTCCCGGCGCTGGAAGCGGCGCATGATGATTTCTTTTTCGTCCGCATCCATCCGTCCGTGCAGCAAGCCCAGCCGCAGATCCCGAAGCGCCCCCGCTTTCAATTCCTGATACATGTCCGTAGCCGCCTTGAGCGAGGGAGTAGCTGGGGAGGAAACTGGCTTGAACAAAAGACCGATGCTCCCGGCTTTTCCCGGTGCTTTGGGTACCTCCGGCTCCGGATCTCCGGCTGCAAAATCCAACTCAGGCTGATCTTCCCTGGCGCCTTCAATCACCGGATAAACCACGTAGGCCTGGTGCCCCAGCCGCACTTGTTCCCGCACCTGGGCCCAGACTTCGCCGGCTTTATCGTCGGAAATTTGGCGAGTGAGGATGGGCGTGCGGCCGGGCGGCAATTCATCGAGCACGCTGAGATCGAGATCGCCGTAGAGAGAAAGCGCCAACGTTCGAGGGATAGGCGTGGCGGTCATGACCAGGACATCCGGCTCCCCGGCGTTGGGCTTCTTCATCAGGCGGAAGCGCTGCAGCACTCCGAAGCGGTGCTGTTCATCGACAACCACCAGGCCCAGCTTGGCGAAATCGACGCGTTCCTCGATCAGGGCATGAGTTCCGATGACCAGTTGGGCCTCGCCGCGCGCGATCAATCCACGATTGGCGCGTTTACGATCTTCATCGAGAGACCCTGTGAGCAGAACCACTTTGTAGCGCTGCTGCGACCGCTCCAGCAGCTTGCGCGCCGCCAGGAAGTGCTGGGTAGCCAGGATCTCCGTGGGCGCCATCAGGGCGCTCTGGTAGCCGTTCTCGATGGCCACCAGCATGGCCTGCAGGGCCACGATGGTCTTGCCCGACCCGACATCGCCCTGCAGCAACCGGCGCATCGGTTCCGGCGATCGCATATCGGCCACAATTTCCCCCAGCGCGGTCTTCTGCGCCTTGGTAGGGTGGAAGGGCAAAACCTGGCGCAGCGCCGCACGCACCTCATCGTTGGTTTCGAAGGGGATGCCTTGCCGCTGGCGGAATTTTTTGCGCTTCAGCTCCAGGCCCAGTTCCAGATAGAAGAACTCTTCGAAAATCAACCGCTTTTGTGCCGGGGTAGCCCAGGCCTGGAGCTGGCTCATCGGCGTTCCAGCCTCGGGAAAGTGCACCCCGCGCAACGCGTCCTCGCGGCTGGGTAGCTCCAGGCGGCGGCACAGGGCCACGGGCAGCGTTTCCGGGATCCGGCCCTTCAGTTCTTCCAGCAGCCGCCAGATGATGCGCCGCTGCCAACGCGAAGCCAGCTTGCTGCCCAAGGCCTCATAGATCGGTGCGATGCGGCCCACCTCCAGCAGCTTGGATTCGGCATCGTCGTGGTCGTCAGGAAGCACTTCTACCTGGGGCTGAATCATTTTGAAACTGGTGCTGGTGCGGGAGGGTTCCACTTTCCCGTACAGGGCCACCCATTGTCCGGCTTTGAAGCGGTCTTTCAGGTAGGTCCCGTGAAACCACATGCACTTGACCTTGCTGAGGCCCTGGCCCACGGTCATCTCAAAAATCGGCATGCGCGAGGTGCGGAGCAGAGCCATGCCCCGCACCTCGCCAATCAGGCTGGCCATTTCGCCTGGGACCAGTTCCTCGATAGCTTGCGGGCGGAGGCGGTCCTCATAGCGGAAAGGCAGGTGGTAGAGCAGGTCTTCGATGGTGGTGATGCGCTTGTCTTGCAGATTCTGGGCGATGCGCGGGCCTATGCCCTTGACGAACTGCAGAGACGTTTCCAGTGTCAGTAGCACATCTGCGATGCTATCAGCGACTAACGTGGGGAGGTCGCCTAAGGGCTAAAGCCGATCGCAAGCGTGAGAACTGTACACTTTTCGCTCCGGAATTCGGGAAGTCCGAGGGGCGCACCGCAGATCCCTCCACTACGCTACGCTCCGGTCGGGATGAAAATTTTGTTTGGGAACGCTAAGTATAGTTTCCAAGATGAATTGTCATCCCGACCGGAGCGTAGCGTAGTGGAGGGATCTGCGGTGCGCCCCTCGGACTTCCCGAATTCCGGAGCGAAAAACCCTGAGGGGCCGACCACATTCCGAGCGGGACCTTTGAGAGTAGCCAAACTCCAATGAACCGACCCAATCCCCCCCAGGACAAGGTCTTGGGCTACTCTCAGAGGTCCCGCTCGGGAAGTGGACCCTACCGGGTGGCCAGGCTTGGCCGGCGCCTGTGCGTGGCGGCGTCCAGCATGTAGACGCACCGGGCGTCCATATGCTCGGCCATTTGGAAGACCTTATCAAGCTTGTCGTCCAGGGACGGTTTAGTTCCAGACCGAGGCAGAGAATATTCACGTGAAGCAAAAGCAACCTTGCGTGTATTCATAATGATTATCTGTATACCTGAGGGGGGTCGCTGGGGAAATGCGTCCATCTCACTATTACCTGCCCACAAAGGGGGCAGCGGGAGTCCCCATCCGGCCCCCACTTTGGTTACCTCACCGTCGGCGAACGGTAAAATCGGTCGGTGAAGGACTCGGATCAGAGCTTCAGCTGCGGCCAGCGGGTCGCGATTGCCATAGTCCCGCCTCTGGTGGCGATGCTCCTGCGCCTGCTGAATCGCACCCTGCGCTACGAAACCGTGTTGGAACCGGGCGCAGAGCCGGCGAAACCACCGGCTCTCCAGGTGTGGTGTTTCTGGCATCGCTGCCTTATTCCCTGCGCCTGCTATTTTCACGGCAAGTTCAGGCCGGCGGTACTGATCAGCCAGAGCTTTGACGGCGAGTTGATCGCGCGCACCATCGAACATCTGGGCTTTCTTACCGCGCGAGGCTCAAGCACTCGCGCCGGAGGGAGCGGGCTGTGGGCACTGGCGAAGGCCGTGGAACGCGGGAATCCTGCGGTGTTTACCGCGGACGGCCCGCGCGGGCCGGTGTACAAGGTCAAGCCAGGAGCGGTCAAGCTGGCCCAGATAACCGGCTACGCCATCGGGATCTTCTACGCCCATCCTGAAAACGCCTGGATCCTGCGCTCATGGGACAGCTTTCTTATCCCCAAACCGTTCTCGCGAGTGGCCATCAGCTGGGGACGGCAAATCGAAGTGCCCCAGACCGACGACCCGGCCATGCTGGAAGCCAAGCGGCTGGAGGTGGAAGCAGCGCTGGAACGGGCGCGCTTGAATGCCGAGCGCCACTTTCAAGAGATGAACATGCAGTCGCCGTAGGAGAAGAAGCGATAACCGGCTGCGACCGCGTGACGGTAAGCCGCGAGTGTTTTTTCTCTCCCGGCAAACGCGCTGACCAGCATCAGCAGTGTGGACTGGGGTAAGTGGAAATTGGTCAGCAGCGCCTTGACGACGTTCAAGGGAGAGTCTGGAGCGAGGAAGATATCCGTCGTGCCGGAATGGGCCTCCAGCCGGCCGATGCGGGCACAATGCTCCAGCGTGCGGACGGTCGTGGTGCCCGCAGCGACGACGCGGCGGCCGTCGAGGAGTGCCTGCTTGACCTGCTGGGCCGTTTCCTCGGGCAGAGAATATCTTTCGGCGTGGAGGTGAATCTCCGCAACCTCCGCCACCCGAACTGGCTGGAACGTGCCCAACCCGACATGGAGCGTCAAGTAGGTGACGATCACCCCTCGGGCACGAATTCGTTCAAGAATTTCCGGGGTGAAGTGCAGCCCCGCGGTGGGTGCGGCGACAGAGCCGCGTTGCTGCGCATAGACAGTCTGGTAACGCTCACGATCCACTGCCTGGTCGTGACGGCGAATGTATGGCGGCAGCGGGACATGCCCCAGAAGCTCCAGCCGGGCGAAGAAGTCGTCGACAGGCGTGAAGCGAAGAAGGCGTTCGCCAAACTCACCGTGCGCCGTGATTGTGGCTGCAAGGAGTTCATCCCCGCCCGAGCCTGCGAAGGAAAGCTGCTGGCCCACCGTCATCCTGCGTGCCGGGCGAGTCAGGGCTCGCCATTCCCAGTCGCCCACCTGCTCGGTGAGCAGCACTTCCACCTTCCCGATGTGATTTCCCACGCGCGTTCCGAACAGCCGTGCGGGAATGACGCGGCTGTCGTTCAGCACCAGCAAGTCCCCCGCTCGCAGCTGTTCGGGCAGTTGGTCAAACTGCGAGTCTTCCCACGCCCCGCTTTCCCGGTTCAGGATGAGCATGCGGCTGCCGCCGCGTTCAGGAGGGGGTTCTTGCGCGATAAGCTCCGGAGGAAGATCGAAGTCGAAGTCGGAAACCAGCACAGCTCCGATTGTATGAAAGCGCGGTATCCTCAAAGCAGGGAGGGAGCTCATTATGGCGACAACGACCCATGTTCCCGTTGAGGTTTATCTCCGCTCCTCCTACGAGCCCGATGCAGAGTATGTGGATGGGAAGATCGAGGAACGCCCAGCCGGAGAGTTTGATCACGCATCCTGGCAGCAGGCGATCCTAATTCGGTTTTGGCAGAATGACAGGGAATGGGGTATCCGTGCACTGCCCTCACTGCGGCTTCGAGTCGCGCCGACCCGCTATCGTGTTCCCGACGTCACCGTGCTTGACCGCAGCCTGCCTATCGAGCAGATCATCACGCATCCGCCGCTCGCCGTTTTTGAGGTTCTATCTCCCGAAGATAGCTTGCAGCGCCTTAAACGCAAGCTGGAAGACTACCGGAACATGGGCATCCCGGAGATCTGGATCGTCGATCCTCAGGACAGTACCTTCTACCGATATCAAGACCTGCAGTTGCAGCGGAACGACTCCTTCTCCCTTGCCGAAAAAGGGATCGCCTTCGATATGAATCAGCTCAAGGATCCGCTCGACTGAAGTGATGGCCTCTCCCACCAATGTGACCTCTCCACCGGAGACAGAGAAGCTGACTAAGCCTCCCATCTTTCTGCTCGACGCGATGTCGTTCATCTTTCGCGCCTATCACGCGATGCAGCGGCAGCGTCCCATGTCCACACGCTCCGGTGTGCCCACCGCCGCCACCTTTGTCTTCGTGAACATGATCAACAAACTCCGCCGCGACTTTCAGCCGGAGTATTTTGCCGCCGTTTTCGATGTAAGCGGTTCCGTCTTTCGCGATGAGCGCGCACGCAGCATCGGGACGGTGCGCAAATGGAACATCAAGACCCAGACATTCGACGAGCTCGATTACGCTGGCTACAAAGCCAACCGCACCGAGATGCCCCCGGACCTGGCGCAGCAGCTGCCTTTTATCCGCAGGTCGCTGGAGGCTTTTCGTATTCCCATACTGCAATCGGAAGGTTTTGAAGCAGACGATGTAATCGGCACGTTGGCGCGCCAGGCAGCGGAGCAAGGCCACGATGTCTTCGTAGTTTCAAACGACAAAGACATGCTGCAACTGGTCACCGGCAAGGTCAAGGTGCTCAATCCCGTCAAAGACAACCTCATCCTTGACCGCGACAAAGTGGTTGAAGTTCTCGGGGTGCCTCCGGAGCAGGTCATCGACGTGATGGCTCTGCGCGGTGATTCCATCGATAATATCCCGGGTGCTCCGGGAATTGGAGACAAGGGTTCGGTCGAACTGATCCAGCAGTTCGGCAGCGTCGAGGCTGCTCTCGATCATGCCTCAGAGGTGAAACGCAAGACGTATCGCGAATCGCTCGAGAACAATCGGGACACGGTTCTGCTCAGCAAAGAGCTGGTGACCATCCATTGTGAAGTGCCGGTCGAGTTGGAGCTCGAGAACATGCGCACCCAGGCGCCGGACGTGAGCGCGTGCCGTGCTCTGTTCAACGAGCTCGAATTCACTACCATGCTCAAGGAGCTGGCTCCGGGGGAGGAGGCGGCACCACTCTCCATTAGTCGCGACCCGTCGCCGGAAGAAGTCAGCCATTTTGTGGAGCTGGCCGAAGGCAAGAGCTTTTCCCTGGCCTTTGACACCACGCTGCTTGAAGTTGCAGCGGAGCAGGTGGGCGAGGCGGAAGGCGAGGCCATCGAAGAAGAAGAGCCACAACTGAAGATCATGTCGCTGGGCCTGTTCGACGCGCCGCTGCCGGAGGCTGATGCGAAACCCGGCCCGCAGATGATGAAGGTTGCGGTCTCCGTGGAGCCGGGCAGGGCGTTGGTCTTTCCCCTCGACTCAGAGCACCTGCGTCCCCTGCTGACCGACGAGCATACTGCCAAATCGCTGCACGACCTGAAGGCCGCTCTGCGTATTCTGGGGCACCATGTCGCGGGCCTCGAGCTGGCGGGTCCGGTGGATGACCTGATGCTCTACTCCTATCTCATCAACCCAACCCACACCACGCACCCGTTGCCGGATGTGGTCGCCCGCTTTAGCGGTGGTGCGTTACCCGCGTCGGGCGATGACCTGCTGCCGGCATCGGCGCACGCCATCCGCTCCCTCGCGCCGGTGCTTAAAGAGGACGTGGAGTCGCTCGGCGCGGGGCAGGTTTACCGCGACATCGACCTTCCCCTGGTTCCGGTCCTGCTGCGCATGGAAGAGGCAGGCGTGCGCATCGATCGTGCGGTTCTCGCCGCCATGGGTGATCGGCTGAAGGTGGAAATGGAGCGGGTCAGCGAGCAGATCTTCGCCGGATCCGGCCATCGCTTCAACATCAATTCTCCCAAACAGCTGGGAGATGTGCTGTTCAACAAAATGCATCTGCCCAAGCCCATGAAGTATGGGCGGGGCAAGGTGGTTTCGACCGCTGTGGATGTGCTCGAAGAGCTGGCGGAACATAACGAGGTTCCGCGCCAGGTGCTGCAGTACAGGCAGCTGGCCAAGCTGAAGTCCAACTACATTGACTCGTTGCCTCTGCTGGCCGATGCCGAGGGGCGTGTCCACACCACCTTCAACCAGGTAGGCACTTCCACCGGGCGCCTGTCTTCCACCAATCCGAACCTGCAGAATATTCCGATCAAGACCGAGCTGGGCCGGGAGATCCGCGCGGCGTTCATCGCAGCGCCTGGCAATCTGCTCATCTCCGCGGATTACTCGCAGATCGAACTGCGGCTGATGGCCCACTTCAGCGAAGATCCGTTGCTGGTGCGCGCGTTTGCCGAAGGACAGGACATTCACACACTGACTGCTTCGGAAGTGTTCGGCATCGCGCCGGAAGCAATGGATAAACAGACGCGCGATCGGGCCAAGGCCGTGAACTTCGGTATCGTGTACGGGATTTCTCCCTTTGGATTGGCCCAGCAACTCGGCATCGAGCAAAACGTAGCCAGGCTTTACATCGAAACTTATTTTGCCCGCTACAGCGGAGTGCGCAGCTACATCGACCGGCTGCTCGAAGAGACGCGCAGGGAGCAGCGGGTGCGCACCCTGTTCGGACGGGTTCGTCCGATTCCTGATATGCAGAGCCGCAATGCCAACCTGCGGGGTTTCGCCGAGCGAACTGCGGTCAATACGCCGCTGCAGGGCACGGCGGCCGATTTGATCAAGATTGCCATGATTCGCATCGATCGCAGGCTCCGCGAAGAGGGCTTCGCAGCGAAAATGACGCTTCAGGTGCACGACGAACTGCTCTTCGATGTCCCGGAGAAGGAAGTTGGGCAAGTGAAGGAACTGGTGCGGCATGAGATGGAGACGGTGATCGATCTCAAGGTGCCGGTGGTGGTGGATTGTGGCGCGGGTCCGAACTGGCGCGACATGAAGTAAGCAATCCGCGGTTGATGTTTTTTATAATCAGTGGATGGCGACCCAAATCGTTCGTTTCCCAGAATCACAGACTCTGTTTATCGATGCCGATGACACGCTTTGGGAGAACAATATCTATTTTGAGCAGGCAATCGCCGATTTCATCTCCCATCTCGACCACCGCGTCCATACCGCCCAGGAGGTGCGCAGCCACCTCAACCAGGTGGAACATGAAACCATCAAGGTTCATGGTTATGGTCTAAGAAATTTTCACCGTTCGCTGGTCATTTGCTTTGAGCGGCTGACCGATGGTCCGATAGCCGAACGAGACCGGGAAAAGGTCGGGACGTTTGTGCGGTCGATTGCCGATCGGGAAATTGAGTTGTTGCCTCACGTCGCGGCCACGCTGGCCGATCTCTACACCCGTCACAAATTGATACTTGTCACCAAGGGCGACCCGATCGAGCAGACAGACAAGCTAAGTCGATCGGGCGTGGCGAATTACTTTCAGGCCGTCGAAGTGCTACAGGAAAAACATCGGAGTGCCTACGTTGACCTGATTGCGCGCCATCAGATCGAGCCCACCAGCACGTGGATGATCGGCAATAGTCCGCGATCCGATATTAACCCCGCGCTTTCCGCAGGCCTCAATGCGATCTTTGTTCCCCACCACTCAACCTGGATCCTGGAACACGAGGCGGTCGAGGCGCCGCCTTCCGGACAGACTCTTCTTGAGCTTTCCGGGTTCGCCCAGCTCTCGGCATATTTTTGAGGACCTGCGATTAACCCTCGTTCCCAAGAAGAATTGTCATCTCGACCGGAGGGTTCACGGGCCTGCGGCCCACCCAAGGGGATGAAAAACATCAAGTCTGCTTGGCTTTGTATCAGGGCACGACTTTAGTCGTGCCGTAAGGCTCACTCAAGGGTGGGCTTTAGCCCCTGCCAGGGCAGTCGGCAGGGCTAAAGCCCAGGATTATTTGGCCCGAGGTGGCACGACTAAAGTCGTGCCCTGATACAAAGCCAGATGCCCTGGGTAGCCACCCTAGTCTAGGGTGTCGTCTTCTTCGTGAGGCTTCCCGGGGCCTCGTGGATGTGATGGATGAAGATGGTGTCGCCCTTGAACTCAACCTTGTCGTAGTCCCGTCCGGTGCTTTCTACGTAACAACCACAGTCCGTGTTGGCGTGATGAGCCAGCTCTATGCCCTCCGTCGTCCCCTGCAGGGCAGCTTTGGCCTGGATCAGCTTGGCTTGGGCGTCAGCGACCGCCTGGTTTGCATCCGCCAAAGATTTCGCTTCCGCTGGCGTCAGCTTCTCGGTCCGGTCTGGAACGTTGCTGGTATCGGTCGCCGCAGCCAGGCCGGGCGCTTGCGGCTGCATCAGTGCGAGCAAAAGAATGGCGGTGATCATACTGTCTCCTATACTCCTATTTCTACCCGAATTGCCTGCGCGATGCGCTCCGCATGTTCGCGCATCTGCTGCTCCGATTCGGCCTCAATCATCACTCTCGCCAAGGCCTCGGTGCCGGAATAGCGAACCACAACCCGGCCATTGCCGTGCAAATCGGTTTCCGCTTGCTGAATGCTCTCGACCACGGCTGGAATCTGGTCGAGCGGCCGCTTTTCCCGCACCCGCACATTGACGATCACCTGCGGGAACACACGGAGATCGCTCAGCAACGCGTGCAGGGGCTTCCCCGAACGCGCCAGGATATCCAGCAATACCAGGGCGGTCAGCAGTCCGTCACCGGTGGTGCTGCGGCTTAGAAAGAGGATGTGGCCCGACTGCTCCCCGCCCAGGCTGGCCTGGTTTTTTTGCATCATCTCTAAAACATATTTGTCACCGACCGGGGCCCGCAGCATGCGGATGCCGTTGCTGCGCAATGCGGCTTCGAGGCCCATGTTGGACATAGTTGTCGCCACCACCACATCGCCGGCCAACTCGGATTTTGCCTGCATATCCCGGGCCGCCACCAGCATCACCCCGTCCCCATTGACGACCCGGCCGTGGGCGTCGGCAAACAGTGCCCGGTCGGCATCCCCATCGAAGGTGATTCCCAGGTCAGCCCCCCGTGCCTTGGTTTCCCGCGCCACCACTTCCGGGTGCAGCGCGCCGCAGTTTTCGTTGATGTTGCGTCCATTGGGGCTTACGTTCGTCAGGTGAATCTCGCCGCCAAACCCGCTAAAGAGTTCGGAAGCAATCACCGCTGCGGCTCCATTGGCGCAGTCGATCACGATCTTCTTGCCCGCCAGGTTCAGTCCGGGAACCACGTTGCGAAGAAATTCCTCGTATTCTTCGCGGAAATCCTTGCTCGCGGGGGGCGCCTTCAGATCCTTGAGGTCCGCCGGGGATATGTCCTTCAGCCTGCGAAAGATCTCCGCCTCGATCTCGATCTCCGTGCTGTCGGGCAGCTTGTAACCGTCGCCGCCGAATACCTTGATCCCGTTATCCTGCCAGGGGTTGTGCGAGGCGGAAATTACGACTCCCGCGGCGAACTGATGGATGCGGGTCAGGTAAGCGACACCAGGAGTGGTGATGACTCCTGCGTTCAGCACCTCAGCTCCGCCACTTTGCAATCCGCCGGAAATCACGGCTGAGATCCAGGGGCTGGATTCTCGCGTGTCCGACCCTAACAGCACCCGGGGCGCGGGGTAGAGATTCTTCAGAGTGGATGCCAGCGCGAGCCCGATAGCGAAAATGGTGGGCGCGTCCAGGGGGGGTTCTCCGGCGACCGCACGAATACCGTCCGTTCCAAAAAGTTTTCTCATGAGTTAGTTGGGGCCGACTTCCTTTCAAGCACCCGGCTGGTCAGCGTGCTTTGCGCGAATCGCGTGGTGATCACTCCGCCGTCGGGAGCAGCGGTTGCCTCTCGAATCAGGCCCCCCGCCTCGTCGAAGACCAGGGCATAGCCCCGGTTCAGCACCGCGAGCGGAGAGAGAGCTTCGAGCCGCGCCTCCGCGTTTGCATGCCTGGCCTTTGATCGCAGCAGCAGTTGCTGTTGCGATCGGCCAATCCGTCCATCAAGCGCCGCCAGCCGCTCGCGCACCATACGCATGCGGTGGCTTACATCTTGACGCAATAGCCGGCCTTCGAGCTTCTGCAACCTTTCCGCCATATCGCGGCTTTGCCGATGCCAGGCGGCGTCCATCTGGTACTGCAACTCGTCGACTCGCTGCTGGCGCCTGGCCAGGGCATTGCGCATGCGGGCAAAAGCCGCGGGAGCGGAGAGCCGGGCGAAGCGTTCCTGGGCGCGCATCAGCAGGTAGCGGCAGGCATGGTTCAGGCGCCGGTGTAGTTGCTCCAGGCGCTCCTCCACCTTGTGCTGTGCCTCGGTGAGCAGCTCCGCCGCAGCGGAGGGGGTCGGCGCGCGCAGGTCAGCCACAAAATCGGCGATGGTGAAGTCCGTTTCGTGGCCGACGGCGGAGACCACAGGCAAGCGAGAGTTGGCAATGGCTCTAGCCAGCAATTCGCTATTGAACGCATTCAGGTCTTCCAGCGAGCCGCCGCCCCGGGCCACCACAATCACGTCCACGGTGCGCGACTGGTTGAAAAATGCAATGCCGGCAGCGATCTCCAGGGCAGCTGTCTCACCTTGCACCGCGGTTGGGTAAATCTGCACGTGCAGCGCCAGGTGACGGCGTCCGGCCACGTTGAGGAAGTCCCGGATGACTGCGCCGGCGGGTGAGGTGATGATGCCAATACAGTGCGGGAACGCGGGCAGAGATTGCTTGCGGTCCGCCGCGAAAAGGCCCTCTTTCTGCAGCCTGGCTTTCAACTGTTCGAAGGCAATCTGCAGCGAGCCGGCGCCGACCGGCTCCACGAACTCGGCCACCAGCTGCATCTGGCCGCGCTGCTCATAGACCGAGACTCGTCCGCGCACCAGGATTTGCAGCCCATCTTCCGGCCGGAAGCGCAGCAACAGAGCCTGGCGCCGAAACAGCACCACCGGGAGCTGGGCTTCGCCGTCTTTCAGGGTGAAGTAGACATGACCAGACGGTGCGGGACGATAGTTCGAGATTTCCCCTTCCACCCACACATCTGCGTATTCCCGCTCGATGTGGTTTCGCACCTCGCCCACCAGCTGGCCAACTCGCCACACCCGCCGCGGATTGGCCGGAACCTCCGCGAAGACCAGCCCAAGCTGGCTCAATGATTCCTCCGGATTGGGCACAGTGCCTCCAGCAAACGAATTCGATCTTACCGCCGAAAGCGGGAGAGCAAGTAGAAGACCAGCGAGAGCAGGACACTGACCAGGATGGACGTGCCCAGGGGAAAGTACACCGACATGTTCTTGCCCCGGTAGGAAATGTCTCCGGGAAGCCTGCCCAGCGGAAGACCAGTGCGCCCCAGCAGCAGCAGCAAGCCGCCGGCCACCAGCAACAGCAACCCCAAACCAATAAGCACCCGGCCCAAATCGCTCATAGCACTATTTTAGGCCGTGACTGGCTGGTAGGAGAACTGCGCTCCGTCGGGACGACGATTCAGCATCTGAGAGTGGCCGAGGGAACCGCTGCTCCCTTCACACACTGTTGTCTTGTATCAGGGCACGACTGAAGTTGTGACCCGATAAAAAGCAAGACCAAAAAACCTGGGAATCCCCGGCCGCGGTCGGTTCGCTCTGGGCCAGACAAAAGCGTCATTTGATATGCTCAGTCCCAGCGGAGAATACCCCGCTGCACTCGCTTCAACCCGAGGGGGTCTGTGCCAAGCCAGCAGGAAGTCCAGTGGTCACAACTCAAGGTGGGCGTTCTGGTCATCGTGGCATTGGCAGCCCTGACTGCTCTTGTCTTCCTCATGTCAGGAAGCACGGGCGGCCTCTTCACGGGCAAAATCAAGCTTCGCTCGTATTTCGAGAACGCTGCAGGCATCAAGGTGGGTGCTCCAGTGAACCTCGAAGGCTATACGATCGGCAATGTAACTGCGATTGGGATCGTGCCCGCGCGGAAGCTTACCCCGGTCGAGGTCACGATGAAGATAGGATCCAAGTACAGAAACGCAGTGCATACGGATTCTACTTCCAGCCTGGAGACCATCGGCGTCCTGGGTGACACCGTCGTGGACATCAACAGCAAGGCGGCCACGGGCCCAGAGGTCCAGAACGATGCGGAGCTCAAAACCAACGAGACCCCCAACCTGTCCGACGTCATCAAGTCCAGCCAGGGAACGATTGAACAGTTGAATACCATCCTGGCCAAGGTCGACCACCTCGCCGACTCTCTCAACTCGACCAAGGGGTCGATCGGCGAGTTGATCAACAATCCCGACCTCTACAACAAAGCAGTGACGACCTTGAATGAGTTGTCGCGCCTGGTGGATACGGTCGCGAATGGCCAAGGCTCGATCGGCAAACTGGTCGCCGACGACACCCTCTACAACCACATCAACGACACGGTGGGCAAGCTGGACAAAATGGCAACCAGTCTTGACGAAGGCAAAGGCACAATTGGCAAGCTACTCAAAGACGAGACCCTGGCCAACAACCTGAATCAGTCCGTATCCAGTGCCAACCAGCTCCTTGCCGACATCAACGCCGGCAAAGGCGGCCTGGGCATGATCGCCAAGGATCCGCAGTTCGCCGCCAAGCTTCGCGACACTGTCGACAAGCTCGACTCCGTCTTGAACCGGGTGGACAGCGGCGAAGGCACCGTGGGCCAGCTGGTCCGCAACCCGTCTCTTTATAACAATCTCGATCAGTCGCTGACCGAAACGCGCGGCCTGATCGCTGCCATTCGCGAGAATCCCAAGAAGTACCTCACCTTCCACGTTAAGGTTTTTTGAGACCTATGAAGGTAGTTTCCATCGTCAGCGCTCTCCTATTTTGTGGATGGCTCGCTCAAGCACAAACCAATGTAGCCCCAAGCGAGCCCAAGGCCCCGGAGAGCTTCGACCTGACAGCTATCGACAAGACGGCTGACCCGTGCACAGACTTCTATCAGTACGCCTGCGGCAACTGGCAGAAGAACAATCCCATCCCGCCCGATCAGGTGAGATGGGGCGAGTTTACCGAGCTGCGGGAGAGAAACGCGTGGCTGCTCTATAAAGAGCTGGAAGCGGCTGCCGCTCCGAATGCACAGCGGACGCCGCTGGAACAGAAATACGGTGACTTCTACGCTGCCTGCATGGATACACGACTGGCCGACAAAAAGGGCATATCGGCGCTGCAGCCCACGCTGGATACCATCCAGGCATTCAGCGACAAGAAGCAACTGGCTGCGGTGCTGGCTACTTTGGAGATCCGCGACGGCACCAGTGGAGTCTTCGCCTTTGGCGTAGGCCAGGACCAGAAGGACTCTACGCAGCAGATCGCGCAAGCCGGACAGGCGGGTCTTGGCCTGCCGGATCGGGATTACTACCTTCTCGACACCCCGCGGCAAAAGAAGATTCGCGAAGACTATATCGCGCACATGACCAAAATGTTCCAGCTGGCCGGTGATACACCCGAGAAAGCCGCGGCCGAGGCACAGACCGTCATGTCGATCGAGACCGCGCTGGCGCAAGGCTCCATGAGCCGCACGGACAGCAGGGACCCGGCCAAACGCTATCACATGATGCCCCTGGTCGACTTCGAGAAGCTAACCCCGGACTTCGACTGGCCGTCTTATCTCCAGGGCATCAGGATGGGCACATTTCAGACGTTGAATGTGAGTCATCCCGAATTCTTCACCACCATGAACCAGCAGATTGCCAACCAAAGCCTGGACGCGTGGAAGAGTTATCTCCGCTGGCGTGCCCTGAATGACGCTGCCCGTTGGTTGTCGGACCCGTTTGTGCAGGAGAATTTCAAATTCTACGGCACCGAATTGCAGGGGCAGCAGCAGTTGACTCCCAGATGGAAGCGCTGCACGCTAGCCACCGACGGCGCTCTGGGCGAAGCGGTGGGTCAGGACTGGGTGAAGAAGTATTTCAGCCCGGAAAAGAAAGAGAACATGCTCAAGCTGGTGACTGCGCTCGAAGCTGCGCTGCACCAGGATATTGAGCAGCTGCCCTGGATGTCGGACGACACCAAGAAGAAGGCGCTGGAGAAGCTGGCCCTGATTCGCAACAAGATCGGTTATCCAGAGCACTGGCGCGATTACTCCACACTGGTAGTAAAGCGCGACGATTTGGTGGGAAACATGGCGCGCGCCGCAGTCTTTGAGGACCGGCGCAACCTGGACAAGTTGGGCAAACCGGTGGACGAGACAGAGTGGGTCATGACCCCGCCGACAGTGAACGCTTACTACATGCAGGGATTCAACGACATCAACTTCCCTGCCGGCATTCTGCAGCCTCCCTTCTATGATTTCTCCAAAGACCCCGCAGTCAATTTCGGAGGCATTGGAGTTGTGATCGGCCATGAGATGACTCATGGTTTCGACGATCAGGGCAGCAAATACGACGGTCACGGCAATGTCGTTGAGTGGCAGACACCTGCGGACCGTAAGGCCTTTACTGAGCGCACGGACTGCGAGGTAAAGGAGTATGGAAGCTTCGAGACTGTCCCCGGGGTCAAGCTGAATGGCCAGCTAACCCTGGGCGAGAATACCGCGGATAATGGCGGCCTCCGCCTCGCCTATCTGGCTTTGATGAATACCCTGGGGAAAGAAGCGGCTCCGCCTGAGATCGATGGCTATACCCCTTCGCAGCGTTTCTTCCTTGCCTTCGGCCAGGTGTGGTGTGAGAACGTGCGCGAGCAAGCGGCCCGGAACAGCGCACTGGTCGACCCACATTCCCCGGGCAGATGGCGGACAAACGGCGCAGTGCAAAACTTCGATGAGTTCGGCAAGGCATTCAACTGCAGGAAGGGCGCCCCGATGTACCCGGAGAACTCCTGCCGGGTGTGGTGATGCTCGTAGTTGCGAGGGACCCGCTATAGCCGAAAGTGGCTCTAGCTTTTACAATTAGCGATAGGATCCAATTTTTATACAGTTTAGCTGCACAGGCAGCCCTAGAACGCGACAGCGACCGGGATGAAGGAAACGCATGAAGTTCAGTAAATTCGGCCGGATTGGTCTGGCCTTGGCAGTATCCCTTGGAACGGGACTAGGAGTCACTTCCTGCAGTACAGATCACGCCGTCGGTTATTTTTACGTCACCGGCTCCCAATACAATCAAATTGGCGGCTTCCGAATCGATAACAACCTGGGCAATCTGACCGCTACCGAGAACTCTCCGTATGCTTCGGGCGGCTACAACCCCATTAAGGCCCTGGTGGCCAATGCGGGTAAGTTTCTCTATGTCCTGAATGCGGGGTGCGGACAGACCGGGCAAACTGCTTGTCCTTCCGGCGTTCCGGCGGCCAACGCCGGAGCAAACATCTCGCTGTTTACCATCGGCGGCAAGGGCGGCCTCAGCTTCCAGGCGTCGTATACCAGCCAAGGCAACCAGCCGATTTCTATCCAGGCGGATTCTTCGGGTACCCATCTGTTCGTGCTGGACTCAACGGTTACAGATCCGACCACCTGCGTTGGCTATGTGAGCAGCAATCCGGCCACGATCTGTGGGGACATCACGGCATTTAACATCGACCCCAACACCGGGCGTCTTTCGCTGATCACCAACCAGGGAGTAAAAAACGGGAACGGTACCAACCTCTCGTACTTTCCCGTGGGCAGCGGTCCCATCAATTTCGTCGTGATTCCGAGTAACTCGTTTATCTATACGATCGAGAAGGGCAGCGGAAGCTCCAGCGATCCCTTTCAGGCTGTCTTCGTGTATTCGAACAACAGCGGCCAGTTAACCCTGTCGCAGAACACCCCGATCCCGACACCAGCCTCCGACCTGACCTATATCTACGCCAGTCCCAAGTACGTCTACCTCATCGATGCGGGACAAAACCTCACGGGACAAATCGCCAACCCGTCTGGCTTCATTCTGCCCTACACCACCGGCACCAATGGCGCCCTCCAGTCACTGGTCCTTGGCGCGGTTCCCAACTCCGGCACGACCGCGGATCCGGGCCCCATGATTGTGGACCATCAAGGCAAATTCGTATATCTCGCCAACCAGGGACCCAATCTGACCCCGACCAGCCCGTCAAGTTCCGTAAGCGGATTCTTCATCGATCCGACCAACGGATTATTGACACCGTTGACTGGAGCATCCAGCGGGACCAGCGTTACCTTTGGCTCGGGCTCGGCGCCACAGTGCATCCTGGAGGATCCGTCGAACCAGTACATCTACACGGCCAATTTTGCCGACAGCACAGTAACCGGCGCGGTGATCAACTCGACCACTGGAACCTTGACTACTCTGCGAAAGAGCACGTCCTTCGCGACCGTCGGCCAACCAACCTGGTGCACCGCCAGCGGTACATTGTTCTAGATGTTGCGCGGCGCCAGCTTTTACAATGCAAGTGGGTCCAAAAGGCTCTCTATCCATAGCTCTGCTGCGAGCTGCAGCCCTGCTCCATTGGTTCGTTGGGCCAGGATGAAGGAAGCGCATGAAGTTGAGTAAGTTAGGCCGGATCACCTTGGCCTCTGTGGTGTCCTTTGGTCTGGGATTCGGTGCTGTTGCGTGCGGACCCAGCAATACGATTGACTTTCTTTACGTCACGTCCTCCAAAAACAACCCGGGGCAGATCAACGTTTACAAGGTGGATAGCCAAGGGGGCCCTTTGATAACCCTAACCGGCTCTCCCTTCTCCTCTGGCGGTGCGAACCCCGTCGCCGACGTCGCGTCGTTTAACGGTAAGAACCTCTACGTCGTCAATCATGACAGCAACACGGTCGTCGAATTCGCCATCAACACGAACGGCAACATAACTCAGCAGCAATCCTGCACCACTCCAGGCAGCTCCCCCACCCAGTTGGCGATCAACAAGGCCGGCACCTACCTCTATGTTGTGGAGACTTACCAGCCGAACTACAACGTCAACAATCCCGGGCCCGGAGCGCTGGTGGTGTACCCCATCGATGCCAACGGACAGCTTGGGGCCACGGGAAGCCTCTGCACCCCGGTCGCCAACGGCAGCAGCGCTTTCTTTCCCATAGGTAATAACCCGGTAGCCGTCAATGTGCTGGCCGATAATGGCTATGTTTACGCGGTCAACGAAAATGACGCGACCATCTCCGCGTTCACGGTTGGTTCGAGCGGGGTTCTTACCGCAAATGGCACTTTTCCGGTGGGTGTAGCGCCCAATGCTCTCGCCAGCGATCCCACCAACAAGTTCCTTTACGTCACCGATAGCGCCGCCAATCAGTTGATTGGGTTCCTGATCCAGGCCAATGGAACGTTGGTCGCCATGCAAACCCCGTTTAAGACGGACATTTTGCCTACTTCGGTCCAGGTCGATCCCAGAGGCATTTATGTTTATGTCTCCAACTACAACGCCAACGACGTAAGCGCCTATACCATCGATCGCGGTACCGGAAATGCAACCCAGATTTCCGGATCGACCGCCTATGGCGTGGATGCCGGGCCAACCTTCATCCTGATCGAACCCGCAGAAGCGCGCTTTGTCTACACCGCGAACTTCCTTGGCTCCACGGTCTCCGGCCTGGCTTTGAACCCTGCGACCGGAGCGCTAACGGCCGTGCAGAACAGCCCCTTCAAGGCCGCCGCGCAGCCTACCAGCATCGCTGCCGTTACCCACGGCAACCATGCCATTGAGATCATACAGCCCTGATTTTGCAAAGTATCCGCGGCCCCCTGCATAGGTCTGGAGCGACCAGGTGCTATCGGCGATTTGAATGGAAGTAGACTCTGCAATTTATGCTTGCCTCGTTCCGCAGCTTCCGTGTGCTCGCTTGTTTCTGGCCGTGGGCTTGAATAGACCTATGGGCCGAAAGCCAGGTAGGCAACTCACGTTTCGTATCGGCAAGGCGTGGAAGCCGCTGGGAGCAAGTGGCCGAAAGCGGTCCAAGCTCTTACAATGCAGATTGGAAATAGCAGAAAGATTTTCTATCCATAGCCCTGCTGCAAACTGCAGCCCTGCTCCATTGGTTCGTTGGGCCAGGATGAAGGAAGCGCATGAAGTTGAGTAAATTAGGCAGGATTGCCCTGGCCTCGGTTGTATCCCTCGGTCTTGGATTCGGTGCCACTGCATGCGGCCCCAGCAATACAATCGATTTTCTTTACGTCACGGCGTCCAAGCAAAACCCGGGACAGATCAGCGTATACAAGGTAGATAGCGAAGCGGGCATTTTGTACCAGATCAGCGATTCCCCGTACGGCTCCGGGGGGCGCAACCCGGTCGCTGATGTGACGACGCCCAACGGTAAGAATCTCTACGTCATCAATCATGACGACAATACGATTGTGGAATTCGCCATTGGCACCGATGGCAAACTCTATCCCCAGCAGACTTGTAACCTGCCAGGCAGTTACCCGATGCAGCTGGCGGTGAACCAGGCCGGCACATTTCTCTACGTGGTAGAGACCTACCAGCCGGCATACAGCCTCAACATTCCCGGGCCAGGCGCCCTGGTCGTCTTTCCCATCAATGCCAATGGTCAGCTGGGCGCGACGGGCAGCTTGTGCCAGACGGTGGCAGATGGCACCAGCCCTTTCTTCCCGGTGGGGAACAACCCGGTCGCCGTAAGCGTCGTCAATAATGGGAGCTATGTTTACGCGGTGAATGAATCCGATCACACCGTCTCCGCGTTTCAAGTTGGCTCGAACGGTGCGCTTAGCTCGATCGGCGTGTTCGCGGTCGGAACGGCTCCTAATGCGATCGCGAGCGATCCGACTGGTAAATTCCTATATGTCACCGACGGCGGTTCCAATCAGCTGTATGGTTTCCTGATCCAGCCCAATGGATCGTTGGTGCTGATGCCAAACCCATTCCGGACCGATAACCTGCCGGACGCCGTCGCCGTCGACCCCCGCGGTATCTACGTTTACGTCGCCAACTACAATGGTAACGACGTAAACTCATATACCATCGACCAATCCACCGGCAACGCCACCCCGGTGTCGGGTTCAACCTCTTACGGGGTTGGGACCGGGCCGCTTTGTATCCTGGTCGAACCATCCGAAGGCCGCTATATCTACACTGCCAACTTTCTCGGCAACACGGTGTCCGGCCTGGCCCTGAACCCCGCGACAGGAGGAGTTTCGGCCGTGCAGAATACACCCTTCGGCGCCGCCCAACAGCCTACCTGCAGCGCTGCTATTACGCATGGCCACCATACCGTCTCACAACCCTAGAGTAGGACGGTGATAGGGCACGACTTAGTCGTGCCGTAAAGGCGCAAACACAGTGGGGCTTTAGAGTCTGCGTGAGAACTCCAGAATTTGGGAAGCCCGAGGGGCGCACCGCAGATCCCTCCGCTACGCTACGCTCCGGTCGGGATGACAATTTTGTTTGGGAACGCTAAGTATAGTTTCC
>JBEKNJ010000046.1:0-49098 GCA_049522955.1 Acidobacteriaceae bacterium
ATCGGTCAGGGAAATGTCTCGCTGACTCACGTCACTGCCTACGATCAGCCGGTGACGTCTGCGACCCTGAACTTCGATGGCACAGGCGAAGAAGTCCACGGCGATCTTGGCGTGGAGCTTCCAGCAGGCAGCGTAAAGAGCAAAGTCAGCGTCCGGCCTCGGCAGAAGACCTACAACGCTCAGCTAACAGCGACGGGAATTCGCCTCGAACAGCTGCAGGCAATGAAAACGCAGAACATTCACGCTAAGGGCGTAATGAGCCTACAGGCCAACGGGGCGGGCACGTTTGACAACCCACAGTTTGATGCCAAGCTGCAGATTCCGCAGATCGACGTTCAGGATCAGAAAATCGCGGACGTCAACCTGCAGATGAATGTAGCCAACCACCTGGCTACAGCCAACCTCACGTCCGCAGCGGTGGGTACAGCGATCAAGGCAAATGCCAAGGTCGTTCTGACCGGCGATTATCAGGCAGATGCCACGCTCGATACGCAGACCATTCCGTTGCAGCCGATCTTTGCCATCTATGCACCGGCGCAAGCCAACGATTTGACTGGGCAAACCGAGCTGCATGCCACACTGCATGGACCACTCAAGAATAAGAACTTATTGGAAGCGCACGTTACCATTCCTACCCTAAAGCTGGCATACACCAATAGCATCCAGTTGGCAGAGACTTCGCCCATCCGGGTGGATTACAAAGACACGAAGATCACTCTGCAGCGATCCGGCCTGAAAGGCACCGATACCGACCTGCAGTTTCAGGGTTCGATGTCGACCACCAAGGGCGCTCCCATCTCTCTGCTTTTGTTGGGCACGGTAAATCTGCACCTGGCCCAGGCGTTTGCTCCGGACATCACGAGTTCGGGCGAATTGAAGTTCAATATCAATTCGAGTGGAGCGACCGATAGTCCCGATGTAGGCGGCCAGATCGAGATCGTGGATGCCAACTTTGCCAGCGGTGATTTACCGGTTGGATTGCAACACGGGAACGGCGTGTTGACGCTCACCAAGGACCGGCTCAACATTACGAAGTTCCAGGGGACAGTCGGCGGTGGCACGGTAACCGCGCAGGGGGGAGTCGCGTACCGTCCTTCGATCCAATTTGATCTGGGTCTGTCAGCGAATGGGATACGCGCTCTCTATCCCCAGGGGGTTCGCGAGACGGTCAATGCAGATATTCGTCTCGCGGGCAGTACCGATAATGCGGTGCTCGGGGGCCAGGTGAGGCTTGCCGATCTCTCGTTTACTCCGGCATTTGATTTGAACAGTTTCATCGATCAATTCTCGGGTGGTGTTTCCGCACCGGCCACCCCAGGGTTGGCGCAAAACATCCAGTTGAACCTGGGCGTAACTTCTGAAAACAACATCAACCTGGTCAGCAGAAGTCTCAGCGTCAATGGCTCGGCGAACCTGCGGGTGCGGGGCACTGCGGCTGAGCCGGTAATCCTGGGACGGGTGAATCTCGACGGCGGCGACATCATCTTAAACGGCGACCGCTTCGTGTTGAACGGTGGCACCATTGAGTTCGTCAACCCTTCGGAAACCCAGCCCGTGGTGAATCTGGCGCTCAACACCACGATTCAGCAATACAACATCTCTATGCGCTTCAATGGGCCGATCGATCAGCTGCGTACCAATTACTCCTCTGACCCTTCGTTGCCGGCCGCGGACATCATCAACCTGCTGGCTTTTGGAAGCACCACCGAAGCCAGCCAGAATGCTCCCTCTACGCCCGCCAACCAACAGGCGGAATCCCTCGTGGCGTCACAGGTAAGCAGCCAGGTGACGAGCCGGCTCTCGAAGGTTGCGGGTATTTCCCAGCTCTCCATCAACCCGGTACTGGCGGGAGGCACCAGCCAGGGACCTCCCGGCGCGAACATTACCATTCAGCAGCGGGTCACCGGGAGTCTCTTTGTGACCTTCTCCAGCAATGTGGCTTCGACGCAGAATCAGACAATTCAGGGGCAGTACCAAATCTCGCCTCGACTCGCCGTGAGTGCCACGCGCGATCAAAACGGTGGAGTTGCCTTCGATACTCTGATCAAGAAGACCTGGTAGGTTTTTTCCTCTAGACTGGCTGGGCCGGATTCTGGAGGCTCGATGATTCGCCCGCTGTCTTTGCTTTCCATCCTTCTGAGTGTCGTGCCTTGCCTTGCGGCCACGACGGAGCTCGCGCCCACTCCTCCGATGGGGTGGAACAGCTGGGACTCTTATGGGCTGACCATCACCGAAGCCGAATACAAGGCAAATGTTTTGTGGTTGCATCGCCACCTGCAGCCGTTGGGCTGGCAGTACGTGGTTGTCGATGAGGGTTGGTACCTTCGGGACCCGGGGCAGAAGGGCGCCGCGCAGGGATTTGTCATGGACGGCGATGGCCGCTACCTGGTGGCGGACAATCGATTCGCGTCGGCGGCGAGCGGAGCCGGATTTAAACCGCTTGCCGATTGGGTCCACTCGCTGGGACTCAAGTTCGGCCTCCACATCATTCGCGGCATTCCACGGGAGGCGGTGGAGAAGAACCTGCCCATTGCGGGATCTGCCTTTCATGCTGCGGATGCGGCCAACACCGGCGATACCTGCCGATGGAATTCGGATAACTACGGGTTGAAGGCAAACGCCGCTGCCCAGGCTTACTACGATTCCATCATCAAGCTGTACGCAGGGTGGGGTGTCGACTACATCAAGGTCGACTGCATCTCCCGGCCCTACCAAGCGGACGAGATTCGCATGATGAATGCCGCGATTGAGAAGTCGGGCCGTGCGATGGTGTTGAGTCTTTCTCCCGGCCCCACCCCAATCGAGGAAGCAGAGGATGTGAAGAAATACGCGCAGTTGTGGCGCATTTCCGACGACATGTGGGATACGTGGTTAGCCCCTGAGGGCAAGACGTTTCCCGCCGGGCTGATCCGTCAATTTGATCGCACGGCGCAATGGGCGCCGCACATTGCCGTTGGCCATTGGCCGGATGCCGACATGCTGCCGTTGGGTTATCTCGGTCCGAGGCCGGGCTGGGGTGACCCGCGCGCATCGCGCCTGACGGCGGAGGAGTCGCGAACGCTGATGACCCTATGGTCGATGGCCCGTTCGCCGCTTGTGGCAGGAACCAATCTCACCAAAATGGATTCGGCAACAGAGGCCCTTTACACCAACCCCGAGGTCATCGCGGTGGACCAGCACTCGCGGGAGAACCGCGAGTGGTCGCGTAAGGGACCGCTGGTGGTGTGGACCGCTCGGCCTGAAGAGGGAACTGGGCGTTACGTTGCAGTTTTCAATCTGGGTGATAAAGCGCAGGACGTTACCTCTTCCTGGAAGGATTTGGGACTACCCGAAGGCAACCACGCGGTTCGCGATCTGTGGGCACGCAAGGATCTGGGCTCGGCAACCTCGCTCAAGACAAGCCTGGCCGCGCATGCGGTGATGCTGTATCGCGTGCGGTGAGCGTGAAACGCAGGTAAGACATG
This sequence comes from Acidobacteriaceae bacterium, assembly GCA_049522955.1. Lineage (GTDB taxonomy): Bacteria > Acidobacteriota > Terriglobia > Terriglobales > Acidobacteriaceae > PALSA-350. Next base: position 3,465 of record JBEKNJ010000046.1, read on the forward strand.
AAACCATCCATCTTTTTCCGCATCGGCGCCGTCCTTCTTCTGATTTTTGCCGCTCTGCATACAATCGGCTTCCGCCAGATCCAGAGGACGCCGGGTTTTTTACATCTCCAAGTTGCGGGAATTTGACGAAAACATCCCAAACAAGCTGGTGCTTACAGCCGGCAAGGTATGCTTCCACCATGGTTCCTTGCCGTTCGATAGGCATCTTTCTTTCAGTGGTTTTTCTGGCCGTGACTACGTCCGGCTTAGCTTACGCAGCGTCCCAGGTCAGTAGCCACACCCTGGTCATCGAGCAGCTTGGCAAGGGCCTGGCTCCCCTGGATGGGCCCTGGCAGTTCCACATCGGAGACGACCCCGCCTGGGCCGATCCAACGTTCGACGATCAGGGTTGGGAGCAGGTCACCGTCGACAAGCCCTGGAGCCGGCAAGGCCACCCCACGCACACCGGCTACGCCTGGTATCGCCGCACCCTCTCGATCACGCCCGCCACGGGAGCACCACCGGACTTCCACCTTCTCATTCGTGCCCTCGGGGACGTGTATCAGATCTACTGGAATGGTGTGGAAGTGGGCCACCTGGGCCACATGCCGCCCCAATTGCAGGCGATCACCGGCGGCCCGGCACAGATAGTTGACCTGGGCCCAGCCCGCAACGGCGTGCTCGCCGTCCGCGTCTGGGCCCTCCCTCAACCTTCGAACTCTACCGGGGACTTCGGCGGCTTCTTCGCGGTACCCCAGATCGGCAGTCCGCAGGCGATTAGCGCGGCCAGAACCACCCTGGACTATCAACGTCTGCGCAGGCAGCAGTTCACTTTCGCCCTCACATTGCTGTACACCCTGGTTGCGCTGCTTAGCCTGATTGCTTGGCTGCGTGACCGCGACCAGTGGTTGCTCTTCTGGATGGCGATTTTTGCCTTCACTCCGCTGATCGAGTTCGTCCTCCGGAATCTCCAGATCCCTTACTCCGGGGCGTGGCTCAACTTTGCTGTGCAGACCGAGATCCAGGTGCGAGAAGCATCGCAGTGGTTTCTGCTTCTTTGGCTGTTGCAGCTACACAATCATAAGAAGCTGGCAAAGTTCGTTCGGTTCGCGGCGATCACGGCACTGGTGGGCGGCATTGGCGACGGGTTGCTCTTTTTCCTCTATCCATGGTTCCTCAAAGATCTACAGATCCAGATTGCCGATGCTATCCTGACCGCCCCTCTGATTGCGTTTGAGATCGTTCCCGTGGTCATCGTGGTCTTCGCTGTGCTCCGGAGGCAGCATCTTGAGCCCGCTCGTTGGTTCGTAGCTGCCTTCGCCTTTCTCAGCGCCATGATCTATGCCACCACCAACCTCACCATCCAGGGAGATCGCTATACCCATTGGACTGTGGCCCAACGGCTCAGTGCGCCGCTCTTCTTCCTCGGTGGAAGCCCCATCAATTTGCTCACCCTTACCAGGACACTGCTCTTCGTTTCCATCGTCTACGCGGTCATCCGTTATTCCATTGGCGAGCGCAAGCACCAGGCCGGTCTGGAGCAGGAAATTCAGAACGCTCGTGAGCTGCAGCAGGTGCTGGTCCCTGAAACGGTTCCAACCCTGCCCGGCTTCACGCTCACCAGCGCCTACCGCCCGGCACAAGAGGTGGGTGGTGACTTCTTCCAGATCATCCCTTTGAGTGGGAGCGGAACCCTGATCGTGCTCGGTGACGTGAGCGGCAAAGGCCTCAAAGCGGCGATGACGGTTTGCCTGATTGTAGGTTCCGTCCGCTCCACTGCGGAAACCACCACAAGCCCGGCAGAGTTGCTGGACGCGCTCAACCGGCGCCTGTACGGCCGCCTGCACGGCGGATTTGCCACGTGCCTTGCCTTACGGCTCGACCCCGATGGCGGCTGCACGCTCGCCTCAGCCGGCCACCCCGCGCCTTTTCTCAACGACAGCGAAATCACCCTGTCCGGAGCCTTGCCCCTCGGCCTGGTGGCGTCAACCAGCTACAAGGAATCGGCAATCCATCTCAGCGCAGGCGATCACCTTGCCCTCTACACCGATGGTTTGCTCGAAGCACGCAGTGCCAGCGGCGAGCTCTACGGTTTCGATCGCCTCAGGACCCTGTTCGCAGCGCAACCCGACGCCGCAAAAGCCACCGAGGCTGCAGTTGCCTTTGGTCAGGACGACGACATTACCGTGCTCACCCTGACCCGGCTTGCCCTGGGCGAAGCATCGAGTGCCCGGTTTACCACGCCGGTGTTCGACTCCGCAGGTTAGAGCTATTTTGATCCCGATGAAGCAGTGTCTGCGTGAGAACCGGAAAATGAGCCGCCGATAACATCCACCCGAATCTGGTGGGAGCCCCCTGCTTCAGCAGGGGGGAGCTGGACTTCAGTCCAGCGGAGAAGCGATTCATTCCGAAAGGACGGGCTTTAGCCCTGGATTTTCGAGGCCAGCGCTAAAGCGCATAATCAAAGTCCAACCCTTTTCCGCAACGCTGAAGCGTTGCTTTCCTCTGCTAAAGCAGAGGGCTCCCACCAAACGCTGGGCTTTTTGGGGAGGGTGTCACGCCGACTTTTCAGGCGACGCCAACCCATGATTGTGGCACATGGATAGACAAATCGTCGCAGACGCGGTAACAAGCATGAAAGTTGTTGTCCCTGGTTACCCAAAGAACCTCATTCAGCAGCTCTACGATCTGCACCCGCTCCAGCTGCATCCACTGAAACTGGAAGTTTGTGTCCTGCTCCAGATCAAATTTCCTCAATCTTCCGCTCATTGTCGCGGAGCACGCTGAGCTCACTCCAATCGAGTTGCTCCTGCAAGCCGAGGTAGTCCTCCGCCCCAATCCTGTCTTTGATACGAAGGCTCTCCAGTTCGTCCCGCTCTGCTTCAATCGCCTTGAGGCTGATGGCACGAAGACGTTCGATGGACTCTGCGCTCGTTTCCCCGAGGCATGTGCGTTGCTTGAGAGCGAAGCGAAATCGGAGGTTCTCCGCTTCTGGACCTTCTTGTCCTGCGATGCTCGCGAGAGCAGCTTTCGCCATAGCCGCGCGAGCGGATGCGAGTTCGCGGGTTGCGTCGCCGCTTCGGTCAAGCTTCAGTAGCTTGATGAGCGGAGCGAGGGTGAGACCCTGAAGAACCAGGGTTGCAAGAACCACGCAGAACGCTGTCAGCACAACCGTGTCACGTTGCGGGAAAGCATCCGGCAAAGCAAACGCCGTTGCCATGGTGACGAACCCCCGCATGCCGCACCATCCTACGAACAAACAGGACAATATCCAGCAGTCGCCCATCCTTCCCGATCCGATTGGAACAATGTCCTTTGCTGATGCGGTCTCCCAAATGCCGCAAGCCAATCGAATCGCGGGCGCCGCGCACCAGATCGTGAACGAGCAAACCACACAGCAGAATCATCCTCGGGCGGTTTACACCCTCGCCGCGATGAACCAGTTGGGGCACTATCTTGCCGGCATACCCGGGCGTAAAAACCTCATTTGGTTCTCCGGCTCTTTCCCCGCGGCTCTTTTAGACAGCAGTGGGACCCTCCAGACAACCTTCCACGAGACGATGAATCTGCTTGCCCGCAGCCAGGTAGCCGTATATCCGATGGATGCGCGCGGTCTCACCAACACACCTCTCTCCGATGTCTCGGCTTCGAACTACGCTCTCAACGGCGGGGCCGCCGTGGGCGGTGATACCGATCAGTTCAGCACCCGGACCGCCGATGAACACAGCACCATGCGGCGAGTGGCAACGGCTACAGGAGGCAAAGCGTACGTCAACGTAAACGATTTAAGTCAAGCTATCGGCGAGGTGCTCGACCACGGGTCAAACTATTACACGCTGGTATACACTCCCACCGACAAAAGGGAAGACGGCAGCTATCGCAAGATCGCTGTTCGCCTCGCATCGGGCAACTACACACTTACTTATCGTGATGGCTACTATAGCGACAGTTCGACCTCAAACGCAGTCCCGAGTGTCGACGCCATGCATGCGGCGATGCAGCGGGGCGCACCGGATCCCAGCGAGATCATTTTCAAGGCTCTGCTCGCCGCGAGTTCGGCGACAAGCGACAAGTTGGCGGAGGGCAATAAAGCCTCGCCCAAAACCAAACCACCCTATCGCTTGCTCACCGTCGCTTACGCCGCCAATCCCAGCGACATCACCATGCCGGAGCGTCCGGATGGCACTCGCCAGGTCGCCCTTGATTTCGTCGCGTTGGTCTATGACCGCGAAGGTTATCTCTTTACCCAACAATCGAACACTGTGAACGTCTTCGCGAAGCCGGCGGCGATCGACCAGTTCCTCAAGGAAGGCGTTCGCTATCAGCAAAGAATTGCCGTTCCGGCGAAGGGGGAGTATTACCTGCGAGTTGGTATCCACGACATGATTGGGGATAAAGTCGGCGCTATTGAGATTCCAGTCGCTTCGATTGCCACCACGCCGGAGCAGTCCAAATCGCAGCCAGCCAAGTAGCTTCTAGCTACTGTTGTTCGCGCTGGAACGAAGGGAGATCCGTTGCCAGAACGATTTTCTGATGCTGTCTGGATAAGCCACCTTTGCAGGAATGGTTAGTTCGATTTCAGTTCCGGCGCCCGGACGACTCTGTATATTCAATTCCGCCCCGATCGCTCTGGCGCGCTCGCGCATCCCACGCAAACCCCAATGCCCGGCCCGCCCGCTATCCACAATCGTCTGCTCGATCCCACGTCCATCGTCACGAATCATCAATCGCACGCAGGTGGTTTCATAAGCAATCTCGACTTCGATCTTTGCCGCGTGAGAGTGCCGGAACGCGTTCGTCATCGCCTCTCGCCCGATGTCATATGCCTCCTTGCATAGAGCTGGACTCAAGGGTCGCGGTATCCCGATCACGGATAGGCTAAACGGAGTTCGGTGATCTTGTGTAAGCACTTCACCGCAGTGTCTCAATGCGCCGGATAGGTCACCGCCCGAAGTCACGTCCTCGCGCAGGTCATGCACGCTTTGCCGTCCCTGAACCAGTGCCTGGTCGGCACGCTCCATCGCCTGTTCCATCATGCGGCGGGCAGATGTGTTTTCCGGCAAAGTCTCCATCACCACATGGAATCGCAGCATCAACCCCTGAAAACCTTGTAGCAGCGTATCGTGCAGTTCGCGCGCGATCCGGTTGCGTTCACGAAGGCGCTCCTCCAGGCGGATGTTGTAGCGCAGAGCGATCTGGCCAAGGTGAAGCCGGTATGCGCTCCACAGAACTAATAAGATCGTCGTTATGTAGAGAGTCCTGAACCACCATGTGTTCCACCATGGAGGCAAGACGTTAATCTGCAGCGCCGCCCCCGGCTCTCCCCATGGACCTCCGCGGACCGAGCCCTGAACCCGGAAGGTATATTTTTGCGGGGGCAGAGTCGTGTAGCTGACCTCCCGCTGGCCTATATCCGCTTCGTGCCAGTTTTTGTCGAGCCCTTCCAACATGTAGCGATAGCGATTGGCCACCGGATTCATGTAGCTGAGTGAGGAAAATTCTATGGAAAAAATATTCTGCTGATGGGAAAGGGTTACTCCTTCCGCAAACGAGGTAGCCTTTTCCAGAAGGGAATGCGGCCCAACTTCGACCGGAACCCCTGCCAGGCTGAATCCGGTCAGAACAACTTGTGGCGCATCCGTGCTGTCGACCACGTTGTCGGGATAAAACCCGGTAGCACCACTGAAGCCACCGAAGAACATCTCTCCGCTGCGGCTCTTGAAACAGGCTCCCCATCCGGTTAGATCGGGTCCCGAAATACCATCAGCAACCGAATAATTTCTGAAGCGACGGGTCTTCGGATCAAATTTGGAAATGCCGTTGTTGGTGCTCATCCACAGGTTGTCGTGACTATCGCTGAGAATGCAGTGCACGGCATTCCCCGGCAGCCCATCACGGTCGCGAAAGATCTCAAAGCTCCCCGTACCCGGATCGAATTTGTCCAGGCCATCCTGGGTGCCCACCCACATGGTTCCCGATTTATCGAAATACAGACTAACGACTTGCGGGTCGCTCAGGGAATGCGGGTCAGCCGGATTGTGGGTGTAAACCTTGAACTGGCCCGTGGCTGGATCAAATCGGTATAGGCCTTCTCTGCTGCCTAGCCACAGCACTCCTTGTGAATCCTGGGCTATGCCGTAAAACTCGGCGATGGCTTGCGGATTGGGTCGGTAGAGTGTGTAACGCCGACGGGCCAGATCAAAGTGCCTTAGACCATCAAACGTGCTTACCCAAATCGTTCCGTCTTTGTCGGGCAGGAACCGGCCTACAAGCCCCCTATCCGCATTGGATTGTTCGAACAGCGGGCTCGGAGGACCCTTGTATTGACCGGTTGCCTCGTCAATGAGTTGAATGCCATACGCGGCGGTACCCGCCCAGAGAGCACCTGCACTGTCCTCCATCATGCCATGTATTGCGTCATTTGCGCCCCTGTAGACCAGGCGGTTTTCTCCCGTCTTGCGATCGATCCGGTTCAACGATGAGCTGGAGCCGATCCAAAGGACGCCCTTACGATCTTCGTAGATGCTGCTCACCAGGGATGCGCCTAAGTTGTTTGCGGTGCCTGGTTGGTGAACAAACTTCTCGAAGGGGGTCGGCTTGGTGGAAAAGTAGTTTGGCGCCACCTGCTCCGGTCCAACCCAGATGTTTCCTTCGCGGTCTTGAAATATATTGAGCAGTTGATCGTCGGCTAAGCTTTCTCCATTGTTGGGTTCGTTTTTGTAACGGATGAACCGTTGATGTGTGCGATCAAACTTGTACAGCCCATCGTTGGTCGTTGCGAGCCAAAGGTTCCTGTCCCGATCCTCGAGGATGTATACAAACCCTCTCACATCCGTCTTGCTGCCGGCAGATGGATCAAAAGAATAGCGGGTCAATTTGTTTGTTCGTCGATCGTAGACGGACAAACCTCCACCGACCGCCGCGTGATAGACCCAGAACACGCCGAAGCTATCCTCGAAAAAAGAAAATTCTCGCCCTTCCGTGTGCGCGGGAATATGTATCGACACGGTTCCTGTCTTCGGATCGAATGCGTCAAGCCCCTCGGTCGACGCAACCCAAAGCATACCTTCCCGATCCTCTCCCGTTGATTGGATATAACTGCTACTGAGACTGCGCGAATTATTTGGGTCATGCGCATAGCGCACGATTCGGCCGCTCGTAGGTTCCAGGCTGTAAAGGCCGTTTCTCGTCGACAACCACAAAACCCTGTTTCGATCCTGGCTCATGTGCATGACGGTTCGACCCGGGCCGCTCTCATCCCGCGTCTTGATGCTGTAGTGAGTAAAGGTTTCGGTCACCGGATCAAACCTATCGAGAAACTGATCGCACCCGACCCAGAGAATTCCGTCTCGGTCCTTGAAAAGCGAGCGAACGAAGACGCCGCTCAGGCTGTTGCTGCGTCCGGGCTCGCGGGCAAAAACTTTGAATTTGTAGCCGTCATAACGATTGAGACCGTACTGCGTGCCGAACCACATGAATCCCTGGTTGTCCTGGGTAATCGAAGACACGCTCGTCTGGGACAAGCCTTGCGTGAGCGAAACCCGCTGAAATCTCAAGTCATGGCCGTCGACGATGGGCAGCTTGATCGGGTGCGGATCAGACTGTGCCACAACCACCGGGCCTGTTCCCGGAGGTTGTGCTAGAAGTGGTTGGGCCGTGGTCAATGCAAAGACGGATGCAACGACAAGTCCCGCCATACGCCGTAAGGTCATCCTTGACGTCCCCGGCTCCGAGGGCGTTTGGACCCATTTGCGATCTGTCGTTGAAGAAGATCCATCTTCCTCTGAATTGTACGATCCGTCCGTGGACGCAGGAAAATCGAGGAAAATTCGTGGCGGGAGCGCTCGCTTCCCAAAAGGTCACATGCGCGTTAGCGCCAGGGTAGCGTAGTGAAGGGACCTGCCTTTTTTTCATCGTTAGGCCCCTCCCTGGTACAAACCCAAACTGATGTAAAGTGTCACTGCCGGGTTTTTCCGAGCGGGGGCAGGGCTGTGAAGTATTTTCTGGTCTGGGCGAGTTTGATGGTGGGACTGAGTACCGCGTGGGCACAAACCAGCCCGCCTGAGACGGCAACCGGCAAGATCGGTAACGCGAACCTGGTGATCAGGTATTGCGCGCCGTCGGTGCGAGGGCGCCAGATCTTTGGCGCAGGCGGACAGGTGATGGGGGATGCAACTGCTCCTATCTGGCGCGCCGGTGCCAATGACGCCACCGCCTTTCACACCGATGCGGATTTGACTGTCGGTGGTCTGGCCGTGCCTAAGGGCGACTACACGTTGTACGTGAACGTGAAAGATCCCGATGCGTGGGAACTCGTGATCAACAAACAGACAACGCAGTGGGGCACGGAGTACGATTCTTCGAAAGACCTCGGCCGGGTGAAGATGGAAATGAAAACGCCACCGGCCCTTATTGAAATGCTGAAGTACACGATCCGCAGCACGGGCGGTGATAAGGGCACAATCCAACTTGCCTGGGAAAAACATATTGCGTCGGTGGGCGTGACTGCAAAATAGGAGCTGATGATGATAGCCGCTGAGAAGCTACTTCCCAGGGTGGACGCATATCTCGCAAACGCGCAGCCTTTTGCCCAACCGATTATGGAGCACCTGCGGGACCTGGTGCACAAGGCCTGCCCCGAGGTCGAAGAAACCATCAAGTGGAGCCGGCCTTTTTTTGAGTACCGGGGTGCGATTCTGTGCAACATGTCGGCGTTCAAACAGCACTGCAGCTTCGGCTTCTGGGGTGAGGAGATGGGCGCCGTGCTGCGAGAGGCGGGGGTACTCGGGCAGGATGGCATGGGCTCCCTGGGCCGCATTACATGCCTGGCAGACTTACCCTCCGACAAGCGGATGCTGGGGTGGATCCGCCAGGCAGCCGGTTTCGTGGACAGCGGCGAATACACCAGCCCGATCGCGGCCAGACGCAGGGTGGTGAAGCCACAAAAGCCGGCTCTCGACACACCTTCGGAATTCGCAACCGCCTTAAAACGAAACAAAAAAGCTGCGGCTGCTTTTTCCGCCTTCAGCCCCAGCTGCAAACGGGAATATATAGAGTGGATTGCAGATGCGAAACGAACGGAGACGCGGGACAAGCGGATCGCCACCGCGCTCGAGTGGATCGCCGAGGGCAAGCAGCGCAACTGGAAATACCAGAACTGCTGATTTCTCTACTGCTCCGGATCCCCGGTGGGGAGGACGCCCTTGTTCTCGAACATGAGCACCACGGTGCGATGCGGTGCACGGGTGCGATGGACCACTCGCTGGGGAACGACGAAACCCTGCCCGGGGTCGAGTTCGACGGTGCGGTCTTCAAGATCGATGAGCAGTTGACCCTCGACAACGTAGAAGAACTCGTCGTCTGCATCGTGCTTGTGCCAGTGATACTCACCCTCCACAACGCCCAGGCGAACAATCGAATCATTCACCTGACAGAGCGTCTGGTTATACCACTTGAATTTGCAGGCGTCGGCAAGTGACTTGGCGTCGACGATTTCCAGTGGTTTGTAGAGGACGTTCAGCCGAGTCTCGTAGGGATAGGTCTTCGTTTCTGTCATAGGCGCCTCATAGCGAAACTAATGGAGGTTCGTTCTTTTTTTGGCCTTTGCTTCCAATTTAATAAGATGAGGCCGGCAATGGTGATGGCCACCCCGATGCAGGTGAGCAAGCCGATCGACTCGTGGGCGAATAGCCCCCAGAACAGCCCCCAGAGGGGAAGCAGATAAGCAACAGCCGCCACATGGGTGGCAGAGACCTGGGAGAGCAGGTGATAGTAGAGCAGATATGCGAAACCGCTGCCGGCAAAGCCAAGCACGGTGATGGCAACTATGGGAGCCAGGCGAAGGCCGGATGGATGGGTCCCGGTAACGGCCAGGGGCAGGATCATGAGGCCGGCGAGCGATAGCTGAGTGGTCGCGAGACCGATGGGATCGAGCCCCTGAAGCTTGGCCTTGGCAATCACGGTGGCGACGGCATAGGCCAGCGCCGCCAACGAAATCACGATGGTGCCGCGCAGGACTCCGCCGCCGGCATGGTCAGCGGCGGGATCTCCGGCGTGGCCGGCAACCACCACCAGGACGCCACCGAAGCCGAGGAAGACCCCGGCGATGGTGAGCAGAGCGGCCCGTGTGCGATGGATTGCCATGGTTAGAACAAGCGTCCAGATCGGCGTGGTGGCGTTGAGCACAGCGGCGACATTGCTGGGGACGGTGCGCTCACCCCAGGCAAAGAAGGTGAAGGGGAGGGCGTTATTGAACAGCGCGACCGTCAACAGCCAGGGCAGCAGGCGGCGGGGAGGTAGCTGTTTGCCGCTGAGACGAAGCACTGTCCAGAGCAGGACAGCGCCCAGCGTGCAGCGCAACAGCGCCACCCAGAGCGGGGGAAAGGAGTTGCCCGCAATCCGTATCATGAGGAAGGAAACTCCCCATAATGCCGAAAGCAGAAGAATCTGAAGCACGAATTTCGTCTTCATTGGTTAACCATGACAGCAGGGAAGTCGCCCGTCCAATGAATTGATGGGATACGATCCATCGAAATTCCTGATGCATCTGCAGGGATTTTAGAGTCTGCTGAGAGCCCTGCATTTAGTCCCGAAGGGACGTCTGAAAGTAGCCCAGGACGTAGTCCTGGGAAGAGATCCGAGAGACCGGCCAGTCCCGCAGGGACGGCTGAAAAACCGGCATGGCAGGGACCTGCTGTTTCTTGTCCTGGGTGTTGATGCATCTGCTATAGTCACGGAACTCTCATTCAAGCGTAGCGAAGGAGCAGTGATGAAGGCGACTCCTATTGGCGCAACGTGTCTCTGCCTTGCGGGCGTTTTGTTCATTTCCGGGTGCAATAGCCAACCGCCGGCGTCTACGCAGGCTGCCGACGAGGCGGCGGTACGACAGACCGATGACAACTGGAGCAAGGCCGCGCAGTCAAAAAAAGTGGACGACTGGGTGGCGTACTATTCCGATGATGCGGTCGTTCTGCCGCCAAACGAAGCCAAGACTGCCGGCAAAGACGGCATTCGCAAGGAGATTGGTGCTCTGTTATCGATGCCTGGCCTTTCACTCAGCTGGTCCCCGGAAAAGGTGGAAGTGTCTCGATCAGGCGATCTCGCCTATACCCAGGGCGCCTATCTGCTCACGGCTCCCGATGCCAAAGGCAAGCCCATGACAGACCACGGGAAGACACTCGAGATATGGAAGAAGCAAGCAGACGGCAGCTGGAAATGTATCGCGGATATGTGGAGCTCGAATCTTCCCCCTACTTCCTGAGAACCTCGCCGGTCGACTTATCCAGTATGTAAGGCCTCGCATCGGGGTGGGCAAAGTCGAACATGTTATTGATGGAGCCGGCGATGGCATCGAAGGACCCGCCACCCACGCGCTCTCCATGTAACCAATTATCTTCGACGAAGCGCAGCACCGACGTCTGATCGGTCAGACTGTGGTCAACGTAGTTGCGCCGGGCGAAGGGCGAGATCACCAGGAGAGGCAGGCGTGGGCCATAGCCGCACCGGCCTTGTGCGTGGTCCACCGCAGGGCCGGGGAGGGCGGTCGAACCATCACCGCATTCGCCGGGTCCGGTTAACCCATCCACTTTGCTGGTCGACTGGTTGACGATGGGCCCTATCTGGTGGTCATACCAGCCGTCGGAATCGTCATACGCCACAATCACCGCGGTGTTCTTCCAATCCGGTTGACGCTCCAGGAAGTTGATGACCGTGACCAGCCAGGTCTGCTCATCGAGCGGATCGGAATAGCCGGCGTGTGCATCCTGGTAGGCTGGCGCCTTGAGAAAAGTAACCGCGGGGAAATTGCCTGCCTTCACCGCGGCGAAAAAGTCATCGGTGTCGTACTGATGATTTGCGCCGTCTCCTTCTTTGCCGATCATCCGCACCGAGGAGGGGCGCGTGTGGAGCAGGTTTGCGGTAGGCGTGTAGTACTGGAACGGCTCGTGGTGCGGGATGTAATCCACGGGAGAGATCTGCGTGATTTTCGAGTAGGTACTGCGCAGGCAGCCGGTGGTTCCATTGGGGTTGGTTTTGGTCAAGTCGAAGCCCGCTTCGAACCATCCCCAGCTCACTCCGCGCTTGCTTAGCATTTGTCCGATGTTATTTCCGGTGTAGCGCAATTGACCCCATGAAGGGTTGGAGCATTTGTCTCCGATAGGGTCCGCATCATCCACCTCGGTAAAGGTGCCGTTTCCACCATCCGCCAGGAAGCTTGCCGCATTAATCTGGTCGGTTACGCCGTTGGTTTGTCCGGAGATCAGCTCGATGGCCCCCTGGGTGGACTGGCCAAAGGTCGATCCGTACGAGTTATCGTTCAGTGCATAGCGTTGGGCGTAGTTCCATAGCGCCGTTACCGTGTTCCCGTCGAAGTAACCCATGACTAATCCCTTGGTCTGGTGCACATATTCGGGTGGGGCGCCGACCGTGCTTGCGGGCGATATCTTCTGCGTGGGAAGCGCGGGAAGTCCGGTGTATCGGGGAAAGGAATCCATCAGGCCGGCATTGAATGCATGCTGTTCGTCGGTGTAGTCGTGACTCTGATCCGCGGTGGCCGCTTGCGCCGGGCCGAGGCGGAAGGGGTTTACCGCGTACTCCTGATTTACCTTTGTGTTCAGCAGATTTGGATTGCGCTCGCGCAGCGCCGACGTCAGGCCGTTCACGCTGGGGGTTCCCGGGCGCGCCTTGAACACGGACTCATGAGGCGGGTTGAGCGCATTGGGATAGGTCGCGAAGTAGTGGTCGAAGGAGATGTTTTCGTCAAAGATCACGACGAGGTGTTTGATTGGGGTTGCGGTCTGCGCCGGAGCCTGGGTGACCAGCGAACCTATACCAACGACTCCCGCCCAAAGGGCCGATTTCTTCATGCACTCTCCTAAAAGCAATCGTTGGGGCGCCGCCCTCTGGCCTTATTTTGCGGCATCAAAACAGAGGTGTCATCCCGACCGAGCGTAGCGCAGTGGAGGGACCTGCTGTGCGCGCCAGGGCCCTCCCGAATTCCCCATAACAAACTCCAACACCCAAACAGAGGTGTCATCCCGATCGAGCGTAGCGCAGTGGAGGGACCTGCCGTGCGCCCCAGGGCCCTCCCGAATTCCCCTTAACAAACTCCAACACCCAAACAGGGGTGTCATCCCGACCGAGCGTAGCGCAGTGGAGGGACCTGCCATGCGCCCCAGGGCCCTCCCGAATTTTCCTTAACAAACTCCAACACCCAAACAGAGGTGTCATCCCGACCGAAGTGGAGGGACCTGCTGTTCATCATCCGCAGTATCGAATCTCAATGGAAGCGCCACCCTCCCCTTTGTCATCCCGACCGAAGCTAGCGAAGTGGAGGGATCTGCAGTTCCGCGGACCACTCTTGGAAATGTTTTTCGTCAGAGCCCAGCACGCCACTGTATTAGTGGACTTTGGCGGCGGCGTTTTCCAGAACCACATTGGAGAGTATCGCAGTATCGGACGTCTCCGGAAGGTGCGAGCAAAAGCCAATGCCTACGTAGAAAGGTGCGTCGAGGTGCAAGGTGATGGGCGGCCCGAATTGATGCATCGGTTCACCTTCCAGGCTCACGAAGAGGGCGAAGGAGTCTCCTTGTTTCTCGATGCCAACGCGCTTGGCGAATACACTTACCAGGCTGTCAGGAGTGGCGCCGCCGGGTCGGCCGCGACCGCCTACACGAAACTCCATATCTTTGACGCGGACATTCTTCTCCGCACGCTGTGCTAACTGGATCATGCCTGCGCCATGCAGAGCGACGATGGCCTCTTTCGAATCGTCATCGAGATTCTGACGAATGATGAGGACGGCTTTCCGATCGCCGTAGCCTTTCGGATCGGGAAAGGCGATATCGGCGGCAAGCGATACGTCGCCGGACATCTTCTTCCATAAGTAGCGGAACTCGTCGCGCGTGTACCACACGTTATACCCGGCGGAGTTGATGGTGTACTGCCGGGTGGCGGTGTCATAACTGGCGCTGCCCGGCACCAATGCGCTTCCAATGTCGGACTGGCCCTCGAAGATACCAATGGGGGTATTGAAGTTCTTGCTGGGACGGTGAAAGTCAGGAGGCGGCGCTACTTGCACGTGGCCTGCAGAACCAGGCTGTGCCCACGGCGGTGCGGCAGGTGCTTGTGCGCGAAGGACGGATGCGGTGCAGAATACTAGGACGAAGGCAATCTTCATGGTTTGCTGCAGGCAAAGTTAGCCGCATCATTGGTATCGCCGGTGCCCTTATATTTCGCCAGCTCAGGGTAGGGGCACAACGGCCGGGTCATGGTGGCCTTATTGTCGGACGAATATTTTGTTGCGATCACCTTATCTGCCGGCACTCCTTTTTCTACCCAATCGACCAGGGCATCGAACACTCCGTACTTTGGCCCGTCGGTGGTGGGGAGTCCGAGTTGCCCAAATGAGGATGGACCGGGTCCACCGGTACAGTGTTCCATACCCGGGACCATGTATAGGCGCAGAAACCCACTGGCCTGCGCATCGCCCATCGTTTTTTGTACGTTCTGGTAGTAGGCAATGCTGTTCCAGGGCGAGATCGCGGGATCATCCCAGCCGTGATAGATAATCAACTTGCTGCCGCGAGCGCGAAACGGGGTCAGATTCGTATTGGTTGCGTCGACCTCGGCCGCGGTCTGCTTGATCGCTGCCTGCAGCGACGCGTCCACGTCCGCCGTTAAGATATCCCACTTAGGGTCACCGGTTACCATGTAGCGGAAGTAGCCTTTTGCGTATTGCATGCCGGAACCTGATCCGGGACCTTTTCCCACGACCCAGTCTTTCCAGCCTTCTTCATCGCCCATCACATATCCCGGGAACAGCGATTTGCCGTGATCGTCTACACCGCCGGCGTAGTATCTTTTGAGCGATTGCACCTGGGGCTGAGTAAGGCAGTCGGGTGAGTCCGCTCCCTTACACAAGAGCACGGCCGGATCAAACCGGCACTTTGCCGGGTTGCTGAGGAACCCGTCGGTGACCCCATCTGATGCGTCACAGGCGGCGAGCGCGGCGCGTTCGATGGCGGGGAGTTTGCTGCTCGGGATGTAGCCCCCAGGGATGCCCAGGGAGGTGCGAGTAACGCTGATGCCGGAAGAGAGCATGCGGGTCCAGGCATTGGCCGGTGCGCCGGCAAGGATTCCGTCGTAGTCCTGGGGAAAACGCTGCGCTTCCATCAGCGCCTCACGCCCACCATCCGAACAGGAATCGAAATATGCCTTGTCTGGTGTTTTGCCGTAGTAGGCCCGGATCAGATCCTTGGCACGCTCTGCCGTCAGGTGGACCGCCCGCCAACCGAAGTCCTTCGTCTTCTCGGGATGGCCAAGGGACCAGCTGGCGTCTTCGGCCTGTCCTTGATGGCCTGCATCGGAGCCCGCGGTCGCGAAGCCTCGGCGCAGGTTGCCGGCCAGGTTCCGGTATCCGATGGAGCCGGCGAAGCCACCGTTGCCTACTCCCAGGAAGCGCTGGTTCCAGTTCTTTTCCGGCAACCAGACTTCGAAACGGATATCCGAATCCGATGTGGGGTGCAGCACTCCGGTCACGCGGCAAAAAACAGGCAATTCCTGCAAGGGCTCATCGATCCCAGGCGCATTCAGGTTGCCGGAAGCTAATCGTTCGGCCGAAGTAATGGTCGTATCCGGAAGCTTGAGCTGCTTCATCGCTTCGCAGTCGGCGGCGTAGAGCTTGGGTGTGAAAGCAGCAAACAACCCCAGGAGACTGGCGCAAAATATCAGCGTTTTTTCCATTCGAGTGATTGTAGCTTGGCGGCGCGGGATATATTGGACGGCATGAAATCTCTCACGCAGCTTCTCGCCCTTGCCGCGCTCCTCACCGCTCATGGATTGGCCCAGATGAGCCACTCGATACTGGGCGAGGAGACGACAAAGATTTCCGAACATGTCTGGGCGATCATGGGCTTCCCCAATATCGCCATTGTGGTCGGTAGCCGCGCGACTCTGGTGGTCGATACAGGCATGGGCGCGAAAAATGGAGCTACGGTGGCACGCGTGGCGGCTAAACTCGCACCGAACAACAGCCGGCTGTACCTCACGACCACGCACTTTCATCCGGAGCACGCAGCAGGGGAGCCGGGATTTCCCGCCGGCACCATTCTCATCCGGGACGAAGTGCAGCAGCAGGAGATGGAGAAGCACGGGCAGGAAATGATCGATATGTTCAGCGCGCGCTCCGCGGAGAATAAAGCGCTGCTGGCGGGCGGAGTCTTGCGTGCGCCGGATGTGACCTTCACCCAGGAAGCGGATGTCGACCTGGGCGGGGTGACTGCGCGCCTGCTCTGGTACGGCGGGGCCCACACCAAGGGCGATGAACTCACCTTTGTCGAGCCGGACCGCACCCTGGTCTCAGGGGATGTGGTGCAGAACAAGACCATGCCGAATATTTTTGGCGACGGCGGCACACCGGCGACCTGGCTCGCCGTGCTGGATAAAATCGAGGGTCTCAATGCCGCACATGTATTGCCCGATCACAGCGCTCCCGGCGACGGTTCGATGGTGGCGGCGGAACGGGAGCTGATCTCGGGTATACGCACACGGGCCCTGGCGCTCAAGCAGCAGGGCGTTTCGGCTGAGGATGCAGGAAAAACGATCAGCTCGGAGTTGAAAACGCAACATCCTGACTGGCCCAATACGAATGCCTCGGGCTTCGTTAAAAGCGTTTACGCAGAACCTCAATAGGGAATTCGGTCTGTCGAAAAAACATTTCCAGGAGAGGTCCGCTGAAGAGCAGGTCCCTCCGTAGTGGAGGGACCTGCTCTTTCCCTTCTCGAGACAGGGGAACTGCGTTAAACGACAGCCACTTCCTGCGGTCTGGTTGCAACCGGCGTTGCGCTCAAGGACGCAGCCGCTTCAATCACGAACTGCGCGACCTGCTTTGGCTGCGCGAGCATCGCTACATGGCTGGAGGAAACGGTTAGGGTCTTCGCGCCCATCCTTTTTGCCGTGCTTATCTCCTGCTCAGGTGCGATGGCCCGATCGTTTGCCGCGATCACAAACCAACTCGGCTTGGTGTGCCACGCCGCCTTCGTGATGGGGGTCGAAAGCAGGGCTCCCTGGGTCGCTGCCTGGGTTGCGATCATGGTCTGCTTCTCTTCGGCTGACAGATCCTGCGCGAAATTATCGGTGACACCTTTCGCTGTCAGCAGGAGGAAACCGTCCTCAATCGGGCGGAGCTCGCTGAAGAGCGGCGGCATAGGAAAATTCTGCGCCAGGCCGGCAAGCGTCTCACCCTCTTCCGGCGCGAAGGCAGCTACATAGACCAACCCTGCGACCTTGGGATGATTGCCGGCTTCGGTGATGACTGCGCCACCGTAGGAATGACCAACCAACAGCACAGGACCGTCCTGCGCGTTGATGATCCGATTGGTGGCCGCTACGTCTTCTGCAATCGAGGTGAGAGGGTTCTGGACAGCCGCGGCGTTCAATCCTGCAGCCTGCAAGAATGGAATTATCTTGGACCAGCAGGATCCATCGGCCCACGCGCCGTGAACAAGAACAATATTCTTTACTGAGGACATAACACTCTCCTGGACTGCAGCTACGGTTGATGAGTTCGTTGAGGTGAGAAAGGATAGATAGGAAGAACTTTCCCCGTGAGCTGGGCTGCGAGCATCCTCAGCCAAGCCAGATTAGCTGAGCGGACCGTGAGGCATCTTTCGCGGAACTGCTGCTTTCTTGCGAATCTTGCTGCGAATGCAGCAGAGGCACGCTTCTATTCGAACAACGCAGCCTGCGCAGGCGTTTCTCCGGTTTCACGAAAGTTACTCAACCCTACTCCGACCAGGCGGAAACGTTGCTGTGGGTCCAGGTTCACTCGCTCGCGCAAGGTGAGTGCGATGGCCACCAATTCTTCACAGGAAGCGGGCGGAGCGAGGGGTGTATGGCTGCGAGTGAGGATATTGAACTGACTGGTCTTGAGCTTGAGTACCACCGTGCGCGGGATGCGCGTTTCCTTGCGCGAAGCAGCCCAGACTTTTTCCGCGAGACGCAGGATGATCGATTCGGTCTCGGCTAAGGGCACGTCGGTTTCAAAGGTATCTTCGGCTGAGATAGACTTTGTCGGCCGGTCGGGAACGACTGCACTGTGATCGATTCCTTGCCCGAGTTCGTAGAGTCTCAGACCATAGCGCCCGAAGTGGTGTTCCAGAATGTGCAGCTCCAGGTTGCGCACGTCACCTACGGTCTTGATGCCCAGTTGTTCCAGCCGCTTTTCTGTCACCTTGCCTACCCCCGGAATGCGCCCAATCGGCAGCGGCGGTAGAAATGCATCCAGATCCTCGGGTTGGATCACAAAGAGTCCATCGGGCTTGCGCCAGTCGGAAGCAATCTTGGCCAGGAATTTGTTGGGGGCAACGCCGGCAGACGCAGTCAGATGCAGTTCTTCACGGATCTGCTCACGGATGGCTCGAGCTACCCGGGTGGCGGTGGGCAACCCGGTTTTGTTTTCGGTTACGTCGAGGTAGGCCTCGTCCAGCGACAACGGTTCGATCAAATCGGTGTGGCGCTTGAATATCTCCCGCGTACTTTGCGAGACAGCTCGATACCGGGTGAAATCCGGAGGAATAAAGATCGCCTCGGGGCATAAGCGCTCGGCGTGGACGGCCGGCATGGCCGAACGCACACCGAAACGCCGCGCCTCATAGGAGGCGGCGCAGACGACCGAGCGGTTACCCCGCCACGCGACTACTACTGGTTTGCCGCGCAGGTGCGGATCATCCCGTTGCTCGACGGATGCGTAAAACGCGTCCATGTCGATATGGACGATTTTGCGGATTCCCATCGCCACCATCTTACTGGGGCGGTGTTGTTTCCAGCTGGTCACTGGTTGAGGGGTGAAAGAAACAGCAGGTCCCTCCACTACGCTCCCCCGAATTTCCTGTATGGCAGGAAAATCGGGGGAGCTCCGGTCGGGATGACAATTCTGTTTGGGATTGGGATGTCTTACCTAAACTTCTGATCAGGATTGGGATGCCGGTACTCAAACAGATGTGTCATCCCGACCGGAGCGTAGCGTAGTGGAGGGACCTGCTGTTTCTTTCACCCCTGATCGATGGTCAGAGCCTATATGCAACGTGGCGTTCATACTTCTCCGGGTAAGGGAGCCGTAGAATCTGAACGGATCGGGGGAGATCTCTATGGCTACTACTGTTTTGGCATCCGTCGGCGACCATGGTGCTCTGAACGCCTCACTACCCACAGAACTGCAGTCGGTCTGGCTCGATCGCGACTTGAGCTGGCTCGATTTTAATGAGCGAGTGCTCGCCGAGGCGCTCGACGAGCGCACCCCGCTGCTGGAAAGGGCAAAATTCCTCGCCATTTTTACTTCCAACCTGGATGAGTTCTTCATGAAGCGCATGGCTGTCCTCCGCCATGGGACCACCGATGCTCAGCGCGCCCTGCTGCAGCAGGTCCGGGATAAGATACTGACCTCGCTTCGGCGTCAGGCGGAGTGCTATCGGCAGGTCATTATTCCCGGCCTTGCCGAACATGGAGTGTTTCTGCGCTCGTGGAACGAACTCACTCCGCGGCAGCAGGAAGAGGGCAGAAAGTATTTCCAATCCGATGTTTCGCCCGCGCTCACGCCGTTAGTGATTGACCCTGTCCATCCCTTTCCTTTTCTATCCAACCTGTCGACCTCGCTCGTCTTCCGGCTGCGCGATGTAGGCCGGGACGAATCGATGTTCGCCCGGGTGAAGGTGCCGGGAGCGCTCAAACAGTGGATTTCGCTGGAGGCGGATCTCAAGCCCGGGCAAAAGCTGCTGGTTCCTCTGTACGAGGTCATCCGCGGCAATCTACACAGCCTCTACACCGGCATGGAAATCACCAACGTCACGATCATGCGGCTCACCCGAGATGCCGAGGTAGAAGTCGATGACGATTCGGCGGCCGACTTTCGCACGATCGTGAAGGAGCAGATTCGCCAGCGCCGCTATGAGCCGGTGGTGCGCCTGGAATTTTGTTTAGGCGCCGACCCGGCGATTACAGAAATGCTGCGCGCACGCTTCGAACTCACCCCGGTCGATATTTACGAGATGCAGGGGGAGTTGGATTACACCACGCTCTTTGAACTTCTCGGTCTGCCTCTGCCCACCTTGCGCGACCACGAATGGACGCCGCTGTGGCCAGCCTCGCTGCCGGAGGGACCGGGCGGCATCTTTGCCGCCATGCAGTGCGCCGACCTGCTGGTCCACCACCCTTATGAAAGCTTCGACGCCAGCGTTGAGCACTTCATCAGTGCGGCTGCCGACGATCCGCAGACTGTCTCCATCAAGATGACTGCTTACCGCATTGGCGATGACACTCCTTTCGTCAAATCGCTGATCCGGGCGGCGGAACGGGGCAAGCAAGTGGCTTGCGTCATGGAAATCAAGGCGCGGTTCGACGAGGAACGTAATCTGCACTGGGCGGCTGAGCTGGAACGGGTCGGCGCGCACGTCACCTTCGGCGTGAGCGGATTGAAAACCCACGGCAAGACGGCGCTCGTAGTACGCAAGGAAGCACGCGGCTTACGCTGCTACGTGCATATCGGCACCGGGAACTATCATGTCAAGACTGCGCGCCTCTATGCCGACGTCGGGCTGTTCACCTGCGACCATCGGATCACGGACGATGTGGTGAATCTGTTCCACTACCTTACCGGGCATGCAGATCAGCCGAACTTTGGTTCGATCCTGGTCGCTCCGATGACCATGCGGCCGCGGCTTCTCGATCTGATCCATCGCGAGATACAAAATAAACGAGCAGGGAAGCCGGCGAGCATCATTGCGAAAATGAATCAGCTGGAAGATCCAGACATGATCGAAGCCTTGTGCGAGGCATCGAATGCAGGCGTGCCGATCGATATGATCATCCGCGGATTCTGTTGCCTGCGCCCGGGTGTGCCTGGACACACCGAGAACATTCGCATCCGGTCCATCATTGGCCGCTTCCTGGAACACTCGCGAATTTTCTATTTTGCCAATGGGGGGCAGGATCCAACGGAGGGTGAGTATTACATCGGATCAGCGGACTGGATGTTCCGCAATCTCTCTAAGCGCATCGAAGTGGTGACACCGGTGCTGGCCGCAGGTCCGAAGCAGCGGCTGTGGGAGATTCTGGATCTCTCGCTGCGCGATCAACGGCAGGCCTGGGTGCTTGAGCCGGAGGGGGAATACAAGCAACTTCGCCCGGCACCGGGAGCCATTGGCCCGGAAGCGAACGGAACCCACCAGACGCTGATGGACCTCGCACTCGCCCGGGCCAAACTCTAATTCTGGCTCCATCCGAGGGCTACTTCACCAGCTGTTTGCGGATCGCCAACAATTCGGCACGTCGTTTGGCTGTGGTTTTGGGATGCGTCAGCTTGAGATCCTCAAACGCGTCAACCACGATTTGGGCAATGATCAAACGTGCATTCTCTTTGTCGTCCGCAGGCACCACATACCAGGGTGCCTGGCGTGTGCTGGTCGCCTGCAGGCAGTTTTCAAAGGCCTTTTTGTAATCATCCCAGTACTGCCTCTCTTTCATGTCGGCGAGAGAGAACTTCCAGTTTTTGGCGACATCATCAATGCGGGCGAGGAACCGCTTTTTCTGTTCTTCCTTGGAAAGATGAAGAAATATTTTGACGATTCGAGTTCGGTTTCGGTGAAGGTGCTTCTCCAGATCGACAATGGACTGGTAGCGCTCCTCCCAGAGGGTTTTCAGGTCCTTCATTTCGTTCGCCAGGCCCTCGTTGATGAGCAGTTCCGGATGCACGCGGACCACCAGCACTTCCTCGTAGTAGGAGCGATTGAAGATCCCTATTTTGCCGCGTTCAGGAAGCCGGCAGGTGGCGCGCCAGAGAAAATCATGCTTCAGTTCCTCAGCACTCGGTTGTTTGAAACTGGAAACGTCGCAGCCCTCCGGGTTGACTCCGGACATGACGTGGGCAATGGCCCCGTCCTTGCCCGCTGAATCCATCCCCTGAAAGATCAGCAGCAATGCGTACCGCTCGGTGGAGTAGTGAAGCTGCTGCAGTTCGCCCAACCGCTTCCGGTGCTTTGTCAGCTGGTCCGCGTATTCTTCTTTGGTTTTGGCAAATGGCTTAAGCAGGGTGGGCCATTGCGCGAGTTTCACATTTTTGCCGGGCGGTACACGGAAGCGTTTTGCGTTGATCTTCATGGCTAGGTGCTTTGATTCAAGGTACGCGGTAGAAGCCTCGGAGAATTCCCGATTATCTCAGCTATCCCCTTGCGAAGGGTGGAAACCAGTGGTTTGCGGTGGTATTCCAGTGCTACGAAAGAGCCCCCTCCGCACGGCACCATTTGGGCTTTCGAGCTTTTCGGGCCGGAGCTACTGTGTTGATACAAACGCAAGTGCTTTAGTTTTCGGGAGGCCGGCCATGACAGGGAACGCACACAACCCACTCAACGACGTCCAGGAGTTCAACCCCTCGGATTTCCAGCAGCTAACGCAAGAGATCGGTTCCTTGCGGGCGATTGTCGCCGAGCTGCTGGCAAAGAACCAGCTCCTTCGCTGGGAGCTTCTGCAGAACGGTTGTTGGGCGACTCAGGATCCCAGGCTCTTGATGGCTTCGGAGGGAACCCCGGTGCGTAAGTACTCCCGCACCGTTGCTATACCGTAACGGGCACAGAGCAAGGCGGCCATGCGTGCCGCGGCCTGGTGCGCCCGGCGCGAAACGGTTGCGTCGGCGGGATGCGCCAGGGCCGCATCTACTTCGCTTGCCGGCAGATCCGGGACCTCCCATCGCTGCTTATCTGGACTAGCTAAGACCTCCACTAAACCTTCACGTAGCCACAACGGAGCGTTCGCTCCCGCCTCCTGCTCTACCAGCACATGAAGAAACTCATGCAGCAGCAGTGCCTGGTCGTCTCCTCCGTTGTTTTTCCTCACCGAAACGGGCTGCAGGAATACGTTGCTTCCGCGAGTCGAGGCGAGCATCCAGCCTGGCTCCCCCGTCGTTTGGCGGAATAACTCGGTGGTGGGCAGATCCTGCACCGTAGGGGCCAGGGAAGCTGCCGGTCTCGCCAGGAGCGATTGCGCCTTTGCCCAGGCGGCATTGCCTTCTGCCAGCAATCCGCTGCCCGGGTCGGTGGTCAGCAAGGTCCATCCTGCACCGGTGACTTTGTGCCATCCATGGTCTGCCGGGGTGATCCCGGCAACGGCACCCGGGAAGTAGAAGTTGAGAATCTCCGCATCGCTGTGGCCTTCCGCTGCCATTTCGTAGGCGCCTGCCTGGCATAAACCCACACCGTGCCCGTAGCCTCTGCCCTTGATGTCGAGCGAGGCACCGGACACGCTGGCGGTATACCAGTCGCTGCGCAGTTGGTTCCAACCCAGCGCCCGGTCTACGGCGAAGCGAAGGCTGCTGGCCGAGAGCTGAGCCGGGGCGCCGCGGCCGGTTACTTCGAGCAATTCGGCTCGGCCGGCCGGGCTGTGCCTGGTCACGCGGATGGCATCGATCGGGGAGGGAGTATGCCAACCCTGCCCGCGAAAAATCTCGTCGAGTCGGGCCAACGAAATTTGCGCGTGCCATTCGGCCGGGGAGCGGCGCAGGCAGTAGGGATCCGCTCGATGGCCAGCCAGGTACGTGGCTTGCTCGGCCGGCCAGACGGCAGCGGCTGACTCACTCATGCCGCCGCAGTGTTGGGTGTAATAGATGTGCGCCCGCTGACCGTCAGACCATAGCGTTTCCCCAGCTGTTTCCCGTACTGCGCGCTCCACTTCCGGCCGGGCCTTGACCAGGCGTAGCGCCTGACAATGGGTACTGTCGCAGAGACCAAAGCCGTCCGCCTGGTGACGGTTCGCGTTCACCAGGGCAAAGGTGCGGATGCTGATTGCCATTGCCCTGAGCGAGGCCATCGGCTCGTCGGGAGCAGCTTCTCCGTTGAGCGCGGCGAGAACGTAGGTTTCGCTGGGCAGGGTCAGCAACACGCGCAGGCCTTCTCGCTGCCAGGAAATGATCCAGTCTCCTGCGGCCACAACCTCCGGCGCATGGGTCGTTTGCAGGCGAAAGCTTCCGCGTAGCTCGAGATGTTTCAAGGTCTTTCCGGACGAAGTGTGGAGGCCATCCTGTTGCCACTCGATCTGGAGCGGCGCCCTTAAGTTAGCTAGCGACGTTGCGGTGAGCTGGGTCACGGATTGCGCAGACCAGAGCTCGACGGTGAGCGCGCGAGCACTCGCGGGCGCGGGTGGCGCGGAGGCCTGGAAGAAGTGCTGTGCCAGGCGGGCGGCATCGGCTCCGTTGCCGTGGGGCAAATAGATCACGATCACGATTTCTTCGTGGTTAAGGGAAGCGAAGCCGGCGAACCAGCCGGCAGTCATGACGGTTCCCGTTTTGCCTGAGATCTCCATGCCTGGGACGGCGGCGTTGTGCGCCATGCCGTAGCGAACCGAATCCCTGAGGCCCTCGCGCACGGCTACGAGCGCGGGTTGGTCGAGTTCAAGGGCCAGCTTGCGATAGGCGGTTGCGATTTGTCCTGGGGAACTGGTGACTCCTGCAACGCCCAGCACGAGCAGCTCTTTCTGCTCCCGGGTTTGCGCAGGGTGTGTCTGGGCCAGGCCGTAATGGATCAGGGTGGCCGCAGCGTCCGCGGGCGAGAGGCGGTCGGCCAGCGTAGCAAAGTAGCGGTTGCAGGAATAGGCGAGCGCTTCCTGGGCGGAGAAGGCAACGTCCGTCTGGGGGTGCGTGCAGGCCAGGTTCCAGTCGCGATCTTCCGCGATGACGTGTAGGTCACGCCGGCAAAAGACTGTGGTTTGCGGTAGCACTTCCTGGTGCACCAGGGCGGAAGCTAAAAACAGAGGCTTGAGAAGGGAGCCCGGTGCGGTTTGTGTGACTTCGGATGATTTTACGGCGGCTAGTTGGCGGCCAGTTTTCACATCGACGACCAAGCCTATGGCGGGACTGGCTCGCAGTGCGGATGACAGGGCCGCTTGCGCTGTCGACTCGTCTGCCATCGTCAATCGACAGACGATCAGCAGAAGAAAGACCGCGCCAAGGCTTTTCCGGAACAGACGGCTGCCCCACGTTCGCCCAAGCGTACGCGGGACGAAAACGAAAGGGCAGAGCCCTACCACTGTTCTACCCTGCATGGTTGAGCCGCATTTTTCACAATGAGAGCCCGGAGCACAAGAGCAGTGGTGGGCTTCGCCCGTCTTTTTCGTCCCACGTACGCTTGGGCGAACGTGGGGCAGCCGTCTGTCCATTCGAAGGCTTCTAGAACTTGAGTTCCCGGCGGCCTTCCATGGCGCGCGTCATCGTGACCTCGTCCGCATACTCGATGTCACTCCCTGCGGGGACACCGGTTGCGATGCGGGTTACGCGCACGGCCGCGGAACGTAGCAGGTCAGCCAGGTAGACGGCAGTAGCCTCGCCTTCAACCGTTGGGTTGGTGGCCAGGATCACTTCTTCCACATCGCCCTGGGCCACCCGTGCTACCAGGCTGTCGGTTCTCAGGTGTTCCGGGCCAACCCCGTGCAGCGGCGACAGGGTCCCGTGGAGTACGTGATAAACGCCGTTGTAGCTGCGAGTTTTTTCGATGACCGCGATGTTCCCCGGCTCCTCCACCACGCACACGACCCGCTGGCTGCGGGTGGGGCTGGCGCAATAAACGCACGGATCCACATCGGTGATGTTGTTGCAGGTCGAGCAGAGCAGCAGCCTGGCCTTCAACTCGCGCACCGCGTCGGCCAGTGCGACTGCATCGTCTGTACTCGCGCGCAGGATATGGAAGGCGAGCCGCTGCGCACTCTTGTTGCCGATCCCCGGCAATTTGCGCAGCTCCTCGATCAGCCGCGCCATCGGTTCCGCAAATTGAGACAAGCCAGGCTCCGGCTACAACAGGCCAGGAGGGAGATTCAAGCCGCCCAACATCCCGGTCAGATTGGACTTCATCGCTTCGTCGGCGCGGCGGCCCGCTTCGTTGAACGCCGCCGTTACCAGGTCTTCGAGCATTTCGACATCGGCCGGGCTGGAGCTGAGGCTCATCACCGCGGCCGCATCTATCTTCAACTGCAAAACCTGCTTCTGACCGTTCATCTTCACGGTTACGGCGCCTCCGCCGGCAGAGGCTTCCACCACCGTCTGGCTCAGCTTTTCCTGCATCTGGTCCTGCATGTGGCGCGCCTGCTCCAACATTTCCTGCATCTTTAAAGGATTCACCGCCCACTCCACCTAATGAAATTCAACCTTTGCTCTTTTCCCGCAAATCAAGCACGCTGCGCACTTCGGCATGGAACATCTCCTGAGCCTGCCGCACCAGCGGATTGCCCAGAGCTACTGCTTCGATGCTATCGCGTGAGAATACGCGCGGGCTCCCGCCGGCCGGCTCACTCGATTCGCCCGGCACCACGGTCATCTTCTGGGTTGCGCCCGTAGTCCGTAGTACCTCGCGCACAATCTTCCACGCCTCGGCATTCATGGTCAGGCCGAGCATCGTCTTCTTGACCCCTACTTCGACCCGGATCGCGCCGTCCTCGTCGAATTTCCAACGGCCGGCTCCCAGCAGCGAGGCCGCCGTGTTGTGACCCTGCTCGTCGAGCGCAGCGGTGACGGCTTCCCGCAGTGGATCCAGATCTTTGGTGGTTGCGTTTGTTTCCTCGGCCTTGGCTGGCGGTGGCTCAGGCGCGATCGCTACCGGAACTGGCTCCGGCTGCACCACGGGATCAGGGGTTCGCACCACCTCCACCGCTTCTTCGACTTCCTGCTTGCGCTCGCTGTCCAGCTCGAATGGGGAAGGGGCGATCAGCTTTGGCTTGGGCGGCTCAAGCGAAATTGGAGCCGGAGCAGGACGCGGTGGCTGGATCGGCAACGCCGATGCGGGCCGGGTGACGTTGCCACGGGTCGCTCCAGCCCCGGGCAAGCCACTCAGAATTTGCTCCAACGGCAAGAGGCGCTGCAGATGAACCAACTTCATCAGGCCCAGTTCCAGGTGCAGGCGTGGCTCCTGGCGATAGTTCAGCTCATCGAAAGTGCGCAGGATTACCTGCAGGAAACGGGTCAGATCTTCTTCGCTGAAAAGGGCGGCGGTGCGCAGTGCGCGAGCCCGCTCATCACCCGAGATCTGCAGCAATTCGGTCTGTTCTCCACCCAGCTTGGCCATGAGGCAGTTGCGTAGATAGCGCACCAATTGCCGTGCCATTTGCGAGGGGCTGTTGCCGGCATTCAGGAGCCGGTTGAGCTCCTCCATCACAGCCGCGCTTTGACCTTCGCCGATGGCTTCCAGGATGCGTTCGAAGACGGCGTCCGGTACGGTTCCCATCAGCTCGCGGATTTCGTTTCCGTCGAGCCTGGCCTTGCCGTCTACCATGGGCGCGCTGGCAATGGCTTGGTCCATGATGGAGAGCGCATCGCGCATGGAGCCGTCTCCCGCCTCGGCCAACAGGGCGAGCGCTTGCGGGTCAGCGAGGATACCTTCCTGCGCGGCGATCTGGGTTAGCTCGGTCACGATGTCGTCGAACTTGACCGCGTGAAAGCTGAAGTGCTGGCAGCGCGAGCGTATGGTCTGCGGAATATCTTCCGGCTGCGTGGTCGCCATCATGAAGACGACGTGCTCGGGTGGCTCCTCCAGGGTCTTCAGCAGCGCATTGAACGCCGCGTCGGTGATCTGGTGAGCTTCATCGAGAAGATAGATTTTGTAGCGATCGCGCGCCGGGGCATAGCGGGCGGCGTCGCGTAGTTCGCGAATCTCGTCGATCCCGCGGTTGGTGGCGGCGTCGATTTCAACCACGTCGAGGGAGTTGCCGGCGCGGATCTCTTTGCAGGAATCGCAAACCCCGCAGGGTTCGGGCGAGGGCCGCTCCGCGCTGCCGATCGGGTTGCGGCAATTCAGAGCCATGGCCAGGATCCTGGCGATGGTGGTCTTGCCGATGCCGCGATGCCCGCTGAAGATGTACCCGTGGGCCACCCGCTGCTGCTCGAGAGCGTGGCCGAGGGTACGGGTCACGTGCTCCTGGCCGGCGACGTCGGAGAAGCGTTGAGGACGGTATTTGCGGGCTAGAACCTGGTAAGCCATAGGCAGGAAATCAGAGTGCCGGCGTGCCGTCTGCACGGGCTCTGATTAATTGTAGCCCGAGTGGCGCCGCTATTTGCGGCGCGCTGGAACATGCTTGTTCGCTGCTTTAAGGGCTTGCCGTTTCGCGGCTCTCTTGCGCCGCGCGATCTCCTCCTCCGAGTACATGGTCTTGCGGCAGTTGCTGGCTCCGCAATGACAGCGGGCCTCATCTTCGTCGCCGTCGTACAGGTTGTAATCGTAGGTGAGCTCTTCGCCGGGTGCGATTTCGCGCAGGGACATCACCCACACTCGGCCGCGCAACTCCTCGGTCTCGCAATTGGGGTCGCAGGAGTGGTTGATGTACATGGCCATGCCGTGTCCGTTGATCACGGTGGTGCCATCGCCGATGCCGAAGAGGTAGGTAATTTTGGAGTTCTGAAAGTGGGCGTCGGCCTGCTTCTTGCTGATCCGGGGCCCGGTGTATTCCACCACCTTGACGCCCTTGGGGATGGACGAGGTGGTGTAGCAGCCGGCGGCGTGTATCGAAGACGAGCGAATCATCAAACCCATGATCAAATTTTTAACATGGAAGAGGAAGGGTGTAGGGCGGTGCGCCCCTCGGCCCTCCCCAATCCCCCATTACAAACCCCAACATCCAAACAGATGTGTCATCCCGACCGGAGCGTACCCGGATTTCCTGCCACGCATCACTAAACAAGACCACGCGTGCGCCCTTCCGTAAAGAAGGGTGCATGAAGCGAGCCAACGCCACCGAGTTCCACAGGAAATCCGGGGTAGCGAAGTGGAGGGACCTGCTGTTTGAAAGGTCCCGGCGATAGGTCTAAACTTAAGGAAGGAACGATGCGTAACCAGTCTTTTATCGTCGCGTCGATCGCTGCTCTGCTTTTGTTCGGAGCGAACACGTCTGCCCCGGCTCAAGAGCAGAGCCAGCCGGTTCCCGATGCGCCCCAGCCGCAAAAGAAGCCGGCAGCCAAACCGCCAGCTGCTGATAAGACAGACTCCCAGGACGACAACGCCTTCCCGGATGCAGTTTCGAAAGCGGCCGCCAAACAGGCAGCCGGAACCTCTGATTCCGATCCGGCACAGGCTGGCGACGCCAAGCCGGCACCTAAGGACGACAACGCTTTCCCGGAAGCGGTTTCGAAGGCGGCCGCCAAACAGGCAGCCGGAGCTTCTGATTCCGATCCGGCGCAGGCGGGTAACGCCAAACCAGCAGTCAAGGATGACAACCCTTTTCCGGAGGCAGTATCTCGCGATGCGGCTAAGGCGGCCGGCCATGACTCGGAGCCGGACGCGAAAAGAGATATTCCTCCAGGCGTGAGTTCCAGTTCGAGCCAATCCAGCGGCGCCGAAGAGGACGAGCCGGGCAGCCCGCCCACCGTGGCGGACCCAGTGCGGGCCAAGAAGGATGCCGATGTGGCTAGCTTCTACCTGAAGACGGGCAATTACCAGGGCGCGCTTCTTCGTTATAAGGACGCTACGGCCTCCGATCCTGCCAATGTCGAAGCCATTTTTGGCCTGGCCGAG
Source organism: Acidobacteriaceae bacterium (assembly GCA_049522955.1). Lineage (GTDB taxonomy): Bacteria > Acidobacteriota > Terriglobia > Terriglobales > Acidobacteriaceae > PALSA-350. The sequence goes on from JBEKNJ010000046.1 coordinate 32,972, forward strand.
GCTCAGCGCATGCTCAAGAAAAATACTGAGGCAGCGCGCAATTACCAGCTTTACCTCGATATCGTGCCCAACGGACCCAAAGCCAAACAGGCGCTCAAGGCGCTCAAAACGTTGCCGCCCACCGGGTAATCCCCCATAAGCGAACAAAGGTTGTAGTACCGTCGGAGGTGCAAACCGCTTTTTGAGTGTCCTCTCCTTACCGGCGTGTTCTACACTTTCGCGAGGTTTGGGAGAAACTCCCCTATGCACGTCGTCCTGGAAAGGGCTGTCAACGAAATATCCAGCGAGATCCGCGAGTTAGACGCGGAGACCACACAACTACACCCCAAGGGCTTGTCTTATAAATGGAGTGCTCAGCAAGTGATCGAGCACCTGGTTCTCAGCTACCGGTTCACCACCGAAGGTCTGGAGGCCCGGCTAAACAAGGGACTTTCCCGCAATCGGACACGCACCCGCCTGCAATGGTCGCTTCAGTTGATGATCCTCAGTTTTGGAGCGCTCCCCCGGGGAGTGCCTGCGCTGGACGAGACCATGCCAACTCCCGGGAGCTTTGCCGCCATGAACGGGCGGCAGCTGGAACATCTGCTTCGCCAGGAAATGGGTGCGATGGACGCGGTGCTGGATCGTTGTCGGCGTAAGTTCGGCATGGAACGGGTCTCCACTCACCCCTGGCTGGGACCGCTGCGGGTAGATCAGTGGCGCCGCTTCCACATAGTGCATGGACTCCACCATGTGACCCAGCTGAGATCAGTGATTGAACTCGTGAGCCCGTCGCCGGCTCCAGTCCGAATCACCAGAGAGAACCTAGTGGAAAAACTGCAGATACCAGCCCAGCGTCCGCTGGCCTAGAAAGATGCTGTACAGCCCGGCCACGCTAAGGATGGTGCCGAAGGGAATTGGCATCTGGCCCAGCGGGAGCTGATCATCGCGGTTTTTGCGGCGATTCCACAGGATTGTCCCCAGCCCATACAGCGCTCCTACGATCACGGCGAGAAAGAAGACCAGGCCGATTTGGCGCAGGCCCAGCCACGCGGCCAACATGGCCACGAGCTTCACATCCCCCATCCCCATCCCCATGCGGCGCCTGGCCAACCAGTAAGCGCCGGCAATCAACAAAAGTGCCACTGCAGCGATAGCCGCAGCCAGTAGAGATAACCCGGCAGCGTGCAGGGCAGAAGCGTACGTCCAGGCTCCGCTTTCCAGGCCAGGGCGCAGAGCGGAGAAAACGACACCTGCGGCCAGTCCGGGCAAGGTGAACCAGTCGGGAAGGAGCATAGTCTCGGCATCCATGACTGCCAGGCCCAACAGCAGGAAGCTCAGCAGCGCCCAAAACCCGGCCATCCAACCGAACCCGAAATACAGGCAGCAGATCATGAAAATGATGCAAGTTGCTGATTCGATGATTGGATAGCGCCAGGAAATGCGACCGCCGCAAGCTCTGCACGCAGCTCCGAGGAGAATCCAGCTGACGACGGGGATGTTGTCCCAGCTGGCGATAGGGTGGTCGCACTGGCGGCAGTGGGAGCGCGGCCACACAACCGATTCGCCCAGGGGCAGTCGCAGGATGCATACGTTGAGGAAGCTTCCCAACAGCAAGCCGAAGACTCCGAAAAAGATGCAGGGTGTCATTAGTTGAAGACCACAGTATCAGCCGCTGCACGAAGTTTGCGGAAGCCGGGCCGCGCTGAGTTCCGAAGAGCCTGCCCTGAGCTTGTCGAAGGGACGTCTGAAAGTAGCCCAGGACGGTAGTCCTGGTAGCCGCTACCGTCCTGGGCTACTTTCAACCGTCCCTTCGGGACTCTTCCCGCCGCAACGCTGAACCGTTGTTTCCCTTTGCGAAAGTAGAGGGCTCCTACCGAGATGGGAATCCTCAACGGCATCGTTTAGATTGTTGATATGAATTCCGAGCGCGACCCGGCCCCCGATTCGGCTGCGCTTTTTGCCGAAGCAGTGAGCATCATGGCCCGGCTGCGCGGTCCCGATGGCTGCGCTTGGGATCGCGAGCAGACCTTCGATACCATTCGGAAATACACCCTGGAAGAAAGCTATGAAGTATTCGACGCCATCGAGCGCCAGAATTGGACCGACTTGTGCGAGGAGCTGGGTGACCTGCTGCTGCAAGTCCTCTTCTATGCCCAAATGGCAAGCGAGCCGGGCTATTTTACAATCACGGACGTGATCACCGCCCTTAACCGCAAGCTGATCCGCCGTCACCCACACGTTTTTGGAGACGAAGCGTCCGCGGCCGCCGGTAACGCGGTCGCCTCTCCACTGCAGACGGAGAACATCGACTCGTCGCAGGTCCTGCGCAACTGGGAAGCGATCAAGCGGGCGGAGAAGACCCAGCCGACAGCCTCCGCGCTCGATGGCATTCCGCGATCTCTTCCCGCACTGCTTGAGGCCGGCAAATTGGGGTCCAGGGCGCACAAGAGCGGCTTCGACTGGCCCGATGTAGAAGGCATCTTCACCAAGCTGGAAGAAGAAACGGCTGAACTCCGCCGGGCGATCGATTCTCCTTCTCCCGCCCCGGAAGAGGTTGTTTCCGAAGTGGGCGACATGCTTTTTACCCTGGTCAATCTCGCCCGCCACCTGAAGGTGGAACCGGAGTTTGCCCTTCGCCACACCAACGCTAAATTCCGCCGCCGCTTTGCCGCCATGGAAGCCGCCTCTGCGGAGCCACTCGAGGCTTTGTCGGCGGCGCAACTGGAATCGCTGTGGCGCCAGGCCAAACTTGCAGAGAGCCCCACAGCGTCACCTTCACGATGAACCCCAGCCCTATTTTGATCCGGCCGTGCCGCGGTCTCGAAGAGCTTGATGCCTGCGTGCAGATGCAGATGGACGTATGGGGGTGGGCCGCACGGGATTTGGTTCCTCGGCGCGTTTTTATCGTCGCGCAGAACATCGGCGGCCATGTCATTGGCGCGTTTGATGGCGACCGCCTGGTCGGATTTGCCATGGCCCTGCCCGGCAGTTCCCAAGGCCGTCCCTATCTGTACTCTTACATGCTCGCGGTCAGCCCTCATTACCACAACCAGGGCATCGGGCGGCGGCTCAAGCTTTTCCAACGTGAGGAAGCCTTGGGGCAGGGGATTACCCGCATGCAATGGACGTTTGATCCACTGGAGATTAAAAACAGTTTCCTCAATGTGGGTAAGCTGGGCGCCATCGTTCGGCGCTACGCTGTGAATTTTTATGGTGTATCCTCATCTCGGCTGCATGGTCAGGTTCCCACTGATCGGCTCTACGCGGAATGGTGGCTGGAAAGTGATCGGGTTTGCTCCGCCCTGGGCGGCAAACCGGCTGCTGTAGGCGCTGTGGAGCAGGAAATCACCGTACCGCATCAAATAGCTCATTGGAGGCACTCGCCTTTGGATCAGGAACGTGTTCTTGACATCCAAACCAGGAATCGCGAGCATTTTCAACAGGCGTTCGCACGCCAGCTTGCCGTGATTGGCTTTAGGATCGATGCAGAGGGCAACGGGGTCTTTCAACTCGGGCCATGGCAAGAGCCGGAACAAAACAGGACAGCATGAATTCGATAATGCCAATGGGCCTCGACAGGAAATTCGGGAGCCGTCTGGCTCCTCGCCACCACTCCAACCAGAATCGGGCAGGTTTGCATGAAGATTGATTCGATTGTCCTGCGTGAACTCAGCATGTCTTTAGTCCATCCCTTTGCCACCAGCTTTGGTGAAACCAGGGAGCGCCGCGTGCTGCTGGTGGAAGTCCGCGCCGAAGGCCTCTCCGGCTGGGGCGAATGTACGACGGGGGAGCACCCTTACTTCAACGAGGAGTCAACGGATACAGCCTGGGTTACGATTTTGCAGGAGCTGGCGCCCTTGCTCAACTCTGCCGAAGAGCAGAGCGGCGGCAAGTGTCCCGGGATCTTTCGCCGGGTGCGGGGCAACCGCATGGCCAAGGCCGCGCTGGAAAATGCAGTGTGGGATCTGGAGGCGCAGATGCGCCGGGTACCGCTCTATGAGCTGTTGGGCGGCGTCCGGGAGACCATCGATTGCGGCGTTTCCATCGGCATCCAGCCGTCTCTTGAGAAGCTGATCGATAAAGTGGGCACAGCCATCTCCGAGGGTTACCAACGAATCAAGCTGAAGTGCAAGCCGGGCTGGGATGTCGAGATGTTCGAAGCAGTTCGCCATCGATGGCCGGAGATTCGTCTGAGTTGCGATGCCAACTCCGCTTACCGCCTCAGGGACGCTGACCACCTGGTCAGTTTCGATCAATTCGACCTGTTAATGATCGAGCAGCCGTTGTGGGCGGACGACTTCTACTTCCACGCCATGCTGCAGCAGCGCCTGGATACCGCTATCTGTCTCGATGAATCGATTCGCAATCGGCGCGATGCACTGGCGGCGATCGAAATGGAGTCCTGCCGCATCATAAACATCAAGCTGGGGCGGGTCGGCGGCTTCAGCGAGGCGATCGCCATCCATAACGCAACCCTGGAACGGGGTATTCCGGTGTGGTGTGGCGGCATGCTGGAAAGCGGCATCGGGCGCGCCCACAATATCGCGCTGTCCACGCTCGAGAATTTCTCTTTGCCGGGAGATGTCTCCGCGTCCAGGCGCTACTGGGCCGAGGACATCATCGAGCCCGAGGTCACCGTATCCGCCGCCGGCGAGATTCGCGTGCCCAACACCCCTGGTCGGGGCTTTGAAGTGCGCACCGACCTGATCGAACGGCTTACCGTTCGCAAAGAGGAGATCAAGGCCATGGCGCTGGTCTCCTGATCCATTGGAGATGAGATGACTCCCCAGGAAGAATCCATGCTGAACGACCTGATCGGTCGGGTGCAGCAAACCCAGTTAACTGAAAAGGACCCGGAAGCAGAGCAACTGCTGAACCAGTCGCTTGGCCGTAACCCCAACTCGCTCTACATCCTGGCGCAGACAGTGCTGGTGCAGAAGTATGCACTGGAGCAAGCCCAGGCGCAGCTCGCACAAGCCCGGCAGGCACAGCAAACTCAGCAGCCTGCTCATAGCACCAGCTTCCTGGGCAGCCTGTTGGGCCACCGGGATCCGGTGCCTCCGGCTGCTCCTCCTCCTTTGCCTCCGCCCCCACCAGGCTATGGAGCTGCGCCGTATGCCCAGCCATGGAACCAACCCCCCGCCTACGGCGGGCCTCCCGCTCCGGGAGGGGGCGGAAGCTTTCTACGAACTGCGGCCACCACGGCGGCAGGTGTGGCTGCCGGGGCACTCGCCTTTCAGGGGATCGAGTCACTGATGCATGGGTTTGGCGGTGGTCCAGCGGGTTTGGGTGGTGGTGGGTTCTTCGGCGGCGGGGAGGGACGGCCGGAGGAGACCGTTATCAATAACTACTACGACGACCCTGCAGGTAAGCGCGGGGACCTTGACACTACCGGTTTGGGAAATAGCGGGGATGATGCCGCGAACCTGCAGACGGCGAGCGACGATTTGCGGGACGATGGGGATAATCAGGACGATTTGGATGATTCGTCGTATGACGACTCATCCTTCGACGATTCGTCGGGTGGGGACGACTTGGCATAAGGTGTTGGCTACGCGGCAAGGGAGTAAACAGCAGGTCCCTCCACTGCGCTACGCTCCGGTCGGGATGACACTTCTGTTTAAGGTTGGGATTTCAGTACCCAAACAGAAGTGTCATCCCGACCGGAGCGTAGCGCAGTGGAGGGACCTGCTGTTTACTCCCCTATTTCGAGGCTACCTGCGCTGGCGATTTTTGCAACAGGCGGATGGCTTCCTGGTAGCCCAGTTCCTGGGGCTGGACCTGAAAATCGCTGAAATCTTCCGTAGTCGAGTAGTCCACACTCTTCATCATCAGCAGCTTGCCTTGCAGCTGCAGCTTCATGTGGACCGTCTCCCAGTGATGCAAGCCTACATCGGCGTTCTCGACCAGGATGCTGCCGCCCTTGTAGAGCCTGCCCAGCACTCCCCAGCCGAAATTCACGTCCGAAATCAAGTGCGCGTCGATCTTGACCAGCCGCAGCTGTGCCTGGTCCACCCATAACTCGCCAACCATGCCGTGGTAAACCTCACCCTCCCGGTCAGGAGGCGTAAAAGCGGGGTTGGGTTTGAATTGCAGGCGGTAGCAAGGCCCGTTGGGACCCTCCACCATGCCGTCGAAGGTGTAAAGGAAGGCGTCCGGCAGCATGCGCACCATCTCGTCGCCCCGGGCGCTGTCTTCCTGCTCCTTCTTATGGCGGTGTTCCTGCACCTCGGGATGGGCCAGCAGGTGGTTCAGGCGATCGGCCTCGGCCTGCTCCTCCTCCGGAGGCAGGGGTTTGCCGTCCTTCTCGATCAGCCGCGCAACATCCCCATCTTTGGTCTCGAAGATCTCCTTGACCACGGTGCCCTTGGGGTCCACTTTGTGCTGCCGATAGCGAAAAGAGCGGCCCGGGGGCTTGGAATGAAGCTCATTCCAGCTGGCATCGCGGACGATTTTTTGCGGGTCAACGGCGGGGTTACCGTTTTGGGACAAGGCATGGCCGAATGCTGTAGCGAACAGGGGTGCAAGCAGGATCCACGCCCGAAACGAGCCCGTTAACGGCCGAAATGGATGCAAAAATCGCATAATGCTGCCCAGTAAGATGCAAGACAATACCTCCCAGTTTACATCTGTGAGCCGCCAAGCCGCCTAACCCGTTTTGCCGGTTGCGGTTGACTTCGCACCTTGCGTATAGTTCGGGCAGAGAGCCTGCAACTGCAGGGAGGCACCCGATGAATGCAGGAGACAGCACCGTCGCCGTAATCGGCAAGTCGGTGCAGATCCGGGGCGAGGTAAGGGGAAGCGAAGACCTGATGGTCGACGGCCACGTCGAGGGGACGATTACCCTGGTCGAGAGTCGCCTTACGATTGGCCCCAATGCCCATGTGTCCGCGAACGTATCGGCAAAAGATGTGATCCTGCTGGGCCAGCTGAACGGCAATGTTTCCGCCACCGGCCGGGTTGAATTACGTGATGGCTGCGATTTAGTCGGGGATATCTCCGCCGCACGCCTATCGATTGAGGAGAGCGCTGTTTTTCGCGGCAAGGTAGAACCGTTACAGGGCGAAAAGGCAGCTGGTGTTGGACCGGCGAAGGGCGCCGAAATTCCGGTCTCAACCTCTCCAGCTCAACACTAACGAACGCTGGAGGGCTTGAACATGATGAGCATATTTCCCGCAGGAAGCACTGGACTGCGGTCAAAAACCGATGACGTGATGCGCAACATATTCGGCAGGCCACAACACGGTGCTCAGGCTTCTGGAACTCCCACGGTTCTGACCGGTCCCAGAATGCCGAGACACTCCAGCGCCTGGAAAGACTTGCTCAAGTATCTCAAGGCCGAGCAAGGGTTGCGCATCCTCGACATTGGCCCCACCTCTCCTACCAATATCAATTTCCTCACCACGCTGGGCCACGGAGTGTACATGGCAGATGTGGTGAACGAAGCCTTGCATGGAAACTGGATCAGCGCGCCGGATGAGAACGGCGTGACCCACTTTGACGTGGAAGGCTTCCTCGATAGCAACCTCGATTTTGCGGGCAGGGAATTCGACGTCATTCTGCTCTGGACTACGCTGGATTACGTGCCACAGGATTTGGTTGGACCACTCATCAAGCGCCTTCGGTCCTCCATGCGGCCGGGCGGCCGGGTGATGACGTTCTTTCATACCAAGAACACGGGACCCGATACCAGCTTCTGCCGCTACCACGTCACTGACAGCGACACGATTGAGACGCAGGAAACGACCGGCTACGCAGTGCAACACGTCTATACCAATCGCACCATTGAGAAGCTGTTCGAGAACTACGCCAACACCAAGTTCTACCTGGCGAAAGACAACCTCTACGAAGTGATCATCACTCGCTAGTCGAGCCGAGCTTCCATAGGAGCTGGCGAAGGATGCCCATCCAACGCCGGGCATCGGATTGAGTCAGGTGCAGACGGCGTACCATGCGGCGCACCTCGGTGAGTTTCGCACCGGCGGGTCTGCGTTGCGCGTATCCAATGATTGACAGCATCTTCGCCAACAATTGAGTGACACGTTCCAGATCTTCTGCCTGAGCCGCGGGCGGCACGTTTCTCTGCCGCGGCGCTGGCGCTCCGCGTATGAATTCGTAGAGGCATACAGCTACAGCCTGTCCTAAATTCATCGATGCATGGCGCAAGCCTGGACTTGGGTGCATGGGGATGGTGATGAGCCAGTTGCAGTGGCTCAGGGCATCGTTGCTCAGGCCGGTCTTTTCTGACCCGAAAAGCAGGGCGAGGCGTTCGGTTTCCAAGGTGTTCCCGATTAACGGGTAACTCTCGGCCAGGGTGAACAGCGAATGTTCTTCTCTGCGTTCCCCGACTGCGGTTGTGCCCAGTACCAGGCTGCAGTCTTCGATCGCCTCGGCGACGGTCAGGTATTCCGTTGCCTGGTCGAGGATGGCGGATGCGTCTACGGCTGAGCGGGCCTTTTCGAGGGTCAGGGAGTAGTCGTTTACCAGGCGTAGATCGGTAAAGCCGAAATTGTGCATGGCCCGTGCGACCGCGCCGATGTTGTTGGGGTTGCGGGCGCGCACCAACACCACACAAACCCGCGAACGTTCTTCCGCAGTCAGCATTGGAATATTTTAGGGTGTGACTGACCCGGGAAGCGGACTAGTCCCGAAGGGACGGCTGAAAGTAGCCCAAGACGTAGTCCTGGGTAAACAACGAGAAATTCGCGCAGTCCCGTGAGGGACGGCTGAGATCTCATACGCGGCGCCGTCCCTGCGGGACTCGGTTCAGATAGGAAAAAGAGGTCGACTAAATCAACTTACGAATGGAAGTCGTGCCCTTTCCGCTCCGGTCCGAAACCGAAGATCAGGAAGAGACAGAAGATCACACAGACCTCGAAGATGGTCAGCGCCCACTGATAGCCAAAGTGCTTGCGTAAGGCGTATTCGACCACCACCGACGGCGCCGCTACCAGTACGCCAAGCTGGTAGACGACACCGGGGAACAAGCTGCGCACGCTGCTGGGAGAGAGCTCGTTCAGATGCGCAGGAATCACACCAAACGCTCCCTGTACCCCGAACTGCATCACGAACGATCCCAGGGCGAGCATCGTAATGGTCGAGCCAAAGGCCCAAAGGGGAATCGAGAGCGCACAGATCAGCAATGCCAGAAGGATGGCGACACGCCGGCCCAGCCGGTCAGAGTAATGACCGATCACCAGCGCACCAGCGATGGCTCCGAGGTTGTATAGGATGGCGAGGTTCGAGACCACGGCATTGGAAAAGCGATGCACGGTCTTGAGAAAGTCGGGATAAAGATCCTGGGTGCCGTGCGATAAACAGGTGATCGCGGTCATCATCAGCACCAGGTAGACGAAGTCCTTTTTGTGTTGCCAGACGACGCGCGCGACCTCGGCAAAACTGGCCAGCCGGTGCTTCTCCCACGAAGAGGACTCAGGAGACAACAATGTCAGCACGGCGATCAGGGCGGCAAGAATGAGGCCGCAAAGAAACATCCACCGCCACCCGAAGCGGGGTTCGATGGTGCGCAGAGCGACCGCGGCCAGCAGGTATCCCACGGAATAGCCGGCCTGCATGACTCCGGAGAAAAGCCCACGCCAACGTTTGGGCGAACTCTCCATCACCAGCGAGGCGCCGATACCCCAGTACCCACCCATCCCGATTCCATAAAGAGCCCGCAGGGCAACGAAAACGACATAGCTGGGCGCGAAGGGAGTAAGCGCGGTGATGATGGAGAAATACAGGACGCAGGCGATCAGCGGACGGCGGCGTCCGTAGCGATCGGCTAAGGAACCAAGCACCACCGCACCGACCGGCCGCATCGCCAGGGTGATGGTGATGGTCCAGATGATCTCGCCTTTGCCTACGTGGAAGTTGTTGGCGAGAACATCCACCAGGAAGACGAGCACGAAAAAATCGAATGCGTCGAGGATCCAACCCAGGATCCCGGAAGAGACGGCAAATCCCCAGCGTGGAGTGACGGGCTCTGCATTTGTCGCGACGCCGGGCACATCCGAGACGGCCCGGGACTGCTTCATCCATTTCATCTATAGTCTCGCTAAGGTTAGACCGCCATCCAGAACCAGAACTGCGCCGGTCGCGTAGGGAACCTCCCCGCGCGCCAGCATGCTGACCGCGGTGCCGACATCCTCCGGGGTTCCCCACCGCTTCTCGAGCAGAAGACCGCCCTCGATCAGGGCGTCGTATTTACCTTTGACACCCTCCGTCATGTCGGTTTCTATGATGCCGGGACGTACCTCATAGACGCCGATGCCATACTCCGCCAGACGTACCGCCCACAGCTTGGTGGCCATGGCGATTCCTGCTTTGGAGATACAGTAGTCGCCCCGGTTCACGCTGGCGACGGTGGCCGAGATAGAACTGATGTTGATGATCGATTGCCCCGGCCGGCCTTGGCGAATCATCCAGGCGGCCACCCGCTGGGTCAGAAAATAGGGGCCGCGCAAATTGGTCGCGATCAATTCGTCGAAGCTGTCTTCGCCGGCTTCGAGCACGTCGGCCCGGACGCGCGGGGCGATGCCGGCGTTGTTGACCAGAACATCCAGCCGGCCGAGCTGGGCTTCGATGCTCTGGAGGAGCTGCTGCCGGTCGCTCGAAGAGGCCACATCCGCCTGCACGTAGAGGGAGCGCGGACTGTGCTGCTTTAACTGTTGCAGTACCGGTTGCACTTGATCGGCTGTTCGGCGGCCGGTGATTACCAGCGTAAAGCCGGCTTCTGCCAGCTTGAGCGCTATGCCCAAACCAATGCCCCGGGTGCCGCCGGTGACCAGCGCCACCTTCTCGTTATTTGTCATGACCGGCTCCGAAGAAGGTGTAATAGCAGGAGTTCGCGATTCTGCTGATCAGCAGGCAAAGCTCGAGCAGGTGGTAATCGCCCCACATGCTGGACTCCCCGCAGGGGACCTTCGCTCCCGGGGGAATATAGTCCCATCCGTTCGGGCGGTGATAGATGCTGTGCAAGAGCAGACCTTCGTGATCGGGTTTCGTGGAGAGATAAGGCTCCTGCAGCAGCCGCTCGGCGATGGTTAGTCCTGCCTGGGTGTAGGCTTCGCCCGCTTTTCCAAGTATGTGCCCGAGACGAATTAATCCCTGAGCGGCGATCGCGCTGGCGGAAGCGTCGACGGGCTCGTAGTCGTTGTCGGGATCGGCGGGTTTAGCCTGCCAGTCGCCGAGGCGGTATAAATCCGGCGCACCGGTATCCCAATAGCAGATGCCGTCGAGGGCGCTCGCCTGCTCAATGTAGAAGTCGCAGCAGGCGCGAGCGGCCTTTTCAAAGAGAGCTAACGTTTCCAGCAGGTCAGGCGGAAGAGCTTCCTTCGACAGCGTCCGGCATTGCCAGCAGAATTCCATCAGCTCGGGGAAGCCGAGCATGCTCCAGGCCAACCCTCGCGTCCAGGTCGTGAAAGGGGAATAGCCTTGCTGCGAGGAAGGAGCGCGGAAGACGCCACTGGCGGGATTGAAGAGTGCTTCATGCACGGTTCGGCCGCGCAGCTTGGGTACATCGTAATGATCGCGGCCTTCGCCGTAGTAGATGTTGTAGCGGGCGGAGGTTTTTGCATGGACCAGCGCTCGGTCCAGCAGGTTGATCCGTTCGTCTTGTTCGGTCTGCAGCGAGTGTCCCAGGATATGGGCCATGCAGCAGATACGCAGGGTGCGGATGGTATCGATAAAGAGAGACTGGCTGCCATTGAACGAGTAGATGTAGCCTAGACCGTCCTGGAGGCTGGTCCAGCGCGCGGCTTGCACGGCGCCACTCACCTTGAGCGCAAGTTCGTAGAAGTGGAGTTCCCATTCATTGGCCGGAATGCGGCCTTCGAGCATCAGACGGCGCAGGTTGCCATAGGTGGAGATGTTGTTGAAGCCGTGATCGTGGACGCCGGTATGGGTGAGATGGTCTGCCATGTCGGCGATGACGTGGCGCTGCGCCATAGCCAGCAGATCCTTGTTGCCGGTGAGGTCGAAGCAGAGTATTGCATTGCCGTATTGGAATCCCTGGGTCCACTGAGTCCAGCTCCGCGCGGTGTAGCGGCCGGCCACGGTGATGACGGGTGTGCCGTCGCTGGGCTTCCAGCGGCGGTCGAGACTGAGTGTTTTCTGCGAGGCCAGGTCTAGTGTGCGCTGGACAGCCGGCAACAGATCCTTCGCGTTCAAGGTTTGATTCGAGTTCAACCGTTCTCCTTTGGTAAAGGGACTGCGATAAAGGCAACGACAGACAAGGGAATGACGGGTGCCCCACGTTCGCCCCAGCGTACTCCGGATTTCCTGTCGAGCTTGTTGGCGTTGGCGAATTTCATGCGGCTTTCCTTAATGAAAGCCGCACACGCGGCCGTTGGTGGCACCCCGTGGCAGGAAATCCGGATACGTGGGACGAAAACGATGGGGCGAAGCCCCCAACCATTGTGGTTGAGCCGGCGGAAAGCAATGGAGACAATTCATTCTCGTTCCCCCGTCTTTCTCCTCCCGGTAATCTGCTTCCTTCAGACAAATGCTATAAAGCGATCGACCATTTGCCGCAATACCTCGTCCGGATCGGTATCCCAGAGAATGCGGTTGAAGATTTCCACCTCGATGGGACCCTCATAGCCCGCCTGATCCACAGCCACCCGCAGCATGCGGTTATCAATCACACCGTCTCCCATCATCCCTCTGCCCAGCAGCAGATCAGGCAAGGGAACCAGCCAGTCGTTGACATGGAAGCCGTAGATCCTCCCCCTGGATTGCGCAATCAAGGCGAGCACCTGCGGATCCCACCAGATGTGGAAGACATCGAGGATCAACCCTACTTCCTCAGGAGCAAAGGCAGATGCCAGTTCGAGCGCTTGTCCTATGGTGACCAGCACGGAACGCTCGGCCGCGTACATGGGATGAAGCGGTTCAAGGCCGAGCTTTACGCCGTGCCGGCGAGCATACGGGACCAGGGCGGCGACCCCATCCGCGACCATCTTTCTGGCGTCGGCAAGGCCAACCTCCGCGCCCCCACCTACGACTAGCACCAGCGAATCTGCCCCCAGCATGGCCGCCTCGTCGACGGCGCGATAGTTGTCGTCGAGATTTTTTTGCCGGCCGGCAGCCGTCGGGCTGGGGAACATGCCTCCCCGGCATACGCTTGAAACATGCAAGCCGGCATCCTTGACCGATCGAACGCAGGAGGCCAACCCAACCTCTTCGATCTTGTGCCGCCAAAGCGCGATGGAAGGGATGCCGTGGCGCACGCAGCCTTCCACCGCCTGGCTGACGCTCCAGCTGGAGACCGTGATCTGATTGAGTGAGAGCCTTGTTATCTCTGCCATGCGTGGGTTTATTATTTCAATCCTTCCACCAGGTAGAGATCGGAGAGCGTGCGGTGGTATCCATAGATATAGGAGGAACCATCGGGAGCCATGACAATAGGCCCGATCTGACCGACTCCCGCCGGGTCGGCAGGCGACAGGCTCCGCCAGAGAGTACGTTTGCCCGTGGCCAGGTCGAGCTGATAGACCTTCGCCGGAAGCTCGCCGGTGCGATATACGTAGAGGGACTTGCCATCGGCTGACCATTCGATCGGCTGCTCGCCCGTCTGAAAACCTGGAACACTCTTTGCCGGCCCATCGGCAAGTGAGTAGAGATATGCCAGTCCATCTGCTCCCACGCCGGCTACTTGGCTTCCGTCAGGGGAAAGGGCGAGCACCAAAGGATCTATACCTTCCGGAGAGATCGGTGTTGCCTTCGCCGTGATCGACTTCTGCACGTAAATGCGCGCCCCGTGACCTTCCTGCTTAGCAGTGAAAACGATGCCCTGGCTATCAGGCAGCCAGCGAGCCCAGCTATGGTAGAGACTGTCGTGTGTAATTTGCTGCGCGTCGCCCGCGCCACTCGGTAGCAGAATAAACTGTGCCGGCGACGACATGGTGAGAGCCAAAACCCATTTCCCATCGGGTGATAAGGCGACCGATTCCCCATCGCCCAGCCGAACAGCAGAATCTTCGGCGATCTTACGCAGGTAGACGGAGTAATTGCCGCCGCCGCCCACCCCTTCTTCGTCAAAGAGCAAGCGCTTGCCATCGGCGGACAGTTCCGCCGGAAACGAATAGTCAAGCCAGGAAAAATCCTGCTCTTTCGCTGCGCCGGCGATCAGCCCGCTCAGCTCTCGCCGCCAATTTTGTCGGATAAGAAGGACCTTGCCGTCGCGGCCGATATCCTCCAACTCCAGTGCGGCCGGCACTCGAGTGAGAATTCGCATGCTTCCGCCCAACGTCACGGCGTCAAGCGCGCGGCCGTTGCCCTCACTTTCGGCGCCGGTGAACCAGATCTCCTTTCCATCCCGCGCCCAGGCCAATCCTTCGACGGTCAGGAAGTTACCGGCGAGCACTTTATGCTTGCCTTGAAGGTCGATCACGTTGACGGTGCCGGCGTCGTCGCCTACCTGGGGATGCTCGAGGAAGGCGACTCGCTCTCCGTCAGGGGAAACGCGTGGATGACTGATCCAGCCCGGAGTTTCGTGGATTACCTTGCCGATCGGGAATTCCAGGCGGTTCTTGCCGCCCACGTCGCGCACGATGGCCAATTGTTTGCCATCAGGGGACCAGTCCGCCCACTGTACGCCGTCGAGAATGTCGCGCGGACTACCTCCGTTGATGGGCATGCGAGCCAGCGTGCCCGTTTGGGTGTAGGTACCGGTGACGGTCACGTTGGTCAGCAAAGAGATATCTCCGGTGGAAGAAATGCCCATCAGCTCATCGCCGTGGCGTTCCAGAGAGCGCGATTGAGGACTCTCAGGACTGGTGATAAACAATTCCGTAGGTTTGCCTTCCCACGACGCGCCGTAGACCACAGATTGTCCATTGGGTGCGAAGCGCGCGGAGCGAACTGTGCCGCGACGGAAGGTCAATTGGTGAAAGATGGCTGGTTCCGTCCGGCTGTGCGCGGCGTGCAGAAACCAGCCGAGGGCCACGCCGGCAAGCAGCGCCAAAGCAGCGGCCAGAATGGCATAGGGACGCAGACCGGCTGACGGCTTGGCGGGGATCTCGAGCGCCGGTTGGGCAGTGGCCGTACTGCCGGATAGCGGCGTCACCTGTGCAGCCGCGGTTCGTTGGGAATCCAGCGTGCGCTTGAGGATCTTCATCTCGGCGCGCATTTCGGCGGCGGATTGAT
Source organism: Acidobacteriaceae bacterium (assembly GCA_049522955.1). Lineage (GTDB taxonomy): Bacteria > Acidobacteriota > Terriglobia > Terriglobales > Acidobacteriaceae > PALSA-350. The sequence continues at coordinate 48,104 of JBEKNJ010000046.1, forward strand.
AGCGCAGATCGCGGTCTTTCTCCAGCGCGCGATCCAGGATGCGCTCGAATTGCGCAGGCAGGGCGGGGTTGAGCTGGCGGGGCGGAGTGGGATTGCGGTTGAGAATGCTTTCAAAGATGACCGCCGAGGTATTTCCGTCAAAGGCGAGCCTGCCGGTGGTCATCTCGTAGAGGGTGGCGCCTAGGGAAAAGAGGTCGGTACGGCCATCGAGTTCTTCTCCGCGCGCCTGCTCGGGTGACATGTAGGCGACGGTTCCCAGGGCGCTGCCAGGGCTGGTAAGGTCCTTCAGCGTTTCGCCGTCTGAGGTCGCATTCAGATCGCGCCGCGAGTCGATTTTCGCCAGCCCGAAATCGAGCAGCTTCGCCTGGCGCGTTTTCGTGATGAAGATGTTGGCCGGCTTGATATCGCGATGCACGATGCCTTTGGCATGGGCAGCGTCGAGGGCATCGGCGATCTGGATGCCGAGATCCAGGACAAAGTCGATGGGCATGGGCTTGCCGTCGATCCGATGCTTGAGTGTCTGGCCTTCGAGGAATTCCATGGCCAGGAAGGCACGGCCGTCTTCCTCGCCGACGTCGTAGATGGTGCAGATATTTGGGTGGTTAAGCGCCGAGGCGGCGCGCGCTTCGCGGCGGAAACGGTCGAGCATGGGAAGTTGGCGGCCGACCTCGTCCGGCAGAAACTTGAGCGCGACGAAACGGCCAAGACGGCCGTCTTCAGCCTTATAGACGACGCCCATTCCCCCACCGCCAAGTTTTTCGACCACTCGATAATGGGAGACGGTTTCGCCGATCATACCTAAGGCGCTAGCCTAGGGGAGGGACGAAGGCAAGTCAACGAAATGCTTCGGTTTAGGTTACGTGAACGTCCCTGCGAGCGAGACCCGCCTATGCGAACGAGTCCCTTCGGGAAGGCTGAAAGTCAGACTTGTCCGAATTAAGCTCGACAATGACATCCGGTTGCTCCCCTCTGCTTTAGCAGAGGGGAGCAACGCT
>JBEKNJ010000047.1:0-48641 GCA_049522955.1 Acidobacteriaceae bacterium
TCCCAATCCCGTCGTCCGCTCCGTCTTCTATGTTCCAATAACCTTTTCGCCAACGGAAACCGAGGTACAAGTGAGCACGGAACAGGAACTTCGCGAGAAGCTTCGCAAGATTGCCGCTCTTTTCGAGGGTGCGACCACGCTGGGAGAGCAGGATGCGGCGGCCGCCGCCATCGAGAGGGTGCGCGCCGCCCTGAAGACCGCCGAGCAAAAGGAAACGCTCGTCGAGACCGCTTTCCGCCTGCCCGATCGCTGGAGTCGGCGTCTCTTTACCGCCTTGTGTCGGCGTCACGGCCTCACTCCCTACCGGTATCCGCGGCAGCGCTACTCCACCGTGGTTTTGCGCGCTCCTGTTTCTTTCATCAACAAAACTCTTTGGCCAGAGTTTCTCGAAATCAAGAGTGCTCTCGATGATTACCTGAATGAAGCTACGGAGCGCATCATCCGGGACGAAGTGTTCCGCGTTTCTGAAGAAGCAGAAGAGCGAGCCTCTTGACGGAACCGGCGCGACGGGACGTAGCCGACTGCCCACCGGCTGATCCACGCGCTAGAACAACCGGGCATCGAACGGGTGCTCATACCTCATCGTAACTTTGAGTAGACTGGCTTCCGCGTGGCGCGGATTTACGAGGACATTCCATGTCTCAGGAACGAGCACGCTGGGAACCTTCAGTAAGAGAGAGCCTGCTTCCGAAAGCCAACCGTCTCCCAGGTTCTGTGTGAAAGCTAAATCCTCAATCCAGTTCGAGGGGAGCGCACCGGGTTTTATCTCTTCGACGGAGAGCGTATCCGGCCCTTCAATCTTCAACATTTGAAACCGCTCAGGGCGATCCTCAGCGTCGATTTCCATATGAACCAGGATCTCGAGCAAAGCCGTTGCAGGATTCAAAGTGCAATAGACAACTGGATGGCCTTTCGTGTGCCAGCGCCCGGACACATACAGACCGCCCACGCCGTCTAAAGTCGCATAGTTGCTGACTCGCCACAAAATCACGGTTCATGGCTCACGCTGCGAACCCGTAGTCGAGCTGCAAGAGCATCTCTTCCACCAGCCGGGCTCCAGCCTCCGTCCGCAGCATCTCAAGTGGGCTGCGTCCCTCAAAGCGCGTTTTCGCCTTCCGCAGCCAACGCGAAGCCTTCGCGTCCTCGCCGAACACCTCTTCGGCCAGGGAAGTAATCCGGGCGAGCCGCACCGCACGGTCAGATTCATCGTGGGTCAATGGCTCTTGACGGTTCTTCCGATGTACCAAAGTGCGCCGAGGAACAATGAAGCTGTAAATTTCCTCATCGCTCATCCCGTGACTGGAGAGCGACTCCACTGTGGTAAGTGGCAGGCGCTCCTCGACCAGCCGGGCAAGATCACGGTCCGATCGCAAGGGACTGACGCCAAGTTTGGTCTCTATGCGGCGATACAACATCGCGGGCTCTCGCCTGGCATGGATCTTGGCCGCTTGTGCCATAAAGACCTCCTTGGCAACCTGCCACCATTTTAATGGCAAATTGCCCAAAAGGCCAATCGCATCCTCTTTCCCCCAACCGCATCCAATGGCAACGGAAAGGGAAGGGAACTTACGTGCCCGAAGGCAACGAGATACACCGCTTCGCCAAACTCCACGCCGCGACCTATGTCGGCAAGACCATCTGCGTGGAATCGCCCAACGGCCGCTTTCCCGCCGCCGCCTTACTGACTGGCCGCAAGCTCAAATCCGTGACCGCCCGCGGCAAGCACCTGGCCTACGACTTCGGTCGTGATCGCAAGCTGCACATCCACATGGGCCGCTTCGGCGACTTCACCGAAGGCAAGATGCCCTATCCCGAAGTGAAGGGAGTGCTCCGCATGCGCTGGTCCACCGCGACCGACTGGCTGGAGCTGCGCGGAGCCACCGACGTCTCCGTCTATTCCGATGCTCAATGGAAAGCGGTCGAAGCCCGCCTGGGTGCCGATCCGCTCGAGCCCAACGCCGACCCCTCCGCGGCCATCCTTTATATACGCAAGGCCAACGCCCCCATCGCCGCTCTTCTCATGGACCAGACCCTCTTCGCCGGCATCGGTAACATCTACCGTGCCGAATTGCTCTACCGAGCCCGCCAGGACCCCTTCGCAAGAGGCAAGGATGTGGGCGAACAAACCCTGAAAGCTCTCTGGAGCGACGCAGTAAAGCTGATGCCCGACGGCATGGAAGACCGCCGCATCGTGACCACCCGAGCCAAGGACCGCCCCCACCCAAGAGGCAAAGCCCAGTCCGACGAAGTCCACTACGTCTACCGCCGCCACGGCAAACCCTGCTTCGTCGATGGCACCACCATCCAACGCCAAGACCTGGCCGGCCGCACCTTATACTGGTGCCCAACCTGCCAGGCAAGCAAAGCGACGAAGAAACCCTGACCACCGTCAGCATGTTCCGGTTCCCAGACAGAAGTGTCATCCCGACCGGAGCGCAGCGCAGTAGAGGGACCTGCTGTTTTGCACACGCCGCGGAGACGGCTGAGAACCAACTAAACCCTCCCAACCGTCCCCAGCTTCGCAGCCCCCGCTGCTAGCAACCCACCAATCCTAAGGCCCGTGAGGAAACCGGGTCGCTCGTGCCTTAGCTCTGCTGAAGTCCGTTCGTGTCAACACAGCACTCGCGCCCCACGCGCGATACCACGACACTTCACGTAGAGTTCTCTTCACACTTTCCTCCATCACCTTTCGCAAGATGCTCGCTCACAGCGAGTGAAAGGAAAAGTAATCGCGATAGTTGCCAAGCGCCAGAGTACCAACGGGGCACAACAGGGGATCAGACAGCGAAACCAGGCCCAATTGCACCCGCCCCTGTGCGTTTAATCCCCCTCGGGACATTACCTCCGGCATGGCCCTGCGACCCCTCAATCACCCAGATTGACAACCACCAGCCAACAGGACTAGATTTGCCCCTCATCACCGGCCTCAATCGATCCCCGCGCATGTTCACCGGCCCGTTCGTCTCTTCCTCTCTGGCCCAGTAGCGCGAACACGTACCCGGTCCCCGTTTCTCCGGCCCTCATCTCATCCGCTTCGAGGAGACCTATGCACGCTCTCGTCCGCAAGCTTTGTTCCGGCTGCGCCCTGCTGCTGCCGCTCGCCGCCGCCCTCTCGCCCGCTCTCAACGCCCAGGCCCCGCCGGAAGACGGGCCCCCCAACGTCCTCGTCATTCACCGCGAATACTTAAAACCCGGCAAAGGAGGCATGCTGCACGACCGTTCCGAAAGCGCCTTTGTCAAAGCCTTCGCCGACGCCAAGTCCCCCTATCACTACTTCGCTCTCGACTCCCTCTCCGGCCCATCCCGTTCTCTCTTCCTCTTTGCCTACGACACCTTTGCCGATTGGGAAAAGGAGACCGCCGCCATCTCCAGCAACAAAGCCCTCGCAGCGAAAGTCGATCAGGCTTCGCTACAGGATGGCGACCTGCTCGCCAGCTACGACGCCGTGGCCATGACGCTTCGCCCTGATCTCAGCCTCAACAAGGGCAGCATCGACGGCGCCCGCTACTTCGAGATCTCCGTCTTCGTCGTGAAACCCGGACGTGCGCACGACTTCACCGAACTCGCCAAACTCTACATGGAGACCTACCGTAAAGTAGCTCCCGACACCCATTGGGACACCTTCGAAGTCATGTACGGAAGCCCATTGCCCGGGGCCACCGGAGGAGAAACCTTCCTCGTCTTCAACCTGATGAAGTCTCTCGCCGAAACCGACAAGAGCATCAAGGACTCCGACAAATTCATTAGCGAACTAGGAGCCGCCGGCATGCAGAAAGTCAGCGAACTAACCGCCGCCAGCATAGAAGCCGAAGTCACCAACCTTTTCGCCATCAACCCCCGTATCAGCAACCCGCCCGCCGAATGGGTAAAGAAAGATCCAACCTTCTGGAAGATGCAATAAGCAAAAAGGGCGGAGCCGAAGCCCCGCCCCCTCACATCTAAACCTCTACCCTTTAGGCAACTGCGTAACCCCCAACTGCTCCAGCATCCCAAGCTGATCCGAACTACCCCACCGTTCCGCCATCTTCCCATCGCGGAACTTCGAGATCTGCACTCCCCGGATACTGATCTTTTTCCCCGTAGCCGGAATCCCCATCAGCGGCCCTTTATGCGTCCCCTTCATCGTGTAAGCAAACGCCACGGACTCCTCATCGGCCACCATCGTATCCAACCCAACAGCCAAATCCGGGAAAGCCTCCCTGATACCCGAAAAAAACAAGCGATATCCATCCGGTCCTGGCCCCTGGCCTGGCGCGGGATCATGATCCACGCAATCCGCCGTCACCGCCTCGCGGAACAAATCAAACTTGCCCGAATTCACAGCCTCTGCAAACTTCCCCAGTGCCGCCAGATTCTCCTGTTTCCCCATCGCCGAGTAACCTCCGCAACTCAGATGCCACGAACACAAAGCCAGACCATGAATTCTTCTCGGTGTTAATATTCCGTGACCACTCAAACAGAAACACCACGGGCCCCCAACAGGAGCTCCCTATGACGACCAGGCCCGTGACTCTTCCGCTCCCCCACTACGCGCCCGTCCAATTCCTTCGCCAGTACTTCTACCTCTGCATGGCGCTGTTGATCGCTGTCGTTGTGGTCTACGGCTTCAGCCACACCATCGGCAAAAACCTCCTCCACGCCTCGCCCATACCGCCCGCGATCCTCACTCTCCACGCCATCGTCTTTCCCGGCTGGGTACTTTTCTTCATCCTGCAGTCAGCGCTGGTGCGCACCCGCAACGTGCCTCTCCATCGCACCCTGGGCTGGTTCGGTCTCGCCTTCGGATGCGGCATCCTCGTCCTCGGCTACCTCACCGCCATCGGCATGGACCGCTTCTTTCTAAAGCGCGACCCTTCGGACGCAACGGACACAACGGCCTTCCTCATCATCCAGCTAATGGATCTCACCAGCTTCGCCATTCCATTCGCCCTCGCAATCTACTGGCGCCGCCGCCCCGAGTACCATCGCCGCCTTATGCTCATCGCCTCCTGCGGCCTGACGGACGCGGCTTTCGGCCGCTTCCCCGCACTACCGCTGGCCTTCTCCCCAGCCGGAGTAGACGCCCTGATCCTGCTCGGCATCCTGCGCGACCTCATCGTCGACCGCCGCATACACAAGGTCTATCTCTACGCCTTTCCCCTCCTCATCCTTTTCCAGATCTTCTGCATGCAGACCTATCTCCACACCGCGCACTGGTGGGTACGCATAGCCACCGCCCTCCTCCGCTAAGCGTCATAGCACCGTCGGAGGGAATCGACGGGTGCCCCAGGTTCGCACCAGCGTACCTGGGACGAAAACGATGGGCGAAGCCCAACGACAGCTTTCGCTGGACTGACATGCGACCATGAAATAACCAAAACCAACTCCGAGGAATTCCTTGCCCCTCACCCGAAGAGCCTGCCTGAAGACCACCGCCGCCTTCCTCACAACCCGAGCCGTTCCGCTCTACGCCCAGCAGCCTTTAACCATCGGCATCGGAACCTTCTGCTACCACACTCTCTCCATCGATCGCATGATTGAGGAGCTCAAGACCGTCCTCCCCTACAACGGCCCACACCACCAGCAAATCGAGATGTCCCTGGAGCAGTTCATGCTCCTGAGTCATCCCCACGACGATCTCTTCCTCTCCACCCGAAAAAAACTAGACCAGGCCGGCATCCGCTGTGTCTCCTACTACGCGGCCACCATCAAAGACGACAACGACATCGCCTCCGCTATCCGCTTCGCCAAATTCCTGGGAGCCACCAACATCACCGGAGAAGGCAACATCACCCGCGACCTCCTCAAACAAATCGACCGCCGAGTCACCGCCGCCGGCCTCACCTTCGGCCTTCACAATCACTTCGTCAAGGGAGGCAAATTCCCCTACCAAAGTCCGGACGAAATCCTGCAAGCCCTCAGCGGTCTCTCCCCCAACACAGGAGCAGCCGCCGACACCGGCCACTTCGCCGCCTGCGGCTATGACACCGTGGACGCCATCCGCAAACTAGGGCCGCGCCTGAAAATCGTGCACCTGAAGGATGTGAAAGCGGTAGGCAACGGAGACAACGTAGTCCTAGGCACCGGCATCGCCAAAATCGCCGAGGTAGAAAGGGAACTACGTCGTCAGAACTTCCCCTACCTGGCCGCCATCGAATACGACCAGGAGGGCAACGACGACGTCACCGCCATCATGCGCGAAAACATGAAATACGCCGTCGAGCACAGCCGCTAAATTTCGGATGCCCGATTCGTAGCTCCATCAATGACCGTGACCTTGTCGCTAAGCCGGTTAGCCACGTAAATCTTATTAGTCGCCTCATTCACAGCAACCGAATACGGACCATCCCCAGCCGGCACCACGGCCACGACAGAATGCGTGGCCCCATCAATCACGGTTACGTTCTTGCTATGCGTATTGGCCACATAGATCCGGTTGGTCTTCGGGTTCACCGCGATCGCCTGTGGTCGTTTCCCGGCCGCCACGGTAGCGATCACCCGATTGCTGACCGTATCCACGACCGTGACATTATCACTACCATAATTCAGCACATAAGCTCGGTGGGTCGCGGCGTCCAACGCAACCGCACAAGGAAAACTTCCCACCGCGACGGTAGAGTGCTCACCCCCGCGGATCACCTCCATCCGCGAGTCTCCGTAATCCGGCAGATAAACCGCACCGCTCGACGGATCAACCGCAACTCCCCAAAGATGGGTCCCCGCAGGCACCGTGCTCGGCGTCCCCGTCGCTCCATCCAGCACCGTCACGCTATGATCCTCATACCCCACCAGGTAAATCTTGTCCGTCGCCGTGTTCACCGCAATCGCATTGGCCTCCACGTTGACTTTGACCTGCGACGGCTGGTTCGACGCCCCATCGACCACGGTGATAAACCCGTTCCCATAGCTGCGAGCCACGTAGATCTTGTCAGTCACCGGATTCAGCGCAATAGAGCTCGGAGTAGCCCCCACATCGACCGTAGCCATCACCCGGTTCGTCGCACCGTCAATGACTGACATGCTCCCGCTCAACTCGTTGATCACATAAGCCCGGTTGGTCACCGGATTCACCGCCACCGCCTTGGGCCCGCTCCCCACCTTGATCGCCGTAGTGGTACCAGAGGAGCCATCGATGGCAGTCACCGTGTCCTTGGAAGACGTGATGGCATAAACCATATTGGTCTCGGGATTCACTACCACGCCGCGAGGACCGCTCTCCGTAGCGCCCGTCGTCGGCGCAGGGGCCGCCCCCAGCAAAAGGCTCATCAATCCAACACCAGCAATCCCAAGCAAGCGCATATGCGAAAAGTGTAACGCGCTACACTGAAAATCGATCCGATGAAGAACTCAATCCTATGCCTGGTCCTCGCGACTCTCTTCTCGACCACGGTCGCCTTCGCCGCTCCCCGTCCCAGGGTCATCGCCTTTTACGCCACCAATGTCGAAGCAGATCACGCCCACTTCGCCCAGGACGCCCTGAAATTCTTCGCTGCGCGCGCGCATCAAGACAACTTCACCTTCGTCTCCACCACCGACTGGAACGATGCGAACGATGCCAATCTAACCGACTACGCCGTGGTCATCTGGTTGAACGACGAGCCGCACACCCCGCAGCAGGAGCAAGCATTCCAGCGATACATGACCAACGGAGGAGCCTGGTTAGGCTTCCACGCCGTCGGCTACACCGAAAAGAAAACCACCTGGCCCTGGTATCAAACCTTCCTCGGCGGCATTTGGGATAACAACAGCTGGCCCCCCATCCCCGCCGACCTGTTGGTCAACGACCCCAACCACCCGGTAACGAAGGGCCTGCCCCCCTCCTTCGAATCCCCGGCCAACGAGTGGTACACCTGGGACCCCAATCCCGCCATGAACAAGGATGTGAAGGTACTCCTCACCCTGGCTCCGTCCAACTACCCCATCGGCCTGAAGGATGTGATCACCTCCGGCAACGTCCCCGTAGTCTGGACCAACACCAAATACAAGATGCTCTACATAAACATGGGTCACGGAGACAAGATCTTTACCAGCCCCATCCAAAACCGTCTGATCGAAAATTCTCTCCTCTGGCTACTGGGGAGAGAGTAGCGCTAAGCCTCTTTCAGAAGCTCCGTCCGATACTGCGGAGCCAGGGCCATCGCCTTCTTCACGAACGCCTCCTGCTCCTGCGGACTGAGCTTCGGAGGCGCGGTGGTGCGCGTAGCCACCTTCACCCCGACTTCCTTGAAAAACTTCTCCTGGCCGGCCGGAGAGCAGATGCAGAGCAGCCGCGTCGCGTTCGACGAGGTATTGTGAAACTGGTGCGGCGCATTGGCAGGTATGTTGACCGTATCGCCAGCGCGGACGACCGACTTCTTACCCCGGAACGTCGCCTCGATTTCACCCTCGAGCACAATGAACGTCTCTTCAAAATCGTGCCGATGGGGCGGCGGACCTCCTCCCGGGGGAATGTGCATATCGATCACGCAAAACCGGCCGGCAGTGTCCTCGCCGCTGACTGTGACCGTGTACGTATCGCCGACCAGGCCGATGTGTTCCAGGTTCTCGTCATTATCAGGCTGAGCCAGACTGAGCGTGCGTTTCAAGTCATCGGGTGCTAGCAGCTGCTTTTCAACCATTCTTCTCTCCCTTGCATGAATTCCTCTAACTACGATGCGCGTTTCCGCTCGCGCACTATAATCGAGCTCCATGAAAGCTCACCTGTGCCTCACCGTAGCCCTGGCCCTGGCGCCAGTGGTTCCCGTCCATGCAGATCACCGGGTGGCCGGCTCGCAGGATTCGCCGGTCCTCGTCCCCATCCAGGCGATGTTTAAAGGAATGACGGAGCGCAACCCCGAGGCCATCAAGGCCGCGGCTCTGCCGGGAACCGTTCTGGTATTAATGCGCGACGGCAAGCCAACGCAGATGACGATTGAGGCGTTCGCCGATCACGTAGCCAAGCCCAGCAACACGCACATCGAAGAGCGCATTCACGATCCCCTGGTACGCGTCGATCACGATCTCGCAATGGTCTGGGCGCCCTTTGTGTTTTTGGCCAACGGCAAGCCAGACCACTGCGGAACCGATCTATTCAATCTCGTGCACTCAGACGGCAAGTGGTTGATCGCCGGCATAGCAGACACTGGCAGCAAGGCGTGCGCGGCGCAGTAAACCGCTCTGCTGTCATTTATAAACAATCACCAGCCGATCGAGGCCCAGCTCCAGAGGCGCGAGCTCAGCCCGCGCAAAACCCGCGCCTTTGGCAACTTCCTCCAGTTCCGCGAAGGTGTAAGCGTCGCCCGAGGGCGTAGTGGCAAGCATGATCATGCTAAAGGCCGCTGGGCCAGGCGGCGTGATCCGGTCGGCATTCGGAACCATCTCCACGATAGCGGCGCGTCCGCCCGGAACCAACGCATCCTGCACCTTGCGCATAAACGTAGTGCAGGTGGGCTTATCGAAATGGTGCAGAAAATTAGGAACCAACACCAGATCGTACCCGCTGCCAAAATCGGTTTCGAAAGCGCTTCCCGGAAGCAGGTGATAGCGATCCCCGAGGCCCATGGCCTGCGCGTTCTTGCTCCCTACTTCCAGCACATTCTTCCAGTCGGAAGCATAGATCTGCGCCTTGGGATTCTCTTTTCCCACGGAGATGCCAAAGATCCCGTGGCTCGCTGCGATATCGAGAACCTTGTGCACCTCGCCGCCCTTGCGTAGTTCGGCTGCAATCATCTCGGCCGGCCTGTGCATCATCGGCATCATGGCCCGGGCGAACTTCACCCAGTCGGGATTTTCCCGCTCCAGCGTTCCTTCACCCAGTGCGGTACCTCCCCGGCGCACGGCCTCGGTCAGCTGCAGGTGCCCTTCACGCACTCTCGCAGTGAGCAAAAATTCAATCGTCCCACCGACATAAGCAGGCGAATGACGGTTGAGAAAGAAACCTGAATCCGGAGTCAGCGCATACTCGGTTCCTGTCTTCTTCAAAAAGCCATGAATGGTTAGAAAATCGCAAAGGATCCGCACGCCCCGTTCCGAAGCCGCGCAGCGCTTGGCAATCGTCGACGCGGTCGCATTGCCTTCTTGAATGGCGGTAAAAATCTCCAGCTCCAGGGCGGTCTTGAGCGCCTCGGTCTGCTGGTAGGCGTTGATAGCACCGAAGATACGTTCTGGCGTCGGTGGAGCGGCTGCGGTCGTCATTCATTCTCCGGTCATCGAAGTGATCGTCTGAAATAGATTTACCTATCCCCATGGCGTGGTGCTGTTAAAAACCCTCAAAAGAGTACGCTTCGAGCGCCCCTGCGTAAAGCCACAGGGACTTCGACGTGAGCACTATAATCGGGATCCATGAAGCCCTTCACCGAAGCTCCCGCCGCTCTCCCCACCTGCCGGCTGGTTCGTGCCGGCCAACCCTACCAGGGGAAACAGGGCCTCATGTATGCCCCTGCCATCTCAGCGGAGACCGTTGGCGCGCAGGCCATCCACATGCAGTTGCTCACCATTCCGCCGGGCGGCCGCGCCAAGGCTCACAAGCACGCCTTTCACGAATCCGCCATCTACATGCTCAGCGGAGTCGGCGCCATGTGGTACGGCCATCATCTCGAGCACCACGTGGAGCTCAGTCCGACTGACTTCCTCTATATTCCGGCCGACATGCCCCACTTGCCCTACAATCCCAGCGCGACGGAAGATGCCGTTGCCATCATCACTCGCACCGACCCGAACGAACAGGAGAGCGTTGTCCTCCTGCCCCACCTCGACGACCTTCACCCGGCCAACCCCGCCTGAGCAGACCCATGGATGGCAGGGGAGGGAACTGATGCTGGGTAAGCGGTGGCCTTTAACATTGCTGATCGTCGTCCTCCTGTGCAGTCCAGCGCAATCGCGCTCCGGACCGCCCAGCCAGAAAATCCTGATCGCCTCAGACCTCCACTTCAATCCCTTTGCCGATCCATCCCTGGTCAAGGATCTGGCCGCAGCTCCCCCCAGCCGATGGGAGCGGATTCTGAACCAGTCCAAGCTGACGGCCTACAGCCCCTGGGGTCAGGACACGAACTGGTGGCTACTGAAGTCTGCCCTCGATGCCATGCGAGCGACGGAGCCCAATCCCGCCGTGGTGATGATCACCGGCGACCTCCTGGCCCACGGATTTCCCGCAGCCTATGCCAAGGCCGTGCACGATAGTAACCGGCAACACTATCGCACTTTCGTATTCAAGACGGTTGCATTCCTGGCTTTGGAACTGGGCAAACGCTTCGGCCAGTCGCAGATCCTGCTTACTCCCGGCAACAATGACAATGAGTGCGGCGACTACGATATCGAGGCTGACGGACCGTTCCTGAAAGACACAGCGAGGTTGGCCCGGAAACTCGCCCGGGCCGGTGGCCGATTAGATCGCGACTGGAAGGCATTAGGTAGCTATACGGTGCAGCCTCGAGCGATCCGCGGGGTGCGCATCCTCTCCGTGAACTCCGTCTTCTTCTCCAACAAATATCAGGCGGCGAGCTTTGTCGACGGATGCTCTCAGGTTGACTCCGCGGCTGCGAGCCGAACATTCACCTGGCTGGAGTCGAACCTGGCGCAAGCCGGACGAGCCAACCAGAAGGTTTGGCTCATGCTCCACATCCCTCCGGGAATCGACGGCTACGCCACCATGATGCAATATCGGAGAATGTCCACAGGGAGCACGGAAGACCTGTGCAGCAAAGCAATCGTCCCCATCTGGAAGCCTGTCTGGACCACACTCTTCGAGCGCGTCTCGGCCGACTTTCAAAGTACGATCACCGCTACCTTTGCTGGTCATACCCACACCGATGACTTTCGACTCATGCCTGACCAGGGAACTGGCGGAGGATTCGTTCTGATTGATCCGCCCGTATCGCCCATCTACGGGCAGAACCCATCCTTTCGGGTCGTCTCCTTCGAGAGCGACGCTCGACTGGCGGATCAATCCACTTACTATCTAACCAACCTTCAGGCCGCCCGCAGCGACGTTCCAGGCATCTGGACGCATGAGTACAGTTTCGCCGAGACATGGCAGACCCACTCCCTGGATAGCCACAGCCTCACCAACATCTACAGCCGGATCAAAAGCGATCCCCAGGCCCGCGCCCAGTGGCTGAAGTTTCTTGATGTCTCGAGTTCCCACGACCCCGTGCCCACGAACGGCGTACAAACGCTGGACTGTGCGATCGCGAATCTCGACCTCACCGGCTATCAGACCTGTTACTGTCCTGCTCCATAGCTGAGAGCGGGTATTCTGGATCTTTAGACACCGCCCATGCTCCTCACCGTCCGGCAAGCCGTCCTCACCGATGTTCCGGCCCTCCAGGCGCTCATACGCGCGTCCGTCCTGGGTCTCCAGGCAGCCGACTACACGCCGGAGCAACTTCAACTCGCTCTCGAACGCGTATTTGGCGTGGATACCCAGTTGATAGAGGATGGCACCTATTTTGTAGCTGAAGCTGAAGTGGATGGGGAGCAGGTGATCGCCGGCTGCGGAGGCTGGAGCAAGCGCAAGACGTTATTTGGGAGTGACCACTGCGCCGGCCGCGAGGATGTGCTCCTCGATCCCGAGAACGATGCCGCGAAGATACGCGCTTTTTTTGTACATCCTGCCTGGGCACGGCGTGGAGTCGGCAGCAGAATTCTCGAGCACTGTGAGACAGCCGCGGCGGCCTCAGGTTTCCGCCGCCTGGAGATGGGAGCCACCCTGACCGGCGTGCCCCTTTATCTTGCCCGGGGGTATGTGGAAGGCGAACGCCGCCAGGTTCCACTCGTTGCTGGTCTATCTCTCCCCATCGTTCACATGGAAAAGAATCTATAGCTGTATCGTTTGTCCCCGCGGATCTCGACCGGAGCGTGGCGTAGTGGAGAGATCTGCGGTTTCTTTTCCCCTCTAACGCAGCCTCCTATGACAGTTTTCCCGATTTGGTCCCTAACCGCATAGACTTTAGTACGCATTGTTACTCTTTTCGGTACCGGAATACCTGGCTGGTAACTGCCGGTTTCTGCGCCGCAACTCCTGCCTATACTTTCAATTGGTCTGCTGCGCAAACACCCTCATTGGACGCAGCACCGGGCCGCCAGGAAGCCTGAAAACAAACGGCTTAGCGGCTTGCTTGTCACGCAAGGAAAGGAGCGTGGCGGCGCGACGTCTAACCGCAAAATCACGCTAAATTAAGCCCTCTTGATCAGGAAAAATCACTTTTCACAGAAACGTTTAAGTATTTTGCGAAATTATCTTGACAAGGCTATAGCCCAGGGATTCAGATGCTCAACGGATCCAAATAAATGCGGCGCGAAGCACGTGCTGCGCTTAAGAATCGTTTTTGTAGTGTCTTTGGAGAGGTGTGTCAGTGAACGTACTCAAGTTGTCGCGGATTGTCGCGCTCGCTTCCTTCCTTGTGTTTTGTGGTCAATCCCTATTAGCCCAGGGCGTTTTCGCAACCCTCACCGGCGTGGTTTCCGACCCCACCGGTGCCGTTGTTCCCAACGCCAAGGTTGTCCTGACCGATGCCGGATCAGGTTCCGCACGTGACACCCAAACCGATTCCGCCGGCTATTTCACCTTTGCGTCGGTGCCCGTGGGCAGCTACAACCTATCGGTTGCGGCCGGGGGCTTCAAGGATTACGCTGCGGCCAACATCACCCTGGGCGGCGGCGAGCAGCGTAACGTCAACGTCGCGCTGAGTGTGGGCGCGGCTGATCAGACGGTCTCAGTCGACGCAGGAAACATTGCACTGGCAACCACCGACTCCGGCGAAAGATCGTTCTCGCTGGGAACCAAGGAACTCGAGAACTTCGTCCAGGTGGGCAGCAACGCCGCCGAATACATCAAGATTGTGCCCGGCTTCAGCGTCACCAATGGCACCTCGAACCATTCCAACTACACCGGCCAGACGATCGGCATCAACGGTAACGGAGACTCGGGCAGCCAAAGCCCTCTCAATGCCTCGTCTGCGTATAACGGTTTGCCCACCAACTCGCTGGACATCGTCGCCGACGGTGCACACGTTTCTGACCCGGGTTGCAACTGCGACACTCCAGTGAACCCCAACGCTGACTTCCTGCAGGAATTCAAAGTGCTGACGTCGAACTTCAGCGCAGAAGATCAGAAGGGACCGATTCTCATCACCTCGGTGACCAAGGCAGGTGGCTCCTCATTCCACGGCCAGGGATTTTTCACCGCCCGCAATCATGTGCTTAATTCCAATGATTGGTTGAATAACAACAGCAACGTCAAACAGCCGGGCAACGTCTACTACTATCCGGGCGGCGATTTCGGCGGCCCGATCATTATTCCTCACACCCGATTCAATAAGAACCACGACAAGCTGTTCTTCTTTACAGGCTTTGAGTATTACTACCAAAAGCTCGACACCGGACTGCTCCGCTCGACCATGCCGACTCCCGGCGAACTTACAGGTAATTTTTCTCCCGAGGAGATCGCTAAGGAAGGTGGAGGTGGGAACCTTGGCTCAACCGGCAAACTTCCTGGGCAACTCACCAATGGCGCGATTACGAAATTCGGTGGCACCCAGCTGAGCCCTTGCACGGGTCCTGCGAATGGCGCGTGTATCGATCCCAATATGCTCGCCCTGGCAAAACTCTATCCGGCGCCGAACGCAAATCCGCTGGCCACCCAGGGTTATAACTACACGCAATCGGAAATTTTCAATCAGAACAACCGGCAATGGGTGATTCGCGGAGATTACAGCATCAGCGAAGCCACCAAAGTATTCGTGCGCTATAACTACCAGCGCGAGGTCCAACAGTTCCCAGTCGGCCTCTGGTGGCGCCAAACCAACCAGGTGCCGTACCCCACACCGGTTGAGGGTAAAAACAAGTCGGACTCCTACTCTGGTTCCATCACTCACGTCTTCAATCAGTCCATGACCAACGAAACCGTCATCGCTTATACCTTTGTCGGCTTCCCCAATGTCTTTGCGGATCCTGCCAAGGTGGCCCGCAGCAACGTCGGCTACGGTTACAAGGGTCTCTTTAACAACGGTGTCTCTCAGATCCCGTCTTTCGGCGGCAACGCAAGTGAAGCAGGGTTAGTCTTCAATCCCGGTGGATTCGAAGCCGGTGGAGCGACCCAAGGTCTCTACGCCAACAAGTGGATGCCCAGCCTCAGCGATACGTTTACCTGGGTGAAGGGCGATCACACACTCAAGGGCGGGTTCTTCTATGAATGGATTCGCAACTCGCAGCCCGCGAACAACAACACCAACGGGGATATAGAGGTCGAAGCCACCAATACTTACAGCTACGGCAATGAGTATGCTGACTTGCTGACCGGTAATCTTATGCAATACCAGGAAACCAATAAGAATCGAATCAACGACATTCACTACGGCACCTACGAGTTCTTTGTCCAGGACTCCTGGAAAGTGAACAGGAAGTTAACCGTGGAAATGGGTGTTCGCTTTACTCACTTCCAGCCGTGGGAAGATGCCCTGGGTTTCGGGTATTCCATCTTTAACATAGCGGCTTATGCTCCTGGCTGCGCCTCTTCCCCTACCTACTGCGGGTTTGAGTGGCATGCTAAAGACGCCTCTGTTCCCGTGGGCGGATTCCCCACACGAACCTTGTTCTATCAGCCGCGCTTTGGAGCCGCCTACGATGTATCAGGAAACGGCTTTACCGTTGTGCGCGGCGGCTGGGGCCGCTTCTACTACCACTCTGGCCAGTTCACCAATGGTCTTGACGCGTCGGCCGGTGTAGCGACTGCCACCTTGACGCCGAGCAACTGGGTGGGATCAACAGGTTGCCCAACCAATCCGGCTGCTGGCTCGTCTCTCTTTGTCGCGTACCTTTCATGCCTGAACCTCTCTGCAACGCCTGCGACCCCGTCGGCTGTGGTTTCAAACGATGACAAACAGCCCTATACGGACGGTTGGAGCGTAAACGTTGATCAGCAGACACCTTTCCAGGGACTGCTGGAAATCGGTTATGTGGGAAATCGGAGCAGAGACCAGCTCAACAATGGCGGTGCGGGTGGAGCAGGGAGCGACATCAACCTGGTACCGTTCGGAGCGATGCTGACGGCCACCAATCCGGCGACCGCGAATGCCAACAACTATCGGCCATTGCTTGGCTACAGCAACCTGAAGTTCGCAACCAACGACCTTTACCAGAACTACAACGCCCTGCAGGTAAGCTGGATCCGGCATTCCGGTATGTACACCATCCAGACCAACTACACATGGCAAAAGGCCATGGGTATCATTTCGCCTAACATCGAACCCTTCAACCTCTCGTCTAACTACGGGGCATTGCCTTCCAACCGCGGCCAGTTATTCAACGCAGCGTACTCGATTGACATCGGTAATCGGGTCCATTCGAATGCGCTGGTAAACGGAGTCGCCAACGGCTGGCAACTTTCCGGGATCACGCAGTTGGAAAGCGGAGCCAACCTCACCTATGGTGGCAATGGCTTCGGCGGCAACGCGATCAATGGCAACTTCAACGCATCCTACGTATGCACAGCAGGGGCCGGAGAGAAGTGCCCGCAGTCGGCCGCCATCATCCCGGGTTCGATCAGCACCGCGAACCCAAATGGCATCGCCATCAACAACCAGTCCATCCTGGGAACTCCCGACCAGGAACTACATCCGTACCTGACCTGCAACCCCCGCTCGCATTCCGGGGCGCATCAGTTCATCAACGGAAACTGCTTCGCCGCTCCGACAACGGTTGGCCAGAATGGTCCGACCTTGCTTCCCGCGCTTTACGGACCGGCCTTCTTCGATTCGGATCTGGCCGTGTTCAAGAACTTCACCATCAGGGAAGGTATGAAGTTGCAACTTCGCGCACAGGCGTACAACTTCTTAAACCATCCGCTGTATTCGTTCCCAAGTGGCAGCTCGAACCTGAACCTGACTTTTTCGCAGGATCCGGTCTCTCAGGTGATCACGCAGACGAATACCAACTTCGGCTACACCACCCAGAAGCAGGGATCCCGCATTATGGAGTTTGGGGCGAAGTTCTTCTTCTAGAACGTAATTAAACCCGAGGGCTTCCGGCGTACCGTTATACTTGTTCTGGTAACTCAGAACAGTTCTCGGTATGCGGAAGCCCTCTCTTCTTTTTGCTCTATTCCTCGCTCCAGCCTTCTTTGGGACCGCGCCGGCACAGATGACCCCGCAGCAACTGGTGCAGGATGCCATGCAGAAGCAGCAGGCAGGCGACCTCGCCGGGGCGGTTACGGAATACAGAGAGTTTCTGAAGTTGCACCCGGAAGCCGCTCCCATCCACTCCAACCTGGGAGCCGCGTTAGCCGGGCTGGGCCGCTATGAAGAGGCTCTTCCTGAATACAAGATGGCGCTCAAGCAGTCGCCCAAATTAGCCGGGGCCAGGCTTAACCTGGCCCTGGTTTATTACAAGATGGGCAAGCTTGATGTGGCCGCCACCGAGTTGGAAAAGGTCCATGCCGAAGACCCCGAGAATCACCAGGCGATCCTCTTGCTGGCAGACTGTTATTCGCGCATGGGCCGCGACGAGGATGTGATCCGGATCCTCGAGCCCGCGGAGCAGAAGTATCCTGACGACCAGGCAATTGCCTACCTGCTGGGAACAGCGTTGATCCATGAGAAGCGCGTCGATGAAGGGCAGATCCTGATCGACAAGATCCTCCACAACGGCGACTCAGCCGAAGCGCATTTGATGTTGGGCACCGCCAAGCTGAATGTTCAGGATTTCGTCGGCGCCCGCGACGAGTTTGCCAAGGCCGTGGCCCTGAATCCCAACCTACCCGAAGTTCATGTTCTGTACGGCAAGGCATTGATGTTTACCGGCGACTCCGACCTGTCGACCAAACAATACCAGGCTGAAGTGGCCGTCGATCCGTACAACTTCGAAGCCAATCTTCAATTGGGAGTCGCGGCGAGAGAAGAGCAGGATTTTGAAAAGGCGCGCGAATATTTCTCTCGCGCGGAACAGACCAGGCCGGGGGATCCCGGCGTCCGCTATCAGCTGGCCTTGATCGCAATCGACCAGGGCCATCTGGACGAAGCGCAACACATGCTGGAAGGTTTGGTGAAAGAGTCTCCACAATTTACCGAAGCGCATGTCTCGTTGTCGTTGGTTTACTATCGGCTCAAACGGCCGGTAGATAGCAAACGAGAGCGGGAAATCGTGCTCAAGTTGACGGCCGAGGCGCAAGCCAAGCAGCCCGGCGCCAAGCTCAAGTGATCCTCGAATCGCGATGAAAAGCTACGCACTCCTGTTGTGTTTGCTGTTGCCTGTAGCCGCCATGGCGCAGGGGGATTCGACGCCGCCGGCTACTTGTGCGAAGTGTCACGTGGAAGCCTTGACTCAGCCCACAACGTTTATGTCGCACGCTCTGGAGGCGGTGGACAAATCCAAGGTCCTGATCGAACATCCTGTGCTCACCACCACCGTAGGCAAGTACTCCTACCGGATTGAACGCAAGGGGAATGAGAGCGAATATTCGGTTACGGATGGAACAAATACCGTCACCATGCCCATCCGCTGGGCGATGGGAGCAGATTTCTCTATCGGTCAAACCTACATTCTGGAGAAAGACGGCCAGATGTTTGAGAGCCGTGTGAGTTGGTTCCGTGAACTGAATGGTCTAGGCCCCACGATGGGCTATGCCGGTACTACACCAGCTGACCTGCAGGATGCAGCCGGCCGTTTGTTGGGCCTGGACGAAAAGCTGCGCTGCTTTGGCTGTCATGCGACCAGCGCCGTTCAGGGAAAGCAACTGACCCTGGATCACCTGATCCCAGGGGTGCAGTGCGCACATTGTCATCAGGGGACCGAGGCTCATCTGGCGGCGATGCAGTCGCCCAATCATGATGCGCCGGTGCCTAAGGAATTATCCCGGCTGATCGCGATGTCGGCTGACCAGGCTTCGAATTTTTGTGGGCAGTGTCATCGTACCTGGGCCGAGATCGCCATGCAGCCGAACCCGAGTATTGCCAACATCCGCTTTCAGCCTTACCGCCTTACCAGCAGCAAATGCTACGACCCGGATGACGCCCGCATCAGCTGCCTGGCCTGTCACAACCCGCACCACGACTTTGGCCCGCAACCGGTGAATTTCGATCGAAAATGTCTGGCCTGCCATGCCGGAGGGAAACCTGTCGCGGGAAAACCGCCCAAACCGGGGGCAAAGGCCTGTCCCGTGGCAAAGACAAATTGTGTGTCCTGCCACATGCCCAGGCTCGAATTGCCCGGCGCGCATTTCAAGTTCACCGATCACCGCATTCGGGTGGTGAAAACCAATGAACCCTACCCAGGCTAGAGCGATAGGATAGGTTTAATGATTTTTTCCAGACGCGGGTTTCTGCGACTCGGCGCGCTTGCCGGGGCGGCAAAGGCTCTTCCCGCCTACACGCAGGCACCAAGCGCACCGTTATTCGCCGAAGTGCCGGCCTCTGCGTCTGGCATCATGTGGGCGCATGAAAACGCCATGTCGCCCAACCGCTACTTGCCCGAAGCGTTGGGTCCCGGCTGCGCCTTTCTCGACTACGACAACGATGGCTGGATGGATATCTTCCTGGTGAACAGCGGTCCCAGTGAGTTTTACAAGCCGGCAAAACCCATCCGCAATGCTCTCTACAAGAACAACCGTGACGGCACCTTTACCGATGTGACCGAAAAGGCCGGCGTAGCCGGAGCCTACTTTGGCATGGGCGTCGCCGTAGGGGATTACGACAACGACGGCTGGCCGGACATGCTGGTGACGGCCTACGGGCGATGCACGCTGTACAAGAATAATCACGACGGAACCTTCGCCGACGTAACCGAGCACGCGGGGCTCACTGGTCCCAAGTTCACCACCAGCGCCGTGTGGTTCGATTACGACAACGATGGCAGGCTCGATCTTTTTATTTGCAGCTTTGTAGACCCTGTCGGCGTGCTCAAGCTGGCGTGCGGAAATAACCAGATCGGCAGAAACTACTACTGTGTGCCGCGGGTATTCAAGCCCAGTCACAGTTTCCTTTATCACAACAACGGCGACGGGACGTTTACTGACGTCACCAAAGGAACCGCTATTGAGGCCGCTTTAGGCAAGGGCCTGGGAGTTGTGGCCACCGACATCAACAACGATGGCCGCATGGATCTTTTTGTGGCCAACGACACGGTGCAAAACTTTCTCTATGTGAATCGCGGTCCCGGAACCAATGGCCAGTGGAAGTGGGACGAGATCGCCTTGCAGTCTGGTGTGGGTTTCAGCGATAGCGGACGTCCCCGGTCGGGCATGGGAGTGGATGCGGCAGACCTGAACGCGGACGGTTTTCAGGATCTGTTTGTCTCCAACGTGGACCATGAAATGTATTCCGTCTATCTCAACAACAAGGACGAATCATTTTCCGATGTCGCGCAAATGGAGGGTGTGGCCCGCAGTACCCGGTTAATGAGCGGCTGGGGACTGAAGTATTTCGACTATGACAACGATGGGTTGATCGATCTTCTGCTCGTCAACGGTCATCCCGACGACATGATCGACTCCTACTCGATGCAGGTGCATTACAAAGAGCCACTGCTGCTGTTTCACCAGGGCCCTGACCACAAATTGCATGACGTAAGCGCGGAGGCAGGCCCGGCGTTTCAAAAGGATTGGCCGGCGCGAGGATTAGCGGTTGGAGATTACGACAACGATGGCGCCGTCGACGCGATCGTCGGTGTAAACGGCGAACCTCCCGTGCTTTTGAAAAACAACGCGGCCAAAGGCAACGGCTGGCTCGGGATCAAGCTGGAAGGCGTCACGTGCAATCGTGATGCCATTGGCGCCCGCATTATCTGGAAAGCCGGCGGCAAGGTCCGCGAGCGGCTCAAGAACAATGGCGGCAGTTATCTCTCGTCGCACGATCCCCGCGAAGTGCTTGGCCTGGGTACCGCAACCGAAGTGGATGAGTTGGAAATCCACTGGCCGGCGCCCAGCAAGCAGGTCGAGAAACTGACCAAGCTCCCAGCCAACCGCTACATTCACATTACGGAAGGGAAGGGTGTGGTCTGATCGTTCACCGGACGTTCCTATGGTTACTGATCGCCGCCTCCGCCGCTAGCGCGGCGACCAAGCCGGTACGATCGGTTCCCCTCTGTTCCGGCGTAACTCTCACGGCAAGCTATCTTGCGACAGTCACCCCCGATCAGGTTCCGGGCTTTCGTTTTGTCCTGCTGAATAAAACCAGCCGCGCGATCAAGTTAGCCGAACCCATCCCCTCCAGCTCCCACTGGTATGCACGCGCCCAGGGCCGCTGGCTGTGGAGGGCATCGAATGGGGCGGGTGGAAGCCTGGTGGATGCGGGCAACGAACGCGGCCGGGTGATGGTTTATCCAGCCGCGCCGGGCCTGGGTGAGACCCGGTGGGTGACCCTGCCGCCGCACCGGTCCAGGGAATGGATTGCAAGCCAGCAGGAGAACCCTGTGCTCGAGTACAAGCCCGGGTGTACGATGTGCTCTTATCCGGGAGAGAGCGAATATCAGGTGATCTTTGCCTACGCGTATCTTGCCGGCCCGGGCCAGCAGGAGGGGGTGCTGTCTTGTGGTTTACGGTCGGCTCCTGTCCCAATGCCGCCAAAGCACTAAACTTCTCCCCTCCCGCGTGCGTCAATTTCTTGTGACATGTAAGTGTATGTCCGGTTCCCGCAGCAACCCTCTGCCGGACAGCGTGTTCCTATAACCGTGGTAGATACGCAGGAGAAATACCCATGAAAAATCAGTTATGTCGTATAGCACTCAGTGGTCTCTTAGCCACTGGGCTCACACTTGGCTCGGCTGCCGCTTTTGCGCAGGATAACCCAGCACCCGACGCTGCAGCCCAGGGTGGCGGCGGCCGGGGCATGGGCCGTATGCAGATGACGCCCGACGAACAGGTTGCGCGCATGACCAAGCGCTACAACCTATCCGCCGACCAGCAGACGCAGATCAAGCCTATTCTCGCCAACCAGCAGCAGCAGATGATGGCACTTCGCGGGGACAGCTCCTTGTCCCGGGAAGACAAAATGGCCAAGATGAAGGGCATTCGCGACGATTCCAGCACCAAGATCCAGGCGATCCTCAACGATACTCAGAAGAAGCAGTACGCCGAGGATCAACAGAAGATGCAGGAACGCATGCAAGAGCGCGGAGGCGGCGGACCCGGCGGACCCCCGGCCCAGTAACCATCCATTTCCGGCACCGGCGAGTTCCAGCCTGGGACTTGCCGGTGATCAGCCTAGCAATTCCATGACCGGCTTCCACTCCCTGCCCAGGGACTGCGCCACCGCCTTGTAGGTGAGGTGTCCGGCGTAGGTATTCACTCCTTCGCACATGCCTGGATCCGCTTTGATCGCCGTTGCCGCGCCGTGCTGCGCCAGCCTCAGCACGTACGGAAAGGTGGCGTTGGTGAGCGCGAGGGTGGATGTGTTGGGAACCGCTGCCGGCATATTGGTGACGCAGTAGTGGACCACTCCGTCGACCAGGTAGGAGGGATCGCTGTGGGTGGTGGGCTTGGCGGTTTCAATGCACCCACCCTGGTCGATGGCGACATCGACCACGACGGCTCCTTTTTTCATGCGCGAGACCATTTCCCGGGTTACGATGCGCGGTGCCGCGGCGCCTGGAATCAGCACCCCGCCGATCAGCAGGTCTGCGGCTTGCACGGCTCGGGCGACGTTATAGGAGTTTGAGGCCAGGGTATAGACGCGGCCGTTGAAGATATCGTCGAGTTCGCGCAGGCGATTGAGATTCAGATCAACGATGGTGACGTTTGCGCCCATGCCGAGTGCGATCTTCGCTGCGTTGGTGCCCACGATGCCGCCGCCCAGGATGCACACCGCAGCGGGTGGCACGCCGGGCACCCCGCCCAGCAGGAGTCCGCGGCCGCCTTTTTCTTTTTCCAGGTAAGTTGCGCCCACCTGCACCGACATTCTTCCTGCCACCTCGGACATGGGGGTCAGCAGTGGGAGAGTGCCGGCGCGGTCGCGAATGGTCTCGTACGCGATGCCGGTGACTTTGCTGGCGAGCAGCCGATCGGTGAGCGCTGGAAGTGGCGCCAGGTGGAGGTAGGTAAACAGCACCAGGCCTTCGCGAAAGAAGGCATATTCCTTTTCGACTGGTTCTTTGACTTTGACGATCATGTCGGCGATGCCCCAGACGTTGTGTGCAGAGCCGACGATCTCGGCACCTGCTGCCTGGTATTCATCGTCGGAGAATGCGGAGAGGTCGCCGGCCTGTGTTTGTACCAGGACGGTATGGCTTGCATCGACCAGTGCCTTCACGCCGGCGGGTGTGATTCCCACCCTGGATTCGTGGTCTTTGACTTCCTTGGGAACACCGATGATCATCTAGAATTTGCCTCGCTAGGGAATGCTAGCAAATCCGGAGTGGGAGGGAGCGCTGGCGCCTGACTTGCTGGCTCGCAGGGCGTTTAAATGATCGCTGAGGAGAATTTCGCTTTCCCTAAGACAGCCGCCAACCAGCTGGAAAGGTGCCTGGGCAGATGGATAAGCTGGATTTCGCTTTCCCTAAGAATTGTCATCCCGACCGGAGCGCAGCGTAGTGGAGGGACCTGCTGTGACGAAGGTCAAGGTCTCAACTAGGTCGAGCCACGTGGGATTTGTTTGCTTGATGAGCGTGACCTTCTTTTCCCGGCGCCATCGTTTGATCTGCTTTTCTCGCGCGAGGGCTTTATCGATGTATTGGATCCGCTCGAACCAGACCAGACGTGTGCACTTGTAGTCTGCGCTGAAGCCGTCGATACTGCCGTCGCGATGCTGTTCTACACGACGCCGAAGGTTATTGGTAACCCCGCAATAGAGAACGCGGCTTCGGCTTGCGATAAGGTAGACGTAGTAATGATGATCTTCGCAACTCATTAACGTGCGATTGTATCGCTAGAAGCGAACAGCAGGTCCCTCCACTACGCTACGCTCCGGTCGGGATGACAATTCTGTTTGGGTGTTGGGATGTTAGTACCTCAACAGGAGTGTCATCCCGACCGGAGCGTACCCGGATTTCCTGCCACGCTGCATTGGACAAGGCCGCGTGTGCGCCCTTCCGTAAAGCAGGGCGCAGGAGGTGCACCAACGCCACCAAGATCAACAGGAAATCCGGGGTAGCGTAGTGGAGGGACCTGCTGTTGTACTTCCTGCACCTCACTCCCCCAAATCAATCTGCGCCCGCTGCAGCCGGTCTGAATAATCCACATACACCGCCTTCCACGACGTATAAAAATCCAGCGCCCCAGTGCCGCCTTCGCGATGTCCGTTGCCGGTCTGCTTGACTCCTCCGAAGGGCAGATGAACCTCAGCCCCAATCGTCGGAGCGTTGACATACGTAATCCCCGCCTCCAAATCCCGCATCGCCTTAAACGCGAAGTTCACGTTGCGGGAATACAACGCAGTTGAAAGCCCATACTGAATTCCATTCGCAAACGCAATCGCCTGGTCGAAACTATCGCACTCCAGCAGACTCACGACCGGCCCAAACACCTCTTCCCGGGCAATACGCATCTCCGGACCCACCCCCCCAAACACCGTAGGCGCAAAGAAAAAACCTCTTTCCATCCCCTCTACACGGCGGCCGCCGGTCAGCAACCGCGCGCCCTCCTTCTCCGCAATCGCGGTGTAGCGGGCAGAAGTCTCCACCTGCTGCTGGTTGATCTGTGGCCCCATCTCAACCTTTTCGTCGAGACCGTCGCCCACACGCAACGCCTGCGCCCGCTCCACCAGCCGCCGGCTAAACTCGCCCGCGATGCTCTTCTGCACAATAATCCGGCTGGTCGCCGTGCATCGCTGTCCAGAGGTGCCGAAAGCGCCCCAAACTGCACCATCCAACGCCAGGTCGAGGTTTGCGTCTTCGAGCACAATCATCGCGTTCTTCCCCCCCATCTCGAGCGAACAGGGTTTGAAGTTGCCGGCTGCCGTCTGACCGACGATCCGGCCCACTTCGCTCGAGCCGGTGAAGGAAATGGCGTTCACCTCAGGATGCGCAACCAGAGGCGCACCGGCATCCGGTCCATAGCCGGTTACAATATTGACCACCCCGTCCGGAAGACCCGCCTCGAGCAACAATTCCACCAGGTTGAAGGTCGAAAGCGGCGTATCCTCCGCCGGCTTGATCACACAGGTGTTCCCGCAAACCAGGGCCGGGAAAAGCTTCCACGACGGAATCGCCATAGGGAAGTTCCAGGGCGTGATCATGCCGCAGACCCCTACCGGCATGCGCACCGACATGGCGAACTTGTCGCGCAGCTCCGAAGGCGTGGTCTGGCCGAAGAGCCGCCGTCCTTCGCCCGCCATGTAGAAGGCAGTGTCGGCCGCTTCCTGCACATCGCCGCGCGTCTCGCTTAGAACCTTGCCCATTTCCCGCGTCATCTGCCGTGCCAGCTCTTCCTTACGCTGCAACAGCAGCTCACCGGTGCGGTAAAGCATCTCCCCCCGCTTCGGGGCTGGAACCAGCCGCCAGGTGCGATACGCTGCCCGCGCGGCCTGCACCGCGCGATCCACGTCGGCCGCCCCTGAGGCCTGAAACTCTCCCACCACATCGTCCACATTGGCGGGGTTGTGATTGAGAAAAGTCTTGCCGGTCTCCGCGTTCACCCACTTGCCGCCAATCAGATTCTTGTAGACCTTCGTCGTCATAAGTATTCCCTTCGCTAAACCTCAGAGGATAACTCAAGCGAACTGTCGTTGTTCGCGGCACCCGAAACAGGTCATATGCCCTAAAAGTGGTGTTAAAGACTCAAAAGAGTAGCGGTGCAGGAAGGCAACCGTGGCCGTACAATGAAAACCGGGTCGATCAGGAAAAGTCCTGCATTCATGTCATCAAACGGTTTCCATTCGCGTTCTTCTCGGACGCACGGTGTGCGTTCGCTGTTCAGCGTATTCTCGAGCGATCTGGCAATCGATCTAGGCACCGCGAACACCCTGGTGTATGCGCGTGGCAAGGGCATCGTCGTTAACGAGCCCTCCATCGTCGCGATCAACAAAAACACCGGCGAGGTGGAAGCGGTCGGCAAAGAGGCCAAGGAGATGCTCGGCCGTACGCCGGGCAATATCGTGGCCATCAAGCCGATGAAAGACGGCGTCATCGCCGACTTCAAAATCACAGAAAAGATGTTGAACTACTTCATCCAGAAGGCACACAACCGCAAAATGCTGGTGCATCCGCGCATCGTGATCGGCGTACCTTCCGAGATCACGCAGGTGGAAAAGCGGGCAGTTGAGGATTCCGCTTATCGCGCCAAGGCGAGTGAAGTGTTCCTGGTTGAGCAGGCGATGGTCGCCGCCATTGGCGCGGGCTTGCCCATCACCGAGCCCAGCGGCAACATGGTTGTGGATATCGGCGGCGGCACCACGGATATCGCCGTCATTTCGCTCTCCGGCATCGTCTATTCCCGTTCCGTCCGCATGGCCGGCAACCAGATGGACGAGGCGATCATGAATTACCTCAAGCGCAAGTACAACCTGCTCATCGGCGAGCGCACGGCGGAGCAGATCAAGATCGACATCGGATCCGCCTACCCTCTGGACAAGCCGCTGACCATGGAGATCAAAGGCCGAAACCTGATCGAAGGCGTGCCCAAGACCATCACCATCGATGACAGCGAGATCCGTGAAGCGCTTACGGAATGCATTTCGACCATCCTCAACGCCATTCGCGTAGCTCTCGAACGCACCCCACCGGAACTCAGCGCCGACATCAGTGATCGCGGCATTGTTCTGACCGGAGGCGGCGCGTTGATCAAGAATCTGGACAAGCGTATTCGTGAAGAAACCGGCCTGCCGGTTTCGATCGCGGATGATCCCCTGGCCAGCGTGGTGCTGGGCACGGGCAAGATGCTGAGTGACTTCCGTTTGCTGCGCAAGATCAAGATCGACTAAGGCAAGCGGCGAGTCGATCTATAAAGAAATGGAAGCAGCCATGGGGTCCTTTTGAGCCGCTACAAGAACATCCTGTTCCTGGTAGCAGTCCTGATCGTTCAGGTCATCGGGTTGGCCGTGCAGGTGCGACGGCCCAGCCCGACTGGCGGGGACGCACCCACGGTTCGATTGATACGCCTGTGGGCCATCAGCCTCATGTCGCCGCCGGAAAAGGCGGTGCACGGCGGCGGAAGCGGCCTACGGTCGATGTGGTCGAACTATATCGACCTTCGCCACGTCAGGCAGCAGAATCAGGAACTCAAGGAACGGGTGAGCCGTCTGCAACTGGAGCAGGCAGCGCTGCTGGAAGATGCTCGCCAGGGACAACGGCTGCAGACACTCCTGGCTTTCAAAGAACACTACATCTCGAGTACCGTCCCGGCGCAGGTGATCGGCACCTCCGGGACCGACCAGTCCCGCATCCTCACCATTGATAAGGGTTCCAAGGATGGGCTTAAGCCGGACATGGCCGTTATCACCCCGGATGGCATCGTGGGCAAGCTCAGGGACGTCTTTGGGAGTACCTCCCAGGTTCTGGTGATCTCCGATCAGACCAGCGGGGCGGGAGTGCTCCTGGAATCGACACGGCTGCGCGGGGTGCTGCGCGGCAATGCCCTCGGCCAACCGCAGATCATTAATCTGCTTCCCGACGAACGGGTCAAGCCGGGAGAGCGCGTCATCACCAGCGGAGGAGACCAGATTTATCCTCGCGGCCTACCCGTGGGAGTGGTCGACCAGGTGGTCCCCGACACGTCCAATCCTCCTTATATCGATATCCTCATCAAACCGGCGGCGAATCTCGGGCACCTCGAAGAGGTGCTGGTCATTACCCAGGCTTCCGATCAAATACCTGCAAAGGCGCAGCAGGATATGGCCCAGAGTGCTGCCGAAGGCGCGGCTTTGGGTAAGCAGCGGGCGTCGGATATCCTGGCCGAGCGGCTGCCCGGCCTGAATGATCCCAGTGCGCTCGCCGACCCTGGTCAAGGCCAGAAGCCGGCGGCTGCGGCTGCAACGACGGTGCCGGCGCCGCTGCACCCGCCTCCGACCCTGCATGCCGATCACTTCAGTCCGCAGGCGACGCCTCCGGCGAACGCGTTGACCCCGGGGCAGACAATAGTCGATCCGAAATACGCTCCGGCGCCGAAACCGCAGGCGGACGCGACGCCTGCCGTTGCCAAACCGGCCACTGACGGCAAGACGACGGTAAGCAAGAAGCCGGAACCAGGCGGCGACGCGACAGCGCAACCAACGCCGAACAGCGCTTTGGCAAAGCCCAAGCGCCTGGCCACCAACCCGGTAGTCCCGGGCGACGCGGCGACGCCAGGCACGACGCATCCGCCGGTGGTTAAGCCGAAGACACCTAAGCCTGCGGTGCCGGATCAGCCGGCCGCAACGCCTGCACCCCCTGCGGACGGGGGCCAACCGCAATAGTCCGGAAAAATGGGGCGTCCGAAGAGTTGTTGTTGGTAGGAGGATTTGTTTTGTATCAGGGCACGACTTTAGCCGTGCCGAAGGGGCTTAGAAAGAGGTGGGCTTTAGCCCCTGCGCTCTTTTGGGGCCAATAACAGTCGGCAGGGGCTAAAGTCCGGGTCATTTTCTACCCGGGGCGGCACGACTGAAGTCGTGCCCTGATACAGAACCTGAAGTTGTTACACCTGGAGTGGTTGCACGACCGGTAAGAGGAGATAGATTCGCATGGCAATGTCGGCATCATTAGCGCGCCGGGAACTGGATGTACAGCGCTATCCGCTCATCGTAGTGGTGCTGGTCCCATTGCTGGCGATCTTCCTGCAGGCTTTGATCCCTCGGTTCATCCCAAAGTTCGACATCCTTGATCTACCCTTGCTGGTCACCATTTACTTCTCCGTAGGCTGGCGAAATCCCATCGCCGGAACCGTCACCGGGGCGGTGATTGGGTTGGTGCAGGATGCCCTGACCGGCCGCCCGCTGGGAATCAATGGGATCTCGCAATGTGTGGTGGGGTTCTTTGCTGCCTCCCTGGGGGTCAAGATCGACGTGGAAAATCCTGGCACCCGCCTGCTGATCAACTTCGCCTTCACCTTGTTGAACATCGGTATCTACCTCTTCATCATGCATCGCATGCTGGTGCTCAACGTCCGGACCAACTGGCTGCATGAAGTCATCAAGGCAGTGATCAACTCGATTGTGGGTGTGTTTTTCTTCGATATCCTGGACCGCGTGCGACCGCGGGACTAACAAATTTGCACCGAATTGAAAGCGAAAGCGTCACAGTAAACACATGGATCAACTGCTCAATCGAGAAGAGAGACTACCGGCGTTCAAGCTGACGATCGTGCAGTACGCGATCGTGGCCATTCTGCTGGTGCTGCTCTCGGGCCTGTGGCGGCTGCAAGTCATTGGAGCGCAGAACTACCGCACGTTGGCGGAGCAGAACCGTATCCGCAAGGTGCCCGTCCTGGCGCCGCGGGGCAAGTTGTTTGACCGCGAAGGGCGCCTGCTGGTCGACAATTATCCCTCCGTCTCCTGCTTCCTGATCCGCGAACCGGGCCGCGACCTGCGGGCGGACTTTCCTCTCATTTCGCGCGGTCTGCACATGACCATGGAGCAGTTGGAAAGCACGCTGACCCACTACGCGCTCGCGCCCAAGTATCAGCCGATTCCGCTCAAGCAGGACATCACTCCCGACGAGGTGGAGTTCATCGAGTCTCACCGCGACGAGCTGCCGGAGTTGGAAACAATTAACGAACAGCGGCGGCTTTATCCCCGCAATGGCTTCGCCGCCAACCTGATTGGTTACGTCGGCGAGGTCAGCGACGACATGTTGAACGACCCGCGCTACGCCTACTATGAACCGGGCGATGTGGTGGGCAAATCGGGGGTCGAGCAGTCCTACGACCAGTTGCTTCGTGGCACAGACGGCTCGCAGGACATTATCGTGGACAGCCACGGCAGGGAAGTGGGCGTCCTCGGTCAGGAACCGGCAACCCCGGGGCAGGGCCTCAAACTGACCATCGATCTGGATCTGCAGCGCGCGGCTGAGGTGGCCATGGGTGATCGCAATGGAGCGATTGTCGCCATTGACCCCCATACCGGAGCAGTGCTGGCGCTTGTGTCCCGGCCTACTTTCGATCCCAACGATTTCTCCGTGCGCGTCTCCCGCGACGAGTGGAACAAGCTCATTACCGATCCTCAACATCCACTATTGGACAAGGTAATTCAGGCCCAGCTAGCACCCGGATCCACGTTCAAGATCATCATGTCGCTGGCCGGCCTGGAGAACGGGGTTGCCCAGAACTTGAAGGTAGTCTGCAACGGGGGCGCCACCTTCTACGGTCGCTTCTTTGGCTGCGATAAGCGCCACGGTCCGGTCGATATCATGCACGCGATCCCTATGTCCTGCGACACTTACTACTACACCCTGGCCGAACGGCTGGGCATCGAGAAGATTGCCTATTGGGCGCACAAGGTGGGATTGGGACAGAAGACCGGCATTGATCTGCCCGGCGAGGTCAGCGGCACCATGCCTTCCGAGGAATGGAAGATGAAGACCTTCCACGAGAAGTGGTATGCCGGCGAGGTGATCTCGGTCGGCATCGGACAAGGGGCGGTGGCGGTTAGCCCCATTCAGATGGTCCGGGCAGTGGCCGGCATAGCCTCCGGCGGGGCCATGAAACGTCCCCATGTCGTCGAACCCGATCAAGTGCCGGCCGAGTACCGGCAAGCCATGTACGACTCGTATCCAGGCACGGGCGATGTCCAGGTACCGATCGATACGGCAGTCTGGCAGACCATCACCGACAGCATGGCGGGCGCCCTGGACGCACACATGGGCGGCACGGCCTCTGCGGTGCACCTGGATAACATCGATTTTGCCGGCAAGACGGGCACGGCGCAGGTGGTGAATCACAGTGCCGGCATGAAGAGTCTGGGCACCGGTGCTGCCCGCGCCAACGCCTGGTTTGTGGGAGTCGCCCCGCGGCGCAACCCGGATATCGCCGTGGTGGTCCTGGTGGAGCACGGTGGCTGGGGAGCCGAGGCGTCCGCACCTCTGGCTGCGCGGATCATCGAGGCTTTTGTAGATAAGCAGCGCCGCCTCGACAACAACCTCCAGGAAGCTAAGGTACCCGCCAAGGTGGAAGTGGGCGCGGTGTGGTCGGCTCCGCCGGAGAGAAGCCCGGCGCCCGCCAAAGTCACCACCGCGGCGGTGCAGGAACCCACCCCGGCAATGGGCGGCGGACATTTCACGCTGCCAGCGCAATGAGTTAGCTGGTTTTGAAGGGGACGGGCTTTAGCCCGTCCGTTGAGAGATAACGATGTTAAGGCTTTAGCCTCTGAGGGAAGTAACCCTCAGCGGCTAAAGCCGGACCCGTTTTCAGTCGTTGAAGTACGGGCTGAACCCCGTACCCTTCAAGGGCCTGGGCTTTTGCCGAGGGCCTGGGTTCTTAAGTTTCTGGACTAGGCAAGAGAGAGGAGCAACTTGCGCCGATTTATCTCATTTCGCGATTTCGACTGGCTGCTCCTGGGCATGGTGCTGCTGCTTTCGGTGATCAGCATCCTGGAGATCTACAGCGCCACCCTGCACACCAAGTTTGTGGGCTTTGAAACCAAGCAGATCTTCTGGCTGCTCGGCGGCCTGGGGGCGATGTTCATCTTCTCCCTGATCAATTATCACCGTCTACTGGAGGCCGTCCCCTGGATCTATGGCTTTTGCCTGGTCTCGCTGGTGGCCGTACTCGCCGTCGGAACCAAGGTCCTGGGCGCGCGACGCTGGATCAAGCTTCCAGGCGGGGTGCACTTCCAGCCGTCCGAATGGGTCAAGCTGGTGCTCATCGTCGCGGTTGCTCGATACTTCTCCAACCTGGCAGGCAGGGACCTTAGTTGGGGCGACATCTTCAAGGCCTTCGCCCTGGTCGGCCTGCCCATGCTGCTGGTGCTGAAGCAGCCGGATCTGGGTACCTCGCTCACCTACATCCCGGTGCTCATCATTGGTCTCTTCCTGGGCGGCCTGGAATGGAAGAAGGGCCTGATCCTCATCGCTGCCGGCCTCATCCTGGTGGTTCCGGTATGGGCTAAGGTGCTCAAGCCCTACCAAAAACAGAGGCTCACCAGCTTCCTCAACCCTGACACCGATCCCAAGGGCAGCGGTTACCAGGTGAAACAATCGCTGATCGCTGTAGGCGACGGCGGCCTCTGGGGGCGGGGGGCTACCAAAGGGACCCAAACCCAGGGCGACTTCCTGCCGATTCCCTATACGGACTTCATCTTTGCCGCGTTCTGCGAGGAACACGGCTTCGTCGGCGCCCTGTTTGTTCTCCTGCTATACTTCCTCATATTGACGCGTTTGATTCAAAATGCTCAGACCGCCGCGGATATTTCCGGTACGTTCCTGATCATGGGCGTGGTCGCAGTACTCATCTTTCAGATTGCAGTTAACGTCGGAATGGTCATCGGGCTCATGCCGGTCACAGGAATCCCTTTACCGTTAATGAGTTACGGTGGATCCTCGGTGTTGTTCTCTTTCCTGGCTCTGGGCATGGTGATGAACGTTCGCATGAGCCGCTTTGTGAATTAGAGTGGCGTCATAAGTTTAGATTTTTCAGTATTTTAGATAACCGGCCAGGTGAATCACCGGGGCCGGGCAGGATTAGGAATGAACGCGCAGAGAAGGGTAACGGCCCCGCCTGATACCAAGGCTGAAGTGGTCACCGACTCTTTGCGTGCGGATAGCCCTGGAACGCCAGGCAGCACGGCGGCCGATCCCGGCCACACCCGTGTTGTGCCGGTATCCCCGCACAAAGAATTTCGCTGGATTCCACCTCAAGGATCACGCGCCTTTGCCCAGGCTTTCTCTCCGTCTCGCCTAATCCTTCCCAGCATCCCGGGAGTGGGATAGCAGCTTCCCCTCCGATCTGCCGCGTCGGCGTCCGCCAGGTGAGACCTGCGGACAAGAGAGGCAGCATGTCAAAAGAAATTTGTATTTCCAGCACGCCGCATGAGACGCGGCTGGCCATCCTCGAAGACGAACAACTCACAGAGGTCTATTACGAGCGCGAGAACGAGTACACCCTCGCCGGCTCCATTTACAAGGGACGCGTCACCCGCGTGCTTCCCGGGATGCAATCCGCATTTGTCGACCTGGGACTGGAGAGGGACGCTTTCCTCTACGTCACCGATTTCATGGAGGAGCAGGAAGATTCCTCTGACTTCGAACGCATTCCCGGCGGCGGTGAGGACGCGGCGCGTCCGCGGGAACCCCGCGAACCCCGTGAACAGCAAAATCGCCAGCCCCGGGCTGCCGCGGCTGAAGAAGAGCCCGCTCCACGGCGCAACGGCGCTCCGTCTGGATCCCAGGGTGCGCCCTCGGGCGGCCAGGCTCCCGCAGGCGAGTTTGAGGATGGAACCCGCCGCTGGCGCGGGCGCAGGGGACGCCGCAAGGGCTTCCGGCCGCCGCAAGGTGGCGGGCAGCAGGGAGCTCATGACCAGACGTCCCAGACGCCACAGGCCAGCCAGCCGGCCCGCTCCGAAAGTCCACGGCCGGTCGAGTCTGCCCCTGAACCAGAGTTCGCGGAGAGACGGCCCTCTATGCCGTTTGCTCTGCCCGGTGAGTCGCTATCCAAGTACGGCGGGCAGGCCGCGACGCCAGCGCCCAGCCAGCCGGCGGAGAGCCGTACCCCGCAGCCGAGGGCCAATGTAATCCTGGCTAAGCCCTCCACGCTGATCGAGACACCGATCGAGTGGAACGGCGATGGCCTTCTCCCCGGAGAGTCCATTTCCCGCTATCGTGGCGCTGCCGCCGAGGCGCCCACGGCTTTCCCAAGCGAAGTTGTCGCCTCCTCAGCACCTGCGCTCCAGGAAGAGGAAACCGCGTCTGAGACCCTTCCGGTCGCCGCCTATGAGCCACCTGTGGTTCACGAAGCCGCACCGTATGAAGAGGTGGTGGAGGCTCCGGAAGGGGCTGCGCCCGTTGCCGAGCCGTTTGTTGAGCCGGACCCGGAAATCCACGCCAGCGTCACGGAAGAGCCTGCGGCGCCGCCGGCTGAGTTTGAGCCGGAAGAAGCTTCCGCCTCGTACCGGGTCGATCCCTCCGCGCCCAGCGAATTTCGTTTTGCCTCCCCCTCGTCCGGCGTTCTCGAGGAAGAGGAATTCACCTCGGAGACGGAAGAGTCCTTCCCGGAACCGGTGGACGTAAACCCCGAGGTCAATGGCCACGAACCGGTCGCCCTGGCTGCTCCGGCCCCGGGCCTGGCGGAGCCGGAGACTGACTTTGAAGATGTGCAGGACGAGCTCCAGGACGATTTTCAGGACGAGCTGGAAGACGGAACGGTAGCAACAGGATTGGTAGAAGAGGAAGAGGTCACCGACGAGGAAGAATACGACTTCACCCCTCTCTTCGTCGAAAGTGAAGACCACGACCTGCAGGAACTGGAAGAAGAGACACTGGACCAGGAAGTATCGGTGGGCAGCGCGATTGGCGACATGGTGCGGGATGCACACATCGACCAGCGCACGGATGCCGATGCTTCCGGCCTCCTGATCGAGGAGGACGAGGCGGAAGATGAGCTGGAGAGCGTCGAGGGCGTCGAGGAAACCGAATCGGAAGAAGGCCAGGTAGCGGCCGTAGCCGGTCAGCCGGCTCGCCGGCCACGCGACGATCAGCGCCGGGGTGGTCGAGGGCCGCGCAACGACGGCCGCCGCCGCCACAACGGACGGCGTCAGAACGCCCAGACCAGTGACCTGCCGATCATCAGTGAGCTGCTGAAGCAGGGGCAGGAGATCCTGGTGCAGATTGCCAAGGAGCCCATTGCCAAGAAGGGTGCGCGCATCACCAGTCACATCGCGCTGCCCGGCCGCTTCCTGGTGTTCATGCCCACCGTAAATCACGTGGGCGTGTCGCGGAAGATTTCGTCGGATGAGGAACGCCAGCGTTTGAAGCGCATTCTGATCAGCGAAAAGGGAACCGTCAGTGGTGGTTTTATCGTGCGCACCGCCGCAGACGGGGCCAGCGAAGACGATCTGCGTGCGGACATTCGCTTCCTGATCAGCCTCTGGACCGAGATCAAGCAGCGTTCCGATACCGCCAAAGCGCCGGCACTGATTTATCACGACCTGAACCTGGTGGAACGTATTTTGCGCGACCAGGTGAGCGACAACTTCTCCACCATCTGGGTGGACACAGAGGTGGAGTACGAGCGCATTGTTCGCTTCCTGAACCGTTTTCAACCCTCGCTGGTACGGCGCGTCAAGTTGTACACCAAGGAGACGCCGCTGTTCGAGCAGTTCGGCATTCAGGACGAAATCACCAAGGCGCTCAAATCCAAAGTGTGGCTCAAGTCTGGTGGATCCATCGTCATCAATCAGACCGAGGCGTTGGTGGCCATCGACATCAACACCGGCAAGTATGTCGGCAAGACAGCGCGCCTCGAGGACACCATCCTTAAGACAAATCTGGATGCTATCCCCGAGATCGTCCGCCAGATTCGTCTGCGTGATCTGGGCGGAATCATCGTGATCGATTTCATCGACATGGATGAGCGCAAAAACCGCAACAAGGTGATGCAGGCTCTGGAAGAGGAGCTCAAGTCGGACCGGGCGCCTTCAAAGGTGCTTCAGTTCAATGACTTTGGATTGGTTGCGATCACGCGTAAGCGGGTGAAGCAGTCTCTGGAGCGCACGTTGAGCATCCAGTGTGCGATTTGCGCGGGCACCGGTATGGTCAAGAGTCCGACCACGGTTTGCAACGAAATTTACATCGAGATGCGCAAGATGCAGGGTCACCTGGAGCGACAGGACGTCCTGCTTCGGGTACATCCGGAAGTCGTCAAAACCCTGAAATTGACCAATGCCCGTTGGCTGAATGAGCTGGAGGAGATGAGCGGTAAGACGATCATCGTCAAGAGCGATCCTACCCTGCATCCGGAGCAGTTCGACATCCACTAGGGTTATAGGTCCCTGCCGGCGTCCTGTCGGCAGGGGCCTGCGCCATATAGCGTACGCAGGTAACCCTCTGCATACTTCTGCGCGTCTTAATCGTCACATAAGTGTTAATAGGGGAAGGTCCTGTTTGGGATCTTTCTAAATCTTATTTCCCAAGGGTGATTACACGATGTCGTCGGGTCCCTGTTCCCTCCTTCGGTTCGCAGTGATAGTCTCAGCCCTCTCCTCCTGTATCCTGGCTCCCGCTGGCTTTGCGCAGGTAAGTTCCAGCGTGGACAATCATGACGCGTTTGATGCGATCGTGCAGGATCAGTATCCGAATCAAGGCGGATACAACGGGCGGGGCTACAACACCTACCACCATAGCAACTCCCTGACCGACCACCTGGCCATTGAAGCGGGCGCCGGATTTAACGTGCCGGCAGGCAATACCGGCACTTGGCAGTTGGTCGGCTACAGCATTAACCTGGGCGGCGGTTGGATGTTTAACGACAGGATAGGTGTGCTGGCCGAGTATGGCTTCAATCACGCCAATATCCCGCAAAATACCCTGACGAATATTGGGGAGCCGCAAGGCAATGTCCACGTGTGGTCGCTGGGCCTGGAGCCAATCGTCTACTACAAAACCAGCGGACGCATTGGCGGTTACGTAACCGGCGGCGGCGGCTTTTATCGCAAGCTCACGAGCTTCACCGAGCCGGTTTATGTTGGTGACTACTGCGGTTATTTCGGCTGCTATCCGCAATATGACAACGTCACCCTCAGTCATTTTTCGAGCAACCAGGGTGGTCTGAACATCGGGACCGGCGTCACCTTCAAACCCAATGCGGATGGCAAAGGAAAGTTTTTTGCAGAAGCGCGCTATCTCTGGGTAAACTCCCCCAAGAACACCGCGAGTACGATTGGCACCGGCACTGTCGGCATGTTCCCGGTGACCTTCGGATTTCGCTGGTAGCGCTTTAAGATTAGTGAGTCTGCGTGGAGCCCGAAGGAGACAGCAGGTCCCTCCACTGCGCTACGCTCCGGTCGGGATGACACTTCTGTTTAGGCTTGGGATGTCGGTACCTAAGCAGAAGTGTTATCCAGCGCGGAGCAACTTGCTGTTTTTCGTTATCCCCAACAGAAGTGTCATCCCGACCGGAGCGTAAGCGGAGTGGAGGGACCTGCTGTTTCCTTCGGGCTCCACGCAGCGGCTAAACACCCACAGGAAAAGGTTTGGGTGATGATTCGTCGGTATTGGCTCCCAGGCGGAAGCGTTCAAATCTGCCTTCCAGCAACGACATCAAACCGGTGTACCAGTAGCCGAGTACAAACAGCAGCAGGAACGGCACGGTGAAATAGTTCTCATTGGTGATTGCATACCAGATGGTCAGCGCAAAATAGGTGCCGATCAGAAGCTCGATCCAGGGCACAATGCCAAGGCGTTTGCGGTACTTGTTAGCCTGTGGGACCTGGCCGCGCTTTTCGATGCGGTACTTAGGCGTACGCTTGAATGCAGTCTTAATGCCGAAGAGAGCCTCCAATACCGCCCTGGTATTGGTTATCGTCAAACCTATCCCCAGAGCCATCAGAAATGGCAGATACAAAAATGTTCTGTACCACTTCCCGGGAAACAGCTCCCTTTGCGAAACCAGATAGAACGAGGAAATGGAAAACGTGGACGCCATGAACAGCGGGACGTCAATGAGCAGCATCTGAAACCATCCCTGATAAAAACGGATGATCATGGCCGGCATCAACAGCGTCGAGAGCACGATCATCAACGGATAGCTGAGGTTTGCCGTCAGGTGGTAAAACGCCTCCAGCTTTACGTGGAACGGTGCATCACTGCGAAACATCATGGGCAGGATCTTTTTCGAGGTCTGGATCAGGCCTTTAGCCCACCGTGCCTGCTGTGTCTTGAAAGCGGTCATCTCAATCGGCAATTCGGCCGGGCATTCCACATCCTGCAGATAAACAAACTTCCAGCCCTTCAGCTGCGCCCGATAGCTGAGGTCGGTATCTTCCGTCAGGGTGTCATGTTGCCACCCTCCCGATCCGTCGATCGCCGTACGGCGCCACATGCCGGCAGTCCCGTTGAAATTGAAAAAGGCGTTGGCGCGCGACCGTCCGCCGTGCTCGAGGATAAAGTGGCCATCGAGCAGGATGGCTTCCACCTGGGTGAGAAAGCTGTAATCGCGGTTGAGATGTGTCCATCGCGTCTGCACCATGCCGATTTTCGGGTTGGCAAAGTGGTGCACGACTTGCATCAGCCATTCTTTGGGCGGCACAAAATCCGCATCAAAGATGGCGACAAATTCGCCCGTGGCGACACGCAATCCCTCATCCAGAGCCCCTGCCTTGAATCCATGGCGATCAACCCGGTGAATGTAGACGATGCGGTGCCCCAGCGATTGATAAAGCTCGACCGCCGCCTGGGCAACCTCTACCGTGCCGTCGGTGGAATCGTCCAATACCTGGATCTCCAGCTTGTTCGCGGGATAATCCAGGTTGCAGCAGGCCTGAATGAGCCGGTCGACAACGAATTGCTCGTTGAAGATGGGGAGCTGCAGAGTGACGCTGGGAAGCTCAGCGAAATGCGACTCCGGTTCCCGCACCGCGTTCTTCCGGTTCTTGTAATAGCGGTAGACCAGCTGGTAGCGATGGATGCCGTAGAAGGCGAGGACGATCATCACCAGGAAGTAAGGAATCAGCAGCGCGGTATCGAAAGAGTTCCAATGATACAAGTGCTCGAAAGTTTTATCGGCGTAATGCGTCCTGAAATAATGCTGCAGGCCGTGCTGCGGGGAAGCCAGCCATAGCGCTGATTCGCGGGCATTGCCGAGAGCCGCAACCGGGAAGTTGCTTAGGTTATCCGCAATTGCCACCAGGCCGCCGCCTCCTTGTATGCTCCGCTAAGATGCTGATCTCACGCCGTTTGATGCTACCTGCCGCAAGAATTAGTTGAGAAAATAGGTGGTGTACAGCGTATCTCGCTGCACCGGACGAAAGCCGGCGCCGCGAATGACCTGGCGCAGCTCCTCTTCGGTGGTGCAGTTCGAAGTTCCTGCCGCCTTGACCACATTCTCTTCCAGCATTACCGAGCCCACGTCATTGCCACCGAAGCGCAAGCCAAGCTGCAGCACCTTTAATCCCTGCGTGACCCAGCTCGACTGCACATTCTCTATGTTGTCCAGGTAGAGACGCGAGATCGCGAGCACTTTCAGATACTCGACCGAGGTTGCCTCGTCCCACTTGCGGCCTCCGAGGGCGGTGTTGGTCGGTTGAAAACTCCAGGGGATGAACGCGGTAAAGCCACCGGTCTCTTCCTGCAAATGCCGCACCTGCTCAAAGTGGTTGATGCGCTGCTCGAAACTCTCTCCCACGCCGAACATCATCGTGGCCGTGGTCCGCATGCCGAGTTCATGGGCGGTGCGGTGCACATTGACCCAGTCCTGTGTCGAACACTTGAGGCGTGCGATACGGTGGCGCACCTCGTCGTCCAGGATTTCGGCTCCGCCACCTGGAATCGAGGCGAGTCCTGCATCCCGCAGACGAGCGATGGTGTCGCGTACGGAGAGATTGCTGTACTCGGCGATGGCCAGAATTTCTGAAGCGGAGAAACAATGCAGCCAGATCTGAGGGAACCGTTGCTTGATGCCTCTGAGTAAGCGCTCAAACCATTCAATCTTGAGGTCGGGATGCAGGCCGCCCTGCATCAGCACGCCGGTGCCCCCCATTTCGAGTGTCTCGGCAATTTTTTGATAAATGGTCTCGAAATCGAGAATGTAACCTTCAGCGGCGAGTTTGCCTTTAAGGGGCCGGTAAAAGGCACAAAAGCTGCAATACTCGGTGCAAAAATTTGTATAGTTGATGTTGCGGTCGACAATGTAGGTCACCACGCCCTCGGGATGCAACTTGCGCCGAAGGGCGTCTGCTTCCATGCCCAGGCCAATGAGGTCATCGGAGCGGAAATAGTCGAGAGCTTGCGTCCTGGTAATCGCCACATACGTATTTTACGGGTATGGCAGCAGACAATCCAGTGTTACAGTGCAAGAGGTCCTGCGCCGATAGGTTCCGCTAGGGAAGCCTGTGCAAGCCGGTTGCACCCTATCACAATCAATTAAAGGTTCTTGTGCCGTCTGTCACGGTTTGTTCGCAACCGGCGTTTTACGATAATTGCAACAAGAACGCGGGCCCCATTACCCATTTGCGCTGTTTGTTGTTTGCGCTACCCCCATCTTCTTGAGGAAGGTCCGTTTCTATGTCTTCATTCGATTTTGCGAGCCGCTTCTTTTCGCGACGCTTCATCCATTTGCGCCTTGTATTGCCAACCGTCCTTTGTCTGGCCTCGGTGTTACCGCTGCACGCACAAACGGCTGCGCCGGCGCCTGCCGCGGCTCCCGATGTCATTGTGTTCACCAACGGCGATCAGTTGACCGGCAAGTTCCTGCGCGAGGTCAACGGCAGCGTGACGTTTCACAGCGATATTGCTGGCGATGTGACCGTGACCTGGGACAAGATCAAGTCCATTCACTCCTCGCAGCAGTTTGCCGTGGTGGAACAGGGCCAGCATGTCACCCGCAAGACGGACAACGCCGCGATTGCTCATGGCGCCGTCCAGGTGGAGGACAATGAGGTTAAGGTGGCGCCCACAGGCGGCACACCCAAAGACATCCCGGTCAAGAGTACGCAGTACGTTATCGATCAGGCTACTTTTGACAAAGAAGTGCGAAGCCGTCCGAGCTTCTTCTCCGGTTGGAACGGCGCCGTCACCGCAGGAGCTGCCCTGGTTGAGGCCACGCAAAATAGCCGCAACTTTACCGGGTCGGCAGCATTGGTAAGGGCGATTCCGAGCGTGACCTGGCTTGACCCACGCGAGCGCACTCTGTTCGACTTTAGCGGAGCCTACGGGTCTATCACTCAGCCGGGTACCGCAGGGACAAAGACCAACATCATCCACTTCGATGCTGAGCATGACTGGTACGTCTCACCGCGCTTCTACTTCCTGGTGGATGCGGCTTTCGACCACAATTACTCGCAAGGCATGAGCTTGCAACAGTTGTACGGAGCTGGTGCGGGTTATACCTTAATCAAGGATCCGAGGCAGGAACTTGATCTCAAATTCGATATCCACTTTGAGAGACAGCAATATTTTGTGACCCCCGGCATTGTGCCTCCTCCGCCCCTCACCCCCAGCAAGAACCTGGTCGGAGCCGACTTCGGAGACACTTACATGCTGAAGCTGCCCCATGGCCTGATCTTCAACCAAACGGCCGTGATTACCCCCGCTTTTAATCAGACCAATGCATATTCGGCTTTGGCCACTGCTGGCCTTACGTTCCCGGTATACAAACGATTCGGCTTTACGGTAGGAACGTTGGACGACTTCCTGAACGACCCTGCCATAGGGAGTAAGAAGAATTCATTCCAATTCACTGCCGGAGTGACCTACACGCTCAAGTAGAGGTCTATTGCGGGGCTGTTGGATCAAGATCCAGCGGCTCTTTGATGAGGGTCATGACGTCGGCGGGCTGAGGCTTGTCTGCATTGGCCAACAGCTGTGAGACTTGCCACATCTCGGTCTCGTTCAGAATGTTCTTGAAGGCAGGCATGCCTGAGAGCCGGATCCCGTTAGCGACCTTCCAATAGGTCTCTCCCGGTGGGTCGTCGCTGACACCGACGACCCCACTGTGGTGTGGCTCCCAAAGCTGAGGCGCCTTCGGATACATACCCTTGGCGAAGGTGGCGGGACGCCCATACAGTCCGTGGCAGGCGGCGCATTGCTGGCGATAGATGTGGGCGCCGATCACCAGGTTGGTGGGGCTGGCCGTGACCGGGGGCGTCTTCACCAGCTCACGATCGATGCGCAGGTGCAGGGGAACATGGACAATCGCCGCCTCGAATGGGAACGCCGGGTCGCCGGTGGCGACTGGTGGGCTGCCGGCCCTGAGGTAGACCCAGATGCCTAGTGGCACAATCAATAAGCCGATCAGCAGCCCGATCAGGAATTTCATTTGGTTTCGCCCTCTTTTGCCGCGTGGGATAGGAAAAGCTGCACTCTGCGTTCTTGAGCAGGATATAGCAACGGAAGAAATGCTCTAATACTAACCAGGACAGCAAACGCATTTTCATCGCCCAACGGCGGCAGGTAGTGGAGGCTTTCAGGTTCATGCATCATAGCAAGCGTTTTGGATGCCACGTGTATCCGCTTCTTTTTTTGATCGTTCTTGCGGTACCAGGGCTCATCGCGCAGAATCCCACCAGCAGCAGTTCTTCGGCCCCGGCACAGACCCAAACGGAGCCGGAGAATCCGCAACAAAATCAGATTCGACTAGCCCAGGAAGCGCAGGCCCGGATACACGCGCGACGTCAGCAGCGCACCCAACGCGTGGTACAGGACACCTACAGCCACAAATTTGAAGTGTATGGAGGAGGCGGGTACACCCGCTTTCGCCCCGGGACCTCGCTGCAACACCTCAATGAGTCTGCGTGGAATGCTGGGTTCACCGATTACTTGCGGCCCCGCCTGGGAATCACGGCGGATCTGCGAGGCTACTACGGGGTCGCGTTCATTCCTCCCAATCCGTACAACATCTTCAAGCCCAGCATCAGCGAGTACTCATTTATGGCGGGCCCGCAGTATCGCATCGTGCGGCGGGAGCATTGGGCCATCAGCGGGCAGGTCCTGGTTGGCGGGTCCAAGGGCAATTTCAATGCGAATGGCGCCGAGTTTCCCGGCAACCTGGTCGGACTTTGGAGTGGCGGTACTAACTTCAGCGCGGCGGTTGGTGTGCCCATCGATTACAACATCGGTCCCGGGCTCGCCTTTCGCATACAGCCTGGCTACTGGTTGACGACCTTCAGCAACACCCCGCAGGTGAAGAATCTAGGCTTCACCACCGGCCTGGTGTATCGATTCGGGCGGCAGTAAAGAGGCCTGGGCAGCGCCTGAGTACGCTGCTCTGAAGTTCAGTATCGAAGGTACGCAAGCCTCTTGCTTTGTATCAGGGCACGACTTTAGTCGTGCCGAACAGGGTACAAAAAGAGTGGTGCTTCAGCCCCTGCGCGTTTCCGTTTACAGTGGCAGGGGCTAAAGCCCTCAACATTTTGGCTGGCGACGGCACGGCTGAAGCCGTGCCCTGATACAAAGCAAAGCTCGTCGCTGAGCCTAATGAGACAAGAC
The DNA here is from genome assembly GCA_049522955.1 of Acidobacteriaceae bacterium. Classification (GTDB taxonomy): domain Bacteria; phylum Acidobacteriota; class Terriglobia; order Terriglobales; family Acidobacteriaceae; genus PALSA-350. The sequence goes on from JBEKNJ010000047.1 coordinate 42,919, forward strand.
TGATTTTCAGTCGCCCTTCAGGCGGTCACTGCCTTGTCGCGTTCTTTTGCTGCGTCCAGCGGATATTGCGGTTCCGTCATCCTGACCGGGTCAAGGATCTCCGCAATTTCTTCTTCGGTGAGCTGCTTCCGGTCGCGTGCGATTTCAATAATAGATTTCCCGGTGGCGACCGACTCTTTTACGATCTCAGCGGCCTTGGCATAACCGATATAGGGATTCAGCGCGGTGGCCAGCGACACGGTGCTCTGCGCATACATCTGGCAGCGCGGCTCATTGGCCGTAATCCCGCGAACACAGTACTCGTCGAACTGGCGCAGCATGTTGCCCAGGATGGTCACGCTCTGCAGTACGTTGTAAGCCATGGTGGGCATCATCACGTTCAGTTCGAGTTGCCCGGCCTGGACGGCATAAGCCACGGCCGTATCGTTGCCGATCACCTGGAAGCTGACCATGGCCGCCAGTTCCGGTATCACCGGATTGATCTTGCCCGGCATGATGGAGGAACCCGGCTGCAGGCTGGGCAGATAAATCTCCGCTAAGCCCGTATTCGGTCCCGAGCTGAGAAGCCGGATGTCATTCGAAATCCGGATCGTCTCTAGCGCGATCCCGCGCAGTGCCGAGCTCACATCGGCCATGCATGCATTGGATTGCATCGCCCAGCGCATGTCCTCGGCCGGCACCAGCTGCTGCCCCGAAATGCGAGCCAGATGGGCTACTGCTTTCACCCGGTAATCCGGATGGGTGTTGATCCCGGTGCCCACTGCACTGCCGCCCAGCCCTAACTCGCGCAACGTCCCCGAGGCCGTCCTGAGGAACTGCTGCCCCTTCTGGATGGCTAAGCCATAGGCTGCAAACTCCTGCCCCAGGCGCATGGGAACTGCATCCTGCATATGCGTGCGACCGGACTTCATAATGTGATGAAAGGCCTTGGCTTTTTCCGCAAAGGTCGCGGCCAACTTGTCCAGCACCGGGTAGAACTTATCCAGCGCCAACAGCGTGGCCAGGCGCATGGAAGTGGGGAAGACATCGTTGGTCGACTGCCCGTAGTTCACATGATCATTAGGATGTACGTGGGCGTATTCCCCCAGCTTGCCTCCCAGGATCTCGTTGGCCCGGTTGGCGATCACCTCGTTGGTGTTCATGTGCTGGCTGACGCCCGCACCGGCCTGGAATACATCGACCACGAACTCGCCGTTCCACTTGCCGTCGATGACTTCCTGGGCTGCCTGGATGATGGCATCGGCACGCTTTTCGTCCACCAGGCCGAGGTCTTTGTTGGCCTGCGCGGCGGCGCGTTTCACCATGCCCAGGGCGCGTACAAGCTCAGCATGACCACTGATCCCCGAGATAGGAAAATTATCCACGGCACGCGCTGTCTGTGCGCCGTAATAGGCCTTCGATGGCACCTCGACAAAACCAAGCGAATCTTTCTCTTTGCGGACATCGGACATAAAAACGTGGCTCCTGGACTGCAGAACCCCCGATTATAACGATTTCTGTGATCAGCTGGGAACGGCTCATCGTCTAAGCTATAGACATGGAGCACAGCCGTGGTGTCCTGAAGGAAAGCTTTGACGTGCTGGTGGTGGGCGCCGGTCCTACCGGCCTGGCTTGCGCGATTGAGGCCCAGCGGGCCGGTCTGCGCACCGTGTTGGTGGACAAGGGCTGCCTCTGCAACTCACTCTTTCACTACCCGTCGAACATGACGTTTTTTACCACTCCTGAGCTGCTGGAAATCGGCGATATGCCGTTTTCCAGTCCTAACCAGAAACCGAGCCGCAATGAAGCGCTGGAGTACTATCGCAAGGTAGCGGAGCATTACCAGCTGGAATTTCGTCAATATCAAACCGTGTCTGGAATTACCGGCGAAGATGGCGATTTCACCATCACCACGATCGACCAGTATGCCCGTCACCATGCCTACAGCGCCCGCAAAGTTATTCTTGCTACCGGCTACTACGACCTGCCTAACTACCTCGAAGTGCCCGGGGAAGAATTACCTAAGGTGCTGCACTACTATCACGACCCGCACCCCTATTACGATCAGAATGTGCTGGTGATCGGCGGCAAGAACTCGGCCGCGATTGCTGCCCTGGATCTATGGCGCCACGGCGCGCACGTGACCCTGGTACACCGGTGCGAGAAGATGCACCACCACGTCAAATACTGGATTCTGCCCGACATCAACAATCGTATTAAGAACGGCGAAGTCGCCGCGTGGTTCTCGAGTTCCGTGACCCGCATTGCAGAGGACTCGGTCGAGCTACTCACGCCCCAAGGTACTGTTACCATTGATAACGACTTTGTATTTGCCCTGACGGGGTACCACCCCGACTTTGAATTTCTGGCTGCTGTTGGTATACGGATGGAAGGGCAGGACCGCTGCCCCGCATGTGATCCGCAATCGCTCGAAAGCAACATACCGGGTATCTATCTTGCCGGAGTGATCGTCGCAGGCATGCGAACCAATGAGATTTTCATCGAGAATGGCCGCTTCCACGGCCGTCAGATCGCGCGGGATATCGAGGCCAAACTCTCCGGCCGAGCTTCGGTGAAGGTTGGCTAGAACAAGCTTGAAAGAAAGGGGCCCCGCTATATGAGTTGGAGCAAACCTCGATCCATTCGAGGTCAGCTCATCTCCGGTCTAATCCTCTTTGAAGGCCTGCTGGTCATTGTCTTCGCGACCCTTCTGGTGCGGGAACAGGCGTCTGAGATTCATGAACGCGCTCGCAAGCGGCTGGAATCGGAGGTGAACCTGCTGGCGCTGCAGAGTCAGGACTCGCTGGCCCAGGGCCAGGCCAACTACCTGCTGCCGATCCTCCGCACCATGGTCAACTCGCCGGGCATCCGTGCAGCGGTGGTTACAGATACCAACGGCCGGATCATCGCCAGCAGTGATCCCGGCACGAATGGCCAGGAAGTGTTGACGCGTCTCGAAAAAAGGCACCTGGAGGACGCGGCCGGGGCGGTGATTTTTCGCGTCCCCGGGGGGGCTCGTGAGGCCGTCCAGGCCATCCACGTCGGTGGCCAACTCAGCGGGTTCGCCTGGGTCTATGAAGATGCGAGCGCGGCCTGGCAGCAGATTTATTCGCTCATACGCATCACCATCATTTTCGCCGGCCTGGCGGCTCTGGGCACCGCGATCATTGCCGGCACGCTTGCCCGTTCCATCACCCGCCCGCTTCGCGCTTTGCTCGCCGCGACCCGCAAATTGATTCGTGATCCTGAAACCAAAGAAGGATTTCCGCTGGAAGTGACCTCAACCAACGAATCCGCGGATCTTACCCGCGCTTTCAATCTTATGGTGACTTCGATCGAAGAGCAGAGAGCCGGGCTCAGCGATACGCTGGCACTGCTCGATTCCATGCTGGAAAACGCGCCCATTGGGTTCGCATTTTTCGATCGCAAGTTTCGCTATGTTCGGGTGAACCAATTCCTGGCGCAGATGAGCCAGGTGCCGATCGGCAGGCACCTGGGGCGCACCATTCCTGAAATGCTCCCCGGCCCCGCTGCGGAAATGCTGCAGGGTTGCATCCAGAGTGTTTTCGAGACTGGAGAGCCGGTGGTTCAATTCGAGCTAAACACGCCTTTGCCGGGCGACGACACCCAGGTGCGGAGTTGGCTGATCAATGTGTACCCGGTGAAGGGTACGTCGGAGGCGGTTCGCTGGGTGGGAGCGATCGTGGTTGAGGCAACTGAGCGCAAGCGTTCAGAGGACGCGTTGCGAAAAACGGAAAAACTGGCTGCCGCAGGCCGCCTTGCGGCTTCTATCGCCCACGAAATCAATAATCCACTGGAGGCGGTCACCAATCTTCTGTACCTGTTGCGGCACCAGCCGTCGCTGGATGAGGAGGCGACGGGGTATGCCGTCCTGGCGCAGCAGGAAATCGCTCGCGTCGCGGAGATGACGCAGCAGACCTTGCGCTTTTACCGTCAGTCCACTTTGCCCCTGGTTGCCAATATTGGGGAGTTGATCGATTCCGTGATGACGGTCTACACCGGGCGGCTGCAGGCACTGCAGATCGAGGTTTCTCGCGAGAGTGGGCCGGATGTCGATCTTTTCTGCTTTTCCGGGGAGCTGCGCCAGGTCTTCGCCAACCTGATTGGCAATGCCATTGATGCCATGGCTCAGGGAGGCCATTTGTGGCTTTCTGTCCGGCGATCGCGTTCGTGGGTGAACGGCACGCCCGGGATCCGGCTGTTTGTTGCAGATAACGGCTGCGGCATGACCGAGGCGACGCGACAGCGGATTTTCGAGCCCTTTTTTACTACCAAGGAATCGACCGGGACGGGTCTTGGTTTGTGGGTGAGCGGGGAGATTCTCGCCAAGCACCGAGCCACGGTGCGGGTGGCCAGCCGGGCTGCCGAAGATGCCAACGGCAGGGGGACGGGGACCGTGTTCATGCTCTTTTTCCCCGAGGACGGGATCAGCGCCCCGCCAATGCCTGCGCCGGTGGAAACTACCCAAACCGCGTAGGGCGTGTCCGCATCAGAGCACGCAAAAGAAACAGCAGGTCCCGCCACTTCGCTACGCTCCGGTCGAAAAACCTTCTGCCGACAGTGAACTTTGGATGGCTGACCCAGGGCTTCTGGCTTTGTATCAGGGCACGACTTTAGTCGTGTCACCTCGGGCCAAATGACCCGGGCTTTGAGCCCCTGCCGACTGCCCTGGCAGGGGCTAAAGCCCCCCTCGAGTGAGCCCTTTACCGCACGACTAAAGTCGTGCCCTGATACAAAGCCAAGCACGACTTTGGTCGCATGTTTTTCATCCTCTTGGGTGTGCCGAAGGCCCATGACTCCTCCGGTCGGGATGACACTGTAGTGGGAACTTGGGAATTGGTCTCCCAAACAGAAGTGTCATCCCGACCGGAGCGTAGCGAAGTGGAGGGACCCGCTGTTTGTTTTCAATACTTTATTGCGCTAAAGCCACTGGGAGGGCGCAACGGGGCGCTTGCTCCACCGGAGCGAGCTTCGACCGCGTGACGTGCAGCCGATTGACGCGCGTGTACCGGATACGCAAGCCACCGACCACGTCCGGCATCGAACGCGGAGTCTTGGTCAGGTCTACAAGAACCAAAAGTGCCGCTTCCCCTGGATTGTCATAGCTTTGGGTGACGCCCACCCCAAAAAAGGCCGGATCCGCCATCAACTGCGGGGAAAATTGCCGTTGCACCGCGGCCGCGGACCGCAGCACGTCGCTGGGCAGGTGGATCCCTTCTACCTGGCTTAGAGTAGTAGGTGCGGTGCCGGCGTTCATGCTCGCCGCGTCGGTCGGGATCACCAGCGTGCGCACCCCGTTGATGAGCTTGGGAACCGTAATACCCGGCTTGTTCCGGTCCACGTAGACGATGACGGCGGCTTCGCCCGGGCTGTCCAGGCTCTTGCCTGCGGCAGCGCCCAGGATTCCGTTATCCGGCCGCGACAGCAGTTGGGGTGCCGATTCGGCCGCTGCCTTCGCCGCCGCCATGAGCGCTGGACTTACGCTGCGGATGGCCGGCGCAGTGCGCTCGTCGTAGTTGGAGCAAGTGATGGGATGGGGAGCCCCACCCGCAATCTGGAATTCCTGGCCCTCCGCCTGGCTTTTCTGCCCCAATTCACTGAGGACGTCCTGGATTGGGTTGGCCACGCTGAATCCGTGGTTGCTGTCGTCGGCACCGCTGGCAAAAAACAGCCCCACCGGCTGTGCATTTGCCGCGTCGAGCACCAGCGCCCCGGAGTCTCCG
>JBEKNJ010000048.1:0-47746 GCA_049522955.1 Acidobacteriaceae bacterium
CGCTATCGAACTGGATAAAGCGCGCCTGGGTTTGGTTGGCGCCTTCTCCGGGCAGATAGCCTCCGTTGCCGTCGCTGAGCAGGCCATTCATGTTGCGCGCCCGGTTGGAGCGAATCACGATGTTTTGCTCGCCCTCCCGGTTGCCCGCATACCCGTGCAGGATGACGCCGCCCTGTGCATTCTCAATGTAGTTGTTCTCTACATCGAGCCGCACCGGAGACGCGACCTCGAGGAAGACTCCGTTTGGCTGACCCTTGACCGCCGCGTTGGTGGCCACACCCAAACTATTGCGGACGGTCAGATCGGTACCCGCGACGGTGGTCTTGATCAAGCTCCCCGCACTGCGAATGTGCGAGTTCTCAATAATGACCGGCGCTGTTGTGGCCACTGTAACGGCCGGGGTATTGGCATCCGTGCTCTGCCAGTTTCCGGAGTAGGTGCCGCCCTGGTTGATGATGATAGGACTGCTCCACTCCACCTCGCCGATGGCACTGGCTGCAGAGACCGAGGCCTGCCGTCCCTGGTAGTTGCCGGAGATCACCGCCTGGCCAGTGGCGAGGCCCGTTAAGGCACCCGACGCATTAGCCGTCATGGTGCGGGCGTCTGACGACGTCCACCCAAATTCCGCGGTGATGTCTTTGACCGAGCCATCGGTGAATGTTGCGGTCGCCTTTAACTGGGTTGTCTTCCCGATAGCCACGGCCGGCTGAGAAGGACTGATAGCCACTGATTCCAGCTCTGCGGTGGCAGCTCCACTCCCCGTGGGGAGTTCGGCTGTGGCACTGCTGGCACTGGCCGCTCTCTCGGTTGCGCTATTAGAAACGTTGGCTGTGCCCCCAGGCCGCTTCACAGATCCGCTCGATGAGTAGGTTGCCGTAACCACGCTGCTGGGCACGAAACCATAACCCGCCGGATACGTCTTCGCGTTTGCTCCCGTCCCCCACATACCGATCGCGTTGACCGTGGTTCCCGGGTTTACAGAAAACGGTGCGGTGTAAAGGGTGGAGTTCACGGTGGGAGTGCTCCCATCCGTGGTGTAGTAGATCGAGGTGTTTCCCAGAGGTCCAAGACCGCTCGTATTCCCTGCATCGGTAAGCGTCACGGTGACGGCAGAAGAAAAGGACCCGCTGGCCGGAGAGATGGTCGGCGCCACGCTGGTTTGCGCCGCGCATGTGGCACTGGTCACATCCCCGTTACGGGTGGGAACGGGAGTTACACCGTATCCCTCGTCGGCGATGAAATTGTTCGCCTTTGCCCAGTTTGGCCCGCAAACGTAGTTATCGTTGATTTCCCATGAACCTCCGCCGTAGCCCCAGGCGATGCCGATCGCGCTATTCACTCCCTCCACGAGATTGTTATTGTAATGCGCGCCCACACCCCATGCTTCAATGCCGTAGGCCACATAGCTGTTAGGCGAAGGTACATTTTCAATCAGCACGTTGTTGATTCCAACCACGCCAGGTGAGGTTCCGCTGCCGCAGCAAGCCATCGAAACGTCGAAGCTCCCGAAGAAGGGGCTGTAAGCGTCGTGCTCGGTGTTGTATTGGAACACGATATTACTGCTTACCTGGGGCTGCTCTTCCCACGGAATACGGTGAATGTTGCTGAAGTCATTGAACTGAGCCGTGACATTGCTATCCAGCGTGCCCAGGGGCGCCTCGCAAGGAGAGCCCTGACTGTTGTTGACGCAGAGAAGATGAACCCCTTCCTCCAAGTGGTAGAACGAGTTGCTTTCGATGGTTAATCCGTTCACCGATGAGTCAACCAGGATCCCGGCGCACAACCCACCCTGATCGACGTTTTCAGGATCCATGGTATCCGTCGGCGTTAAGCACGAGTTTGCATCGCCAAAGGTGTTCCAGCTGACAGTTGTATTCGTTAGCATCTGGGCGCTTGGATTGCTCGGTGTTTCTGAGCCATCGAAGTAGACACCGGTGCTGTGTCCCTGGCTGACGCCTCCGGGTAAATTGGTGAACTGATTATGGGTGACGGTTACATTCGACGCGCTTGTGTGGACGAAAACTCCGCCTGTATTTTGAAACATCAGGTACTCGACCGTTGTGCCGCTGGTGCAGCCCCAGATGTCAAAAATATCGTCGGAGCCGCGGGCAAAGGTTGCGTTCAGAATTGCGGTCGCTGGAGTTGTGGCTGGCCCGGTCAGGGTCAGGTTCGCCGTGCAGGGGATGGTCAGGGCCGCGCTTAGATTGTAGGTGCCGGCCGCGAACACCACCAGAGCACAGCTCGGAGCCGAGTTGATGGTGCTTTGCAGCGTGTTCTGGCTCATGCCGCTATTCACATTGACGGTCGGCCCGCTGCAGCTGGTGGGACCGCTCGGAGGCCCGACCGGACCGCCAACTGGTCCTGAGGACGCTCCATTGACAACCAGCGAAGTGTTCGCGGTGACCGAGGCGTAGTCGTTGCCGTCGCTGGGGGAAAACGCAACCGCCAATTTTTGCGTGCCCGCCGCCAACACGGCGCCTGCAGCAGGGTTGTAGATGAAGCCTCCCGCCACACTGGCTGTGGCATTCAATTGGGTCGCGCTAAGCGCCGTCCCAGCCGAGATCGGCGCTGGAGCAGGCCAGGTAACCGCTGGGGTGGCTTTGTTAACAGTAAGCTGCACAGAAGCTGTCGCCGCCGAATATGTTTGTGTGTCTGTAGGAATGAAAGTGACGGAAAGCGTCTGCGTTCCCCCCTTGGGTACAGTACCGGCCGCCGGATTGTAAGAAAAGGTTCCCGCCACGTTGGCGGTTGCGTTTAATTGCGAATTGCCCAGTGCCGCGCCGTAAGTGATGGCTGCTGGAGTATTCCACGTGATGGCAGGAACGTTGAGCGCACTCGGTCCGCCGACCGGCGTGATCGTGACCTGAGCCGACGCACTCAGGTTCTGTGGTGTGGTCGTTGCCGACGCCGGTGACGTGCCCGCGGGCGCGGCTTCAACATAAGCCGCTTGCACCGTGACCGCGCCCGGCGCTTTAGCTGTAAGAGTTCCGTTGCTCATTGTCGCGAGAGCAGTGCTGGAGAGCGTCCATTGGGTGGCTGCACTAACATCCTGGGTCGTACCATCGCTCAGATGGGCCACGGCCTTCAGAATCGCAGAGCCGCCTACCGGCACTGTGGAAGGAGTGGCTGTGATCGTAAGCGAGTCGAGAGTCTGGGACGAGGGGCTGCCGCATCCTGCTACTAGAATCAAAAAAAGACCGCACAGGAGCCCAAAACACACCCGTGGCATCGGGGAAATACGCATTGATTGCCTCGTCAATTTAGGAAATTCGAATCATCGCGGCCTGGGGAATGAAGGCCATTTCAAGGGCGCGAACGGGCTTTCGCGTCTGTGAGACACGTTGTGCCGCCGGCGAAATTTGCTGTCCTATTGGTGCTACTATCCGCGTGTGTCCCAGTTCGCTGCAATCACACCGATTAGGCATTACGTAAGTTTGTAAATCGCTGATTGCAAAGAGTTTGAAAAGGAATTTTTTGCTCTGCGACCGGGTATTTAGGGGTGTTCCCGTGTGGAATTTGCGTGGTTTTGGGACGAGCCTGTGCGCCGCCGGGCGTGGCCCGGAAGATAAGGTTGAATCATGGTGGGAAAACGTGGGTTTTGTAGGGTTTGCCGGGCGGAAAATTTAGTGAAGGCGAAAGATCAGGCACATTCGCTGGTTGCCGCTCTGATGAGAGAGCAGGGCGAAGTAATTAGCTCCAGCACAATTGCTGCCCGACCTGGGCTCGTACGTTTTGGGGATGAGACATCCGGCCTGAGCGCGTAGTCCGAAGGCGGGTTCAGAGCGGAGTTGCAAATTGAGATCCGTCACATCCAGTCTGCTAGGCCTGCCAAGAACGCTATTGCAAAAACCTTCACGTGCGGCTGCGCGAAGAGTGTCTTCGCTTGTGTTGGCTTACCGACTTATTCGAGCACGCCGAAAGATAGCTTGCTGGGAGTAACGACTAAAAAGTACGACGGCAACCAGCACCTTTGGTTCAAAACGCCCGGCTTGGTTGGCTCGGACACTGGGAAGAGGAAGCTGTGAAAAACACGTTGGCTTCTGCAGGTCACTTAGACTGACCTATGTGCGGGCGTAATGCCCGCTACATGCCGCTGACACCGAACCTGCCCGGTACTGTGCACAGGCCGTATCTGCACGGACTTGTCCCGTCATTTCGCTCAGCAGGCAAAGCAGAAGTCGGCTGCTGGCCACATGAAAGAAGAAGGTGTGGAGCGCTTTCGGGGGCCAGCTGCGGAGAGCCGTCCAGCCCCTAGCCGGTAATAGGGCAGGGCATCACCCCTTGGGAAGCCCGTGCAACGGAGTTGTAATGGGAGTTGTTGATGCACTTGGCAATCAGCGATTTCGGCATCCCGATGCACCGTTCATTCATGATCTCCGCGTCCGGAAACATTCGCTTGAATTCTTTCGCAGAAATCAACCGGATTTCCCTGAGCCTCTCATCAATCTCTTCTTGGGTAGGGCGCTCCAGTAGTCCCCAAGTAGTCGCGTGTCGTGTGACCCTGCGGCGTACATCGATAGGCAGCCAATGAACGAAGGGAGAGAGGTAGTGTGGCTCCACAAAGAACCTTGGGTCGGGAGTTTGTACCCAATAACTTCGACCGACGCGCCGAATCTCGCTTGCGAAGGAGAGCTGCGAGTCGAGTGAACCTAGGTGTTCGATAACAGAGTTAGAAAACACCACATCAAACTCACCGTCCGCAAACGGAAGTTTGCATCCGTCACCAACGATCCAGCGCACGTTCGATGGCAATACTCCGTCTTCCTGATAGACATTCAGCAACGTGATTTGCTCAATCTGTGGAAGGCCATGGTCAGCCGCAATCTGCCAGACAAAACAACTTCCACCGACGTCTAGAATTTTGGTTCGGGGGGTTATCGATAAGGCGCGATAAAACGTCTCCATTCGCTTAGCGCGGAAGTGAGTAAGAATCGGCTTGTAGATAACTTGAATGGTCATGGTCAGCAGTTCCCCTCAAAGGATTTCTACACATGGGCCCTTTGAATCACTGAAAAGCCCAGGTCGCTCTCTCAGCCGGAGCGCCGGCTCGAGAGTGGCATTGTGTCGGTGGGGATCCGACTTGGGTGAGACAGGCGACCGGCCGCGGTCGGGTCTGGGAAAGGCTTGAGTAAAAGAGCGAGGCCTCTTCCTGCGCCCTACCCCTTCCCGCCAAAAAGGGTCAGAGGTTAGAGCTGGCACACACATTAAACAAATTTAATAATATTGTCATGTCCTATTTAGTAAATATTTTCGTGCGAGGGGTTTGGCACTTGCGGCGGGGCCTGGTAGCAAGCTCACCTGGTGACCTCCTCTGACCTGCTAAGTCAAATCGAGAAGCGGAGTGCGAGCCATCTTCTCCGTTTATCGTCAATCACTTCCGAATGAAGGCAGTCAGCAATTCTGCGCACTCAAAAACGGCTTCAGCGGCGTCCGTTCATCGGCAACTTCTAATGAAACCGCCGCGGTCCCCTTTGTCACCCCGACGCGGATCTCCTGCCACGCGGCATGAAGTGCGCCAAACTCCACTGGGTTTCACCGGTTGTCCCAGTTAGCGTGGCGGAGACATCAGTGTTGCTTTTCGAAGTGAGAGATCGGGATCGATCGAGCCGCCGTGGTCTGGGGGCACAGAAAAGCCTTTGTGGGCCGGCTCGGTGCCGCCGTCCCTATCCATGCACAAGAAACTGTCACGAAAGGTCAATCACAAAAGGACGAAAGCCCTGATTGCTGAGCCCCCGCCTGAAATTCCGCGGCGGTAGACTACGGCTGTGCGTCGCTTCTGGGAGAAGGCCACACAGCCCGCGTCGTATTCTAACTAGCCGAGTACAGGAACAGTGATTTGCTGTCCAACCTGGATCTTGTTCGGATCGGAGATATTGCTCGCGGCGGCAATGTTCGAATAGTGGTTCGGCGACCCATAGAAGCGGTTGCTGATTTTGGACAGGGTGTCCCCACTCTTGACCGTGTAACTTTGGTTGGCACCCCCGGTGGTGGTGATTTCATGGTGGAGATCGGCGTATTGCGGGTCCACCTGCTTGATGACATCCCATACCCGGTTTGCGACTACCTGGGAAGGCACGGAACCCTTTAGGTACAGTTTGTCACCATCCAGGCTTACCGAATCCAGCTGTGCGCCTAAGTCGCTAAAGCCCTCAATTGTCTGAATCACGGGCGAATATTTCTGCTTCAACTGATCGAGATCTGCCATTACGTTTTATTCCTTCCTTCACAGCGGGTGATTTACATCCACAAAACATTAAATGGAAAACGCTACGCGGCGTGCGAGTCCGCAATTTTCTTCATGGCAATCGTCAAAGCAGCCGCGCCCAAACTCTTGATAAGCACTGGATGCTGGGCATATACGGCGCTTACGCGGTCAATGATCGACGGGTCTTGACTCGCGGCGTGAGAGGTAAGGGCTTCAACATCCGCCGGGCTGACGCTGGCCGCCTGCGCCGGCGTAACCGAACCTGACTGCAGCAGCGACGCCAGCGGCGAATTGGGAGCTCCACCGGCAAACTTGGCAATCATCGCCGGCCCAAGCGTGGCCATCAGCCCATTCAACACTCCTGCCTGCTGTTGGCTGTTCCCGTTGGCGAACAGTTGAGCGGCCATTTGTGGAAATGGCGCAGTTTGCCCCGAACGAAACGCTTCGGCCAAGCCGCCGGCGAGGGTAGAACTGGGCACCGCTTGCGCTACCTGGTCGAAATGCTGCTCCACGCCTGGCGTACTGGCTGGAGGGGCGCTTCCGGATTGATATTGTTTGAGCAGATCGCCGATTCCTGAGAGAAAGCTCATAGATGCTCCTTGAAACGTATAGGGTGGTGTTAGCGTCGCGATGGGCAGAGTGGCCAGGTATCTGTAGCAAAACGGTTTGATGAATCTCTCACGTTGGCGTCGCCGATGTCTATGGCAGGAAGAAGAAAAGTCTGCGAACCCCGATTTTCGAAGATCTGCACCTTTATCGCCGGGTTCTCCTCGTACCCGATGCTGGTAACCGATTAACGGGCGCTCCGACAGCTGAAATGGTTGACACCAGGCGACGCTCCCGCTAGATTACGAGTTGTAGGCAATGCGAGACATGTGATGGATGAGGCGTTGGCCGCCCAGACCATCGAATCGCCACTGTACCCCCCGCAGCGGCGTTCCCTACGAACGATTTTGATTCTGGTTTTGCAGTCCATGTGACTGAGATGGCGAAGCTGGGTCCGAAGCAGTTCTGCCCCCCACATCCCCAATCGGAAATACTCTTTTCGCTTCCTTTAGCTACGAGATTGTCTCGAAATCAATTCTTTTGTATCGTGCGCTATTTTGTGCACTGTGGGAGGTGCATTTTTCTCCCCGTTAGTAACACCCGACAGGTTTATCCACAATGATATGAACTGTTGACAGCAGTGCCTGCTGCCACTAGATTACGGGGTGTAGGCACTGCAAGACCAGCAACGGTCAAGGGTCAAACCGAACCCGTTGGACAGCCGTTAATCCCCCTAGTGGCGGTCTTAAAGCAAGTCTCTAATGACAGTTGGTTCTGGAATCGGTTGGTCCTTGTGACTGAGATGGGCGAAGCCTGAAATGATGACGTCGTAAGACTTGATTACCTTGGTGTCCAAAAAGTAGTTACCTAAATCCAATTTGGGCACTCGCTTTGGTCCGACGCAAACTTGAAGCAGTTACTGGCATCGGATTTTATTGACACTGGCTCGGGTCTATAGGACCATTTGGTTGGGCAGGCTGGTAGCTGAAGTGGTGAAAATTTATTGGGGCCTGGACTGAACAGCAAAGGCAAAAGCCTGCATCCTAGCTCTGTAACCCAGATGGCGGAAGCTCGTCTGGTTAGGTTTAGGTAAGGTTAGCTTAATCGAATTTTCGCATCGTCCCCCCTCGAAGCGAAGTGAGAATCCCATCGGGAATTGCAGCAAGCAAGCTCACTCTTGTAGCGGAGATACTCATGTATCGCGATCTAGGGTTAAACGAGTCGAACGAATGGTTTGCTTTTCGGGTCCGGCCGAGACACGAGAAACAGGTATCTCTTGCCTTGCGCGAGAAGGGTTTTGTCGAGTTTTTGCCCCTTTACAAGTCCAAGAGGCAATGGGCGGATCGAACTAAGGTCGTAGAAATGCCGCTGTTTCCTGGCTACATTTTCTGCTCCACCACCCGCTCTTCTATTGTTCCCGTCCTGATGACAAGTGGTGTGATCGACGTGGTGCGGGCGGGCACCAACCCGTTGCCTGCAGAAAAAGCGGAAATTGAGGCGCTGCAGCAAACCGTAAGCGTCGACGTGCCGCTCGAGGCTTGGCCATATACCGAGGTCGGTGAATCGGGTTCGTTCTCCATCTTACGCGGCCCCCTGGCGGGCTTGACTGGCATCCTGGTTGAGGTTCGGCGGTCACAACGTCTGATCCTTTCGGTAAATCTTCTTCGCCGATCGGTTCTTGTTGAAGTACATCCCGATTGGCTCTCGCCCTATGCCCCAGCAGCTGCGGAGCGGTTGATGGCCTAAATGTAGGACTGTAAATTTGTTGAATTATTTCTGTCTCTCCCGTTTTTTGGTTCTCCCGAAGTAACGTACGCTGTGTTTTCGTGCGCCCCCCCGCCGGCTTGAATGTCTGGCGCCCTATGCTTGTTGACTCGATCCCTGTATCTTAAGCGCTCTCTCTGAGCACGTCCCCGCCGGAGGTATTTCTAGGCGGGATTCCAGCTATACCCATGGTGAGTGAAATTTATGCACAAGTCTCCAGCCAAAATCTTCCTGTTCTCTCTTTGCTTTCAGGGCCTCATGCTGGTTCCAGCTTTGGCCCAAAACGTAGCCTCGTCGGCTGAGCGTGTGGGCACTCCGCTGAATGGTCCCGCAGTGACGCCGGCGGCCTATATCCCAACTACGCCCGCGGCGCCTGTCAATATGACCAGCTACGTGTTGGGAGCGGAAGACCAGATTACAGTTCGTGTATTTGCCGCCGACGATATTCCGGACAAACCGGCGCAGATCGACAATGATGGCACGGTGACCTTGCCCATGATCGGGCGGGTGCATGCCGCTGGCTTGACCGTAGAGCAATTCCAGACCAACTTGGTGATCGCTTACAAGAAATACTTCAAGGATCCCCAAGTCACTGTGCAGGTAAACGATTTTCGCAGTCAGCCGGTCTCTGTTGCCGGCAATGTAACGACTCCAGGAGTGGTGCAGTTGCGCGGAAATCGCAACCTGCTGGAAGTAATCGGACAGGCTGGCGGTCTGCGAGCCGATGCCGGCGACAGCGTACTCATCACGCGTAACCTGAGCGAGGGCCCCATCCCGGTAGCGGGTGCTTTCACCGATCCCACCGGCAAGTACAGCATTGCCCACATCGATGTACGGGCCGTCATGAGCGGTAAGGATCCGGAAGGCAACATCATCATCAAGCCGCACGACGTCATCACCGTCCCCCGGGCACGCATGGTCTACGTCCTGGGTAATGTCTCCAAGCCCGGCGGCTATGTCATGACAGAGAACGAAACCATGTCCATCACCCAGGCGATTGCCCTGGCAGGAGGATGGGACAAAATGGCAGCCCTCGGTAATACCAGGGTGCTCCGCGCCTCTGGTGGACCAGAACGGGAACAAATCCCCGCTAACATAAAGAAGATTATGGAAAATAAAGCCCCTGACTTGCAGCTACGGCCTGACGACATCCTTTATGTGCCCAACAGTATGGCGAAGGTGGTCAGCGCGCGCGGCATCGAGACTGCCATTGGACTCGGCACGGGCATTCTGATCTGGCGTTAGCAACGAATTCCGCTCAATTTCTGAGGATGGCCCCATTGCGAGACCCCCGCTTCACGGGGGGCCGTACTTTTGTCCAAAGCGAACTGCACTGTGACAGCGATCAGTTCGATAAAAACGAACTGCATCAAATCCGAAAGGACTACACAAAGATGACCCCGAACCAGCAGATCATCCCTGGACCTCGCTTGCCCGAAGGCCGGAACCCCGGACGCAGTACAGCCATCGAGCTGTCGCGCCCAGGGGGCAGCCACCGGTCGCAGCCTGAAGCGACTGTGAACTACTCTGCCTTGATTCGCCGCCATCGCAATGCCATCGCGATGATCATGGGCGGCACGCTTCTGCTTAGCGTGCTCTACACCCTCGTCGCGCACAAAGTTTACAAGTCGGAAGTGATTCTGGAAGTGACTGGGATCAACCAGGACTTCATGAATAGCAAAGAGGTCGATCCGACGAATAACCAGGCGACCGGCGACGAATACATCGAGACGCAAACCAAGCTCTTGAAGAGCCCGCCCGTGGTTCAACGTACGGCGGAGATCATGGGGCCCAAGGTTTCAGGCGCCATCGCGGCCGACCAGGGTATCTTCGGAACCATTCGAGGATGGGTCGGCGACCATGCCGCAGCCACTCCGGCAGAGGGCGAAGCCGTGGTGTTGAATATGCTGGATGACGCTAAGATTAAGGTCGACGGAACTTCGGATCTGATCACAGTGACTGTTCTGGGCCCCGAACCAAAGCTGACCGCGGATACCGCGAACACGTTAGTCGACCAGTTTAACGAACAGGCTCAGGATGCCCGCGGCTATGCTTCGGGAAACACCAATAAGTTCCTGACCGCGCAGCTGAACGAAGCCCGCACCAAACTGCAGGACGCCGAAAATGCCCTGCAGGAGTACGCGCGCCAGACCGGCATCGTCATCCCGAACGACTCCCAGGAGAGCGTTGCCGCCGACAAACTACGGCAGATACAAACTGATCTGGCTAAGGCTGAAGCGGACGAGGCGGATACTAAGGCACAGGTCGAGACTTCGCAAGTCTCTCCAAGCGAGTCTATGCCCCAGGTTCTCGACGACCCCACGTTGCGGGATAACCGGGCCAGGCTGGCTGACCTGCGCCGTCAGCTTTCCGACTTGAGCGTCACGCTGACCCCGCAAAACTACAAAATTCAACAGTTGAACGCCCAGATCGCCGACCTGGAGCAACAATCTGCCCAGCATCGCAACAATGTCATTCGCCGGCTTGGAGTACAGAATTCTGAAACCGCGCGCCGCAAACAGTTGTTGACCCAGGCGTATCGCCAGCAGTTGGGCGTGGTCTCCGACCAATCGGCCAAAGAAGTTCGCTACAACATCCTCAAAAAGGAAGTGGATGCCAACCGCGACCTCTATCAATCCATGATGCAGCGGGTTAAGCAGGCGAGTATCGTTGCCGCTCTCAAGTCGAGCGACGTGCGCGTAGTCAGTCCTGCGATCACGGCTACTTCGACCTACCGGCCGAGCTTGCCGCTCAACCTGGCATTGGGATTCCTCTTCGGTCTGGCCTTCACCGGCTGCTACATCCTGCTGCGCGAGCGTAATGATGCCAGCCTGCGGACACCCGGCCAGAGCGTTAAACACCTCAACGTGCCTGAATTGGCTGTGATCCCCTCGGCGCGCATTGGCAACAGCGAACGCATCCCGCTGACCTTGCGCAATTTGAATGGGATCAACAGCGCCGCACTCGAGTCCAAGAACGGCTTGCTGTCCGCCAGTTCCGCAGCTGTTGACAAGGAGATGGTGCAATGGTGCCAGGACGAGACCATGATGGCGGATGCTTATCGGTCCGCGATGACCTCGATTCTCCTTAGCCGGGTGAACGGAGTTAGCCCGCGCGTCATCCTCGTGACCAGCCCGCGCCCCAAGGCAGGCAAAACCACTACGGTCGCCAATCTTGGCATCTGCCTGGCGGAAATCGGACGGCGCGTCCTGCTCATCGATGGTGACCTCAGACGCCCGCGCCTGGGCAAGCTGTTCGGGTTGCAATTTGCCACTGGCTTGAGCGACGTGTTGCTCGACGAAGGTCTGGGAACCAACTCGCTGAACTCGTCGGTCCGCCCCAGCACCGTGCCCGGACTGTACGTGTTGCCTGGTGGATCCGAACCGGCCAACATCTCCAGGTTGCTCCACTCCACCTATCTGGACAGCTTGATCGAGGTTGCGCGATCGGAGTATGACTTCGTCCTCATCGACTCTCCGCCGATGATGGGCATGGCCGATGCGCGGCTTCTGAGCCGCGTTGCCGATGGTGTGATTCTGATCAGTCGCGCCGGTGAAACCAGCCCCGAGCAATTGGGAGAAGCTAAAGAACGGTTGGCCGATGATGGCACACCGGTCATTGGAACCATTCTTAACGGATGTGATCTTCGTATCGAAGATCCGTCCTACGTCAACCACTACAACAGCTACGCCGGCGCATCCCGCGGCTAACTGAAATAAAAACGCTTAACCAGTAAAAGTTGGCTTACGATTGATTTTTCGTAAGCAGCCTGCGTCGCGGAATCCCCCCGTCGCCCTGCATCGGCTGCATAGACCAACTACAAATTATCAGGGAACAAGGACACCGACGGCAGCTCTCGCTGGAGCTTCCGGACTTTAAGAGAGTGTCCTGGAAACTAGTGTTCCCTCTTCTATGCATTTCTCATGACTGTGGGCAGTCAAGCGTCAGCTTGACTGCATCACACCATCAAGAGAGAGGCTTTGACTGCTTTCGTAAAGGTGACGCTTACCTTGCCATCGGCTCGGGCAGCGTACGGGGAGAACCGCTCTCATGCATGTCCGGAATTTACGCTTTTATCAGACAATGCAATTCGTTCTGGATCTTCTGGCAGTGTCAGTTGCCTGGAGCTGTACGATCCAGATGCGAGTGCTTCTGAACCCATTAGCTTCCCAACATGTGGCTTGGATGTACGCTTCGATCTGGGCGCCTTCTTTGATGATGGTCCTGGTGCTGTGGGTCGTCATGGCTTGGCGGCTCGGGTTCTATCGCATCGAGGGCCGGATCCGGCTATGGAACTGCATCATCAATGCGGCCGAAGGAGCGTTGCTGGCAAGTTGCATCATTGTCATCGTCACCTTCTTCTCCCGCCAGCTCGGCACCGGCGTATCACGCGCTTTCTTCATGATTTTTGCGCCCCTCAGTTTCTTCAGCCTGGGCTTGGCGCGGTGTTTCAGCGTGATTACAGCAATGATGGCGGAACGGCATTGGCCGTCCCCTATCCGGGCAGCGCTGCTGGGAGATGGTTCCCACGCCGGCCGCCTGGTCGCCCTCATGAACTCAGCCAACGTTGGCAATGTAATTAAAGGCTTGATCGTCCCCGAAGGCCACACCACCGATGGCCTGTCACTTCCCATCCCGGTTCTCGGATCCACCGCACAACTGGCCGAAGTAATCAATCGCGAACATCTCAACCGCATCATTCTGCTGAACGGTTCGATTTCGCGCGGCGAACTGGACGAATGCAACAAAGTGTTCAAGCGGATGGGTGTCATCGTCAATTGCACGGTGGACTTTGCCCCCGAGCCTGGCCGGATCAACGTGGTGAATCAGTATGGTTTGCCCCTGGTCGAACTCCGGCCCCTGGCCTTTACCAAAGGTCAGGAATTCGTCAAGCGCGCTTTTGACATCGCCGCCTCGGCGATGGCGCTGCTCTTTCTTGCCCCCATCATGTTGGTTATCGCTGCGCTGGTTAAGTTCACTTCGGAGGGCCCCATTCTTTATAAGGCTCCTCGTGTGGGCAGGGGTGGCCGTCACTTCATGTTCCTCAAGTTTCGCTCCATGTATACCGCAATGGACCGCAGTCACGTGGCCCATGCGAACGAAAAACACGGTCATATCTTCAAGATCAAACAAGATCCGCGAGTGACCCCGATCGGCAGATTCATTCGCCGCTATAGCCTTGACGAGTTGCCCCAGCTGATCAACGTGCTGCGCGGGGAGATGAGCCTGGTAGGGCCGAGGCCGTTGCCCGCTGGCGATCTGGGACCGGACGGCATGAGCCGCGAATTCGCAGACTGGTCCGAGGGGCGGGCTGCCGTATATCCCGGCATTACCGGGCTGTGGCAGGTGAACGGCCGCAGTGAACTTCCCTTTGAAGAGATGGTGCGACTCGACCTGCAATACATTCGTGAGTGGTCGCTGCTGCTGGACATCAAAATTATTCTGGCGACGCCCGCTCAGGCCGTGAAGGGGGTAGGAGCCTATTGATCTTACCTGCCGTCCGCTTCAATTCCGCAATGAACTTAGAGTGAAACTAGGACGTAAGTCCTGGGTTGTCCTTCGAAAGACTCCCCGGCCACGAACCTTTTCACGAGATGTGGGACACGCGAACCTCGGCGCTTCTTGCCAATGAGCTGCAACCGTTGCTCATCAATGCACCATCACGAGCGAGTGTCATCCCTTTTAACCAGGAGCCGTTGTCACCAATCTTCTTATGGCCATCGTCGAGTCTGAAACCACCATCGAACTGCATCCTGTTGAGTTGCGCGCCTTGCCCGCGGAACCCCTGGTCTCGATTCTGGTCTCCAATTACAACTACGCGCGCTATATCGCGCAGTCGATCGAAAGCGCCCTCGATCAGACTTACACCAACATCGAACTCATCATCTGCGATGACGGGTCAACCGACGACTCGGTCCAGGTCATTGAAAAGTATGAACGCAAGGATCAACGCTTGCGTTTGATCCGCAAAGCCAACGGCGGACAGGGCTCAGGCTTTAATGCCGCTTTTGCCGCCAGCCGGGGCGAGATTATTACCCTGCTCGACTCCGACGATCTTTTTCTACCTCACAAGGTGGAGCGGATCGTGGCTGATTTTCAAGCCCACCCCGACGCTGGTTTCGGAGTGCATCGCGTCATCCGCATGAGCGCAGACCTCCGCCGCCAGGGTGTATGGCCGATGTCCGCCCCCCTACCCAGCGGATGGTACGGCTCTCGCATGTTGCAGGACGGCGGCATATTGCCCTATATGCCTCCTACCTCGGGCTTGAGCCTTCGTCGCGATGTCGCCGAGCGCATCTTCCCCTTGCCGCTCATCGAGCCGCTGGTACGGTGCCCTGATCAACTCATCACCCGCCTCGCTCCGCTGCTCACGAATGTGACCCGCGAAAATGAGGCCCTCTCCCAGTACCGCCTGCATGGTGGAAATAACTACGGCCCCGACCGGGTCTCGGCTGCCACCTTCAAACGCGAGTTGGACTACTGCGAAGCCCTCTGGGGCGCGCAGAAACGCTACCTCGCCACTATTCACCCCCAACTGGCCAAAGACTTTAAGCCACTCAACCTGCACCCTTATTTCGCCCAGCTCAGTTACCTGCACGCCCGTCTGGCCCGGGACCCCAACGTGCGTCTCCTTTACGATCGCTACATCGCTACGCTAGGACCGGAAGACAGACATGTCTGGTTCTGGAAACTCTCCATCTATCTTCCACTCCCGGTATTCGACTTCGCCATTAATCTGCTGATACGGCAAAGCTGGCTGAAACAGTTTGTCTCGCGCTTAAAAAGAATGTCTTGAAAGCATTCTGTACTGATTGCGATACGGCGTTTCTTCGCTGTCTTCCGCCTAGATTCTCGGCTGCCGCACCATCCCAGATCGGAGTAATCATTCCATGAGCAATACGCCTCTTGTCAGCATCGGGCTTTTCCTTTACAACGGGGAACGCTTCCTTGAAGCTGCCATCGACTCCATCCTGAACCAGACCTTCAAGGACTTCGAACTCATCATCTCTGACAACTGTTCTACGGATCGCAGCGGTGAAATCTGTCGACGATTTGCGGCCCAGGATCCGCGAGTCCGCTACTACCGCGCCGACAAAAACATGGGCGCCGGCTGGAATCTGAGAAATGTCTATTTCAAGGCTACCGGCAAATATTTCAAATGGGCCGCCCACGACGATATGATTCAGCCGGACTTCCTGCGCTTGTGTGTCGACGCTTTGGAAGCCGATGACTCACTAGTCGTTGCGCACTCGCTGACCCGGGTCATTGATGAGCATGGACAGTTTGTCGAGAACTACGAATGGCACCTCAGGACCGAATCTCCGGACCCGGTCGCCCGTTTCAGAGATCTATTGCTTAACGATCACATGTGCTACCAGATTTTTGGCTTGATGCGCCGCAGCGCGCTCGCCACCCTTCCGCCTCAGGGCAGTTACGTAAACAGTGACGGAGTTCTGCTGGCCCAGATGGGTTTGATTGGGCGCTTTCACGAAACCCCTGAGTTCCTCTTCATCAGCACTCGTCACAGCAAGCAATCCTCTCAGGTCAAACCGGTTCGCCTCAAAGCCCCGCGCTTTCGTCTGACCAACCGTCACGGCACATTGCCCAGTCCGGAGTGGTGGGATCCCAACAAAACCACCAGCATCACGTTCCCCGAGTGGCGCATGTTCCGCGAATACTTTTCTACCATTACCCGGGCCCGCATCACCCGCTGGCAGCGCCTGCGGTGCTATCTGCTACTGCTGCCATGGCTAGCCAAGCATGTCCGCCGGATGGGTAAGGATTTGTTGATCGCTGCCGATCAAGTCCTGTTCAGGCTGCAGACGCCCCGCACCAAAGTGACCATAGAGAGCGCAGCATCCATGGATATTGCCTCGTAACAACGTCCCCCAATGACTGCTTATGGAGGTGAAGCTTTATGAAAGTGGCAATTCTTGCAGGAGGGTTGGGCTCACGTCTCGCCGAAGAGACGGAACTTAAACCGAAACCAATGGTGGAGATCGGCGGCAAGCCCATTCTCTGGCACATCATGATGCACTACGCCCATTACGGCTTCGACGAATTCGCAATTGCGTTGGGCTACAAGGGCGAAGTGATCAAAAAATACATGCTGGACTACTGTTCCTTGAATCGGGACCTGAGCGTGTCGCTCAAGACCGGGAAAGTCAAGATGAATGGCGGCGCGGTGCCTGACTGGACAGTGGACCTGGTCGACACCGGCATGAAGACCCAGACCGGCGGCCGCATCAAGCGGCTGGCACCGTACATGGGTAACGAAACCTTCATGCTTACCTGGGGTGACGGTGTGTCCGACGTCAATCTGCACGACCTGCTGGCATTTCACCGTTCGCACGGAAAGTTAGCCACGCTGACTGCTGTCCGGCCGACAGCGCGCTTTGGTCACCTCGAAATGCAGGGCGATCAGATCAGCGAGTTCTCTGAAAAACCACAGACCAAAGAAGGCTGGATCAACGGCGCGTTTTTTGTGTTGGAACCGGAGGTCTTCGACTTCATTGATGGCGATACGACACACTTCGAAAAGGAACCGCTGGAGCGTTTGGCCGGCGAAGGACAACTGATGGCCTATCGTCACACCGCCTTCTGGCAGTGTATGGATACCATCCGTGAAAAGCAGATCCTGGAAAATTACTGGGAAAGCGGCAACGCACCATGGAAAACTTGGGAGGAACCTAATGCGAGTATTAGTCACGGGCCACGCGGGGTACATCGGAACGGTTTTAGTACCAATGTTGTTGCAGGCAGGGCATGAAGTTGTTGGGCTGGACACAGATCTTTTCGAGCGTAGTACCTTCAGTGATGGAATCGCAGAGGTTCCCGAGATTCGCAAAGACGTTCGCGATGTAACCCTGTCTGATGTGGAGGGCTTCGAGGCCATCCTGCATCTGGCCGGACTTTCGAACGATCCTCTGGGCGATCTGAACCCAGGTCTGACCTTCGAGATCAACCACCAGGCATCGGTCAAGTTAGCCAAGTTGGCAAAGCAGGCCGGGGTGCAGAGGTTCGTCTTCTCCTCCTCCTGCAGCAACTACGGCGCCGGCGGCGACGACCTGCTGGATGAGCACTCAGCCTTCAACCCCGTCACCCCCTACGGCACCTCCAAGGTTCTGGTAGAGCAGGACGTTGCCAAGCTGGCAGACAACAACTTCAGCCCAACGTTTCTGCGCAATGCCACGGCTTTCGGTGTTTCGCCCCGGTTGCGCTTTGACCTGGTGCTGAACAACCTGGTGGCCTGGGCGTACGCGACCGGCCGGGTGTACATCAAGAGCGATGGAACTCCCTGGAGACCCATCGTGCACATTGCTGATATCTCGCGGGCGTTCATCGCCGCAATGCATGCTCCCATCGACCTGGTCCACAACGAAGCATTCAACGTGGGCCGCAACGAGGACAACTACCGCATCTACGAACTGGCCGACATCGTCAAGGAAACAGTGCCCAATACGGTGATCGAGTACGCGGCCGATGCTGGCCCGGACAAGCGCTGCTATCGCGTGGATTGCAGCAAGATCCGCAAGGTGCTGCCCGAGTTCCAACCCCAGTGGGATGCACGCAAGGGAGCGGTGGAACTGCACGAAACCTACAAGAAGATCGGCCTCGTTCTCGAAGACTTCGAGGGACCGCGCTTCAAGCGCATCGCCCATATTCGGAAGTTGATCGAGGACGGCGTTCTCGATTCTTCTCTCCGTTGGACCAACCAGGAAGCGACGGCCCCCGTTGTCGCAGGAGCCGCCCAGGTATGACAGAGTCAACGTTTCACTGCCGTGCATGTTCCTCTTCGAAGTGCATTCCGATCCTCTCCTTCGGAACCACTCCGCTTGCGGACGCATTGCTCTCCGCCGATCAGCTTGGGTCGCCGGAAGTCACGGCGCCCCTTGACCTGGTTTTCTGCCCCGAATGCTCGCTGGTGCAGATCACTGAAACCGTTCCGCCGGAAATCCTCTTTTGCCGCAATTATCCTTACTTTTCTTCAGTGTCGAAGAGCTTGCTGGAACACTTCTCCAGGAGTGCGGAAGCGATCATCCATGCCCGCGGCCTTGATGCCAATAGCCTGGTCATCGAAGCCGCGTCCAACGACGGTTACATGTTGCGCAACTTCGTCAACCACGGAATCCCCGTGTTGGGTATCGATCCTGCCGAAGAGCAGGTACGCACTGCCAACGAGCGCGGCGTCAACAGCATCAATACCTTCTTTACCAAGGAGCTGGCCGAGAAGCTCAGCGCCGAGGGTAAGAAGGCGGATGTCTTCCTGGCCAACAACGTGCTCGCCCACGTGGCGGATCTGAACGGCTTCGTCGATGGCATAGCCGCCTTGCTGAAACCGACGGGTGTCGCCGTTATCGAGGCGCCTTACATCGTCGACCTGATCCAGAAGTGCGAGTTCGACACCATCTACCATCAGCATCTTTGCTATTTCTCGGTGACCGCGCTGTCGCGGCTCTTCCGTGATCATGGCCTTTATCTGAACGACGTCGAGCGCACCAAGATTCACGGCGGCTCTCTTCGTTTGTTTGTCGAGCCGGTGGAAACTCCGACGGCGCGCTTGAAAGCCATCCTCGCCGACGAGAAAAATGCGGGTGTTTCGACCATTGAGTACTACAAGGGCTTTGCCGACCGGGTGCATGCGGTGCGCGACGACCTCACCGCCCTGTTGAAAAACCTGAAAGGCCAGGGCAAGTCGATTGCCGGCTACGCGGCGGCAGCCAAGGCCACCACGCTGCTGGCCTTCTGCAACATCGATCGCGAACTGCTGGACTACGTGGTCGATCTGAATGAGTTCAAGCAGGGCCGGTTCATGCCGGGGAATCACCTGCCGATCCTTTCTCCGCAGAAGCTGCTGGATAGCAAACCCGATTACGTTCTGGTGCTGGCTTGGAACTTCGCCGGTGAAATCATGGAACAACAACACGCCTACAAGGCTCGTGGCGGAAAATTCATAATTCCGATTCCCACGCCTGCAGTCGTCTAAAAGGAGATTTCCCGAATGAATAGCATCTACATAGATTCAAAATTTGATGATGAGAAGCGCCGGCAGCTCCTGTATGGGGGGCAGCTGTTTGCATATTCGCCGCGCCCCAGCGCTCTCGCCTTTACCAATTTCGCCGCGGAAATGATCAAGGACGCATTCGGCAAAGATGATCCGACCACCGCGCAGTACGACATGCCGGTGGAAGAGTTTGTCAGAATCTTTGCGCCGCTCAAGCCCGCCTTCATTCATCATCCCGAGACCAAGCGCCTGATCCAGGCAATGCTCAAAGACTTTGGGTGCGATATGGACACCACCTATCTCGATGTGCCGCGCCTGCGTGCCGTCACCTCGGATGCTTATCTGACTTCGGGCGTGGGATACGCCCATCACCTGCACCGCGATACCTGGTACTCGGCGCCTATGTGCCAGCTGAACTGGTGGCTGCCGATTTTCGAGATGTCTTCGGAAAGCTCCATGGCCTTCCATCCACGCTATTGGAGCGAGGCGGTCAAGAACGGCTCCAGCAAATTCAATTACTATGCCTGGAACAGCACCGGGCGTGCAGACGCGGCCAAGCACATCAAGTCAGATACCCGCGAACAGCCAAAACCTGAACAGCCCATGGAACTGGATCCTCAAGTACGGGTCATCTCTGAACCGGGGGGAGCACTGATCTTTTCCGCTGCCAATATGCACTCGACGGTGCCCAACACATCCGGCAGAACCCGCTTCAGCATCGACTTCCGCACCGTGAGCCTGATCGATGTGAAGGCAAAGAACGGCGCGCCTAACCTCGATTCCCATCCCATCGGGACCTCCCTGCGGGACTTCATGAAGGGTACCGATCTTAGCCCCATGCCGGAAGAGATCGCTGCCGCTTATGACAGCCCCGAAGCGAACGACGGCGTCAAGGTCTTTCGGCCCGAGGTTGTCGGCGTCCAGTAACCTGTCGTGCAGCAGTCGGGCATCCCTTCCCCCGGATTTCTTGTTGGCTCTCTGGCAGGAAATCCGGGACCCTTCTCTTTTCCAGGAAGGCGGGATGAAACCATCAGCGCGAAAAGCCTCCAGTGCTTAAGCGTCCCGTTGCTTACAACAAAGTGAATGATTGATTCTGCCGCCGCCTGAGTTCCGTCTATACCTCGATCACTTTCCGCTGGAACCAGCCCACCTTATGGAGTGGGGGCGTCGGCACATGCCCTCCACAGCAAACTCTTTTATACGGGGACCAAGAATGCCTGAAATTACCACCTGCCCAAACTGTCTCAAGGGAGACATGACCGTTTTCTACCAGGTTCCGCGAGTACCGGTGCACAGCGTGCTCCTTATGCCGACACGCGAAGTCGCCGTGAACTTTCCCAAGGGCGACATTGCTCTGGGTCATTGCTCTTACTGCGGCTTTATCGCCAACACCGTCTTCGATCCCACTGTGCACAACTACTCCGCGCAATACGAAGAAACCCAGGGTTTCTCCGGAACGTTTCAGGCCTTTCACCGGCGCCTCGCCGCCGAGATGATCGAGAAGTATGATCTGCACGGCAAAAAAATGATTGAAATCGGCTGTGGCAAAGGCGAATTTCTATCCCTGCTGTGTGAGATGGGTAACAACAGCGGTGTCGGTTTTGATCCCGCGTTTGTCAGCGAACGGAACCCCTCCGCCGGCGACACGAAAGTCGAATTCGTGGCTGACTTCTATGGAGAAAAGTACGCTCACGTGCAAGGAGACTTTGTCTGTTGCAAAATGACCCTCGAGCACATACCAAACACTGCAGATTTTGTGCGGACAGTACGCCGTTCGGTCGGTGACCGCTATGACACCGTTATCTTCTTTCAGGTGCCCGATATGAACCGGGTGCTGCGCGATCTGGCGTTCTGGGATATCTATTACGAACACTGTTCCTATTTCAGCAAAGAATCGCTCTCGCTCCTCTTTCGCGAATCGGGATTCGACGTGCTCGATGTGTGGACCGACTACGATGACCAGTATCTGATGATTACGGCTAAGCCGTCGCGCACCGCAGCGTCGTCGGTTGCCAAGCCCGATCCTGCCCGGATGAACCAGGATATCCAGTTCTTCACCGAGCACCAGGCGGCACGCATGGCTTCGTGGAGAAGCAAGCTCGAGGAAACCAGAAGCAGCGGGAAAAAGGCGGTAGTTTGGGGTTCGGGATCGAAGGGCGTAGCCTTTCTCACCGCGCTGAACCTGCACACTCCCGATTGTGAAGTTGAGTACGTCGTTGATATCAATCCCTTCCGTGAAGGCAAGTACATGGCCGGCACCGGCCAGGAAATTGTTTCGCCGGCCTTTCTCAAGCGGTATAAACCAGACCTGGCCATTGCCATGAACCCGATTTATCAGCCCGAGATCAAGGCCGATCTCGAAAAAATGGGCCTGTCTACAGAGGTTGTTTCCGTTTGAACTCTCATTCCGCCCTGTCCCCAGGCAGAGGCTTCTAAAGGCAATCGAATGTATGACTTCGCGATAATTGGTGGAGGAATTGTTGGTCTCGCGACCGGTGCCGCACTGGGCCGTCGCTACCCTTTCGCACGAATTCTCTTGGTAGAAAAGGAAGTTGGCTTTGCGCAGCACCAGACGGGTCGCAATAGTGGCGTCATCCATTCGGGCATTTACTACAAGCCAGGCAGCCTGAAGGCGCAATTGGCGCAGGCAGGAAACCAGTCCATGCGCGCTTTCTGCTATGAGTATGGTGTCCCCTTCGACGTTTGCGGCAAACTGATCGTTGCTACTAAACCCGAAGAGATCCCGCAGCTCGATAACCTCTACGATCGTGCCCTGCAAAACGGCGTACCTGCGACGCGCCTGCGCCCGGAAGAAGTAAGGGAAGTGGAACCGCATGTTTCCTGCATCGCTGCGATTCGCGTTCCCACCACCGGCATCGTTGATTATCGCCAGGTGTGCCATGCGTTAGTGCACGAAATACAGCAGCAGGGCGGAGAGCTCAAGGTCGGCACCGAGGTCCTTCACATTGTGCCCACTCCTCTGGGGCACCTGCTCGAGACCTCGTGGGGTTCGCTCGAAACTCGCTTCCTCATTAACTGTGCCGGCCTGCACAGCGATCGTGTGGCCAAGCTCGGGGCGATGGAGCCAAAGGCCATGATTGTCCCCTTTCGTGGGGAATACTTCGAGCTAAAGCCTGAACGCCGCCATCTGGTTCGTCATCTCATCTATCCCGTTCCCAATCCAGCTTTTCCGTTCCTCGGAGTGCACTTCACGCGCATGATAGACGGCAGCATTCATGCCGGGCCCAACGCCGTGCTGAGCATGAAGCGTGAGGGGTATAACAAATCGGACTTCAGCTGGCGCGACCTCTCCGAAGTCCTGATGTATCCCGGTTTCTGGAAGCTGGCGTCGAAGTACTACCGCGAAGGCGCTCAGGAAATGTTCCGCTCTTTGAGCAAAGCCGCATTTACCCGAAGCCTGCAGCGGCTGGTGCCGGAGATTCAAGCCGATGACCTGATCCCGAGCAAGAGTGGCGTCAGAGCGCAGGCTCTTCTCCGTGATGGAACTCTGGTCGATGATTTCCTTCTGATGGAGGGGACAAATTCCCTTCATGTCTGCAATGCTCCTTCCCCCGCCGCAACCGCTTCGCTGGAGATCGCCAAGAAAATTGTCGCCAAAGTGCCCCGCCCGGGGCGCCTTTCGCTGGTCAAAATGGCTTGATGTTACTCGATGGAAAGGGCAACCGTCTGGGTGGCCGTATCTGGCATGTTCTCTGTGTCGAAATGGGATACTGCGCATCCGATCGGCCCTAAACCCGACTTTTCCGGGTATCATCCGAACAACATCTCTCCGCCCCTCATCGCCTTAGCGGAAAGCTGCGGGGAATAGGCTCCCAAGGAAACGCTGCTTGCGCATCGCCATCTTCGACTACAAAATAACCCGCAACAACCCCATCGGGAGTTGCCATCGGGCGATGCTTCACGCTCTTGCCGCCGAGCACGAGTTCACCGTCTTTGCCGTCGAATTCGACAATCCCTGTCCGCAAAAGATACGGTTTGTACGGGTGCCCTCACCCGTTCGTCCGCTGGCCCTTCTGTTTGTCGTTTACCACTTCATGGCGCCCCTCTGTTACCTGCTCTATCGGCTCCGCGGCGGCCCCAGGTTTGATCTCGTCCAGGCTCTCGAAAGCAATTTCGCTTTCGGTGACCTCCTGTACTCGCACTTTTGCCATCGCATGTACCTCAAGCAACATTGGAGCAAGTCCGGCGCCAGGGGGCTGAGCGGTTTCTTCCGCTGGCTCGATCATCAGCTTCACGCCTGGGTAGAAAATTTCACCTATCCGCGAGCCAGGCAAGTCGTGGTTCCGTCCCGAGGCTTGGCCAGGGAACTAACCGCCGAATTCCCTTACATCGAGAACAACCTGACGGTGGTGCCCAATCCCATCAGTCTGGAGCGCCTGCAAGCCCCGGCCGAGTTCGATCGCCAGGCATTTCGTCACAGCCTTGGTATCGATGACGGCGACCTCGTCTGCCTGTTTGTGGCCCTCGGTCAGTTCGAGCGCAAGGGGTTACCTCTTCTGCTACAGGCATTGGGTACTAAAGGCATGGAACGGTTCAAGCTGATCGTCGTGGGTGGCGAACCGGATCTCATCGCGCGCTACGGCCAGGAGTATCAGCTCGGCGACCGAGTCAAGTTCGTCGGCATGCAGTCCGATGTGCGGCCTTATCTGTGGAGCTCCGACGTTTTTGTCTTTCCGTCCTTATATGAGACATTCTCCCTGGTCACTTACGAGGCGGCTGCCTCCGGTCTTCCCATTGTGGTCTCCCAGCTCTACGGCGTTGAGGATCTGCTGGTGGATGGTGACAATGGCTTCCTGATTGAAACCAGTGCCGACGGCGTCAGAGACGGGCTGGAGCGTGTTCTGAGCCTCACCCCGACCGATCGCCTGGCCATGGGCCAACGGGCCCGCCTGGCCGCTTCCGCATGCTCCGAGGAGCATTTCGTGGACGCCTGGCGCGCTTTTTATCTTCGTCTGACCCCTCAGAGGAATTGAGCGTGGCCAAAGCATTTGAGACTATGGACCCGGAGGCCAAGGACGGTATGGCAGTTGAAGTGGCAGTGAGCAAGCTCACCCCCATCGCACTGAGGAGTCTCCCCAGGAAACCTTCCGTCTCTGTGCTGATTACCTGTTTCAACTATGGTGCCTACGTGGGCCAGGCAATCGACAGCGCTCTTGCCCAGACTTACCCGCCGGCCGAAATCATCGTCAGTGATGATGCCTCGCAAGACAGCTCCTGCGAGGTGGTTGAATCGTATGTCAGCCGCGGCCTAGGCATACGGCTGCTCCGTAATCCTCATGGTGGCATGGCGGCTAACCTCAACTCCGCCTACCGTAACTGTTCTGGAGACATAATCTGCCTGCTTGATGCGGACGACACGTTCCTGCCCGGTAAAATCGAGGCTGTGGTAGACGCGTTTCAGGTCAATCCGCAAGCTGGCTTTGCCATTCATCGCGCCAGCCTGGTGGACAACCAGGCGCGGTCACGGGGCATGTACCCTCTCTTAAGCGGCCTCCCCTCCGGAGACTGCACCGAGGCCACTTACGAGAATGCCGGAATATTGATGGGTTTGCCCCCCACAACCAATCTTGCACTTCGTCGTGAAGTTGCTGACCGCATCTTCCCCATTCCTGTGGAGTACACAGGCTATGCCGAGCAGATGATTCATCGCCTGGCCCCGCTCATGACCGAAGTGTGTGCCGTCGATGTTCCGCTTGCGCGTTGGCGCTTGCATGGCCAGAACGATCAAAACTCCACCCGTATCACATCGCGCCGCCTGGAACGGGAACTCAAGATCATGGATTCTCTCTGGCTGGAACAGAAGCATTACCTCGAAACCGTCGATCCTTCCCTCGCCGATGCTTTTCCACCGATCGAGCGTAATCCTCTCTATCTCAAGATGAACTACATCCGGCATCGTATGAATAACGATCCAGCGATGCATCAGGCCCACAGCGACCTCCGCCGCTACGGCCTGCAGGCGAATTCCAGCATGGATTGGTTTTGGCGTTACTCGAATCGTCTTCCCCGACCACTCTTCCAGCGAGCTGTAGATCTGCTCCTGACCCAAAGTGTGTGGAAGCAGATGGTCACCCGCGCTACCCGTGGTAAGCAACCAGCTTAATCGCATGAAGATTCTCTCGGTTCACAATTCGTATCAGACCCCCGGTGGCGAGGATCAGGTCTTTGCCCAGGAAGCCGATCTGCTGCGTTCCCACGGCCACCAGGTCGTTCCTTTTCACACCAGCAACGACCAGGTGATAGGCAAGAACCCGCTGGTCCTGCTTGGCAACACCATCTGGAACCGGCAAATGTACGGCCAGCTCCTGTCCCTGATGCAGCATGAAAGACCGGATGTTGTTCACGTCCACAACACCTTCCCCCTCATATCTCCCTCGGTCTACTATGCAGCCAATCAAGCAGCAATTCCGGTCGTACAAACCTTGCACAACTTCCGCATGCTCTGTCCCGCGGGAACCCTCTTCCGCGACGGGCATGTATGTGAGGACTGTGTAGGAAAGCGGATCCCGTGGCCAGGGGTCGTACATGGCTGCCATCGCGCCAGCAGGCTAACTACGGCGGCCGGAGCCGCTATGCTGGCAACTCACAACTATAAGCAGACCTGGAGCAGAGCAGTCTCTGCCTATATTGCGCTCACCGATTTCGCTCGCAACAAATTCATCCAGGCTGGTTTTCCGCCGGAGAAGATCTTCGTCAAGCCTAACTACCTGCAAGCGGATCCCGGTCCAGGCGAGGGCAGGGGAAACTACGCTTTGTTCGTGGGACGATTGACGGCGGAAAAAGGCATTCGCACCCTGTTTGAAGCATGGCGGCAAATCGGCAACACGCTTCCCTTGCAAATTGCCGGTGACGGTCCAATGGCATCGGAGGTCGAGCAGTACTCCCGCGAAACCGAAGGCGTCACCTGGTTGAAGTGGCTTCCCCGCGAGGAAATCCTGCAGCGGATGAAAAATGCCTCGGTACTGGTGTTGCCATCGACCTGGTATGAAGGCTTCCCCATGATCATCGCTGAAGCCTTCGCAGTCGGCCTGCCGGTCATTGCAAGCAATCTGGGAAGCATGGCGTCTATTGTCGATCATCATCGTACGGGGTTGCATTTTGCGCCCGGCAGCGCCAGCGGCCTGGTGGACGCACTGCGGTGGTACGCCGGCCACCCTGCTGAAATTTCCTTGATGCGAACCCAGGCGCGGCGGGAGTATGAGACCAAGTACACCGCGGCACGGAACTATTCGCAGCTGATGGACATCTATGATTCGGTGCTCCACCACACCTTTAATACAGAATTGGTCCTTCCCGCCGCTGTTGGTAAGTCCATCTAGATGGGGTTGATCGAATTTACCTGTGCGGTGCTGTTTACCTCTGCACTTGCCGGACTCATCGGTGCGCTCACCGGTCTGGGCGGTGGCGTAGTTATCGTCCCCGTCCTCGCCCTGCTCTTCCACGTCGATCTTCGTTATGCCATCGGTGCTTCGCTCATTTCTGTGATCGCCACTTCTTCCGGCGCCGCTGTCTCTTACGTGCGGGAAGGCTTTTCCAACGTGCGGATCGGAATGTTTCTCGAGGTGGCAACCACCCTCGGCGCCGTGGGAGGTGCCTACCTCACGACGCGCATTTCTACCCACGCCATCGGCATTATTTTTGGCATCACCCTGCTTTACTCTGCCTGGAGTAGCTTTCGCCGCCAGCACGATGTGGTGTCCCACCCGCCAAATGCGTTGGCGGAAAAGCTTCGGCTAACTGGAGATTACCCGGCTGAAAATGGCCGCGAGGCTTACATCGCGCAAAACGTTCCCGCAGGCTTTGGCATCATGCTGATCGCGGGAATCCTGTCCGGACTGCTCGGCATTGGCTCTGGAGCGGTCAAGGTCCTGGCCATGGATCACGCGATGAAGCTGCCCTTCAAAGTGTCCACCACCACCAGCAATTTCATGATTGGCGTCACGGCAGCGGCGAGCGCCGGAGTCTATCTGGGCCGGGGCTATATCGCGCCCGGGTTAGCGGCACCGGTCATGTTGGGAGTACTAGCAGGCTCCCTGATAGGCGCGCGTCTCCTGGTGAGGATCCGCGTACCTATCCTCCGCGCCGTATTCGCTATCGTCATTGTTGCGCTTGGCCTGGAGATGATCTTTAGCGGGGCGACGGGAAGGTTGTGATATGGCATCCGAAGCTGATTTGAAAATGGAAATCGCGATCAGCCGGATGCTGCGCGCCGGTGTCAGCATCGCCGCCTTCGTGGTGTTGGTTGGGGGGATCCTGTATCTGTGGCGGGCACATGGAGTGAGATCGGATTACGTCCACTTTCACGGTATTCCCAGTCCCGCCGACCGGTTTGGCCCGGTGTTCGAAGGCATTCGTCACGGCGACAGTCGCAGCATCATCCACCTGGGCATACTCCTTCTGATCGCGACTCCGATCCTGCGGGTCGCCTACTGCGTCTATGGTTTTTCGGCACAGAAAGACAAACTCTACGTTCTTATCAGCGGCGTCGTTCTCACAGTCTTGCTCTACAGCTTCTTCCGGCCCTAAACGTCTAACTGGATGCTTTCAGCCTCCCACAAAGCCGTCATCCTGAGCGAAGCGCCGCGCAGACCTATCGCATAACGGACGGCTTATGGCGCGGAGTCGAAGGACCCCGGCGATGATTGTTGGCAGATGTCCTTCCGCGCTTTCCAGCCACAAACTACAAGCGAAATCAAAAAAGTCACAACCTCTGAGCGGAGCGCCCCACCGAGCGCTGTGTCAGGCGATTCAAACTGTGGGGCGCTGCGCTCAGGATGACGATTTTGTAGGAGTTTTGACGAAAAACATCCCAAACGAGTTAGCGCTTATGGGATTACATCCTGGGCTAAGTTCTGTATCAGACCACAGTGATTGCGAGACTGCAAGATCTGCAAAGGGCACGAAATAACCTACACCTTTGACATTGCAATCCGCATGGCCAGACTGTTGACGTTGAGTCCATGGGTATAGGTCCTCACCAGGATCCTGCGCACCAGGGGTAATCGCATTGTCCGAAATCCACGCTCGGGATTTTTATAAAATGCCGCCGCCGCGCGAGAAGAAAACCGCAGCGTCTGTCGGTAGCCGGCAAGACAGTCGGCAAACGTCTCTGCCGCGCGACCTTCGCCCCGCGTCTCGGACAATATCGCACTTGCTGCCGCTTGTCCGCTCAGCAGCGCGCCATAAATTCCTTCCCCTGTCAGGGGATCGACGAAGCCACCGGCGTCTCCCACTAACAAGACACGATCCCGCAAATCCGGCAGCATATCTCCAGCCTCGTACCTGCCCGCCCCGATACCCAGATATTGCCCCGTAACATGATCCACCGTTACGGTTCCCAGCCTGTGCTTCACATAGCTCAGAAGGCCGCTCTGCGTCAGCCCGGCGGCGGACGATGGAGAGTACACTCCCACATTGAGATGATCACCCTTGGGGAAAATCCATCCGTAGCCGTTGCGGACCGACCCAAAATCAAAAATGAGATCCATGGCCTTCTTCGGCGCTGCCGTTTGTACCTCGAGCGCAAAGCCCTGGGAAAACCAGGCGCCCAGCGCGCAAAGGCGCCTTACCTGGCCGCTGGCTCCATCGGCGCCAACCAGAAAGCGGGTTCGATAGCTTTCGCCGTCCGTGAACAACCGAACGTTGTCGCCGGAGCGCACAATTTGCCGTAGGCGGGAGATCCTCTTGAAGCACGCGCCGGCCGCAATCGTCTTGCCCAGGCAATATTCATCAAGCGCGGCCCGCACCGTCATCACACAGATGGGTTCGCGGCTCTTCAGAACCGGAGCCGATGTCGTCGACCCGGCTTCACCTTCCAGCCGGACGCGGCGAACCACCTCCCGCACCACCGGGTCAATGGAATACCTGAGCGCCTTGACAGCCTTAATTGTCAGACCACCGGCGCACGCCTTCAGCCGCGGAAAGTCGCTCTTGTCGACCAGCAATACAGATAGACCGGCGACCGCAAGATCATAAGCGGCCGCGCATCCCGAGGGCCCCGCGCCTACCACAATTGCGTCCCAGAGCTGACCGCCGGCCTCCATGGTCACGTAGGGTTGGTCAGCCACTCATCTGAGTGCTTTTCCAATGCGATGCGGACCAGCTGGCTGCGCGTACGCACTCCCGTCTTCTCGAAAAGCTGCTGCAGCACGGCCTTAACTGAGCTCTCGGAAATTGCCAGCCGCGCGCCGATTTCCTTGTTTGTCAGACCTTCGAATACACCCTTGAGCACCGCCTGCTCGCGCTGGGTCAAGCCCTGCGTCCGGCGGGGGGCCGTCGCATTCCCGGTGGCCGCGGCAATGATAGAACGGGTCACCGCGGGGTCGAGCCAGACTTCGCCGCCCACTACCTTCCGGATGGCCTCGACCAGGCGGCTCGGCGGACTATGCTTCAGAAATACTCCCGACGAACCATTCTCCAGCGCGCGCAGCATGACCGCATCGCTCATGCCCGCCGTCACCATCAAAATCCGCCCAGTGAAACCGGCGCTCCGCGCTCGATCGAGAAAGAGCGTGCCCTGTTCATGGCCAAGATCGTAATCCAGCAAAACCACGTCGATCTCTTTGAGTCGATCCAGCGCCAACGCCTCGCTCGCCGAAGCGCAGGTACCCACGATCTGAAGATCAGACTCGGTCTGAAGAAGCCGGCTGAGGCTCTCCCGGAACAGGCTGTGATCGTCGATCAGCAATATCTGAATTTCGCTGCTCATAGTTATCATTCTTGCTCTCTCGCAGAGCGGGAGACAACTCGACTACGAAAGTCGATCCCCCGATCTCCGGTTCGTAGTGCAAATCGCCCTTGAAACTACGCATGAAGGCGCGCGACAGATAAAGACCCAGCCCGGTAGACTGGGCGTCCAACTGGAACGGGTGAAAGAGTCGTTCCGGGTGCGTAACCCCGCCCCCGGTATCGCGAAATCGAATCGACACTCCCGACCCTCCTCGCTTCGCGCTCACAGTGAGCTCCTTTGGCTCCCGCTCCTCCATGGCCCGCTCGCTATTCTTGGTTAAGTTGAGAAAGACCTGCATCAGGCTCTGGCGGTCAGCCCATACGGCAGGCAGATCGTCCTCTATCTCCCACCGGCTGGCTATTCCGCCATCCCGCAGCGACGACTCTATGACGATGCGCAGCTCGTCGAGCAAAGGGGCAACGTCCACCCCGCCCGCGTGGCTGGTTGTTTGCCGCAGGTCCATTGCGGCGATGCGTTCCAGCGCCAGGACGAGCGTGCCCAGCGTCTCAAAGTCTTTATTTTCCGTTAGTTTTCCGCTGCGGGAAAGATTTTCATGGACCAGCGCGATGGCTCCGCACACATTGCGAACTTCGTGGGAAACGGCGGCCATCATGATGCGCGAACTGGCCAGCATCTGGTGAAAACTCGATTCCTCATGTGTCCTTAAGTCTTCCGATGTATCCAGCACCATGGCCGCCATCCGTGGGCCGGCGCTGGTGACGTAGGTCGAGAACCACACGTCCGCCTGGAAAACCTCGCCATCCGCTTTGCGGCCGCGGCACTGCATCGCTGTGCGAAAGGCCTGGCGGCTGCTGTCCAAAGAAGGCACATTGATCAGGGCCGGCAGGTAATTGCGGATCGGCAGACCGGGAAGGGTCCCGGGTTCAAGCCCAAAAAGCCGGTTCGCCGCCTCGTTGGCCAGCAGCACGCAACCGTTGGAGCTGGTCGTAAAGATGGCTGCCGGGCTGCTGTCCACCAGTATTTTCAGTTGTTCCTCCGCATCCCGGCGGGCGGTCATCTCACCTTCGATCTGCCGCATGTGCCATGCCGAAAGCTTACGGCTCCGCGTTACCTCGTGCATGAAAAGGCCCATGCAGAAAAAAGCGGCGAAGTAGAGCAGATCGCGGGGCAGGCCGGTATTCGGGCCCCAGGAAAACGCATCGTAGGCCTCCGCCAACCAGGCACAGACGGCTGCCACCGCGCCGATCTCCCAACGGGTAAGGGAGGCGCCGACCACCAGCATCGGAGCAAGATAGAGAAAGCCAAGCGGGATCTCGGCAGAGGTATGCGCATCAATC
Source organism: Acidobacteriaceae bacterium (assembly GCA_049522955.1). Classification (GTDB taxonomy): domain Bacteria; phylum Acidobacteriota; class Terriglobia; order Terriglobales; family Acidobacteriaceae; genus PALSA-350. The sequence goes on from JBEKNJ010000048.1 coordinate 31,569, forward strand.
GCCGCAATCAACCCGATCATCAGTGCGGCGATGAGCAGCGACGTCCGGCGCGTTCCCCACACGAACATCGAAAAAAGTGACATTTCGGCGCTTTCCCGCGGTGGTCTGCTTTACATCCTCATTCTACTGGCCCGGGGAGGGCGTTCGCTGGGAACCCCAGCTTTGCTCCTTGCAAGCCAGCGTCAGGAAATCTATCCCGGTTACCATTGAGGTATAAGCAGATGTTCGTACTAATGAATTCCTTACGAATGTTTATATGGCATTTGCAACGAAACAGGTAGTCTCTAGATCGAAAGATACCAAGAACTGACCGAACGTGGCCCCTGGCCTCAAGTAACATTGAATCAGATGGTTCCGAATGCCTACCCCGACGCGGAATTTACGGGCAGGGGTTTGGCCGGGAGCGCCAGGTCATTTGACTCAAGACCCAATCGTCGCGACAGGGTAAGTCCGACGATTTGCACCGCGAGGCTTTGCTGAATGGTGTATGCCCCGAATTCTGTCCTCTGCTTCGTTCCATTGCTCTACACAACATGCCGAACACACCAATCCTCTCGTGGGATTCGCCGGGAAAATACTTGAAATCTGCATTGGGTCGTGAGGTCTATTCATGAAGCAAACGGTGGTGATCGCAGCGGCCCTCAGTCTGGGTATGTTGACTGGCTGCAGCAGCGAGAAACGCGATCAGGCAGCGCAGGCGCCGCCTGCCGTGCAGGTGGAAAGCGAAGGGGGCGTCAGCCTCATCACCGTCGATCGCCCCAACCGCTTTCCCATCGTCACCGCGACGGAATATTCGGCGGCCTCCACCCTCAAAGTCACTGGCACGGTCAATCCTGATATTTCCCGCCAGATCCCGGTCATTTCGATAGCCTCGGGGCGGGTGGTAGCGATTCACACCATAATCGGTGCTTACGTCAAGAAGGGCCAGTTGTTGATGGAGGTACAGAGCACCGACATATCCAACGCCTTCGATCAATACCTGAAGGCGGTCAATGACGAGCGCCTGGCGCGAACCCAGGACGAGCGAGCCAAAATCCTCTACGAGAAGGGGGCGATCGCTAAAAGCCAACTGGAAATCGCAGATGACGGCGAGCAGGATGCGAAAACCGATTTGACGGCAGCCGAACAGCAGTTGATCGTTCTCGGCGTTGATAAGAATCATCCCTCCCTCACCGCCAAGGTCTATTCACCGGCAACCGGCGTCGTCATCTCGCAAAATGTCACCAACGCCGCTGCAACCGGTGTCACCTTCGCGGGATCGGCGACTGCCTTTACCATCGCCGATCTCTCCCAGGTCTGGATCATCTGCGATGTTTATGAGAACGACCTGCCCATGGTCCACCTCGGGCAGACCGCCGATATTCGCCTCAACGCCTATCCCGACCATGTGATCACCGGCACCATCGGCGAGATTGACGCCGTGCTTGACCCTTCCATTCGCACCGCAAAAGTTCGCATTCAGGTCCCCAATCCTGACCGGCTGATGCGTCTCGGTATGTTCGCGACAGCCACCTTCCACGGACGCAGGCCGGAAGCGCATGCAGCCGTGCCGGCCTCTGCCATCCTCCACCTGCACGATCGGGACTGGGTTTATGTACCAGCAGGGGAGGGGAAGTTCCGGCGGGTCGGCGTCGTCGGCGGCGACATGATCGAGGGCGGAAGACAGGAGATAAAATCCGGCCTCACTGTTGGCCAACAGGTGGTGACCAACGCCCTCGAGCTGCAGAATTCGGTGGAGCAGTAGATGATCCGGGGTCTGGTCGATTTTGCACTGAATAACCGGTACATGATCCTGGCGGCCGCCATTTTGCTGTTCATCTGGGGCGCCATCTCATTCCACAACCTGCCAGTCGAAGCTTATCCCGACGTCGCCAACAATTACGTCGAGGTGATCACACAATGGCCCGGGCGCGCGGCTGAGGAGATTGAGCAGCAGGTCACCATACCCATTGAGATCCAGATGGCCGGCATCCCCCACATGCAGCACCTGCGGTCCTTTACGCTGGCCGGTCTCTCCGACGTCAAGATGATCTTTGACGACGATTCGGTCAATGACTGGAACCGGGAGAAGGTTCTCGAACGTCTTTCACAGGTCACGCTGCCTGCCGGACTGACGCCCGTGATGGGTACCGACTGGAGTCCTGTCGGGCAGATCTACTGGTACACCCTGCATAGTACCAATCCGGCGTACGACAACATGGAGCTGAAATCCATCGAGGACTGGACGATGGAGAAGCAGTTCAAGTCCGTTCCCGGCGTGGTCGATGTGGCAAGCTTCGGTGGCATGACTCGCGAATACCAGGTACGCGTCGATCCCGCCAAACTCATCGCCTATGGACTCAGCATCGGTCAGGTCGAACAGCAACTGGCCAACAACAACACCAACGCAGGCGGCAGCTTTATCGAGGAGGGGCAGCAGCAGGTCAATGTTCGCGAAGTCGGGCTCTACCGCAACGTCCGCGATATTGAAGAGACCCAGCTCAAGACCTCCAACGGAACCGCTCTGAAAGTAAGGGACATTGCCACCGTCCAGCAGGGGCCAAAGATCCGCCTGGGCCAGATCGGCAAGGCCATCCGTCGTGAGGACAACAAGGTCATTGACGACGACGATGTGGTCGAAGGCATCGTCCTGCTACAAAAGGGCGATGACTCCGATTCGACCCTGGTCGGTATCCACGCGAAGGTCAATGAGCTCAATAGTCAGATCCTGCCCCCGGGAGTGAAGGTCGTCCCGTTCCTGGATCGCAGCGACTTGTTGCACTACACCACCCACACGGTTCTGCATAATCTGAGCGAGGGGATCATCCTGGTGGTGATCATCCTCTTTATCTTCCTGGGCAATGTTCGCGGTGCCCTGATCGTCTCCCTCACCATCCCGTTCGCTCTGCTGTTTGCTTCCATTTGTCTCGATCTGCGCCATATCCCGGCCAACCTGTTGTCGCTCGGCGCCCTCGATTTTGGCATGGTAGTGGATGGCGCTGTGGTCATGGTGGAAAACATCGTCCGCCATCTTGGCCGCAGGCGCGCCGATAGCTCCAGCCCCATGGAGCAGATTCGTGAGGCCGCCCATGAAGTCCAGCGACCGGTCTTTTACGCCATCGGCATTATCGTCACCGCCTACCTGCCCATCTTCACTCTGCAGGCAGTCGAGGGCCGGTTGTTTAAGCCGATGGCATGGACCGTGGCGTTTGCCCTGCTCGGGGCGTTGATCTTTTCCATGCTGATTGCGCCGGTGCTCTCTAGCTTTCTCTTTTGGAAAGGGGCTCGCGAGTGGCACAACCCGGTCATGAGTTGGATTACCGAACGCTATCGCCATGCGGCGACCTGGGCCATCGAACACCGCTTCGTCACCATCGGCGTCGCCGTATGCGCGCTGCTTGTGGCCGGCTTTCTCGGGCTCAGCGGGGTCATCGGCTCCGAGTTTCTACCCCATTTGGATGAAGGCGCCATCTGGGTACGAGGTACGCTTGCCCCCAGCACCGGCCCTACGGCGGGCGTCAACACGATGAATAGGGCGCGGGTCATTCTTGCCGCATTCCCGGAAGTGACCAAGGTTGTCTCGCAGGTTGGGCGTCCCGACGATGGCACCGATAGCACAGGTTTCTTCAACACCGAGTATTTCGTCGATCTGCTCCCCAAGGAAAAATGGCGTCCCGCCTTCCACAAGAACAAAGAGGAACTGATCGGCGCCATGGATCGTGAGCTGGAGAAGATGCCAGGGGTGATATGGAACTTCTCTCAGCCCATCTCCGACAACGTCGAAGAGGCAGTCAGCGGTGTCAAAGGCGAATTGGCGGTCAAGATTTACGGCGATGATCTCAAGTTGTTAGAACAAAAAGCCGACCAGATTGTCGGCATCATGGGCGGTGTTAAGGGCGTGCAGGATCTTGGCGTGTTCCGCGTGATCGGACAGCCTAACCTCAATTACATCGTCGACCGGGCGGCTGCGGCTCGTTTCGGCATCAACGTCAGCGATGTGCAGGATGCGATTCAAACCGCAGTCGGCGGAGGCGCCGTCAGTCAGGTGTTGCAGGGCGAAGCGCGTTATGACCTGGTGGTCCGTTACCAGAAACCATACCGCGACACCAGGGAGGCAATCGAAGACATTCGACTCCTTTCCCCTTCTGGCGAACGAGTCTCTCTGGCCCAACTGACCCAGGTCAAGGTGGAAGATGGTGCCGAGGAGATCTACCGTGAACAGAACCAGCGCTATGTGGCCATCAAATACAGCGTGCGTGGCCGCGATCTCGGCAGCACGGTGGAAGAATCCATCGCCAAGGTCAACAAAGAAGTCAAACTCCCTCCCGGTTACCACCTCGACTGGGCGGGCGAATATCAGAGCCAGAAACGAGCCAACAAGCGTCTGATGCTGGTGTTGCCTATCACCATCACGCTCATCTTTATCATCCTTTACACCATGTTCCGCTCCGGCAAGTGGGCTTTGCTCATCATGTGCAATGTCATCATGGCTCCGGTGGGTGGATTACTGGCGCTACTCTTCACCCACACCAATTTCAGCGTTTCCTCTGGCGTAGGTTTTCTTGCCCTTTTCGGCGTTTCGGTGCAGACCGGCGTCATCATGCTGGAGTACATCAATCAGTTGCGTGTGCGCGGCCATTCCATAGAAGAGTCCGCGGTGGAAGGCGCCGTGCTCAGGCTTCGTCCCATCATGATGACGATGTTGGTTGCCACGCTGGGTCTTTTGCCGGCGGCTACCTCGCATGGCATCGGTTCGGATTCGCAGCGTCCCTTTGCCATTGTCATCGTGGGTGGTTTGGTCAGTGCGCTGGTGATCAGCGTCTTTCTGCTACCAACACTGTACGTGTGGATCGCGGGCGAGCACGATGTGCTGCCAACGCCGGAAACGGAGTTTGAGAATTGAGCGTCCGCCGTCGAATCGTGATCGCGCTGTTGCCCTGTTTGGCGTTCCTGCAGACGGGCTATGCCCAGGCTCCTCCTCCCACGCCGGTCACCATGCAGGAGGCGGTGGAGCAGACGCTGGCGCACAATCCTGTTCTGCTCGCGTCCCAACAGAACCTGCTCTCGATGAAGGGGCAGGAGGTGGAGGCGGGGCTGCGTGCCAATCCGAACTTTGGCCTGGTTGGCACCGATGTCTCTCTCTCGGCTACTAACCCGGCAGCTCCCTACGGCTATGCTGCCCAGGTTTCCCGTCTCTTCGAGCGAGGCCAGAAGCGCCGTTGGCGCCTGGATAGCGCGCGTGCGACGACCGCGCAAACCGAGGCTCAGTATCGCGATCAGATCAGGCAGACCACTCTCTTAGCCAAGCAAAGCTTCACCAATCTGGTCCTGGCAAAAGCGACCTTAAAGTTGGCCCAAGACAATCTGAAGGATTACCGCCATGTCCTGCAGATCAACCATGACCGTTACGACGCGGGGGACATTGGCAAGTTGGATTACGAACGGCTGGATTTGCAACTGGCGCAGTTCGAGTCGGATGAGTCGAGTGCGGAAATGAACCTGGTTCAGGCCAGCGACCAGCTGCAGACCTTGATGGGCATCGTCCAGCCGAGCCGCAGCTTCGACGTCGTGGGAGATATCGTTCCTCCACCGGTCGCAGCCACCCTGACCGATTTGGAACAAAAGGCGCTGGCGGCAAGGCCCGACTATCAGGCTGCTCAGGCAGCGGTGCGCATTGCCGACGCTAACGTGAAGCTTGCCTATGCCAACGGCACCACGGATCCGACGCTCGAGGGCGAATATGATCGGGCCGGAACTTATAACTCGGCCGGCTTCAGTGTCAACATTCCTCTGCGCATTTTCGATCGCAACCAGGGCAACAAAGACACCGCGAAATACCTGGCTCAGGCCAACCGGTTCAGCCAGGTTGCAGCCCAGAACCAGGTCTATTCCGACGTGGACCAGGCCTGGATCGGATACACAACCTCCAAAGTACTTTCCGATCGCTACAACGGTCACTATCTTGCCGAAGCGAAGGATGTCTTATCGATTGCGCAATTTGCCTATGAGCACGGAGGGCTGGCCCTGCTCGATTATCTGAGTGCTTTACAGGATGACCGGACAACCAGCCTGAACGCGCTAAACTCCTACGCCCAAACCTGGATGGCGATCCACCAGTTGAGCGCTGCCAGTGCAACAGACGTTGTCCCCTAGTTCCCGAAACAAACAGCAGGTCCCTCCACTACGCTGCGCTCCGGTCGGGATGACAACTCTGTCTGGGTGTACCGACACTCAACTCCAACCAGAATTGTCATCCCGACCGGAGCGCAGCGTAGTGGAGGGACCTGCTGTTTGTTCAGCCACTAACCTCTGTTCACTGAAAGCGCCACTCTCCCCTTTGTCATCCCGACCGGAGCGTAGCGTAGTGGAGGGATCTGCAGTTTTTCAACCGTCACTCAGAGTTCGCAGGGAACCCCTCCGACTCACAAACTCTTAGCTTCCAACTCAGCCCACCGCGCGTACAGTTCATCGAGAACGCTTTGCGCCTGCTCCATGGCTACCAGAGCAGCCTGGAGCCGCACCGCGTCAGTGGCTACCGCGGGATCCTCAACCACTTCGCGTTCGCGGGCAACCTGCTCCTCGGCCGCGGTGACTCGGTCTTCAATCCCCGCAAATTCACGCGCCTCGAGGTAAGAGAGCTTCTTTTTCCCCGTCTGATTTCTCTTTTCCTGCTGTGCGGCCGGCTTGATCTCCTGTTGCGGCTGACGCTGCCATGCGTCCCATTGCGAGTAGTCGGCGAACCGTTCCACGTCGCCCCGTCCGTCGAGTCCGAGGACGCTGGTACAGACCCGGTCCAGCATGTAGCGATCGTGCGTCACCAGCACCAGTGCTCCGCGGAATTCCAGCAGGCTTTCTTCCAAAATTTCCAGGGTCGGAATATCAAGGTCGTTCGTGGGCTCATCCAGCAGCAGCAGGTCGGCCGGTTCCAGCATCAGCCTGGCAATCAGTACGCGAGCCCGCTCGCCCCCCGACAATCGTCCAACCGGTTGATTCAGCTGATCTCCGCTGAACAAAAATCGTGCTGCCCAGGAAGCCACATGAACAACCCGATCCTGATAAATTACCGAATCGCTATCGGGAGCCAGGGCGCGCCGCAGCGTGATGTCTGGTTCGAGGATGCGATTCTGGTCGAAGTAAACCGTACGCAGCGCGGTCGCTCGTTTGATCGAACCTTCCGTCGGTTCGATCTCGCCTCGCAAAAGCCGCAGCAAGGTCGTCTTGCCGCTACCATTGGGCCCGACCAGGCCAATGCGTGTTCCCGCGGTCAGGACGAAGTCGAGACCTGAGAAAAGTGTCCGCCCGGCGAAGCCATACTGCAAATTTTCCAATTCCACGAGTCGCTTGGTCTGCCGGTCCGTGGCCGAAAATTCAATGGAAGCTGTCGCAGTGCGATTCCGTCCCGAAACCTCTGCCAGCTCACCGATCAATTCGTGTGCCCGATCGATCCTTGCCTTGGACTTGGTCGTGCGTGCTTTCGGTCCCCTCCGCAACCATTCAATCTCAGTGCGTACACGGTTGCTCAGGGCATCCTGCCGCTTGGCCTGGGCCTCGAGAAAAGCCTCTTTCTTGACTAGGAATGCGCTGTAGTTGCCGTTTACCCGCAGCAGTCCATCAGGATAGGCGCGGTTCAACTCAACCGTTTCCGTGCATACGTTTTCCAGGAAGTATCGGTCGTGACTGACCACAATGCAGGCAAACGACGAGTTATTGAGCAGCCCTTCCAGCCACTCGATCCCGCTCAGATCCAGGTGATTGGTTGGTTCGTCCAACAGCAGGACATCGGGTGCCTGCACCAGCGCCTCGGCAATCGCCAGCCGCTTGCGCCAGCCGCCGGAAAGGCGGGACGCGTCGGCAGAAAAATCCTCGAAGCCGGTCCGCCCCAGGGTTTCTCCGATGCGTCCTTCCCACTCCGTGGGCGGCGCCGCAATGCGCTTAAGCGATGCTTCAAGCACAGCGCGCACCGTGGTTCCGGGCACGAATTCCGATTGTTGTGCCACATAGCTCAGCCGCGTGCGCTTGCGCGCGGTCACCTCACCGCTGTCAGGCTCGATCTCGCCGGCAAGGATGCCCAGCAGCGTCGACTTGCCCGAGCCATTGGGCCCGATAAGACCAATGCGGGCGCGCTCTTCAACCGTGAAGCCGATGTCGCGCAAAAGCGGGTCGGCCCCGAATGATTTCGAGACTCCCTGAGCATTGAGGATAGGAGGCAAATTCGTCCTTAGCGGTTGTGGTTAATTTAAAGTCGAACAGCAGGTCCCTCCACTGCGCTGCGCTCCGGTCGGGATGACACGTCTGTTGGGCATCCAGTACGTCGGCTCCCAGTCAGAAGTGTCATCCGACCGGAGCGCAGCGCAGTGGAGGGACCTGCTGTTCAGCGAGTACCGTTGTAACTGTCTTAGCGTCGCGCCGCGGCTGTTGCGTTCATGTACTCCTCATAAGGACCCTTGAAGTCATCGATCGAACCCTGATCGAAGTGCCAGATCCGTGTAGCCACCTCATCGATCAGATCGTGATCGTGGGTCACAAGCAGCACGGTCCCCTCATAGCGCTGTATGGCAACGTTGAGTGCATTGATCGCCTCCAGATCCAGGTGGTTCGTGGGTTCGTCGAGGATAAGAATGTTCGGCTTCTGCAACATCAGCCGGCAAAAGATCAGCCGCGCAGCCTCTCCACCGGAGAGTGCTTCCGTCTTCTTCAACCCCTCTTCGCCGCTGAACAGCATCTGCCCCAGTAGGCCGCGGATATCTTCCTTGGTCACACGCGGATCGAATTGGTGCAGCCAATCCGACACCGTCATGCCCTTTTCAATGGACCCCGTATGGTCCTGAGGGAAATACCCGATCTGCGCCTCATGACCCCACTTAACCGTCCCTCCGTCCAGGGTGAAATCGGGATCCGCTTGATCCATCTTCGCCAGCAGCGATTTCAGCAGCGTCGTCTTACCCAGGCCGTTGCGGCCCATCAGGCAGACCTTCTCGCCCCGCATCACCGCCGCGCCGAAATCACGAATGACCTCCTGCTCCCCGTAGGACTTGCTCAGGTGCTCGAACTCCAGGATGTGCTTACCCGAAGGCCGTAACAGATCGAAGCGAATATAGGGCCGTTGGATATTGGACCGCGCCAGCTCGGTCGTTTGCAGCCGCTCCACTTCCTTCTTGCGCGACGTCACCTGGCTGGAACGAGTACCGGCGGAAAACCGCGCGATGAACTCGTTCAGCTGTGCGATCTTCTTCTCTCGTTGCGCATTCTGCGATTCCAGGCGGGAACGAATCTGGGTCTTGGCCAGCACCATATCGTCGTATCCGCCGCTGTAGGTGATGATGGTCTCGTAGTCGATATCCGCGATGTGCGTACAAACACTGTTCAGAAAGTGCCGGTCGTGCGAAATCGTGATGAGCGACCCTTGAAATTCCAACAAAAAGTTCTGCAGCCAGTGCACTGAGTCAAGATCGAGCGAGTTCGTAGGTTCGTCCAATAGCAGCGCCTGGGGTTTGCCGAACAGTGCCTGGGCAAGCAGCACGCGAACTTTTTGGCCGCCCTGCAACTCGCTCATTTTGCGTTCGTGCAGCTCATCGGGTATGTCTAGACCCTGCAGTAGGATGGCGGCGTCGCTCTCGGCTGTGTAGCCGTCCTCTTCGCCCACAATGCCTTCCAGTTCGCCCAGCCGCATGCCATCTTCATCGGTCAGCTCGGCTTTTTCGTAAATAGCATCCCGTTCCGCGAGCGCCTTCCAAAGCCCTTTGTTGCCCATGATGACGGTATCGATCACCCGAAAGGCGTCGAAAGCGTACTGGTCCTGGCGCAGCACGCCGACCTTCTTTGGCCGCACGACTGTGCCCTTCTGCGCATCCAATTCGCCCGACAGGATCTTCATAAAGGTCGATTTGCCGGCGCCATTGGGCCCGGTCAAGCCATAGCGGCGACCGGAAATGAACTGTGTCGAGACCTCCTCGAACAGCAGTTTAGACCCGTAACGCATAGTGATATCGCTGACAGAAATCATGATTCAGTCTCTTGTTTTCTTAGATTCTCTTCTATTTTCGCAGATTTATCTGCGGTCGAGGACGATGCGTTAGAAGATGCGCGACAATATCTGGTTTGTCGCTAACGCCGCCAAATAGGCGAGTCCTGTCATGTAGAAAAACTGTACAGCCGGCCACTTCCAGCTGTTCGTCTCCCGCCGGACTACGGCCAGGGTCGACGTGCACTGCATAGCGAAGGCGAAGAACACCACCAGGGCAATGGCGCCCCCGATCGTCATGTCATGCCGCAGAGCTGCCTGCAGGCCGACGGATTGCGTGGCTGGGTCCGCGCCATAAAGCGTCCCCAGGGTGCCCACAATCACTTCCCGTGCAATCACCGAGCTCAAAAGCCCGATGCCAATCTTCCAGTTGAAGCCCAGGGGGTGCAACACTGGTTCGATCCAGTGTCCCAGCTTGCCGATCACGCTTTGGGTTAATGGCGCAGTGGCGCCCGCATGGAACGGCACAATGCTCAGCAACCAGAGCACAAACGTAACCGCCAGGATTACTGTGCCGGTTTGCTTAACGAAAACCGTACCCCGGTCGAGCAGTCGCAACCCGATCGACCGTAGAGTCGGCCACCGGTACTGTGGCAGTTCCAGAATAAATGGGGCAGCGCTGGCTTTCAGGATGGACGACTTGAGCAGGCGCGCGGTTCCCAGCGCAGCCAGAAAGCCAAGCAAATAAAGGCTCAACATCACTGCGGCCCGCAGGCCAAAGAAGCCGCCCAGGATCGGACGGTTGGGAATAAACGCCGCGATGACCAGGGTGTAGATCGGCAGCCGGGCCGCGCAGGTCATAAACGGCGCCACCAGGATGGTCGCCAGGCGGTCACGCTTGTTCTCAATCGTTCGCGTCGCCATGATCGCCGGCACCGCGCAGGCGTAGGCGGATAGCAGCGGGATGAATGCTTTGCCGTTCAAACCGATGGAGCGCATCACGCGATCGGCGATCAGCGCCGCGCGCGCCAGGTAGCCGGAGTCCTCAAGCACCCCGATCACCAGGAAGAGCAGCAGGATCTGGGGCAGGAAAACCAGAACCGCCTGCACACCATTCCAAAGGCCATCACGCAGCAGGACCTGCAGCCAGGGCCAGGGCAGGAAGTGGACCACCGCCGCGCCCGCCTTGGTAAAGATCTCGGTAAGCCAGTCGCTCAGCGGAAGGCCGGCGGCAAAGACCACCTGGAAGACGCCAATGACCACCGCCAGAAAAATGAGCGGTCCCCAGAACTTGTGCAGCAGTACGGCATCGAGTCTACGCGTCCAGCCGGGCGAAGCCGGCGCCTTGTATTTGGTCCTCGAGCTTACCTGGGTAGCCCACTGATGACAGGAGGCGGCCGTCTGCAGCACTGGCAGCTGCATTGGCTGGAGGCGCGCTTCCGCGGGTTCGGAAAGCCTGGTCAGGAAGCGATCGATGGCGTCGAAACCGGCGCCCTTAGTGGCGCTGATCAGGGCTACGGGCGCACCCAGCTCGCGCGCCAAAGCCAGGGGGTCGATCTCCCCCCCGCGCGCGATCATCAGGTCTGACATATTCAGCAGCACCAGCGTCGGCAGACCCATGGCCAGAATGGGACCGGCCAGCATGAGCTGGCGGTTCAACTGCAATGCGTCTAGGACTAACAAGACCGCATCGGGAGCCGGCGTGCCGGGCATGTTGCCTTGCAGCACATCGATCGCGACCCGGGCGTCTTCCGAAGACGACTGCAGGCTATAGATGCCCGGCAGGTCGATCAGCGTCAATTCCCGGTGGCCTATCCCGCTCATTCGGGCAGAGTGGTGCTCTACGGTCACGCCCGGATAATTGGCAACTTTTTGACGCAAACCGGTGACCCGGTTGAAAAGCGTCGACTTGCCCGAATTCGGAGGGCCAATGAGGGCAACCGTGCTGATCTTGCCCGCGACCCTGGGCCGGGTGGGCTCGACGGCAACGCCCCCGCCGGGGCTGCAATGACTCATCGCGTGGCCTCTCGATTAGCCACGAACACGCTATGGACTGTGATAAATCGTGCTGTTTCTTTGCGCAGCGCCACTTCGGCGCCGTCTACGCAATAGACCGTGGGGTCGCCGGCGGGAGCGCGGCGCAGAGCCAACACGCGGCTCTCCGGGACAAAGCCCAGATGCATGAGCTGACCTTGGATTTCCTCAGGCAGCTCCAGCGAAGCCAAGGTCGCACAGGATCCAATGGCGAGCTCGCTCAGCGCAGTCGATGCGAGCGTGCGTAACATAACAGTCAGGAGTCATCCTCGCATTCCGGGGGAGCCACCAAATGCGACCGTTGAGGTCGCATATCTAACTATACGATCCCCGGCCCCTCCCTGACAATCCCTGTTTGGCCTCAAATCACTTGGAACCGGGGTGGCAGAAAATGGCAGATTCAGCTTGCGGGTAAGATCTGCTGGTAGCCATGACACGACTCTTCACCTTACTGCTATTGTGCTTGGCCGTGCCCCTGGGTTTCGGCCAGGGACGCTATACCGTCTCCGATGAAGACGCTGCGGGTCCGGGAACGCCGAAAGTAGTCGTATTGCGCGATGCGGTGGCGGGTATCGAGGCAGCGGTCGCGCCTTCACAGGGAGGGGAATTAAGCAGCTTCCGGGTGAACTTCAAGGGTCAGTGGGTCGAGTTGCTCTATCATGCGCGCGACTATACCAACACCAAAGGCTTTCAGGGCAAAGGTCCGGTCTTGTGGCCGGCGGTGGGGGTGCAGTTCCCGCTGGGGCAGTTCCCCAAATCAACCTGCGGTGACGGTTCGTACTCTTTTCAGGGCAAGACCTATCCCATGCCCTGCCATGGCTTCGCTAAGAGTCTTCCCTGGAAAGAAGTAAACCGGTCTGCGGATAACCAGGGCGCTCGCGTCACCGTCGAGCTGCGCGATTCAAATCGCACCCGGCCCTTTTACCCCTTTGCGTTTAAACTGGACGCTACATTTGCCGTCAGCGGTGGTCTGCTTACCGTCGACTACACAGTCAAATCGGACCCTGCGAACACCACGCCGCTGATGTTTTCCATCGGCAATCATATCGCGTTCAAGGTTCCGTTTCTGCCCGGTACCGATCCCGCATCAATGACGTTCGAATCCCCCAGCAGACAACAACTGTTACGAAATTCGCTCGGATTCGTAAACGGGGAAGCGGCGCCCCGCTCCTTCGAAACACCGGAGCGGCTGGGCGATTTCGATGCCCACGTCGCCATCCCCCTTGCCGGGTATGTCAGCGTGCCTTATGCGCTGTTGACGGATCCGCAGGGTTTGTCTCTCCGCGTAACCCAGCAAGGCTCTTCGGATCTTGCCGAGCCGATCGTTCGCTTCAATATCTATGGCGGGCCGAAGGTAGGTTATTTCTGCCCGGAACCCTGGTTTGGCCTACAAAATTCGCTCAACGTTGGTAAGCCGCTGGTGCATCTTGCGCCCGGGAATTCCTGGACCTGGCGGGTGCAGTTGAAGGCAACCGGTCTCCCGCCGGAGTCACCAAAATCAGTGGGCGTGGAAAGGTTTGGCGGCGATTTTGGCTATATCGAGGGTCCCGTCTGGTCGAAAGAGGGGTTTCTCATCTTCAGCGATATGTTCGACTCCAGGATTCTGAAGATGACGAAGGCCTATCATCCCGAGATTTATCGCGACGACACCCACGGCGCAAATGGCAATGCTATGGATGTGCAGGGGCGGTTGTACAGCTGCGAGCGCGACGGGCGCCGCGTTGTGCGTATGGAGAAGGATGGCCGTATCACCGTCATTGCTTCGGCCTATGAAGGGAAGCGGCTCAATGATCCGAACGATGTAGTCGTCCGCCGCGATGGGCAGGTTTATTTTAGCGATCCTTTGCCGAAAGACTCGCTGCAGCATTTCGAGCTTGACTATGCCGGGGTATACCACGTCACTCCTGACGGCAAGATTTCACTGATAGCAAAAATGCCACGCCCCAACGGGGTAACGCTGACTCCGGACGGAAATACGCTCTATGTGGCGGATACCTTGCAGCGAAAGATCATGGCCTATGATCTCGATGCCCAGGGAAACGCCTCCCGTGAGCGAGTGTTTATTTCAGATATCGATGGTGGTCCCGATGGTTTGCGGGTCGCGGCGAATGGCAACGTATACATCGCCTGCCGCGGAGTTGCCATATACACACCTGAGGGTAAATTCATCCGGATGATCGAGTTTCCCGAGATACCGGCCAACTTGACTTTCGGCGATAGCGACCTGCAAACCATTTATGTCACTGCGCGAACCTCTGTGTATCGGGTGCGAATCCCGGATAAGGGCTATCTGCTCTACGGAGACAAGGACGGCAGATGACAAGACCGGGTTGGCAAAAGAGCCTGCGTGAAAACCGAAAAAGAAACCGCAGATCTCTCCACTACGCTACGCTCCGGTCGAGATGACAATTCCGTTTGGGAACGCTAAGTATCGTTCTCAAGATGAATTGTCATCTCGACCGGAGCGTAGCGTAGTGGAGAGATCTGCGGTTTCTTTTTCGGTTTTCACCTGCCTTGGAGGCAATCGACGGGTGCCCCACCTTCGCCCCAGCGTACGTGGGACGAAAATGATGGGCGCAGCCCAACGACTGCTTTCTCTGCATTGGCCACAACGCCTCATTGCTCATTTTGAAATGGGTCTCTCTTCCGGTCCTGTTATGACACAGACTCCGTCAGGGACGGCTGAATGTGCACCGCACCAAACCTACTTCGCCGCAACCAACTCCGGCGCAAAAAGTGCGAAGGCAAAAATGTCGGCGCCCGACGCGATAGCGACATACTGCTTTCCGTGGGCCATATAGGTCATCGGCTGCGCGTTGATTGCTTGCCCAGTGTTGAAGTGCCACAGAGGCTTGCCGGTCGCGGGATCGAGCGCCACGAATTCACCATTGATCTCGCCGGAGAAAATCACACCACCCTCGGTCGAAAGCAATCCGCCGCCCAGGCTGCCGGAGCCGATGCGCTCCCGGTTCCAGACCTCCTTGCCAGTCGTAACATCGAGCGCGCGTACGTATACCTTCCAGGTGTCGTTACGTAGCAGCACATCCCCTCCGGCGCGATACTGGAAACCACCCGGCCGAAATTTCTCGGTATTTTTTGTGGCAAATCCGCAGCCCTCCAGGGCCACAAAATAAATTAGTTTGGTCTGCGGATCATAGGTTGGCGACATCCAGTTCGTCGCCCCGATCGACGATGGGCAAACCTTTGCTCCAGCGAGCGTCGGCTCTACTCCAGGAACCAGAATAGGACGCCCCTCTTCCGTAAGGCCCGTGGCCCAGTTCAATTGATGGGCAAACCGGTTGCCATGAAGAAACTGACCGGTCTCTCGATCGAGCACATAGTAGAAGCCGTTGCGGTCGGCCTGCACCATCAGCTTGCGCATCTTGCCATCGAAGGGTGCATCGACCAGCACGGGAAGTTCAGCTCCGTCCCAATCCATCACGTCGTGCGGCGTGAACTGAAAATACCATTTCAGCTTTCCGGTATTGATATCGAGCGCGACGATCGAGTCGGTATACAGGTTGTCGCCTGCCCTCCCATCACCGTTGAAGTCGGGGGAAGGATTGCCGATGCCCCAATACACCAGGCCAAGCTCGGGGTCGTAGCTGCCCGTCAGCCAGGTGGCGCCGCCGGCATGCTGCCACGAGTCGCCGGCCCAGCTGTCGTTATGCGGTTCCCCCGGTTTTGGGATCGAGTCGAAGCGCCATAGATGATCCCCGGTCTTGGCGTCGAAGGCGTCCAGAAATCCATTGAGGCCGCGGTCGCCGTAGATGACGCCGACCAGCACTTTGCCTTTCGCCACCAGGGGCGCAGCCGACGAGTGGTATCCCTCGCTCCACTCAGCGATCTTGCTTTGCCACAGTACATTCCCATTCGAGGCGTTCAGTGCAATCAGAAGAGCGTCTGTCGTGGTGAAGTAGACCTTGTTCTCAAACGCGGCCGCACCTCGGTTTGGACCCTCGCGGTCGGGCGCATGCGGCAGAATGTGCTGATAGTGCCAGATCACCCGGCCGCTGCGGCTATCCAACGCGAAGATCTCGTTGGGTTGGGTCACGTACATCACGCCGTCGACCACGATAGGCACGCACTGCAACGCGCCGCTGCCAGGCACGTGATAAACCCACTTGTTGACCAGTGAGTTCACGTTCTTCGTCGTGATCTGTTTGAGTTCGCTGTGTCGCTCCGTGTTGTAGCTTCCGTTGTA
>JBEKNJ010000049.1:0-46766 GCA_049522955.1 Acidobacteriaceae bacterium
ATTGGTGTTTTCGTTGGAGCCGCGCTGCCAAGGGCTCTGCGGATCACAGAAGTAGACCTGCACCTTCGTGTCCACCGTGAAGCTCTTGTGTTTAGCCATCTCCAGACCTCGGTCCCAGGTCAGATCTCGGCCTTCTGCGCCGATGAAAGACCATACCGTCTTCCTGGTCTCATGAACACCACCTCCGAAAACAAATGATCTCTATCAGATGGTGTTGCATCCACCGGTTGAGCTCGCACGCGTTATCGGTAACTTCCTCCGTTCCCTCAAGCGGCTAAGGAATTCACCGCAAACTATTTCTCTTTCAGATTGGGGACATACAATGTCCCGCTTAAGTGATTGACCGTGGCTTCCAGCCAGCGAAGCCGAAGTTCAAACCTTCTTTAGGGACCTCGACCAGGAATTGATCTCACCCGGACTGCAACGCTTACCGGGTGCGCGAGCGCAGCAGCACCGGCGAAAAAGTAGCGAAGAATGCGGTGGCCAATACTACGACGAGCATCGCCGGCGTATGCGAAATCGCAAAGAGCGACCACGCAACCAGGACCCAGAACGCCATGTTGGCTGAGGCCGCGAGATAAACCCAGTCCGAAAAGCGATGTTGATCGCGCCAGAAATCCATCTTGCTCAGTGGCGGCACGGGTGCCCTGTTAAACGTGATAGCGCGCAGCAAAACCACCGGCGCCAGGTTTACCGCGAGCACCAGCGCCGTCCACACCATGGGCGCGTAGAGCTGCTGGTATCGCGGCACCAGCCACCATGTGACCAGTAGAGTGATCAGAACATTTCCGGTCGCGCCGGCGTTGACCATGGCGGGGAAATGGGCCATGTCCGCCAGCCGGTCCATGCGGTCCAAGGGCTTATCTGCGTAATAATCCACGTGCACGAGAGCCTCCATGCAGCGGGCGTTTTCGCCGGGTGAACAGCGAATCGCAACCGCACCTGGCTGCAGTTTACAGTGGGACTGGGGGACAAAGACACCATGGCGACCGAACCGCCATTCCGGCAGGAATCTGTATGGGACTACCCGCGGCCGCCCCGTTTGGAGCCAACCACGCGTCATCTTCGCGTAGTTCACGCTGGCATGGTGCTGGCGCAGACCTGCCGCGGATTGCGCATCCTGGAAACCAGCCACCCACCGGTCTATTACTTTCCTCCATCCGCTGTAATGATGCACTGGCTGCAGGTAGCCGCGGGCCGAAGAACCTTTTGCGAGTTCAAAGGTGTGGCCAGCTATTGGGATCTCATTCTTGGGTCGGGCAAGGAGATCCGGAGTGTGGCCTGGAGCTACGCCAGACCGTCGTCTTCCTACATCGCCCTAAAAGACCATCTCGCGTTCTATCCCGGCATGGTGGACGAGTGTTGGGTCGATGAAGAGCGAGTAGTGCCGCAACCCGGCGATTTCTACGGCGGGTGGATTACCTCCGACATCAAGGGGCCATTTAAGGGGCCGCCGGGTACCTTGGGATGGTAGGTGGTTCTCTCCCAAAACCTCTAAGTACTGTTAACCCCAGCACGGGTGTACGCGGCTTTTACGACGATTTTGGCGTTTTATTCGACTTACGCAAAGGTCTAGAGATGCGGGACAAGAGATGCGAAGAGATGCGAAGAGATGCGGGACAGAAGAGATAACCACCGCTGGGATTCGCCCCGTTTTCCAATTCATTTTAGGGGTTATTTCGTCTGTCACCAGCTTTCTAAGCAATAGAGGCTATTCATAGCGCAGCGCCATCAGAGGGTCGACCCGCATCGCACGCATCGCCGGAATATAACTAGCCGCGAGCGCCGCCGCAGTGAGCACTAGCGTGACCCCAATAAACGTCAGAGGGTCGGTGGGAGACACGCCGTAGAGCAACCCTGCCATCAAGTGCGACACAATCAGCGCGCCGACCAATCCCAGCGCGGCGCCCGTGATCGCCAACTCCAATCCCTGGCGCAGAATCATCTGCAGAATCGTCCCCCTGGTTGCTCCCAGCGCGAGGCGAATGCCAATCTCGTGGGTGCGCTCGTTGACCAGATACGAAATGGTTCCATAGATTCCAAGGGCCGCAAGCAACAGAGCCGTCAAGGCGAAAAGCAAAACCACTTCCATGGAGAATCGCCGCTGCGACAGGGATCCCGACACAACGCCCGGCAGAGTCACTGCTCCAAAGACAGGTAGTTGCGGGTTGATGGACTGCACCGCCACGCGCGCCTCATCTGGAATTCGAGCCGGGTCCAGCCGTCCGCGCAGGAAGAGCTCAAGCTCGTCGTCCGTTATTTGAAACAAGCATTTGTAAATCTGCGGAACATCCGCTTGCTCGAGCGATTCGGTGCGTGCATCGGCGATGACACCAACCACCGTGGTCCAGGAAGTGGCTATATTGAGACCGCTGAGTTTGACGCGCTTGCCTACGGGATTGTCGTTGGGCCACCAGGTTCGCGCAAATGCTTCGTTGACGATTGCGACCTGGGGCGCATTCTCGTTGTCCTGGTCAGTGAATAAACGGCCGTGGACCAGCGGGATACCGAGCAGATGGAAATATCCCGGGCTTACGGTTGATGCTTCGACGAAAGGAGGGTCGATGCCGCGAAGGTCGCGCCCTTCGAAGGTGACCCGGTTTAGATTTCGGCTATGATTCAACGGCACGGAGTCGATGCTTCCCACGGCTGCCTCCTCGACTCCGGGCAGCGTCTGGCCCCGGCGCAGCATCTCGCGCACAAGCACTGACTCCTGGGCAGCGGTTCTATAAATATCGGCTTTGGGATCGTTGGGCACGGGCAGCCGGGTGCGCACAGCAATTACATTCTCCGGATTGAACCCCAACCCTACGTTGAACACGTCCCAGAAACTACGCAGCAGAAGCCCCGCCGCGATCATCAGCACCAGCGAGAGCGCAAATTCCGTCACCACCAGCACGCGCCGCGTGCGCGCCTGCTCGCCCGATCCGGTTGTGCCGCGCCCTTCCGCCTTGAGCTTGGCAGTGAGGTTAAGCCGGCTCGCCTGCAAGGCGGGAGCCAGGCCGAAGAGGATACCTGCAACCACCGAAAGAAAGAGCGCAAACAGCAGCACGTTCCAGTTAATGCAGATCTCGCTGAGCCGCGGCAGGCTGTCCGGCACCATGCGCAGCAATAGCCCCTTGGTTGCGAACAGAATGGCTATACCCGCCAAGCCGCCGAGCAACGAAAGGAGAAGGCTCTCGGTGAGCAGTTGCCGCACCAGGCGGGATCTTGCCGCTCCTAGCGCCTGGCGAACGGCGATCTCGCGTCCCCTGGCGCTGGCGCGCGCCAGCAGGAGATTCGCGACGTTCCCATATCCGATCAGCAAAACCAAACCCACCGCGCCCAGCAGCAGCATCAGGGACTGGCGAACATTTCCGACTTCGGTCTCCTTCAGCGGTACCAGCCGGACTCTCCACGCGCTTTGGATCGGATAGTCCGCGGGATATTGTTTTTCCAGGGATGCAACAAGCGCGTCCATCCGGCTCTGTGCGGCGGCCAGTGTCATGCCTGGAGCGAGGCGCGCGATGGCCCCCGGAGCGAACCGTGAATTGCGTACTGGCGGGGGGAAAGGAACCGCGGCGAACCCAGCTCCCGCCCACAAGTCAGTGTTTCTTTCCTCAATTGTTCTTCCCTCATCGCGAAAACCGGCCGGCATGACGCCGATGACCTGATAGGCGTCGTTGTCGAGTCGCAAACTCTTGCCCACAATGTGCGGGTCGCCGCCAAACGCTCGCCTCCAAAGCCCATCGCTGATGACCACTTCGAGGTTGAATCCGGGAGTTTCATCATGGGGATCGAACGTGCGGCCCAACTGCGGGTTCACACCCAGCAATGCGAAAAAATTCGGCGCAACCATCTTGAAAGCGATGCGCAAAGGCTCGGACGATCCGGTCAGGTTCGCTGAGCTGCTCCAGTCACCCGAGACGTATTGGAAAATTCCCGAACGCTGAAAGTCCTGCAACTCCGGTACCGACAGACCAGCATCCAGCGCACCTGCGCCGGGAAGATCGTCCTCGATGCGCACCAACTGGTCAGGGTCGGGATAGGACAGGGGATGCAGAAGCGTCGCGTCGACCACGCTGAAGATGGCCGTGGTGGCCCCGATGCCCAGGGCCATGGTCAGAATCGCGGCAGCGGCGAAGCCGGGCGACCGGGCAAGCATGCGCAGGGCGTAGCGCGTGTCCTGCAGCAGATTCTCCATCCACGGCAGCCCCTGTTCCGCGTGATAGTTTTCGCTTACCGCCTGCACCGCGCCAAACTTCAGCACCGCCTGGCGGCGCGCCTCCGCCGGCCCCATGCCTGCGTGGAGATTCTCCTCCGTCTGCCGCGCCAGATGCTCCTCCATCTCTTCCCGCAGCCGTTGATTGTCCCGCCGCCCGGCGGCAAAGTTCTTCAGCCGCGCCAGAAACCGCCTCAGGAATCTCATGACAAATCCTCCGCCTTCACCGCGAAGAACCGTGCGATGATCGCCGCGGTTTGCTCCCAGTCCCGGGTCTCTGCCTGCAGCTGTTTTCGGCCCGTCGTGGTAAGGCGATAGAAGCGGGCACGGCGGTGATTCTCCGATGCGCCCCACTCGGAAACAATGGAGCCCTCATGCTCAAGCTTGAGCAGCAGGGGATAGAGCGTGCCCTGGTTGAGGGCCAGAATGTCTCCGCTGACCTGCTCAATGCGTCGGGCGATGCCGTAGCCGTGCTGCGGGCCCAGAACATCGAGGGTTTTGAGGACCATCAGTGCAAGCGTTCCTTGCAAAACGTCGGGCTTTTCCTTCATGAAGGGACCAACCTTTAGGTTTCCTACAGGAAGGATGGCACGGTTCCTTTTGGAAAGCAACAGGACATTTTGCGGCGATCTTTCGGCGTCATCAACGACTGTGAATTACCTAACGAGAAGGTAGGTAACAGCGATCACGGCGCATATCGCGATGGTGCCTGCGACGACGGGATTACTCATTATTGCGGCGAGCTTGCCCGCCGCACTCGCGGGCTTGTTCCACCCGAGCCAGGAAAAGATCTTTCCGACCGTGTTCACGGCGCCGCTGGCTGCCGACCCAGTAAGCTGCCAAAGACTCTGCCCCGTTGGCATCGCCGCGATATTCGCAGCCCCGTAGACTGCGCCGAAAGTCTTGATATCGCCCGGATTTATTCGTCAGACGGGACAGACAACCAAACTGCGCGCTTTTCCGCTACCCTCAAGGCAAATGAATCACGCAGGTCAGGCTGTCCCCCGTTCCCCCAAGGACCTCCTCATCTCACTTGGCGGTAACTTGCCCACCCCTGGCCCCTCCGACTGGGAAACCGATAAGCCGGCTTTGAAGGCAGTACGCGAATCACTTCGTGCGAATCGGGGAGGGAATTCACATACAGCGGAACCACGAAGACACTCTATCTCCCGACCTTAGAGCACTGGCGAGATCCTGAAGAAAAAAACACTTTATCTCCTGCTATGGCCTACCCTAGGTGTTGTGGGAAAGACTACGTGATAACTGCCGCAGAACTGGCGCCCATTCCCTTGTTCGCCCTCCTGGAGGAACCCGCGCGCCAAAGACTCGCACAAAAGGCTGCGGATATCCGCGTTGAAGACGGTGATTGGGTCATACGCGAAGGCGAGGATCCTCGATTTTTTGTCGTTCTCGAAGGCTTACTCCAGGTAGTGAAAGATATTGTGGGCCAACGCCGGGAGCTTGAGCAACTCAAGGCGGGCGAGTTTTTTGGCGAGATTCCAATTCTCCTGGGCACCGCAAATATCGTCTCCGTGCTGGCCGTAACTCGCTGCCGCCTGGCGCGTTTCGACCGACAGCAACTTCAGGAGTTGATTCGAGATTCCGCCTCCAGCGGCACGGCCATTTTTCAAACGATGACGGACCGACTCTCCATGGCGCCACAGTACGTAAAGGAGACCCCCTCTTCACGAGTTCTTTTGGTGGGGTCCCCCTATGACGCGCATTGCCGGGCTATCCGCAGCTTCCTTTCCGCGAATCAGGTGCAGTATGACTGGGTGGATAGCGAACTTGAGCCGGAGCGCTCTTCCTCCTGCGTTCCGCGAGCGAACGATGGAGTTGCAGCCGTCGTCGACGGTGCGACTCAACTGGTGACTCCGACTGTCCGCACTGTTGCACAAGCGCTGGGTTTCCAGACCGCGCCGAAGGACAAGTGTTATGACGTTGTCATTGCTGGCGCGGGGCCGGCCGGCTTGGCGGCTGGAGTCTATGGAGCTTCGGAAGGGTTAAAGGTGCTGATTGTCGAACGCTCGGCCGCCGGCGGACAGGCAGGGACCTCATCCAGGATTGAAAACTACTTGGGATTTCCTTCCGGCATTTCCGGTGATGAGCTCACCGAGCGTGCACTCAAACAGGCACGCCATTTCGGCTCGGAGATTGCCGTAACACGCTGGATCGAAGCGGTACTTGTCACAGATACGGGTTATCGCCTTGAACTGGATGGTGGAGAGCACATTTTGGCTCCGGCTGTGTTGCTATCAACCGGCGTCGAGTGGCATCGGATCGAAGTTCCGGGACTGGACCGCCTGCTTGGCCGTGGAATACTTTACGGCGCCTCTCGTCAGGAGGCCCATAGTCTAACTGGGAAGAGGGTATTCGTGGTCGGAGGGGGTAACTCGGCTGGCCAGGCGGCGGTTTTCTTTTCTAACTATGCTGCTGAAGTAATCATGCTGGTCCGTGGTGCTGGTCTCGCCGTGAGCATGTCGCAATACCTGATCGCGCAGATCGCGGGGAAGGGCAACATTCGGATCGAATCATGGACAGAAGTTACAGAAGTGCTTGGTGGAGAGCGACTGGAGCGGATCGTAACCACCACTCGTGAACGAATTTCCACTACGCGTAGCGCCGATGCGTTGTTGCTGATGATCGGCGCGACCGCGAACACATCCTGGCTTCCACCGGCCCTGGAGCGTGATGCCAAAGGCTATATTTACACCGGAAGAGACCTGACCGCGTGGCCTCTTGATCGAGAGCCGTTTCCTCTGGAGACAAGCCTTCCGGGCGTATTTTGCGCTGGCGACGTTCGTCACGGTTCGATCAAACGTGTAGCCAGCGGTGTGGGCGAAGGCAGCATGTCGATCGCGTTCATCCATCAATACCTGGCGCTCACCGGGGGGCCTGATCTTACCCGCGTTTGAAATTCCACGACCCAACGGGTTACGAAGGGCCAAGCGGGAAAAAGGCAGGGGGTGCAGCGCCCCGGAGAAATCCTGGGCGCGGACTGGGACTTTGGAGA
Organism: Acidobacteriaceae bacterium; assembly: GCA_049522955.1. GTDB lineage: Bacteria > Acidobacteriota > Terriglobia > Terriglobales > Acidobacteriaceae > PALSA-350. The sequence goes on from JBEKNJ010000049.1 coordinate 7,215, forward strand.
CGCAGCCAGCGGCGTTTCCGACAAAGTTCCAGTCCCGTCTGACCACCAAACTCTGACAACCAAACTCGACAACCAACTCCAATGGAAAAAGCGCAGGGGCTAAAGCCCCCACTCTCTCTCGCGCCTTTCGGCACGACTAAAGTCGTGCCCTGATACAAGGCAATAGGCTTGTTGCCGAGCCTAATTTGGACAAGTTTGATTTTCAGCCGCCCCTTCGGGACTGGGTTGTAGAACTCGTGGAGGGGGGACGGATAGCTCGACTCCCAGTCGTCGTGCCTTTCACTCGATCACCCAGCAGCGAAATTGTAGCCCCGGAAAAGCCGAAGGCTAAGACCCTGTGTGATGGCCGGCCTCTCCGCCATTAGGCACGGTATCGCTCCTTCGATGCCCCGACGAGCGGAAATGGAAAAGCTGATGACCTCGCAAAAGTAAGGCGCCCTCTATGGTGAAAGCCGGCCAGGAAGAAAGAGGTCAATCGCGACGTCTTTGTCCGCCTTCCAGAACAAGAAGCTTGGATCCTTCAGGCCCCATTGGATGTACGGTAAGACAAAATGAGCCTTGGCCGTTGCAGTGCTGCCTTCAAGATGGATAAGCATGGGGATGGTGATCTCGTGAGGCGCGCCGAGCAGCGTGAAGATGCCAGTTACCTGGATGGTCGAGTCTCCTGATGCAGCGATGACGCCGGCGTAGGACTTCGGCTCAAACGAGACAGTTGCGTGCTGTTCGACCTGCAGGATCTCCTTGTTCATTTTTTTGTCGCGGCTGCCATTGCCGGTCTTGCCGCTGCCGGCGAGCACGACCACCGAACCCGACATCTTAGGATTGCTGCGGTCAAACTCAACCACTCCGGATTGGAGGTGAAAGGCGCCGTTGACGACCTCGTGGGTTGTCTTGAGAGTGATCTTGACCTCACTCGCGTCGGGGTTGACGGCGAAGGTCTGATGTTGGGCGAGTGCGGCTGGAGCGAGCATGACCGCAAGGGCCAAGACTGCGAAGGCTTTCATGGCATCTCCCCTCGAGGGTTCTGATCAACGAGAGTTGTTTTGGCGTGAATCGATTTCAGCCGGCGACGGTCTGTGGAGCAACCGCTGCGTGCTGGGCGATGCGTGTGAGCCTGGCCGTCACGCGCATCACGCCTGGCCAGACCCTGAGACAAAACGGCAATACAGCGCGCGCCAGTGCGTTGTTCAATCCATCGGCGGCGAACTCCGCAAGGCGCATCTGGGCCAGCAGTGTGGAACGCAGTTTAGCCTGGAAGAGCGGCGCCGGCTCTGCTGCAAGATAAGCAGCGGTGGCACAGCGGGCAGTATGCAAGGCGATGGAAATGCCGTCACCGGTGAACGAGGGAATGACGGCTGCCTGATCGCCGATACAGTAGAGACCATTCTCGGTTGTGCGCCGGATGTAACCGTACGGGATATGGGTGATCGCGATGGGCCTGGCAAGCAGCGGCTCCGCACCGGCAAGCCTCATTGCGAGGTGTGGGCAGTCCTCCTGCATCTTCGCGAGTAAGTTCTCCCAGCGATGACCCGCGCGTGCGAAATACTTCTGCTGGACCACCCAGCAAAGGTTTGCAATGCGGCCTTCGACCGGCTGGATACCACCATAGCCTCCGGGATAGAGCATCAGCTCAGAGGCGCCCTCCAGCTCAGCAGCCTGCGCGGGTGCCAGGCGAAAATACATCTTGAAGGCGACCCATCGCTGTGGGTCCTTCGGACGCATGTGGCCGCGGAGATCGTGCTTGCCTGTGGCGAGCATGACCGTTGGAGCTTCATAGGTGCTACCGTCGTCCAGCGTAGCCTGCCACACGTTGCTTGCCGTGCGGCTGAGCGCCTGCACACTGCGGCCGCGCTCTACGCGGACTCCCGCAGCGATGGCCTCGGCGATGAGCGCCGTATCAAGAGCCTTGCGCGTGAGCGAAGCTGCGGGAAAAGGCAAGGGAGCCTCCGCGGCGCGCTTAGCGGCGGCGAGGCGAACGTAGTCGATGGGCACGGCGCCCAGCGAAGCCACGTCGATTCCGAGCGCGTGCAGATCCTCAAGGGCCTCACCGCTCAGAAACTCTCCGCAGACCTTATGGCGCGATGTGGGCTCGCGTTCGATCAGCGTGACGCGCCGTCGCTTGCGGGCGAGCGCGATCGAAGCGGCACAGCCAGCCACTCCACCACCAACGATGAGCACATCGTCTTGCACAGGAATGCGATGCAGCGCGGACGTTGTAACGGGAATCTCCTCTTTGGGCGCGAATGGTTTCCTATCGATAGCGTTCATGGCCGGCGACCATCCACACGACGAGTGGTGAGCTCGTGCCAGTTGAGGCCGAGGTCCACGATAAGCAGCGAGGCAAGAGTGAAGGCGATGACACCGACAGCGGCGAAGGTGTCGCCCAGGTGGCTCCAGTAACGGGGCCAGAGGTTGAGCACACGGCTGGAGACGAAGGTGAAGGTGACGGCGTAGGAGCGGGCCATCCATTGACGGTGCTGAATGATCTGGCGGTTGCGCGCGGTGAGGAAGGCGGCAGTGGTGCAGACGATCCAGGCGGCGGCCTGCATAGAGGTGCCAGGGAAGCCCGGACGGCCGGTAGCAAGAGCAACCCCGGTTGCGGCGCCGATAAAAACCGAGACGACGTAGATGCGGCCGAGGACGCGATGCAATTTGAGGTGACGCTGGCGAAATCGCGTGGAGAACTGGATGGGGCCGCTGAGCAGAGCGATGACGCCGCAGAGGGTATGCGGGATGAGGAGCTGACGGTCGGCGATGACCTGCAGACGGTAAGCGTGGTACATGGGGTAGTCGGCGATGAGGAGGACTTCTGAGGTAATGAAGACGAAGAGCGCGGTGAGACCGAGGGAGATCCAAACCACAGTTGTGAATCTGGAACGCGTGGAGCTGGGCGCTAGCAGCGCGGTAGTTGGCATGATTCGCCTTTCACATAGTTAGACGTGATCAGGTGCGCCGCGAAGGCGATGGGCGCGAAAGACTCGGTATTTTCTCGTCTAACGAGAAACCCACGTCGCATATCGAGGCACTCCCCAATCACTGTCAACGGCCTCATTTCCATCGCCCCACACACAACCGTCCCGGCCGCCAATGCTCCACCGTCACAGCCTCTCGCGGGACCTCAGCCGCCGCCAGCAGACGCACCCAATCTTCCTTCCGGAAGGCCCGCCGGAACGACACCGGACCATCGTGGCGCACAAATCGATGCCACCCCATCATCCCCGCGATCCAGCCAAACATCCTGCAAGTCCGTTCCGACCGCTCCAAATCATTCAAAAACCAACCCACTCGAGCAGTGGCCTCCATCCAGCGCAACAGCGCGACGATCTCCTCATCCTCCAGATGATGTGCCGTCAGAGAACTCGCCACGATATCCACTGGCTTCTCCGGCTGATACGCCAAAGCATCGCCGGTCACCCAGGCAATGCCCAATTCCGCCGGCGTAGTCTCCGCTGCCGCCCGCGCTGCATAAGGGTTCAGATCAATTCCAGTGAGCTGCACAGGCATTCTTCGCCGTCGAAACCAGTGTGCAATCTGCCGCAACAGGTCGCCGCCGCCACTTCCCACATCAACGATGTGCATTGGCTCATGCCGTTCACGCGGCAATCGCTCCAGCCACGCCAGCGTCGGCCGATAGCCCCGCAGCCAGCGATTGACTTGCTCCAGACTGCTTAAGCAGTCACGGAAGTCCTCATAGCTACAGTCACCATCCATCAGCTCCGGCAACTCACGTGGTGAGGCCCGCCGTCTGAAGTCGATCTTCGCGCTAGACCGCATGGAAGCGCATCGTCTCCGCTGTCAGCCCCGGCCCAAACGACATCGCACACCCACGCTGTCCAGGCCGCGCCTGCTGCATCATCTGCTGCAGCACAAACATTACCGTCGCCGACGACATGTTGCCGAAACACGACAGCACCTCGCGCGAGGCCGCGAGCGCACCGGCCGGCAGTTCCAGTCCCTGCTCCACCGCATCCAGAATCGTCTTTCCCCCGGGATGCACCGCCCACAGATCGATGCCATCGCGCTCGGCCATCAGCTCGCTCTCATGGAGCGCGCGGCCCACTTCCGCCGGTACCTGCCCGGAGAGGAACATGTCGAATCCCTGCCCACGGATCTTCCACGTAATCAGCCCTCTCGTGTCGGGCACCGTCACCGTCCTGAAGCTGTCCAACGCAAAGCCCTGCTCGCTCGCGGTAATCAGGCTCGCGGCCGCGCCATCGGCAAAGATCAGGAAGGAGAGCACCTGCTCCAGCTCCTGCGTCTCCTGTAAGTGAAGGGTGCACAGTTCCAGGTTGACCATCAGAACCCCCGCGTCTGGATCTGAGCGCACAATGTGCCGCGCCAACTTGAGCGCATTGATCGCGGCATAGCATCCCATAAATCCAATCACCGTGCGCTCCACGCCCGGCGAAAGCCCGGCGTGGTCGACAATCTCAAAGTCCAGCCCCGGCGCATAGAGCCCCGTGCAGCAGGTCACCAGCACGTGCGTAATACTCGAGCGTTCCTTCTCATCGAGCGCAAGCCGGTCCACGGCCTTCCTCATCAGCAGGGGAGCACTCTGCTCAAACAGCTGCATGCGCCGCGCCGTGTTGGGAAAGTTGCCCAGCCGATAAAATCCATGCGCGTCATGCGATGAGAAGTGGCCGGAACCTTCCTGCGGATTGAGGAATGAATAGCGATGCCGGATGTTGGCGCGTCTCACCATGCGCCGGAAGACCGTGCGCACCCGCGGGTCGGAAAGCATCGTCTCTGCGAAGACAACGAAGGCGTCATGCACATCATGCTCTGGTACGGCAGTGGCGATGCGGTTCAGGTGAGCTGTGGTGATGCGCAAAAGGGCCCTCAACTTAATTATAAGGACGATATGTCGGCGTATGTGTCTTGGAAGGCTGGGCGGCAAAGAAATGGTCATCCGGTGACTGTCGACTACTTGACAGAACGGGGCTCGGCATTCTCGATACAACGCTACTGCCGTGGCACAAAAGGTCTTTCACGGAAGTACTTGACTTCTAGTCTTAACAAATTAAGACTAAATGTCAAGTCTACTGAATGCTCTGCAGACGTTGCTCCCTTCGCTCTGCAAACCCAACCGGACCTCCAATCGATAAAACACTGAGAGCTGCGCGGGCCTGGAGCGAGTTCCTAAACGAATATGAAAATTTCGCGATTGACCCTGGGATCGATCACAGCATTGATTCTGTATGTTGGTTTTTATCCCGGAACAATGGCGCTCGGACAAGGGCGGCCCGCTGTCGACCCGAATGCAAGTACATTGCCCGACGCTCCGGCTGTTGCCTGGCAGCAGCAGAATCGCCAGAACACTCCCGCTTCTTCTGGTGCCAGGGATGGCGCGTCTGCTGGTCAGGTTCCGAATGGTGGAAAGCAGACGAAACGAATTCTCTACATCGTCCCAAACTTTAGAGCAGTGAGCGTGGACGAGAAGCTTCCGCCGCAGACTATCAAAGACAAATTCACGACAGGGGCACTTGATAGCGTCGATTATTCTTCGTTCATCTTTGTGGCTATCCAGGCCGGGGTGGCGCAGGCACGCAACGCGACGCCTGAGTTTCGCCACGGCGCGGCTGGTTACGGGCGATATTACTGGCACACCTATGCGGACTACGTAGACGAAAATCTTTGGGTTGAGTTCCTTCTCCCCACGGCTCTTCACCAGGACTCCCGCTACTACACGCTCGGTCGCGGCGGCTTCGCGAAGCGGCTTGGATACTCTATGTCACGTACAGTCATCACACGAAAAGATAGCGGCCATGAGACCTTCAATGCTTCCGAGGTCTTCGGCGCGGGCGCGGCCGCGGGTATCTCCACTCTTTATTACCCCAGCCAGGAGCGCACCTTCACCAAGACCTATCAGCTGTGGTTGACCAGCATAGCGATCGACGCTGGATCGAACATCTTTAAGGAATTTTGGCCCGACATCAACAACAAAGTCTTCCATCAGAAGCAATGAACATTACGCGATGCGGACCAGCAGTACACCGCAGATCCCTCCACTGCGCTACGCTCCGCTCGGGATGAAACAATACTTCGCGTTCCCAAACAAATTTGTCATCCCGACTGGAGGAGTCATGGGCCTTCAGCCCACTACTTCTACCCAATTGAGTCCCGAAGGGACGGGCTGAGAGTAGCCCAGGACGTAGTCCTGGGAAGAGATTCAAGAGACAGGCCAGTCCCGCAGGGACGGCTGAAAACTCGGCTGCGGTGTTCAGCTGTCCCTCGCGGGACTGCCCAGCTTGCTTATCATTACCCAGGACTACCGTCCTGGGCTACTTTCAGACGTCCCTTCGGGACTAAGTGCAGGGTTCTCACGCAGACTCTTTAGCCCTGCTAGGGCAGTCGGCAGGGGCTAAAAGCCCCGGTCATTTGGCCCGTGGTGGCACGACTAAAGTCGTGCCCTGATACAAAGCCAGAATCCCTGGGCCAGTCACCCAACGTTCACTGTCGCCAGAATGTTTTCTTCGACCGGAGCGTACCCGGATTTCCTGCCACGCAGCACTGGATAAGGCCCGTGGGGGCCCTTCCGTAAAAAACGGCGCAGTGAGTACACCAACGCACAATGGTAAACAGGAAATCCGGGGTAGCGGAGTGGAGGGACCTGTTGTTCATCATCCGTATCATCGAATCTGAATGGAGTCGCTACCTCCCCTTTGTCATCCCGACCGGAGCGTAGCGCAGTGGAGGGATCTGTGGTGCGCCACTCGGCCTTCCCGAATTCCTCTTGGGACAAGTCTGCGTAAGGCTCCTCGCTAGTGATCCTGCCGATCTCCAAAACGAATTCCTGGCCATCCAGGTTGATGCCATCCAGGCTTCAGAACCAGCCCCACCGACCGCTTCCTCCCCCGGCGCGTGGAGTGATACGATGAGATTTCTCCATAGTTGGCGATTTGAATCGTATTAAATCGTATATCTAAACGGCGCAATCGAACTGCATGCCGCAGCCAGCGAATGGGCCGAATTTGTCGGAGGCTATCGTGATCCCTGTGTTCCGGCGCTATCTCCGGATGCCATGCAGAATTCCTCTTTCCACAGCCCTGGTTCTCCTCGCTGCCGTCCTGATCTTCGCGAAGCCGCCCGGCGTCCAGGCTCAGATGGGTCTCTCCGGAGTCGTCACCCATGCATCGGATAGCGCGATCGCAGACGTTTTGCTCACGGCCACCAATGAGCGCACCAGCCAGACACACGATGAAAAAACCGCCGCGGGTGCCGCGTACAAATCTCGGCTCCCGCTTCCCGCCGATTATCCCGTGAAGTTTATTGCAACCGGCTTCAACGCCATCGCCATCGCGCCGGTCACCAGGAACATCACCGGCATGGCAGACCTCGACCAGGACCAGACCCGCCAACCGGCAGCTCCCGCAGCTCCACCTGCCTCCGACGCGCTCACTTGGCACGGCATCACGCTGTACGGTGCGTATGACATTGGCGTCGGCTGGGTCAGCCACGGCTTGCCGGAGAACGGCTACAACTATGAAGGCGCATCTCTGGTCAATCGAAACGGCTATCAAAGTCGATTCCTCATCGCACCGAACAACCTCCAGCAGACAGGTCTGGGCGTCAGGGGCAGGGAAGAGTTTCAGCCTGGCTGGTCCGTGGTGTTCAACGCTTCCTCCGGCATCAATCCGCAATCCGGCCTGCTCGCCAACGCGTCGGCCACCCAGACCATCAACAACGGCCTGCCCAGGAGCAGCTATTCCTACGCCATCGACGGCGCGCGCGCCGGCCAACCCTTCAATGACGAAATCTACGGCGGTGTATCATCCGAGCACTTCGGCACTCTGACCGGCGGCCGTCAGCGCTCTCTCGGTACCGATGCGATGCTGCTTTACGATCCGGCCAACGGCGGCTATGCCTTTTCCTACATCGGGTATAACGGCACGATGGCAGGCGGCGGCGACACCGAAAACAGTCGTTGGGATAGTGCCGTGAAGTATCGCCTCACCGATGGCCCGGTCCATTTCGGCGCGATGTATAAATTTGCCGATGGGAATGGCGGCTGCTACTCGGGCTCCGCCACCTGGACGGCCGCCACCTGTACGCCGGAGTCGGCGCATAACAACGCCTTTGGATTCGACGGCGGCGGAAACTACGGCAAACTCTCCGCCGACGTAGTCTTCCAGCATTACAACCAGGCGATCAGTGTACTGAACCCTTTGCTTGGGCCTCAGAGTGTAACGCAGTCCTATCAGTCCACCACCAACAGCATCAATACAAACCCCATTCTCGGGGCCAATCTGATCCCAACGACCAATACCGTTTATGGCATCGTGACTGACAACAAGGCCATTATGGGCGCGGTCAGGTATACGTTGGGCCATTTCAAGCTCTATGGCGGCTACGAATACATCTGGCAAAATAACCCGAAGGACCCGTTGGGTGTGGGCGCCTCGGTCCAGGGCGGTTACATCATGAGCGGAGTCGAAGACAACAATCTTGATTCTGAAAAGTTGGTGCAGGTCTGGTGGACGGGTGTGAAATACGCCTACGACAGCAAAACCGACATCACTTTCGCCTGGTATGGGCAGGCGCAGAACACCTTCCGTGTTCCGTCGACCTGCTCGATCGCGGCCGGCTTCCGCAGTTCCTGCGCCGGCGAGCTCGAGGAAGGGTCGCTCTATACAGATCATCACTTCACCAGGCGTTTCGACGGTTTCGCCGGACTTGCGTATTCCTTCGTGACCGGCGGTCTGGCCATCGCCATTCCTCATGGCCCCGGCGTCCCCTATCTCCACAACAGCAACTTTGCTCCGACCATCGGTGGTCGTTTCAGCTTCTAATCGCTTCCGGGGAGGGCCTGGTGCAAATTTGACGCATGATTTCTTCTATATGAACGCGTGCTCCATCCACATGGGGAAAATCCGTGTTGGTTGGATTGAAGACGAACGCTAAGTCTGTACCGGCCAGGACGATGCCGTCGAGCCGCTCTCGCTCGATGAGTGTGTGGGCAAGTGTACGCAGGCGCCCGGCGTCCTCATCCGAGGCACGTGCCTCTTCAACCACCCTGGCGTACGTGTCGGTTATCAAATCCACCTCGTCTCGCGTAGGCATGATGACCTCTATATCAGGCAGCCTGCCAAACATTTGCGTGTCGATGGTCACACGGGCACCGAAAAGGGCAATACGGCGGAACTGCCTCTTCTCCACCGCCGCTGCAATCGCGTCCAGGAGACTGACCAGCGGCAAAGGAGCGATGGCCGCGAGCTCAGCCGCGCAAATCTGAGGGGTAAATGCGGGAATAGAAGCAATTTCAGCGCCTCCGAGAGCAAGCTGTTTCAGCAAGCCTGCAAGGTATTCTGCGAGTTCCTTCGTCTCGCGCGCAGCGGCTTTGGATATGACGTAGCGCACATCAGCGTGAACCATAAGGAGGCGAGGAGAAACGCCAAGCGCCAGGTGAGCGTTGACGAGAGCCTTGTAATAAAACATGGCCGCACCCACGCCGAGCCCTGCGACTAGCCCAAAGCTACGAGGTTGTGCGGTCAATTCCATTCTCGATATTCTAGCGTGCCGATGAAGGGCGACGTCGGGACTGTGCGCCTGATTCGAGTGCAGTGGCCAAGGCGCGCACGCCACGTCGGATTTTCGATTCCGTAAAGCCGGCGAAGCCCATCAGTAAACCTTCGACGGTGTTCTTGCCCAGAAAGAAACGATGAAAGCCGAGCACTTCCACTCCGTTAGCAGCCGCGAGGCTCTCGGCCTCGCGCGAAGTCATGCCGTTACGCAGAATTCCCGCGGTACTAAGGCCGGCACGGACGGAGGAGATTTCGAGAAGTCCGGCCAAATACTGATGCGCAGCCTCCTGCAGAGCCGCAAGGCGGCCGGCGTAGAGATTGCGCATGCGCCGAATGTGGCGCCCGAGATGCCCTTCCGCGATGAAGTCGCAGAGAATGGCCTGATCGGGACCCGGAGGGCCAAAGTCGGAGCCGAAACGAAGCGCGAGCAGGGGATCGAGTAGAGTCGGGGGGACGACGGCGTAGCCCAGGCGCAGTGAGGGGAAGAGTACTTTGTTGAAGCTACCAAGAAAAATGACGGATTCGTTGGTGTCGAGTCCCTGGAGGGCCGATATCGGGTGCCCTTCAAAGCGGTACTCGCTGTCGTAATCATCTTCGAGGATGAAGGCACCGGCTTTGTGCGCCCATGCGAGGAGGGCCAGGCGTCGATCAAGAGACAGGGGGGCACCGAGCGGAAACTGATGTGCGGGAGTGACGTATGCCGCTCGAGCGCTTAGCCCGCGACACAGCCCGGCAGCCACATCGAGACCGTGTTCGTCAACGGGTACTGGGATGATGTTGGCCCCCTGGTTTCTGAACGCAGTGGCTGCGCCGAAGTAGCCGGGGTTCTCGAGCCAGACTCGTTGACCAGGTTTTAGAAGAAGACGCGAGAACAGATCTAATCCATGCTGAACGCCGGAGAGGATCACCACACAATCCGCGGAGCAGTGCACGCCACGAGAGGAGCCGAGATACGCAGCGATCTCCTGGCGCAGCGGCTCAAATCCAGCGGGGTGTCCGGCCCCAAGCAGCTTCGCGGAGGCGCGGCGCAGCCGGCGACTGGCCACACGAGCCCAGACATCCATCGGGAATTCCGTCAGTGCGGGCTCATACGCTCGGAACGGGCGAGACGGGTGCGACCTGGAGATTCCCCGAATGGCGGCCGGCAGACTCTGGATTCGCCGCGCCCGGTTCACTCGTAGTGACGTGTTTTCCGGCAATGACGGGCACACGTGAGTTCCAGCCCCCACGCGTGCCGTTAGGTAACCTTCTGCGCGTAGTTGATCGAAGGCAGTGACAACGACTCCGCGCGAAACGCGAAACTGTGCAGCAAGATCCCGCGTCGGCGGAAGCCGGGTGGACGGCGGCAACCTCCGGTCAAGGATGGCACGGCGCAGTTCCTCATAAAGCCAACGCGTCAGGGGTAACTTGCTGAGACGGGGCCCGATCGCGAGGTCGAGTGTGCGGACAGGTTTGGTCAACGTTCGTCGCCTCGGAATTGGTCCGAAAGATTGGTCGAAACTGGCTCTATGCAGCATACCAAGTATGCGATTTAATTTGAGGTGTGATGAGCCTCCGAGAATCTCTGCAGCAAAGAGCCTCGCCAGCTTCTGCATTTTTGAATAAGGAGCGAACACTCCAATGATGAACGAACGGATTGTTCAAATTACCCGCGTGGCTCTGCGTGTGGCACTCGCCACTGCGTTCCTGGCTGCCGTCGCCGATCGTCTGGGCTTTCTGGGGCCGTATGGTAGCAGGAACGTGTCGTGGGGCGACTGGAAGCACTTTGAAGACTATGTGGCAGTCTTAAACTGGTTTGTCCCCAAAGCACTGATCCCTGCCCTTTCTATCCTTGAGACTGTGATCGAGACAGGTTTGGGGCTCGGACTGCTGGTGGGAATCTACCCCCGCATCGTTGCGTGGAGCAGCGCCGCATTGCTCAGCAGTTTCGCGTTGACCATGGCCATCGCGCTCGGCATCCTGGCGCCCTTAGGCTACGGGGTCTTCACAGCCGGGGGCGCCGCACTGCTGCTGGGGGCAATCTCAGCCCCTCAAAGGATGGTTGTACCGGAATCTGTGACGGATCGTAAGCCGCGAAGCCGTCTTTCCATGCTGACGGATGTGTTGAAGATGTGAATTGGCCTCCAGGCATCCACGTCGACTCCTAAATGAGCAGACTCATATTGACCAATCAAAAAGCAAGGACAGCGTCTTGAAATTCGCTAAGGTTGTCTTCATTACCGCTGGAATATGGGGCATCCTGGATGTGTTGCCCCTCTACTTCCTCTTCGATTTCCTCGGCCGGAACAGCCCACCTGCCATCAACCATCCTGAGTTTTATTATGGCTTCGCGGGTGTAACGCTCGCGTGGCAGTTTGTATTCCTGCTCATAGGCAGCGACCCATACCGCTACAGGGTCATGATGCTTCCCTCAATCCTCGAAAAAGCCTCGTACGTCCTGGCGGTCGCAGTGCTTTTCGTTCAACATCGTCTTTCGCTCTCGATGGCTCTGCCGGCCACGACGGACCTCGCTTTGGGGGTGTTGTTCATTGCTGCATACATGCGGACAAAATCGAAAGGTGAACGACCGCTGGGTGATAGCGGTCACTACACCAAACGTCATAAATCGTACGTTTAGGTCTTCGGCTGTAGCAATTCTGCCGGGCAGTGCAGTAGGTGACAAGAGCTGGCAATGGCAATCGCGAAAACGATCACTCACCCCTTGCCGACTTCCCGCGTGTTTTATGATTGTTGAATGCCTGTGGATCTCGGATTTAGGCAATACGGCGATGGTTCAGTGCGCGCCATCGTACTGCACGACTGGTTTTGTGACCACAGCAACTGGGACGCGATGACACCCTATCTCACCCCGGACCAATTCACCTATGTCTTCGCCGATCTTCGCGGCTATGGAGACTCACGTAATCTTTCCGGTGAGTACACGCTTGGGGAGGCCGCAAGCGATGTCATCGCTCTCGCCGATCGCTTAGGTTGGAAAACTTTCTCCCTCATCGGCCATTCGATGAGCGGACTCGTCGTACAGCGGATTGCGCAACTTGTTGAGGGCCGTGTGTCGCGCGTCGTCGCCATTACGCCGGTTCCGGCCGTAGGCATTGGCTTGGATCGAGCAACGGTTGAAGTGTTCCAAGCCATTGCCCTCGGTGATGACCAGGCGAGACTCGCCGCCGTCGGCCCCATGTGGGGCGATCGACTATCAGCCACGTGGACGAAGTACAAATTGCGGCGCTGGCGGGAGACCGTAGAGCCCCGCGCTGCAGCCAAGTATGTAGGAATGTGGGGATGTGAAAACATTTCGGAAGGCGGGGGCGGAATCAAAACACCGATGCTCATTATCGCGGCCGAAAAGGACGCCCCGCCGTTCCAAGCCGCCGCGTTGAATACGTCGACGCTGCCCTTCTACCCCAACGGACGTCTGGTCTCACTCGATGATTGTGGCCATTACCCGATGCAGGAGCAGCCGCCATTGCTGGCTACCCTGGTCGAACGTTTCTTGAGCGAATCGCGTGAGGACCGGCGATTCGGTCCTGCCTAACGGCGAAGCGTAGAGGTCCCACGTCCCGCGGAGCCCATTGATTACTTGCGCAAACGAACGTTGGCGCAACGATCTACAGACAGGCCCAAACCCCAGTATTTTGAGTTGCGGAAAGGTATTGCATTGATAAAGTCAATGGCGATACCTTTCCGCAACCATGCTCATCGGCTACGCACGCGTACCGACGCACGAACAAGACACGACAGCACAGTCCTCCGCTTTGAAGGCGGCGAGCTGCGGGCGCGCATACGTGAACAGAAGTAACGGGAATCGTGGACATCGGGGTTAAACCTCAAGCGATACAGGGAGAGGAAGCGGAGCACCCTGAAGGGTCGCGAACTTCGCGGGAGTACAGCACGCCTTTGACAGCCGAGCGCGGTCGGCCTGCATGGCCTTCTCTTCCTTAAGCCATACGAGCGTTTGGTGCAGGACCTGAGCTGCGCCGATATTGGGCGGCATGACGATTCTGTAGTGCATCCATTTCCCCTCGCGGCGAGCCTGCACGATGCCGGCACGGCGCAGATAGGCCAGATGCCGCGAGATCTTGGGCTGGCCTTGCTCCAGAATTTCCACGAAATAGCAGACGCAAATCTCCTGATCTCCCATCAGGTTCAGGAGGCGAAGTCGCGTGTTGTCGCCCAGCGCCTGGAAGAAGCGCTCCATGTTAAACGGGGATGATTTTCCTGCCATGTCTTCTTATACGCCTTGACGAATATGTTGGCAATCCAATATAGTCGCCTAAGCACATATGTTATTCGCGGAGGAAAGCATGGCAGAACAAGTTCTGGAGTCGGTGAAGTCGAAATACGGAGCGGTGGCGGAAAGCAGCCTTTCTAACGATCACGCAGGCGTGCAAGCGGTTGCTGAGGCGTTCGGCTACACGGCAGAAGAGTTAACGTCTATTCCCGCAGAGGCCAACATGGGCCTCTCCTGTGGAAACCCGACCGCGACTGCCCACCTTCGGCCGGGTGAGGTTGTAGTGGACCTCGGTTCCGGCGGAGGACTCGATGTTTTCCTTGCTTCCAGGATGGTAGGGCCGGCAGGCCGAGCCATCGGAATCGACATGACGCCGGCCATGATCGAGCGGGCGCGAGCCAACGCAGCGAAGGGCGGCTATGCCAACGTTGACTTCTACTGGGCCATGATCGACAGGATCCCGTTGCGCGATGCCTCGGTGGATTGCGTGATCTCGAACTGCGTTCTCAACCTTGCTCCGGATAAGCCTGCCGTCTTCCGGGAGATCGCTCGCATTTTGAAGCCAGGTGGACGCCTTGCCGTGAGCGATATCGCGCTGAGGCATGAGTTGCCGGAAGCTGTCGCGAAAAGCATGGCCGCTTATGTGGGATGTATTGCTGGTGCCATCAAGATTGGCGACTATCGTGAGGGTCTGTTGGCTGCTGGCTTCGAGCATGTCGAGATCGTAGAAAGCGGCTCAGACCTGAATGCCTACGGCAGCATCGAGAACCAATCAGGATGTTGCTCGCCCGCAATGGGGGAAGCAGGGCGATGCTGCACCCCCGGAACCAATGCCGAGTCTCCAGTCCACGAAGACCTTAAGGAGCTGCTTTCGAAGTATGACGTCAATGCTGCGGCGGCGAGCGTCAAGGTCTACGCGATCAAGCCCGCCGCAACAGCAGGCAAAACCTGTTGCGGTCCGAGCTGTTGCTCATAGTCACAGCGATCGGCTCGAGAGGAAGTTTGTCATGCCGCATTACAACGTACTGTTCTTATGCACCGGCAACTCTGCCCGCTCGATCATGGCCGAGGCCATCATGAATTACAAGGGTGCCCCAAACTTCACCGCGTTCAGCGCCGGGAGCCATCCTTCCGGCGTTGTCCGCCCACAGGCCCTGGCACAGATCAGCGCCGCCGGTCTTCCCACGGACGCACTTCGAAGCAAATCGTGGGATGAGTTCGCCGTGCCAGACGCACCTCGACTCGATTTCGTCTTCACCGTCTGTGACAATGCCGCACAAGAGACATGCCCGCACTGGCCCGGCCAACCGGTTACAGCACATTGGGGCGTTCCAGATCCTGCCGCGGCGACCGGCTCCCCTGAAGATATTGACCGCGCCTACAAGCAAGCGTTCACCATGTTGCAGCGGAGGATCACTCTCATGCTCTCGCTGCCGCTGGCGACCCTCGACGCGATGTCTCTCAAGAAAGAGCTCGAGAACATCGGAAGGCAATAAGGCAGAGAGGGAACTCCTTATTATCGGCGGCGACGGCAAGCTCATCGGGCGTTAACCCGCGCGAACGTGCTTGCTGCGGAAGAGAAGGTCTCTCCACCATTCAGGACATCGTGCCTGGTTTATTCCCCACCGGCCGGTTCAGTTCATGCGATGAATGTTCAAAGTCAATTTCCCGAGCAGCGGTTTTACGGCAACTTAGAAGCGGGCCCCGATTCACTCCGCGCGCAGCAGTATCACAGGATCAACCGACAGCGCGCGTAGCGCTGGAATCCACGTAGCCAGTAGCCCCAGCAAGGACATTCCCAGAACAACGCCAGCCAATACCAGCGGATCGCGGGGAGTGGCCTGATACACGATGAAAGCCAGCACCCGGGTCGCCAGGAGTCCGAGGAGCAAGCCTGCTGCCGAACCCAAAGCCAGTAATTTGACGGCGCGTCCCAACGCTGCCTCTAACACTTCCTTACGCCGCGCGCCGAGAGCGATGCGGATTCCGATCTCGCGCAGGCGCTTGCTGACAGAGTAGGCAGCCATTCCGAAGATGCCGGTGATGGAGAGCATTGCCCCCATGATGCCCATTAAACCCAAAGCGATGGTCGCCATACGTGGACCAAACAGAATGATGTCGAGTCCCTGGTACCGCGTCTGAATGTCAACCGGCAGCCCCGCATCCAGGTCATGCAGGGTTCTCCTTATGGCTGCGGCCAGCTGCTGCGGATCGCTGCTGGAACGCACCACCAGGATAGTCGAACTCGATGGCGATTGCAGGATCGGGAGAAACATCGCCGGCATTGGATCTTCGGTGAGGCTGTTGTATTTTCCGTCCTCCGCAATGCCTACCACTTGTACGCGGGTTCCATCCCGCATCTTGTAGTAACCGCCCACGACGTTTGTTGCAGAGCCGAGGACTTTGCGCGCGAACTCTCCATTCACTACCGCTGTGCGTGGTGAGCTTTGGTCGTCATGCCATGTGAACGTTCTCCCCGAAAGCAAAGCTGTGCCGGCCGCATTGAAATATTCGGGAGAGATGCTGAACATCTGGGCGTTAGCTGTAGCATTCGATGGTCTCAGATCAGTCGTTTTGTCGGAATACACAATCGACGCGTTCGAGCCCGTACCTAATGGCACGTTGTCGGCCAATCCCACGGACTCGACGCCAGCAATTGCCTGTACTGCTTCGATCATGCGCTTTTGCATAGCGGGTATTTTGTCGCCACGGTAACCGGCCATACTCAGATCGGTGCTGGCCACCATTGTGTTCCGCAGATCGAAACCGTAATTGCCGTACAGGGAGCGCACCAATCCACGCAGGGCCACCATCGAAGACGTGACCAGTACGGCGCAAATGGCAATTTGCGCGACAAGCAACAGGTCCCGGGCGGTAATCCGCCGCCCTACTCCGCCGCTTGACCCGGATTTGACGACCTCATAGGGATTGGTGCGGAGTACTTGCCTTACCGGAACGGCGCCAAAGAGGAATCCGCTCGCCAAGGCCAGCACCAGTGCTACTGAATAAACGCTTGCATCCGGGTTCACAGGCATATGGAGCATGGGCCATTGATGAAATGGCTGCCACGCGCTCAGTCCGCGCAGCAGGATTATGCTGCCGAGGAGTCCGACTGCGCCTCCGGCGAGTGAAATGAGTACGGCTTCGGTGAAGAGTCCCCGCAGAATGCGCCTTCGGCTGGAACCGAGCGCGAGCCGAAGAGCGACTTCGCGCGAACGGTCAGCGGCGCGCGCGGCGAAGAGACAGCCCAGGTTAGCGCATGCGGCCAGCAGAATGAGCCCCGCCAGCAGCATCAAGCCTGCCAGAAATGCCCGTACCGGACGACCAAGATAATCGCCATAAAGGCTTGGACGAGCCAGGGTAAAGATTACATTGCCTTCATCTTTGGGGTAAGTCTCTTTCAGATAGGCACCAATGCTGTTCAGGTCAGCAATCGCCTGTGCCGGAGTGACTCCCGGCTTCAGGTGTCCGGCCGCCTCGAAAATCCAACGAATCCCGCGCGAGTTCAGGTCATATTCCGGGTCCACCTGCTCATGGTTCACAATGGGCACGAAAAAGTCGGGATAGAAAAACAGCAGAGTCCCATGGAATGCGGGCGGCGTTACACCGAGGATGGTAAAAGGATGCTTGTTCACCTGAACCACACGGCCTAGCACGCCGCGATCATTCTGAAAATGGGTGTGCCAATATGCATAGGTGAGCACGATATACGGGGCGCTGTTCGGGCCGTGCTCATCGGAGCTGTGGTAGACACGGCCAAGATATGGCCGAATGCGTAATGCATCAAAGTAGTTCCCACTGGTTTCGTTGAGCCAGGTAGCAGACGCATTGTTGCCCGTGTCCAGCCCCACCAGGGCAAAGGTGAAAGCTGCCAGACCATCAAAGCTGTGGTTGCGATCACGGAGATCGAGATAGTCGGGATACGACTGAAACCCATTATTGCTTCCGTGCTCGATTCCGTAGAGGCTCTCCGCCTGAGGCACATACCGGGGGTGCAGGATAAAGGCATTCAGGACACTAAACACCACGGCGTTCGCGCCGATGGCGAGGGCGAGCGTTAATACGGCGGTGACGGTGAATCCGGGTGATTTTCGCAGGACGCGAAGGCTGAGGCGGAGGTCCTGAAGGAAGGTTTCAATGAAGTTGCCGCCGAGGGCCTCGTGGGATTCTTCTTTGTAGCGTTGGTAAGCGCCGAACTCGATGCGTGCGAGCCTTTCGGCTTCGGCGCGGGGGATGCCCGAGCGCTCAAGATCGTCGGCGCGAAGCTGGATGTGCGAGCGGAGCTCCTGGTCCATTTCGTCGGAGAGCTGGGCGCGATGGAAGAACTTCGCGGCGAGGGGGCGAAGCCAGGCGAGGAATTTCATATCTCCTCCGGTTGGGTGGAGAGGGCGGACGCGATGGCGGACGCCAGCCGATTCCAGCTATCGGTCTCTTCACGCAGACGCTTGCGGCCAGCGGCGGTGAGTTCGTAGAACTTGGCGCGGCGATTGTTCTCCGATGTGCCCCAACTCGCCTTGAGCAGTCCCTGACGGACGAGGCGAAACAGGCCGGGATAGAGCGCGCCCTGTTCGATCAACAGCGCGTTGCCGGAAATTTGTCCGATGCGCAGAAGGACGCCGTACCCATGCAGCGGGCCGAGTGAGACCGCCCTCAGGATGAGGAGATCGAGGGTGCCCGGAAGAAGTTGAGCTGGGTCGGTCACTGTCCCTCCTAAGATGGTTAGGAGTATAGTGCCATCGCTTCTAAAAATGTCAAGGAGAAAACAAGAGCTAGCCACTTGGCCAAAGAGTCGCCATCTCGGACAGATGGTTCCTGTTCCCAAAACGAGTCTTCGGGGGATTGTGATTTTTGGAAACGCGTTTCCAAAGCAGGCCATGAAAGTTTGGTTGTCAAAGTTTGGTTGTCAGACGGAACTGGAACTTTGTCAGAAACGCCGCTAAAACTTCTGCCAAGTTAAACGAACCTTGATGTTTTCTACCGGCATTTCCGAGAAAGTTCCAGTCCCGTCTGACAACCAAACTGACAACCAAACTGTACATAGAGCGGTGAACGTCCCGGCTGTCACCGTTGCTTGTATTTCCCGCTTCCATGATCTTTAACGGATCAATATTGAACTAAGCCAAGCTCGCAGGCTTAAAACTGTCCGCCGTGCTCGTTTCCCAATTGTTGTGCTGGAGGAGTACCCTGATCGCGACGAACCTTATGACCTGAAGCAATAAGTCCACCGTGACAGGGAGGCGTACTTTGATGCAGACTCTCACTAAGAATTGGTGGTTGTTGGCACTGACGGGAGTTCTTTGCGCGATAGCGTCGGTCATCTATTTAGTCATTTACGAAACTACCCCGAATGTCTACGGGGATAGAGGCGTGCAAATGCTTGTTAATAGGTTCGCCCTGGCGGCAGGCGCTTGCACTATCGCAGCCGGCATCTGGAGATCCGCGAAGGGAATATCCTGGCTTCTGCTAGCGAATGGCCTCGTGCTCAGCGTATACGGATTGATGCCGCTCTTCTGGAGGGGACCGCTCAGCGTTCGATTTTTCCAACTTCTAGTTGTGGTGATGGCAATGACCTTCGGTATTCTCGCATTGACAATCGCGCGAACCCTGCGCGGTCGTGTCGCGGACGAGTGGTTCTTTGGCTTGGCTGGGGCGGCGTCGGTAGGTTTTGCTTTGGCGTTTCTCGCTTTAGTGAACAACTGGATTCAGCTCGAACATAGGCTCTATCACCCTTCAATTTTTCTTTGGTTTTTCTTTTACTTTGGGTTCAGCGCAATCTGCATGTTGGGCTTGGCACTGCGCCTGCACAAGTTGGGTACTTCCCAATCCGATCATTGGAACCCATCGACACCGTTGGTAAATCCAAAACATGCCCATTGAAGTGGAAGCAATCTAACCGCCGCAAAGGTGTCCTAAGGGCGTCTCAGGCGTCTGTACTGCACAGGCGTCAGCCTCAAGTAACACCCGCCCCCGTGTTCCAACCATTTACGCCGTTTCAAATTTGTTTGAGGAAATGCTTGTACGGTGAGATCATCTTGTCATCTCCTTCTTACGGAGGTTCCGAAATGGTCCGCTCAGCCGCATTTCTTTTACTCTGTGCCCCACTGACCTTGTTGGCCCAAACGACGGAGATTTGGACCGGAGGCCTTTTGCTGCATCCACAAGCCATCTGTGGTCCTATCCGTATGCAGGCGAGGATGCTTGACACTTCTCTAGATCGGCCCTTCGAACCTCATCAAAAAGTTGGGATCACCATGAATAACCTGAAATCAGCGCCGATTACACTTGAACGGATCACCTTTCACTTTGCGGTTGAGACTTCAACTTCTGGCGCTCCTTTTGAGCTGGAAACCAGAGTGGAGGTTGGCGCAAAGCAGGAAGCTTCTTTTGTTGAATTGTTTTCGGGTTCAGACCCCGTGAGCTATATTGAGCTGAACTCTGTAAGGTACGCGGATGGTTCAGGCTGGCAGCCCGAAAATGGTGCGGTCTGCAAGATAGTTCCCGAGGGTTTGAGAAACTAACGAATCGCGCGTACCGTGCAATACATGAGCCTCTTTAGAACCGCCTGAGAGCCCGATACTGCCCAGGCGTGAGCCTGAGGTAGCACCCTCCGCGCCCGACCTCAATAGCGTTCTCCAAGGATTGCCTGTTCCCCAGCGTCCCAAGAGTTTCCCCGCGTCGTGCCAGCTCTCGGATCTTCTCAGGGTCAGCGAACGTGAGTTTGGTTGTCGAGTTTGGTTGTCAGACGGAACTGGAACTTTGTCAGAAACGCCGCTAAAACTTCTGTCAAGATAAACGAACCTTGATGTTTTCTACCGGCATTTCCAAGAAAGTTCCAGTCCCGTCTGACAACCACACTCGACAACCAAACGCTGACAACCAAACTTGCGGGCTCTGTTGACAGATCACACTCCCCTTGAAGCGCGCAGACGCTCCAGGTTGTAAGCGCAGTAAGATGAGCGCGGAAGGACGAGCAAGGATCGCCGCGGCGCAAAGAGCAAGATGGGCTAAGGCTAAGCGGAAGTAGCGCGCTCTTGCCGTGCCACCGTGGCGTGTCGCCCGCGTAGGCGAACATGGTAGCTCTTCCTCGCTCACCGTCCAAGGGAGCCGGATCCCCTATAATCGACGCATGGCAGACTCTCTCGGGAATGCTTTCCACCGACTTCGGGCTTATTTACATCCCCACGTAAAGCACGTCATTACGCAGACGTTAGAACAGGGTGATGAGGTCGATTTTGTGGGTTCAGAACAGAACCTGCACATACATCGTCAAGTCGTGAAAATCCAGCGGGGCGAACAGGTGGATCAAGTAACAGCTTTACTACCCAAGGTTGAAGGCTGACAATGGCTATCCGTCTCGCCCCGCATCGCTCCAGCGATTGCGGACACTCTTTGGGTTAAAAGGAGAGCTGTGGTACTACGATTCTGATCCTGCGATTTCGCGCACCGAACTTACCCCTTTTGAACGAAAAACCCTCAGGATAGCCGGTCGCTCTTTTTGGGCGACGGTTCGTTCCGTGGTCGTCGCCTGCAATCGAGGTGACACGGGACGTTCACCGGTTTGTTTCTAGTAACCCTACATAGAGCGGTGAACGTCCCGTCTGGACGATGTGAAAAAAATTGTTTTCGGCGTACGAGCGATCCGCAGTCGAAAAACTTTCGTGCCAGGATGCCCTCTAAGCGATTACTCAGGCACGGGTGTACATTTCGTATCAAAAACTAAAACCCAATAAAATCTGCAAAATCAATTTTTTCACATCTTCCTTTCACCGTTGCTTGTCAAGTTCGTTCACGTGTTGTAATAGGTAAGCTTTAACCACCTTGACCTATTCAAAAGATGAAGGCTCCCGTTCAAAGACGATCCACCGCAACTCGCTCGCGTGGAGGCTCCAACTCCGGCGGATTTGATGGCGCCAATGAACCGACATTTGAACCAAAGCTCCCTGAATGGAAGGCAGGAAAGCTCATTTCCACCCTTGAGTTCGAAAGATTCAAACTTCGGACGTGGCGCAGCTTTCGTGAGCACACCAATCGTTGGCCTATCCTTTCCATTTGTTTCCACTACGCTTCCTACTCGGCAATGGTCGCGGGTTTAGCCCTTTTCTTCCAGCTCGCGACGAAACGTGGCTGGAGCGGGTTTGAGTCTTCAGTCAGGTTTGGCTTGGGACTACTTTTCTGGTTCGTAGCAGATGAATTAGGGACCCGGGCAGCCCGGAAAATGGACTGGAAGCTGTTCGGCAAGAGTTAGGGTTCTCACCGAACGCACAACATCGAAAACGAGCGGTAAAAGGTCGTCCTTGACACTGGAAGTTTGGTTGTCAAGATTTGGCTGTCAAGGTTTGGTTGTCAAGATTTGGTTGTCAGACGGGACTGGAACTTTGTCAGAAACGCCGCTAAAACTTCTGCCAAGATAAACGAACCTTGATGTTTTCTACCGGCACTTCCGAGAAAGTTCCAGTCCCGTCTGACAACCAAACCGGCTCTGCAATCTGTGGCGCTCGATGCTTGGGCGTCGTAGCCAGCGCAGCCGGCCGAGTTGGAAACGCATCCGCCCAACCTTCGAACGATGGATCCCTCGTCCTCGTGTTCTGCATCCCTATCCTGACGTGCGTTTCGACGCCACTCATCCGAGGTAGGAGCCGTGTGCGGTAGTTCCGCTCGCACGGATCTGTACGGGGGGCAGCTACCGATGGCTGTCCCTAGCGTGACCGGGACGGGTACTTTGGGAAAACAGGGGTCGATAATGGATCGAACGAGGGTTCACCTTTGGTTTCGCTAAAGGACACAAATGCAAAAGTCAAACAAAACAGCCATATACGGGGTTAAGTGCGGCGACAGCATACATAACCGCGAAAACTGGTTTTCGGGCGCATACTACACGAAATGATTACCGCGCAGGAGTCCGAAAGCAGCTCCCACTTTGATCGCGATGTTCGTAGCATTGTCGTTGGAGTGGAGTATGCAACGGCTTCTGGGTACCTTTCCCAATCGAAGCGCGGGCCTGGCGCTGCTGATTCTTCGACTGGCGGTGGCCGCCGCCCTGATTTCAAGCGCGCGGCTTTGTCCCGGGCCGGAGACAGAAGTGCTCCTGGCGCTGTCGCGGATCGCCGCGGTCCTAATCATCGTGGGTTGGTACACGCCCATGGCAGCGGTATCGGCGATACTAGTTTCTTTGTGCACTTTCTGGGTTTGTCGCGAACCTCGGGTAGATTCATTCGGGATCAATGCACTCACGATCGCTATACTGGCCGCCATTGGTCTGTTAGGGGCGGGCGCCTATTCTGTGGATGCAAGGCTTTATGGAAGGCGCAGGTTGGTGGTCGGACCCCGCGCGCGGTAAGTTGGAAGGGAGGCAGACGCCATGAGTACAACATCGATGAACACCAATCGAATTCGAATCCTGACCGTCGACGACCATCCCTTGATCCTCGAAGGGATCGCCAACGTGCTTCATCGGCAGCCCGATATGGAATTGGTGGGCGAAGCTTCGGATGGTTACGAGGCCATCGAGGCGTTCGCCAAGCTCAGGCCCGATGTGGCTTTGATCGACCTGCAGATGCCGGGGATGAATGGGGTCGAAACCATCAGCGCGATCCTTGAAAAGTGGCCGGCCGCACGCTGCGTGGTGCTCACTACCTATGCTGGTGATGTGCAGGCAACGCGCGCGCTGAAGGCCGGGGCCAAGGGCTATCTGCTTAAGAGCATGCTGCGCAAAGAGCTGGTAGACACCATACGCACCGTCCACTCCGGCAAGAACCGCATACCTGCCGAGATCGCTTCGGAACTGGCCAGTCACCTGACTTCAGATGCGCTGTCGCAGCGTGAAATTGAGGTCCTGCGCTTGGTCAGAGAGGGTTGCTCCAACAAAGTAGTCGCCGACCGTCTGGTAATTTCTGAGGATACTGTCAAAGGGCACATGCGCAGCATCCTTTCCAAGCTGAACGCCAATGACCGCACGCATGCCGTGATGATCGCCGTACGACGAGGCTTCATCGAGGGCTGACTTAGGCTCCGATCTCTAAGCAATAATCGCTTCTCTTTCCATCTCCTGCGTCTTCTGCGTCTCAATATAACGATGGACGTAGGACACCACGACAGATCCTTCACCCACGGCATTGGCGACGCGTTTCACTGAACCGGACCGCACGTCACCCACGGCGTAAATGCCGGGAAGACTGGTCTGAAAGACACAACCGTCGCGATCGCCGGGCGCCGTCATCACAAAGCCGTTCGCATCCAGGTCGAGTCTGCCGTGAAGCCATTCGGTGTTGGGGAGGGCTCCGATCATGACAAACATGTTGCCCGTCTGGCAGCTCCGCGATTTATGGGAGAGGCGGTTGCACCAGGTTACACTGCGCAGGTGAGTGTCTCCATCGAGCGAAACGACTTCGCTGTGTGGATGAAGTGTGATGCGATTGGAAGAAGCAATCCGTTGGATGAGATAGGCAGACATAGTGGCCTTGAGACCTTCGCCGCGGACGAGTAGATGAACATGACTGGCCGATAGGGCAAGATACAGAGCAGCCTGGCCGGCGGAGTTACCGCCCCCGACCACAACAACTTCTTTACCGACGCATCTGGCCGCTTCCATGGCGGTGGCGGCATAGTGGACACCCTGGGATTCGAGCTTCCTGTAGTTAGGGACATCGAGTCGCTTGTATCGAGCGCCGGTGGCGACGACGATGGCGCGGGCAAAGATCGTCTTACCCCCTTCGAGCGCAAGAGAGTACCGGTTACCAGCCGGTTGAATATCCGTAACATCGCGTGAGATGGCGAAGCGTGCACCGAACTTCTGCGCCTGCACGGTGGCGTTTTGTGCCAGGTCGTAACCGGATACACCTGTGGGAAACCCAAGATAGTTCTCGATTTTGGAACTGGTGCCGGCTTGCCCTCCCGGGGCTGTTCCCTCGACCACCAAGGTCGTGAGCCCCTCCGAAGCACCATACACGGCTGCGGCAAGTCCAGCCGGGCCACCGCCTACGACCGCAAGGTCATAATCCGTATGCTCACCCAGATCCTGATCGAATCCCAGCTTGTTGGCCAGCACGGTATTTGCGGGTTTCCGGAGGGTCGTGCCGTCCGAGAAAAATACCACCGGCAACTGGTCTGACTCCACGTCCAAAGCCCGCAGCAGAACTTCCGCTTCCAGATTTAGATTGGAGTCGATCAACTGATGCGGGTGGCCATTGCCAATTAAAAACCGCTCGATACGCATGGTCTCAGCCGCAAGGCTATCGCCAACAACAATGATCCCTCCTTGGCGATGATTCACCAGGCGAGCGCGCCGAACGATCCACTCGGTAAGAATCAACTCAGCGATGTCCAGTTCGGTGCGCATCAATGTTCGAACGGATTCTCGAGAGATGCGCAGAACGCGGCTACTTCTGACGGCGCGACAGTTGAGCAGGGAAGGGCGGTCGTTCAGCAAATCGAGCTCGCCGGTGAAGTGCAACTTGGCCAGGGTGGAGTCCACCTCGCGCGAGGCTCGCCCTTTTCGTTCGTAGAGTTCCAGCTCGCCCTGCTCCACAACAAAAAGATCCACCAGCCTCTCTCCCTGCTTGAAAAGGTGGCCCCCCGGCTCGACAGACTCAGGGGAACCGTAGCTTCGCAGGCGCCTCATCATGGCTGGGGTCACACATTCAGATTTGCGTGCAGACTTTAATTTCCAGACCTGGGAATGAAGGAGTGCCATCGGGGAAGCCTCCGGATCGTCTGATATTGAGGCATGGCGACGCAGTCCGCTACCCCATCTGGAGGTAACTTTGTCTAGCCCTTTCGGGTGGGCTCAAGACGCTAAAGCCTGCTCAGAGTGAAATGCCGCAGACGCCGCCAGGGTGACTCAAGCAGAATTCCACGGTAGGCATTCGCTGCCGGGACTCTCAATTCAATTTCCGTGCCCGCGCCCGGTCCGCTGATGATATCCAGCTGGCCGCTGACTCTCTCCGCGCGCTCGCGCATGGAGGCCAGGCCAATGTGTCCGGGCCGGCCCGCTTCGAGAATCTTGGGGTCAATGCCGCGGCCGTCGTCGCGAACCCGCAGGCGCAATTCCCAGGATGCATAGTCCACTTCCACTTCAATGCTCTGTCCCTGCGCATGGCGAAACGCATTGACCATGGCTTCCCGCCCAATACAGTAGATTTCGTCCAAAGCCACTGGATCCAACGTTTGCACCTGGCCTTCCGTGGTCACAGAGATCTTGACTTCGCTGCCGTTCGCAATGTCAACCCCGGCACGGGCCAGAGCTTGCGCCAGGTCACCGAATTTGTCGGAGGATGGATGTAAGCTGACCACCCGGTCCCGCCCTTCCGCCATGACCTCATCGGCGCGGTCGAGCGCGCTTTCCATCATTTGCCGCGCGGGCTCACGCTCCGGGATCTCCAGCATCGCGTTATGAAAGCGCAGAATGAGCCCCTGGAAGCCCTGCAAAAGCGTGTCGTGCAGATCGCGGGCGATGCGTTCCCGTTCCGCCAACCGTTCTTCCAGCCGCGCACTGAGCCGCGCCGCAGCCTGGCGTAGACGAAGCTGGTACAAACCAACCAGCAGCAAAACTCCCGTCACCAAGGCGGCCAGCTGAAATGTGACCGTTTGGTAGAAGAACGGTCTCTGGGTGACGTTGTAGACGATGCCCTCGTGATCCCAGACGCCGTCGCCATTACTCGCACGGATATGAAAGGAATGAACACCGACGGGAATGTCAGTGTAGGTTGCGGTGCGGGTTGAATCGGCATCAAACCATGCCGCATCCACACCGTCGAGCCGGTACTGCATGTGAACGTTTTCCGGTGACGCCAGATCGACGGCGGTAAAGTGCAGCTCCACGTGAGCCTTGCCAGGTTCCAGCACCAGTTCGCTACCGGGATTTTTCTTTGTTTTTCCAACGTCCACCTCGTCCATAAGGATCGCGGGTTTGCGATCCCTCTTGAGCTCCCGGCGCAGGTCCAGCATCGCCAGCCCCTTCAGCGTTCCGGCCCAGAGCTTACCGTCTGGGGTGATCGCGATGTTGGGCTGCCCCGTGGTGCACTCCCTGGTCTCAAGGCCGTCCGCACGGCCGTAGGAGGCGTAATCGACCGGCGAATCCGGGTCCAGTTCGGCGCGTCTGAGGTCACCGGCGGCAACCCGATAGATGCCGTCTCTTCCGCAAAACCACAGGTCATGATCGCGGGTCTCCACCATGCCCGCGGGTTGCAGCGCTCGATTCACACTAATCAGGCGATTGTCCTGGATGCGGCTGATGCCGTTCACCGGCGAAAATGCGTAGAGATTGCCGAATGTGTCTTCTTTGAGTGGGCCGTAGGGAACCTCTCCCTCCGTGGGCTCCCGCACCGGCATAAAGTGGTCACCCAGCAGGTGATCGACGCCGGCATCGGTGGCCGCCCAAATGCCACCGTCATGGCCCTGGACCACGGTGATGATGCGATCGCTGGAGAGCCCGTCCGCCGTGGTGTAGTTGTAGAAATGCTCATTCTGCAAGTGGCTCAGGCCTGCAGTGGTCGCAATCCACAGCGATCCGTCCTGCGCGGGCGCCAGGCTCAGCACCACACCGCTGGGCAGCCCCCGCGGAGTTGAATACTGGGTGAAGTGGCCGTCGCGAAAACGAAAGAGCCCACCACCCCAGGTGCCAATCCAAAGATCGTGATTCGCGTCTTCCGCCAAGCTCCATACACAGGAATTCAGCAACCCATCCTTCTCGCTATAGGTTTTGAAGCGCTTGCCGTCAAAGCGCGAAAGGCCCCCGCAGTTGCTCCCCGCCCAAAGCGTTCCGTCGTGCGCTGCCAACACGGCCATAGGGATATTGGAGGCCGGTAGTCCGTCGGTTGGCGTGTACATATTGAAGGTGCGGTCTTTGAAGCGAAGGAGTCCCAGGCTGTCGGTAGCAACCCACAGATCGCCACTCATATCCGAGTACATGTACCTCGCGTGCACGCCCAACGCCAGACCTTCCTTGTCCTTGTCGTTCGCTCGAAACAGTCCCGACGCTTTATTGGCCCAGAAAGTCCCTTGCGGGTCCTCGTAAATCCGATAGGCCGCGTCTCCCGGGAGATGGCCGAACGGTGCGAGCTTCTGGAACGAACCGTTCACCAGGCGTGCAATACCCGAGCTAGTGCAGAACCACCGAACCCGGTTGCGATCTTCGTGCACTTGAAAGATTCCATCGCTCTGCACACCAAGCTGCTTGGGATATTCGGGATATCGTAGGATGCGCGCACCGTCCCATTCGACGAATTCGTTTCCGGCGATGATAAGCACGTGGCCATCTGCGGTTTGGTCCATGGTGCTGATCGGCTCGTCTGGGATTACGGTCACGAAGTGGCCGCGATCAAACCGATAAAGCCCGTGGCCTGTTCCCACCCACAGAATGCCTTTGCGCATGAGCAGGCACGAGATCCGGTCGCTGGCGCCGGCGCCCGGGTGATACACCGTCACGAGCGAGCGATCGAAGTGATCCACAGCTGTGCCCGGTATGTAGACGAGCCCGGAATCGGTGCCCACCCAAAGCGCCCCATCCGCCGCAGTCAATAAAAAAGTTACGGGGATTTCTTTGGAAATTCCGGGGCGCAGACGAATCTGGGTGAAGTGCTCTCCATCGAACCTGGCCAGTCCACCATCCGTTCCCACCCAAAGGAATCCATTCGGGGTTTGCGCGATGGCATTCACTTCGTCGTCTGGCAAGCCCTGTTCGACGGTGAAATCGGTGCGCAGATAGCTGCTTGCCTGCGGATCAAGCGCCAGAGCCTGGCCCACGAACCACATCTGCAGGATGAGTACACCCATCACCGATCTTCGAAACCTGGGCTTTTCGCGCACAACTTACCCGCTCTGATGGCGTAGGCGAGACTATAACGCGAGCGGATAGCGTGTGGATTGTCACATATTGCGGTGATCTCAGCGTCCAGACCAAAATTCGTGACCAGACGGAACTGACCCCTGTCGCCGGAGGAGGGTTTCTCCTTGCCCTAACTTCGTGTCTCACGAGCCGTAAAACAAACGTGCGGACGCCTCGCGGGGCTTAGAGAGAGACTACGATCTTTCCAACCTGAGCATTCGACTCCATATAACGGTGAGCTTCGACGATTTCAGAGAAAGGAAATTTCTTGGCGATGAGGGGCCTGAAGGCACCTGAAACAAGATGGTCGAAGATGTATTGCTTTGCCTTGGCGAACACTGGATCGGGAGTCAGCTCAAAGAGCGTGTAGGCCCGGATGGTGAGGTACTTGGCGAGTGCCGTGAAGAGTGGGTAGGGAGTGGGTTCGGGCGCCAGGGCCCCGTATTCGAAGATGATCCCCTTGGAGGCTGTCGCTGCCGCAAGCGATTCGAGGATCTTGCCACCGATGGGATCGAACACGATGCGCGCGCCTTTGCCCAAGGTGATCTCGTTGACGCGGCCCACCAGGTCTTCCTCGTCGGTGACGATCACATGATCTGCCCCCTGCTTGAGGAGCCTGGCCTTCTTTGCCGGGGTGCGGGTGACAGCGATGCTGGTGGCACCCTCGGCCTTGACCATCTCAATAGCAGCTATGCCTACGCTGCTGCTGGCCGCGGTGATAACGACAAAGTCTCCTTTCGCTATCTGGCCAAGCCAGACGAGTGCACCGTAGGCGGTGAGGTACTGCATCCAGATGGATGCGCCTTGTTCGAATGTCAGGGTTGAGGGATATTCGGCGATTCCAAAGAGGGGAACAACCGCAACTTCGCCATAGACTCCGTGACTGTTGAGTTTGAAGGTTCCGGGGACGGTGCTGACGGTCTTGCCGATCCAACTGGGATCGACACCTGGGCCTACGGCTTCGATGATCCCGGCGGCCTCGTAGCCATTTTTGGATGGAGGTACGGGTGTTTCGAGATATTGTCCGTTGCGGAACATGATCTCCGCGCGGTTCAGTCCAAGAGCTTTCACGCGGAGCAGGATCTCACCTGGCCCGGGCTCAGGCAGTGGGAGTTCGTCAAACTGAAGGACTTCGGCGGGTCCGGTCTTGTGGAAGCGAACGATCTTTACGGTATTAGACATGCATAGCCCTCCATGAGAAACCTGTCACTTAGATGACCAGGAAACATTGAGGGCGCAGGTGTACCCCGAAGAGGCAGTCCTTTCTGGACTTTTCTCCAGGAAAGGCTACCTTATACAACGATTGAAAGGGCACAGCAACCGGAGAACTACTCTAGCGACATTGCTCTATGTCAAGGTGGTCGTTTTCCCCCGCCCCGCAGTAGAGCTGTCCCCATTCGCCGCCCAGGTTCGCGAAGCCCGCCATCACTGAATCGGCGGCAGACATGTTTTGAATTAGAAATACATCTGGAAGGCCAAGCGGTCCTTCTCGATGGACCAGGGCATAACCCCAACCACTGGCTCTCCCGACACTACGTATGCGCCCGTGTTCCACCTCAACCATGTCGATACCGCAGTTTCCGGTTGCGCCGCAGATACACGGATCTACGATGCTGACCAGGTAGAGCCCATAGCTTCGTGGTCTATCGTCGATGTCAACCAATCTCGTGTGATCGCGCAATCGTTTGAGCAATCGGTCATGGGTTTGCGCGTTGGATTCCTTCACCACTCTATCGGTCGGATCGACATACTCGGAGCATTCCTCGCTATATCGGGCAGCGTTCTTCTGCAACCATTTCTCCATTGCCGGCGAGGGGGCGGGTAACTTGACACTGTCTCCGATACTGTCAAAGCTGCTGAAAGAAATGTTGGGTGCAGGCTGGGGCTGAGATTTACCCGGGGGGAGCTTGAAGTCGACCGAAATGGTAGTGGTGACGTTCACCGGCGCGCCGTGCACGACGAAGGGGCGATAAATGTATCCTGAGACAGCCCTCCGCGCGGCCTGCCAAAGATCAGGCGAAACTGTTTTGGCAGCGCCCGAAATGCTGTGAATGCGGCCGTCGGTGGAGATGCCGACTTGGAGTTGAATGGTCCCCTCAATTCCGGCCACACGGGCAAACGGCGGGTAAACGGGTTCCACCTTCTTGAGAAGATGACCCTCGGCTTCATCCGTGGTTACTGCGCGCGATTGCTGAGCTGATAGAGTCTGGGAAATGGTGAGAATGAGTGCGAAGAATATTGCAGGGTGGCGCATAAGCAGATTCCGTGTGCGAGCGTCGAAGATAGGCTGAGACCGCCGAATCCAGTAGTTCGGGAACAGCAGAATCTGCTTTTGCATACTTCTTTTATAAGCGCCCGTTCTCAATTCCAGCCACACCCTCGCGTTATGGGCTCTCACACGCGTGTGTGAACTCCAATAGGTGGATACCTGTATTTTCTGACATCGTTTCGGCGGCGGTTATCCTGGTCCATCGCGTCGCCGGCTTCCGAAAAGGAACCAAAGAAAGCTTAACGCGTGCGCCCAAGCGCCATGAATTCAGTTGCGTTCACGATCTGCGTTCCGCGATGGAACCCATCGTTAGCCACCAACTCTATCTAATGGCGGAGAGAGTGGGATTCGAACCCACGGTACCTTGCGGTACACACGCTTTCCAAGCGTGCGCCTTAAGCCACTCGGCCATCTCTCCCGATACGTGAACCTGCGCGTAGCCGCGCTGAGCGCAACGTCGCCTCATTGACTTTACCATCTTGAATTTGTGATCAGCAAAGATTCAGTCCCCGGTCCACCCATCAGTTAAGGTGAAAAGGACCATGTTTTCCCGCGCTCCAGTGACGCAGTCAGCTCCCGCCACGCGCTTCCGCAGGGAACTGGCGGCCTTGTTGTTGCTGGCCATCCCGGTCGTGCTCTCCGAGCTGGGTTGGATGGCCATGTCGATCGTCGATACCATCATGGTCGGCCGTCTTAGCCCCGCGGCCATCGGCGCCGTGGGCATCAGCAGCGCCCTCTTCTACACCCCCGCGCTCTTCGGCATCGGACTGCTGCTGGGCCTCGACACCCTGGTGGCCCAGGCCTTCGGTCGCGGCGACTTTGACGATTGCCATCGAGCCCTGGCCCAGGGCGTTTACCTGGCCATCCTGTACACGCCGGTCGCCATGCTCCTGGTGGGCTTCGCGCCCCATCTGTTTCCTCTGCTGGGCATTACTGAAACAGTGCGCGCTCCCGCCCGCGAATATATTCAGCTGCTGAATTGGAGCGCCCTTCCGTTGCTGATTTATGTCGCCTTCCGGCGCTACCTGCAGGGCGTGGGAAAGGTGCGGCCGGTCACGTTTGCCCTGATCTCCGCCAACCTGGTCAACTGGTTCGGCAACTGGGCGCTCATCTACGGCAAATTGGGGTTACCCGCCATGGGCGTGCGTGGGTCTGCGCTCTCCACCTGCGTCGCCCGCGCTTACATGGCCGGGGTGTTGGTCTGGTGGGCATGGAAGCATGAACGCGATCGCGGACACCCGCTCTTCGCCCACTGGCCCGGTCTGCTGCCTGCCCAATTCCGCCGCCTCCTGCAGCTGGGGTGGCCGGCGGCTTCGCAATTGCTCTTCGAGGTAGGCGCATTCTCGCTCGCGACCCTGATGGCCGGGCGGCTTGCGCCCAACATCCTGGCCGCACACCAGATTGTCTTGAATTCAGCCAGCCTCACCTACATGGTGCCGTTGGGGGTTTCGGCGGCGGCGGCAATCTCCGTCGGCCATGCCCTGGGGGCGGGGGATCGCGCCCGCGCCCGACGCAACGGCTCCATGGCGATTGCCATCGGCGCAGTCTTCATGGGCCTGGCCGCCACGGCCTTTCTGACCATTCCCCAGCTGCTTATTCACGTCTACACCCATGACCGGCAGACGGTGGCCGTCGGCGTACGCCTGCTCTCCGTGGCCGCCGTCTTCCAGATCTTCGATGGTATCCAGGGCATTGGCACGGGTGCATTGCGGGGGCTGGGCAAAACGCGCGGCCCCATGCTCATCAACCTGGTGGCTTACGGGGTGATCGGGTTGCCGATTGGATATCTACTTTGTTTCAAAACCCGTTTCGGCATCTACGGCTTGTGGAGTGGCCTGACCCTGGCACTCATCTTTGCCGCGGTCCTGGTGCTCTGGATGTGGCTGAAGGAGTCGAGAGCCGTCTGATGTTTGCCTCGGACATGCTCCGGTCCAGGCCATCCATCGGGCATTGGCCCTTTATCTCCAACTTAAAACATTGGTGATGCTGCGGATCGTCATCCTCAGCGTTCTTTTGATGCGGTTGGCCAACAGAAGCGGTGTCATCGCGCTTTTCGTCCTGGAGGATCTGATCAGGGTAGAGAGTTCGTTGTGCAGGCCTTCCCATTGGATCGAATAATTATTAAACTCCGGATTCTCGCGCACCCGTCTGTTCATTGCCTGCACGCCGGCCCCGCTCTCAGTCGCGTCCTCAATCTCGTTGTAACCCGTCCCTTCCTTGGCTTGGGACTCATAATCGGTAACCGTGGCTGATTCAATATATTGCGGGGGGATTCCGTTCTCCACGTTGGCCCATACGTAGGCCGCCGGATTTTCCAGCAACGTTTGATTGGTGTGGACAATTCCAGGCTTATTCGTGAACCAACCTACCTTGTGCTGAAGTGAGCCGTAGGGAGAGACATAGACATCGATATTGTGCGCCCATACGTTGGCATCGAAGATGGAGAGGCCGATGATG
The DNA here is from genome assembly GCA_049522955.1 of Acidobacteriaceae bacterium. Lineage (GTDB taxonomy): Bacteria > Acidobacteriota > Terriglobia > Terriglobales > Acidobacteriaceae > PALSA-350. The sequence goes on from JBEKNJ010000049.1 coordinate 40,511, forward strand.
TTAAACATCCCAACAGATAGTTGCCGCTGCTGAAAGTTTTCGAAAATACCGTTCACGATCTCATTTTCTTCGGCCAATATCTCGGAGTATCCTTGCTGGTCACTCGAGTCCGCAGACCTGTCAGACGGCAACGAAAACCCGTCGAAAACCACGCCTAGCCTGGGGAATTCCTCGTGCAAAGAAGCGATCACGTTGGACAACCCCTCGATCTGGTCAACCCAGGCTCGAGTCCGCACGCGAATGCCGACCCAGAGCAGGGGATAGTACTTGCTCCTGGCCTCTTCCACCATCTCAAGCGTAACCGGCAGGCAGTTCGCCAGGGAAACCTTTGCCACTCGCGACGCCAGAGCGCTGGCCAGGTAATCATCCCCAACCCGCACCACGAAATACCCCTTCGCCAGGATTTCGTCAAAGAGATCGCCCGTGCTGTCTTGCCTTTCGACTTTACCCTTCTGGATTTCGGGAAATATCTGCTCGATCGGCCCCAGCGGCTCCCGCAACACAAGAAACTTGTCGACCCTGGGCAAAAGGCCTTTTTTGTGCAGACGATGAAGGCCAGACAGTTCATTCCAAAGGTGATGTGCAAAATGATAAAACCCCAAACACACCGCGCTTTTTCGGCTTTTTCGATCAGAATTGGATAAATAGTCGTAGCAGGCCTTTGCGCCGCTTACCATCCTGGTCTTCAGCTCGATCAAATCGGCTTGTTGCAGGCCCCACGGATCGCCGTCGGAGACCAGTAAGTCGTGGTCTGGAAAATAGACGGCACTTTTCTTGAAACCGGAGCCAATTCCCGCGGTCGCAATATAAAAAACATGCTCTGTTTCAAAGCGATAAAAGATGACGTTGATATTCGCCAGCAGGGACTGATTCGAAACAACTGGCTTACCGCTAAACGGACAATACGCCTGGATGCATTTATTCCGCACTGCCTTCAGCTGGAAACCAAGGGGATCCAGATGCCGCCCGACCAGCGTCTCTTTCAGGTTTCGGATCAGGTTTGCCGGGGAAATTCCCAGGCGCTCGAGGTAGGCAGAGTCCGCCTCATCGACCGCTCGGAGGTTAATGTTCTTCGTGCGGGTGTGCTCCGTAAAGTATTGAAGAATTGAGGCAAACGGCTGGCCGGACCGCTCAGGCAGCATGTTGGCGGGAAAAGGCCTGAGGGGGGCCTGGTTTAAGTGAAGCCAAACATCCTGGAACGAATTAGGCATGTCTTTCCTTTAGCAATGTCTGCCTCGGCATTGTTTTCATAGGTGAAGAAGCGGGGCCCACAGAATTATCTGGAGATTCTCAAGCACTTCCGAATGGCTTCGGGGCCGTTGGCTGCGAGCGCTTGCGAGATCTGTTCATTAATACTGAACAAAGCTCTTAAATGTTACAGATTCTTAAACGGCTATCTAATCCCACTCCACCAGAGCCTTCAGCTATTTTACCATCTTGCACTTACCAGAAGTAAAGCTTAATGAACGGATTATCGCCACAACTCTCATCCGCTGATTAAACATTAATTCACACTTAACTCTCGTGGCGTCTGGATTTCTTTTGAACGATCTTCCAGCGAGTTTCGGAGGAACCACACCGAACGGTTCGCCGTTTCCGTGTGGCCGATGAGTGAGGCGGACAGGCTGGTTCAGGCACATGAGAGTTCGCGGGACTGCTAAAGGTTGCCTGGATACCGGTGCAAAAATTGCGCGACGCGCAGCTGCTTTACTGTCGGTCTGCTACCTGATCGCGCCTGGTCCGGGGCGACTAACTCAAGTCGATAACTAAGCTGGCGGCCACGCGGTTCGACTTTGTTGTTGGGTAAACATTCGAAGATAGAAAGACACACACATAAGGCGTACTCGATGGCGGTCACCTGCGTGGATCATTTGCCCGTCGACATAACATGCTCCTGCGGACGCCATAGCGATGCCCTTTTAACTGGTTTGATGTCTTGAACAAGAGTGTGGCGACCTTTAACCACGAGGTCCGTGGAACCTGCTCCGCACGCAGTTCTTCGGTACTAAGGTCCAACCTTTGGTCACGTGATGGTTTGCTTCAGGTCCGCGAAGTGCATCGTCCTGTGCGAGAATCACAAAGCTGGTTCGTCAGGGAACATGAAGTCACTCTCTGGATATCCATCTTTCAGACAGTGCCTATTATCGTTCGATAGCTTCGAGATGAATCCCTAAGTGTGATGGAGGTTCAATCAAGACGCAGCCACGGCTACTTAAATGATTCACCCGCGGTGCAGTATGAATGAGCGGGAAGGTTCCTGTAGACACTGCGTTGGACGCAACCTATAATTTAATGAGCTTTCCAATCGACAGCTTATCTTTTAGACGCTGGGTTGCCTGGCAGTAATGCATTGTTTTGTTGCCTTGAGCGAATTTGAAAATATCCACGGTGCCCCCGATCGGCCCGCGCCGTGGAGCGGAATCGCAAGAGTATTCCGCTACCTGAACGAGGATGGTTGCAAGTTGCCCGACCCCCCCGGGCGCGTGCTGGTTCAACTACAGTGATGCCTGAGAACAGAGCACTCGAGGCATGTTGTTTTTCTCAAGTGGGGGTGAGATGAATACTTGTCTGCATCGGCAACGGGTGTTTGCTGTCGCGCTGCTTTGCTTTGTTGCTGTCGCCCTCATGGACGGTTGCGGATTCACCCGCAATGCTAACGTCTCTTCCAATGCGGTCGCTGCACCTCCCGCCTTCACCCCGGCCAGCGGCACCAGTTTCTCTTCCACACTCAGCGTGTCGATCACGGATGACACTCCCGGCGCGACCATCTATTTCACCACCAACGGAAGCACTCCAAGCACATCGTCGCCTGTCTATTCTGGTCCGTTCACCATTAGCGCCACCTCCACGGTCAATGCGATCGCCTCCGCCGGAGGCGTGCAAAGCACCATGGCCTCGGCCAGTTACACGCTCAGTGGCGGATCCTCTCCGGCAGCGACTCCGACCTTCACCCCAGCCAGTGGAACGAGCTTCTCGTCCACGTTAAGCGTATCGATTGCCGATACCACGCCGGGCGCAACGATTTACTACACCACCAACGGCAGCACACCGACCACATCGTCGTCCGTCTATTCCGGCCCCATCACCGTGAGCGCGACGACTACCGTCAATGCCATCGCCACCGCCAGCGGCTTCTCGCAAAGTGCGGTGGGCTCAGCCAACTACACCCTTGCTGGTGCGCCGGCCCCGGCAGCAACGCCGACGTTCACTCCAGTCTCAGGAACCACGTTCTCGTCCACGTTAAGCGTATCGATTGCCGATGCCACACCGGGCGCAACGATTTATTACACCACCAACGGGAGTGCACCGACCACATCGTCGTCCGTCTATTCCGGTCCCATCACCGTGAGCGCGACGACTACGGTCAATGCCATCGCCACCGCCAGCGGCTTCTCGCAAAGCGCAGTGGGCACGGCGAGCTACACCCTTGCCAGCGCTCCATCCCCGGCGGCAACGCCGACCTTGAGCCCGGCCACAGGGACAACGTTCTCGTCCACGTTGAGCGTATCGATCGCCGATGCCACACCTGGCGCTACGATTTACTACACCACGAACGGAACCACGCCGACCACATCGTCGCCGGTCTATTCCGGTGCCTTCAATATCAGCGCATCCACCACCGTCAACGCCATCGCCGTCGCCACCGGCTACACGCAAAGCGCGGTGGGTTCGGCCAGCTACACGCTGACTGGGGCGTCAACCCCGGTCGCGACACCGACCTTCACACCGGCCAGTGGCGCTACCTTCTCCTCTACCTCGAGCGTATCGATCGCCGATACTACACCGGGCGCGATCATCTACTACACCACCAACGGAACGACACCTACGACATCGTCCTCGGTCTATTCCGGTCCCATCACCATCAGCGCCACCACCACCATCAACGCCATTGCCACCGCTAAAGGCTACACACAAAGCGCGCTGGCCACGGCGAGTTACACCCTGGTTGCTGGATCCTCCACCGCAGCGACGCCGGTCTTCACGCCGGCCAGCGGAACTACGTTCTCGTCCACCCTGAGCGTCTCGATCGTCGACACTACGCCCGGTGCGACCATCTACTACACCACAAATGGAGCGGCACCCACGACATCCTCTGCCGTCTATTCTGGCCCCATCTCTGTGAGTGCCACGACCACAGTGATGGCGATTGCCGCCGCGAGCGGCTACACGCCAAGCGCGGTAGGTTCGGCCACCTATACGCTCAATCCGCCGGCGGCCACACCGGTCTTCACCCCGGTCAGTGGAACCACCTTTGCCTCGACGCTGAGTGTGTCCATTGCTGATAGCACACCGGGCGCGACCATCTACTACACGACCAACGGAGCGACACCGACCACATCGTCTGCGGTCTATTCCGGTCCCATCAACCTCAGCGCAACCACCACGGTCAAAGCCATCGCCACCGCCAGCAGCTCCTCACAAAGCGCGGTAGGTTCAGCCACCTATACCCTCAATCCACCGGCAGCCACACCGGTCTTCACCCCGGTCAGTGGAACCACCTTCTCTTCGACGCTGAGTGTGTCGATTGCCGATAGCACACCGGGCGCGACCATCTATTACACGACCAACGGAACAACACCGACCACATCGTCTGCGGTCTATTCCGGTCCCATCAACCTCAGTGCCACCACCACTGTCAAAGCCATCGCCACCGCCACCAATTTTGGGCAAAGCGCGGTGGGCTCGGCCACCTATACGCTCAATGCGCCGGCGGCCACACCGGTCTTCACGCCGGTCAGTGGAACCACCTTCTCTTCAACGCTGAGCGTGTCGATCGCCGATAGCACACCCGGCGCGACCATCTATTACACGACCAACGGAACAACCCCGACTACATCGTCTGCGGTCTATTCCGGTCCTATCAGCATCAGCGCCACCACGACGGTCAAAGCCATCGCGACCGCCAGCAACTCCTCGCAAAGCGCAGTAGGTTCAGCCACCTATACTCTGAACCCGCCAGCGGCCACACCGGTATTCACGCCCGCCAGTGGAACCACTTTCTCCTCGACGCTGAGTGTGTCGATCGCCGATAGCACTCCGGGCGCGACCATCTATTACACGACCAACGGAACAACACCGACCACGTCGTCGTCGGTCTATTCCGGTCCTATCAGCATCAGCGCTACCACTACCATCAACGCCATCGCCACCGCCGCCAACTTCGGACAAAGCGCGGTAGGTTCATCCACCTATACCCTCAATCCGCCGGCGGCCACACCGACCTTCAACCCGGTCAGTGGAACCACCTTCTCCTCGACGCTGAGTGTGTCGATCGCCGATAGCACACCCGGCGCGACCATTTATTACACGACCAACGGAACAACGCCGACCACATCGTCTACGGTCTACTCCGGTCCCATCAGCCTCAGCGCCACCACCACGGTCAAGGCCATCGCCACCGCCGCCAACTTTGGACAAAGCGCAGTAGGTTCAGCCACCTATACCCTGAACCCGCCGGCGGCCACACCAACCTTCAATCCGGTCAGTGGAACCACCTTCTCCTCGACGCTCAGCGTGTCGATCGCCGACAGCACACCCGGCGCGACCATCTACTACACCACCAACGGAACAGCACCGACCACATCGTCTACGGTCTACTCCGGTCCCATCACCCTCAGCGCCACCACCACGATCAATGCCATCGCCTCCGCCAGCGGATTCGCTCAAAGCGCCGTCGCCTCCGCCAGCTACACCGACACCAGCGCCTCCACGGGAGGGATCGTTTCCGACAACTTTGACGAGGGGGCGTTGAACGCCTCGTTGTGGACCACCGAAAACCCGCTGGGAGACGGCACTGTAACCATGAATGGCAGCGCGGTCACCTTGAACGTACCCCTGGCCACCGTCCACAATCTCACCACGGGGGGCGACAACACGTTGCGCGTCGTGCAACCGATAGCGAACCCCCAAACCTTCAGTGTGGATGTCCGCTTCCAGTCCGTCCCTGAAATTGGCAATCAGGATGAAGGCATCCTGGTCGAGCAGGATAGCGGCGACTTCCTCCGCTTCGATGTCTTTTATAACGGGACAACCGGTCCGGAATTGTTCGCCGAAGGGATCACCGGTACAACCAGTACAACCTTCATCAGTACCCAGATCTCACTGCCAAAGGCACCCCTGGTGTTGCGCCTGGCACGAAATGGGAACGCCTGGACCGGAAGTTGGTCCACCGATGGGACGAATTTCACAGCAGCGCCCAGCTTCACGTTCGATCTGAATGTCGCCAGCATTGGGCCGTATGCCGGAAACTATGCTT
>JBEKNJ010000050.1:0-45831 GCA_049522955.1 Acidobacteriaceae bacterium
TATTCGGCTGGATCGCGCAGCTCATCCTCGAAGCGAAGGATGTAAAGCATCATGCCCAGCTGCTTTTTGTCTGCCGGCGGTGCCAACGCAACCAGGTGTTCCCGGCCGGCAAACGCGATTTCCCCAAGTCCGACCATGCCGCTCTCGATCATTGCCTCGCGCACGACAGCGAAGGCGGTCGCTTGCGGGCCCTTCTTAGGGACAACAAAGTAGGGCTTTTCGAAGAGCGAAGGAGACAGCTCGTCGGCCGCGGAAAACTGGACAATCTCCAGGGTGTCCTTGCCGGGAATCCGAAGGCGTTTCAGGTCCTCCGGTTCGATGGTGGCGTATTTGCCCTTCTCGTATTCGTACCCCTTCACGATCTCGGACTTCTCCACTGCGTGCCGCTCGTCGGATCCTTTGCGGGCGATATGCAGAGAGCCGGAGCCTTCGTCGTCGCCCTCGGCCACGACGTTCTGATGATGGATCCGCTGACCGGTCGCCCGGTCAATCTGGTGGAATTGGAAGGCGCGAGCGGAGTTGCTTGCGGGATAAAGTTCAACCGCGAAACTAACCAGGGAGAGCGAGATTTGTCCGGACCAATAGGGGCGTGCCATCGAACAGTTTAGATGCAAGACCTGCGTGGCGGGGAACCCGGAAACTTGGCGTTTTTAGCCCCGTTTGATAGTCTTGTCTGGGTAACGCATGCGCGCGTAGCTCAGTTGGATAGAGCGTCTGGCTACGAACCAGAAGGTCGGGAGTTCGAATCTCTCCGCGCGCACCACTCGGAATCAACACTCCTCCCTTCTGCAGCGCCGAGGGTACATTCACGGTGAAAATATCCGTACGCGGCCTTGCGTGGGCGCAGCGAATCGCTGCCTTGGCCATCATTGCTTTCTGGATCGCATTCTGGCTCAATCACGATGACCTGCCGGCAAAAATCGTGGACTTTGAGTGGTGCTTTCTTGTGCCCGATATTGTATGGATTGTGGGTGCCTTTTGGTTAGCCAGCCGCTGGCTGCTGGCCCGCGATCCGCGCGCCGGAATCGCCACCGCCGTGGGCGGCAGTTCGATGGTCTACCTGGGCTTACTCGATGCGGCTTGTAATCTCCGCCACGGCCAATATACGGATTCGTTTTCGCGAGGTGCGTTGAATGCAACGGTCAATGTTGCCTGCCTCTTGTTCGGCGGCGCCAACATCTGGTATGGGATGAAGCGTAGTTAGCGGAATGCGAGATCCGCTAAGACGGTTCGATTTCGCCCGATCCGTTTAGCTTTGTATAAGGCGCTATCTGCAGCCGCAAGCATTTCTATATCAGAGATAGTGCCGGGACTCGCAACCGCTGCCCCAATGCTCACGGTGACAGATACTCTCGATTCATCGAAGAGGATAAATCCGCTATCTACCGCGGATCGAACCCGTTCGGCGCCGTGGTCGATTTGTTCCCGGTCGCAGCCGGGCAGAACGGCCACGAACTCTTCTCCGCCAAAACGGCCGACTGAATCATAAGCTCGCACGGCCTTGACAACGCGTTGGGTTACTTCCTTCAGGACAGCGTCCCCGGTCAAATGTCCATAGGTGTCATTCACAGCCTTGAAGTGATCAACGTCCAGCATCAAGAGCCCCGTCGGCGTGTTGGAACGGGCACCGCGCTCCAACTCACGGCGCAGGGTCTCGAGAATCTCGGCGCGGTTCAGGACTCCCGTGAGCTGATCATGGGTCGCCTGAAAGCGAAGTTGTTCCTGAGCTCGAATCTGGCTGTCCTGCAGCGTGAGGATTCGGCTACCCGCCCGTAACCGAGCGCGCAATTCGCTCTTATCGAATGGTTTAGTCAGGTAGTCATCGGCCCCCGCCTCCAGTCCGCGGACGAGATCCTGTTTGGCGTCCTTGGCGGTCGCGAGGAGTATGTACTGATACGGAGCCTGATCGCGTTCCCGAACCTTGCGGCATAACTCCAGCCCACTCAGCGCCGGCATCATCCAATCGAGGATGAGCAACTGAGGGGGTAATTCCTGCTGGAGAATTGTCCACGCTCTCGCGCCATCTTCAGCGAGCGTGACCTGGTATCCCCAATGTCCCAGCCAGCTGTCGAGGATCCTGCGGAACATCGCGTCATCCTCGGCAACCAGCACCCGGTTGCAGGAATTACCCGGCCGTTCAAACTCGATAATATCCCCATTGGGTTCGCTGGTGCTCTTCATCGATTTGGCATTCAGAACCGCCACGCGGGTTTGCCCTTCGTGGAAAGACCGGCATAGACACTTAATTAGCTTCATCGGCAAGCTTTGTATGACGCATGATGATTCGGGTTCCGGGCAAAACTGTTCCGCCATTAGCGACACGCTCGCCATGTCGCGCGACGGCCTGTGGAGAGAGACAGCAAGCCCACGGGTGAGAAACTTCAGTACCCGGCCCGTCGCGTAGTGCTGCAGGCCGGCCCCGGTTCAGAAGGTTTGCCTATTTGGGGGGCAACGGAGCAGCTGGCTCTTCGTGGGGTACTGGGGGCGCCCCGGGCGAGAGAGTTTCAACGATGTCGATGCCGGCGCTGCGCAGCAGTTCTGTCACTACGTCGCGGTTGAGCCGCGTAAAGTCGAATTCCACCCGCATCGTTTTGTTCTTTTCGTCGAGCACAATCTTGCGAATCCCATAAACACCGCGAGCCTTACCCAGGGCGATCATGGCCGCTTCGGTGGGGTGCAGTTCGTAGCGATAAAGAACGTCAAGATTGGTCGTCATGCGCTCATGATAACAAGCCGGGCCAGGTTTACAGATGGGAAAGGTAATCCACAATCTCCGGCGACGTCCAGTCCTGGACGATGATGAACTTACGCCGGATCTGGCCACTACGATCAATGGCATAGGTCTCGGGAAAAACGTGCGTCCCATAAAGTGCATTGCTGTGCTGTTGAGGGTCGCGGATGGTGAGGAAATCGACCTCGTGCCGGGAGAGGAATCGGTGGTAGGCCTCGGGATCCTCGTCCAGATCGACACCCACCACCATGAGCTGCGGCATCTGTCGCTGCAGCTGGTTGAGCGACGGAATCTCTTCCACACACGGCGCGCACCAACTAGCCCAGAAGTTGAGCAAAACAACCTTGCCGCGGTAGCTGCTTAACTGCAGGCTGCGTGTGCCGTCGGAAATCGTAAAATCCGGTGCCGGCTTATCAATCTGTTTGGGATGGTCGCCGCGATCGCAGCCCGCCGCAAGCAGGAGCAAACACAAAACCGCGCAAGAGCTAAGACCCCTGATCACACTTCTATAATAATGACAAAACTGCCAGCGCAGGCGACTGGACGCGCGGAAGGAAGATGAGGATGCGGCTCTCGGTCATCGTGCCGGCTCGCAATGAGGCCGATGTTCTGAAGCCGTGCCTGGAGTCCTTGATTGCCCAGTCAGAGCCCGGTTTTGTTCTCGGCGAGGATTGGGAATTGCTGCTGGTGGACGACGGCTCGACCGACGCCACGCGCTCCATTGCGCTGGGCCTGCCGGTGGTCACTGTCCTCGATCCTGATCCGCTCCAGCCCGGTTGGACAGGGAAGGCAAATGCGGTCTGGACTGCAGCCAAAAAGGCACGAGGAGAATGGCTTCTCTTTACCGACGCCGACACCATCCATACGACCGGCAACCTGCTGCGAGCTCTTCATGAAGCAGAGCACGCAGGGGTGGTGATGCTCTCGTATTCGCCCCGGCAACTGGTGACAGGTTTTTGGCAGCGGGCGCTCATGCCGCTGATTTTTTCCGAACTTGCCCTCACTTACCCCCCACACAAGGTGTCGGATCCGTCGTCGCGGGTGGCTGCGGCCAATGGGCAATTCATGCTGATTCAGCGAGCCGCCTACTTGCAGGTGGGTGGCCACGAGGCGGTCGCACGCTCTCTGCTCGAGGACGTTGATCTCGCCTTCCTTTTGAAACGCAGAAAGTATCCCATCCGCTTCCGCTACGCGCCCGAGGCTCTGAGTACGCGCATGTATCGCAGCTTTCCCGCGATGATTGAGGGCTGGACCAAGAATCTCGCCAGGCTATTCAGTTATCCGGTGATGATGGCGGCCTGGAGAGCGCTCGACCTCCTCCTGATCGTCTGCCTGCCGTTGCTGATGGCGCATTTTTTCGCCGTGCCCGTCGCCCGCTACGCCCTGGCGCTGGTCTGGCTGAGGGTTTTGTGGAGATTCTATGTCCGGGTGGCGAAGTCCAATTTCTCCGCTCTCGACTGCGCCCTCTCGGTGTTTGCTGTGCCCTTGTTCTGCGTGCTGTTGCTAAGAAGCTGGTGGCAACACACCGTGCGCAGCGAAGTCGCCTGGAAGGGCCGTGCCTACCCCACGACGAGGAAGCTTTAGGGAGTTCCGGGTCCGTGTCAGGCCAGAGCTGTGCAAGTTAAGCTCCGCAACAAGCTTTTGCTTGTATCAGGGCACGACTTTAGTCGGGCCGTAAAGGCGCAAAAGGGTTTAGGGCTTCAGCCCCTGCGCTCTTTTACATTGGTCCTGTTTTTTCACCCAAACAAAGAATCAAGTGCCAAATAATGAAGAACATAGCGCCGATGCTGCATCTTAATTAGCAGCCCGATCGCCGATATAATGCATCCAGGTCTCCTATGATCCTGCTCACCCGAAAGGCCGAATTCTCCTCCTCCCACTACTACTGGTCCGATCAGTTGTCGGCGGATGAAAACCTGCGTCTTTTTGGCAAGTGTGCAAATCGAAATGGACATGGTCACAACTACACCCTGGAAGTGACGGTGGAGGGAGAAGTGGACCCGGTTTCCGGCTTTGTCGTCGACCTGAAAGAATTGAAAGAAGTGATCAATCGCGAGGTAGTGGACATCTACGACCATCGCCATTTGAATCTCGAGGTCCCGGAATTCAAGCACGTCATTCCGACTACGGAAAACCTCGCCATCGCCATCTGGAAGCGGTTGGAGAATCAAATCGAAGGGGCGAAGCTGCACCGCATTCGGGTATACGAAATGCCCGATCTATTCTCCGATTACTACGGTGAAGCATGAGAGCTTATTTGTCCCGAAGATATGTCCTCAGCGCCTCGCACCGTTTGTACTCGGAGGCTTATAGCGAGGAAAAAAACCGCGAGGTTTACGGCAAGTGCAGCAATCCCCACGGTCATGGTCATAACTATGTAGTCGAGGTGACCGTCGGAGGCCAGGTGGATCCCGTTACCGGAATGGTCTGTAATCTGGCCGACCTCGACAACTGTGTCCAAAGTAACGTTATCGACCGATTTGATCATACCAATCTAAATTTTGATGAGCGCTTCACGAACGAGGTGCCCACCACCGAAAATCTTTGTATAGCCATTCACAACCTGCTCGCGGAGCACTTTGTTCACGCAGATCTTGAACGAGTGAGGGTGGAAGAGACGCGGAACAATTTTTTCGAATATGCGGGAAAGGGAAAGCATGGCACATCCAGCAGTCGTTCGTAAGCCTCCTGTCGCCAGAGGGTTGAGTGGGTACTCGACCGAAGATCTTTACACCGAGTTGATCACCCGTTTGGGCGAAGACCCGACGCGGGATGGCTTGGTGAAGACTCCGCAACGCACCGCGGATGCGATGACCTTTCTGACCAAGGGATACCACGAGGACGCGGAGAAAATCCTCCGCGGCGCGCTCTTCGACGTCGAGTATGACGAGATGGTGATCGTCCGCGACATCGAAGTCTTCTCCTTGTGCGAGCATCACATGCTGCCGTTTTTCGGCAAGGTTCACGTGGCCTACATCCCCAAGGGAAAAGTGATCGGCCTGAGCAAGATACCAAGGCTGGTCGAGGTGTTTGCGCGCCGCTTACAGGTGCAGGAGCGGCTTACCCGGCAGATTGCCGATGCGATTCAGGATGCGATCGATCCCCAGGGCGTCGGGGTCGTGATCGAGGCGCGGCACCTTTGCATGATGATGCGCGGGGTAGAGAAGCAGCACTCTTCCACCGTGACCTCCGCCATGGTGGGAGTCTTCCAGAAGCAGAATACGCGGGCGGAGTTTCTCTCCCTGGTCCAGTCCCGCCCCCAGAGCAACCTCTAGAATAGAGAGTGTGAATGGGCTCCTGGTGATCGACAAACCGAGTGGGATGACATCGCACGATGTGGTGTCACGGCTGCGTCGCGCCACCGGCGAATCGATGATTGGCCACCTAGGCACGCTGGATCCTATGGCCACCGGCGTCTTGCCCGTTTTGCTGGGGAAGTTTACCCGCCTGGCGCAATTCTTTGGCCCCATGCCCAAGACCTATACCGGTACCATCCGCTTCGGCTTTGCCACCGATACGTACGACGCGGATGGAATGCCGGTGACCCCGGTCGGCGGCGCATTGCCCTCAAACCAGGAGCTTCAAGCCGCAGCCGCGCTTTTTCGCGGCCAGGTCGAGCAGACCCCGCCGCCTTTCTCCGCCAAGAAAGTCGATGGCAAGCCTGCCTACAAAGCCGCGCGTCGCGGAGAGACCGTGGCGTTGAAGCCCGTGTCCCTGTTGATCGACGAGTTTGTCATCGGCGAGCTCGAAGGCGAGCATGCCCAATTCACCATGCGCATCTCCTCCGGAGGATATGTGCGCTCGGTCGCCCATGATCTGGGAAAGATGTTGGGTTGCGGGGCTCATCTTGCAACTTTGCGGCGGGTGGCAGCGGGGCCTTTCACGCTTGCCCAGGCGCTGACACTCGAGCAGGTGTGCGCGCATGCGTCTGCCGGAACGCTGGAGCGGGACCTTCCTCACCCCCGGACCCTGCTGCCGGAACTGCCGGCCACGACTGCCGACTTATGGATCGCCGGCCGCCTGAGAAACGGGAATGCGGTGAATCTTCCCGAGTTCTCCAACGCTCCATTGGCCAAGGTTTTCGCCGGGCAGCGTGATCTGGTCGCCATCGTGCGTCGGGTGGCCGGAACCCTCTTTCAACCCATCGTGGTCCTCGGTTGATGCCGCTATTTCTTAAGCTGGGGCACGATCAACGGGAGCAGATTTTTTGCCACCTGGGCATTGCCCTGGGCGGTTGCATGAATCCCGTCGCCCTGCATGCCCCCGGCCACGCCATACACGTTTTGCAGCAGAAAAGGCAGCAAGGGCACGTGATACTTAGCCGCCAGCAGAGCGTAGGTCTGATTGAACTGCCGGATGTAATCCGGCCCATAGTTAGGCGGCAGGGTGATCCCGCCGAGCACCACCTTGGCCCCCGAATCGAGCAGTGTGCTGACGATGTGATCGAGATTCTCGCGCGTGCTGGCAATGGGCAATCCGCGCAGACCATCATTGCCGCCAAACGCCACGATCACCAGCGCCGGCTTCAGACGCAATGCGTCCTGGAGACGATCCACGCCGTCTTTCGTGGTGTTCCCGCTAATCCCTTGATTGACCACCTGGTAGTGATAACCCTTCGCGTTCAAATCCTTCTCCAGGTAATCGGGGTAACTGTCGCCGGTATCGGCGCCATAGCCGGCGGTAAGGCTATCGCCAAAAGCGATGATCACGGGTCTCCCGTCGGGCACGGCTGCATCGGTAGCCGGGGGAGGAGCGGGGGCCTCGGAGGCGGCAGGCTGCGGAGCAGCCGGTTCCGGAGTGTTCGACCGGCAACCGGCAAACAGGAAAGCGGCAACCAGGAAGCAGGAAAGGCGCAGAGAGACTCGTCGATAGGTCACAAGCTCACTGTACATCGTTCAAACTCCAGGGATCTCTCCCCGGAAGAACTGCTTTTGTTCAGCAATCGCTCTCGATGGAAGCGTCCTTCCCCTTGTCATTCCCAGCGTGCTGCTTTCGTTAATAAAAAGCCGCATGAGCTGCACCAACGCCACCAAGTTCTACAGGAAATCCGGGGCAGCGCAGTGGAGGGACCAGCTGTTCACGGCCCCACACCGCAAATCTCAATGGAAGCGCTGCTCTCCCTTTTGTCATCCCGAGCGAAGCCGAGGGATCTGCGGTTGTCCTTTCGGTTCTCCACAGACTTACAGGGGCGGTAAATGATCGAAGTACGTGGACTGAAAAAGTCGATTCGCAACGGCAACACGACGGTCGAAATCCTCAAGCAAATCGATCTGCTGATCCCCGCTGGGCAATTTGTCGCCATCATGGGTGCGTCCGGCAGCGGAAAGAGCACGCTGTTGGGGCTCCTCGCCGGGCTGGACTCCCCAACCGAGGGCCAAGTCCTGATCGATGGAGAAGAGATCAGCCATCTATCGGAAGACAAGCTGGCCGAAGTGCGAGGCCGCAAACTGGGTTTCGTATTCCAATCCTTTCAACTGATACCGACACTGACCGCCCTCGAAAACGTCCTCTTGCCCCACGAACTGAACGGCTCCGGAAACGGCCGCTCCTCAGCCGCCGATCTGCTGCGCAGTGTAGGCCTGGGGGATCGCATGCATCACTACCCCATTCAGCTATCCGGCGGTGAGCAGCAGCGCGTAGCCTTAGCCCGCGCCTTTGTCCTGCAGCCGCCCATCATTTTCGCTGACGAACCCACTGGCAACCTCGATTCGGAAAACGGCGCCCACGTACTCGATCTACTGCTCGAGAGAAACCGGACCAGCGGTGCCACCCTGGTGCTGGTGACCCACGACGCGCAGGTCTCCGTCCACGCCGACCGCCGCGTTGTTCTTCGCGACGGCATGATCGTGGAAGACACGATGCAGAAGCCGGCCTGATATGGAAAGCAAGCAAAAACCTTCGCTGACCTGGAGATCCGCGGCGAAGATCGCCTGGCGTGAACTGCAAGCTTCGCGAACCAAGTTTCTGTTCGTAATTATCTCCGTTGCCATCGGAGTCGCCGCCCTCACCGGTGTGCGCGGCTTCAGCGATTCCTTTCAGAAGACGCTACTCGGCGAAGCCCGCACCATCATGGCAGCGGATCTTTCAGCCCGCATGTTCCGCCAGCCCACCCCGGTCGAAGAGCAGCAACTGAACGCGATGGCCTCGCGCGGCATTCAGCGCACCCAGATTACCGATACCGTCTCCATGGTTTCTTCGCCCGGCGATCCGGTTCCCTTGTTGGTTTCGCTGAAAGCCGTGGATCCGCAACAGTATCCGTTTTACGGAACGGTGGATCTCGCGCCCGCTGGAGATCTGCGCCAGGTGCTCACCGATTCCACGGTGGTCGTCGCCGAAGACCTGCTCATACGGCTGCACACCCAGGTGGGCGCAAGCCTGAAGATCGGCGACTCCACCTTCCGCATTGCTGCAATTCTCGTCCGTGAGCCCGACCGTATGAGTTCAGGCATGGGTCTTGGTCCGCGCGTGATGATGACCCAGAGTGCCATCGAAAAGAGCGGCCTGTTGCAGCAGGGCAGCCGCTCCGGCGAGCGCTTCCTCTTCAAGTTGTCGCCGAACAGCGGAAGTATCGCTGCCGTGCGCGGCCGTCTGGAACAAGTTCTACCCGATGCGCAAATCACCGACTTCCGCGAAAGCAATCCCGCCTTGACCGATGGGTTAAAGCGCTCGACTGGACTACTCAGCCTGATCTGCCTGGTAGCCATGGTATTGGGCGCAATTGGAGTGGCGATGGCCATGCGGGCCCATCTGCAGCAGCGGGTGGAAGTGCTTGCCATCATGAAGTCGATAGGCGCGCGATCCTCTGACATCCTGCGCATCTATCTGTTCCAGACCATCCTGCTCGGCCTGGTAGGCGGATTGATCGGCATATCTCTCGGGCTTGGGGTGGAGTGGGTCTTTCCCGCCTTGCTGGGAAAGTTCCTGCCCATCCACCTGGATCTCGGCCTCCCCTGGCATTCGGCGCTCGCGGGGCTGGCTACCGGCATTCTGACCACCGTCCTCTTCTGCTTACCGCCGCTTTTGCAGATTCGTAGCGTCCGGCCCAACCTGGTGCTGCGCCGCATGGTCGAAGAGCCGGAATCAAAACAGAGCTGGTGGGTTCGTCTGCGTGAGGGCAAGGCGCAGTGGATCATTGCCATCGTCATCCTGCTCGGGTTGGGGGCGATCGCGGCTGCGCTCTCTGATTCGGTCGTCGTCGGGCGTTGGTTCGCGGGAGCGCTGTGTGGGCTGCTGCTGGTCATCCTGGGCATGTCGGCGCTCACTCTACGCTTGCTGCGTGCGTTCTTATCGCGCACCCGGATGCATCTGCAATCCGCCGTTCGCCATGGCCTGGCAAATCTCTATCGGCCGGGAAATCAATCGGCAGCCGTGCTGGCTGCTCTGGGCACCGGCGTGATGCTGATCCTGACTGTCTTTCTCATGCAGCATGGCGTGATCAGCGAAATGAAACTCACCTCAGGCCGCGACCTGCCAAACATTTTCCTGGTCGACATCAGCAGCAAGGAGCTGGACGGCGTCAAGCGGCTCTTAGCGCAACAGCCGGAGGTCAGCGGCGATGTGGAGACGGTCCCTTCGGTTGCGGGAAGGATTCTCTCGGTCGATGGCACGGCGGCTGAGGGGCTCAAACTAAAGAATTATCCGCAGCGCCTGCTGCAGACCGTGTCCTTGACCTGGTCGCAGTCGCTGCCGGAGGGCTCTTCGATGGTGCAGGGAACCTGGTGGGACCGGGACGACGGGCAATCGCTGGTGATAACCGAACATATTGCGCAGCGGCTGCAATTGCATCTCGGTTCTCATATCGTGTTCACCTCGAATGGAAGAACGATTCAGGCCAGCGTCATCGCGATCATTCGTCACAATGGCCAGCACGTATACTCGCGCAGTGAATTCATCCTCACGCCGCGTGCGCTGGCCGGGCTGCCGGTCGTCTGGTACGGCGCGGTCCATGTTGATCCCAGGCAAGTGGGCGTGCTGCAGCGGGCGCTTTTCAATGCCTATCCCACGGTCACGGTAATCAACATTGCCGACGTGATCGAGACCATCCAGGGAGTGGTGCAGCAGATCACGATCGTGGTCCGCTTTCTGGCAGGATTTTCTATTCTTGCCGGCGCGGTGATACTAGCATCGAGTATTGCCAGCACCCAATTTCGAAGAGTCCGCGAGGTCGTAGTGCTCAAAACCCTGGGTGCGAAGCGAAACCACATCGCCGCCGTCTTCAGCGTAGAGTTCATCGTGTTAGGGCTGTTAGCCGGGCTGGTAGGTGTGATCTTCGCCAACCTGCTCTCCCGTGTACTGTTGCACAGGCTGGACGTAGCCTTTCATATAGAGTGGCTGGCAACGGCAGTTGCCCTGGTGGGAACGGCTGTGCTGGCCACTGCGACCGGCTGGGTAGCCAGCTTCCGCATGCTGGGCCAGAAGCCCTTGCAGGTCCTGAGGGAGGAGTAGAGGTGGTGGGAGCCCCCTGCATTCATGCGGGGGAAGGAGTGCTTCAGTGCTCCGTGAAAGAGTCTCGAACATGATCCTGCGCTTTAGCGCCGGCTTCGCCCTTCGCTGGTGAGCCAAGGCAGACGCGCCGCCCGTGCCGCTAGCGCAGAAATAGAAAGTAGGTCCGTTCCTTGGGTAAAGGAGGGACTGAGCGGAGCGCCGGCCTGTGGCGCGGAGTCGAAGGACCCCGGCGATGATCATTTCAGCGTGTCGCTCGAGCTTTTCAACCACCGGGGCCTGAGAACAGAATCTGCTGCCCACGCAATTGACGGTCACGGGTACATCTTTCGGCCTGTTACACGGAAAGCGCGCTACCATCCGACGCGTTCGAGCCCTTCGACCGCATCAAAGTGTTGATCTTGGCTTAGAAGCGGTAGACGGTGTTGCCGGCAGAGTGCAGCGATCCAGAGATCATTTGAGGGGATGGGCCGACCAGCCTTTTTGAGTGCTGCTCGAATCCCGGCATAGTGCCGTGAGGTCTCTTCCTCTACCACGAGGACGCGTGTTGCCGCGATAAGCTCTCGCAGCCACTTTTCGTACTCATTGCGCCGTCGCGATTGCCCGATACCAAAACGATACTCGCCGAGCACAATCACGGGTAGTTCCATGCTTGCGGCCTGGCGATAGACGCGAACGACCGCGGGCTCATCATCGGCCACCGCGGAGAGTGCGTTGGTGTCGAGGATCACTCCCAATCCTCGGGCTCAATCCGCGCGAACTCACTTTTGATGATTCGATTGATACGCACCGTCTCTTTGTGGAGGTGTTTGAGACCTCCGGCAAGCCTCACCCAGGGCTTTTCTTCTCCTCTCGAGCTAGCCTCAAGCTTTTCCGTGACGGCTTCGGTCACAAAGGCGCGCAGTGGGATGCCACGCTGGGCGGCCACCGATTTGGCACGGCGGAAGATGGGGTCGGGAATCTCGAGGGTGGTCTTCACCCTTTTAGAGTCCCATATTTATGGGAGGCGGTCAATCCACGCTCTGTTGAGAAATTCATAGTCAGCAAATTCAGGTATCCCACGATCAAGCCAACCTTGAACGAGTTCCCCTCCTGCTTTTCCTGATGTTTATTTGCAAACCCTCTGGACACCTCTCTGCGCGCATATTAGCGTGTTCGCAGGAATACATGAGCTGCATGGGAGCTAACAGTGCGGCTCCGCCATAAGAACCGTATGTCCTTGTAAAATCGCCACCGCTAGGGAACAGCAACCACCCAAGAGAAAAGCAAGATACTCAAATAATTGATCGAAAAATTTGAGCACCTTCATGAAACAAAGGATTTACACGCAGTCGGCTACACGCCTGCCGAAGGGAATACAGCATAATCCACTTGAGAGAGGTAATCGATCTATGGCGGTTACCAAATAAATCCTCTTCTGCTCTGGACGACCTCCCAAAACCGTACTAAGGTAGGACCAAGTTCCACACGTCGGCGCCGTCTTGCTACGACGGCCCTGTTTGGCCTTGCACCGGTGCTTTTTGCCCTGCATCCGCCGCCCACCACCCGGAAGCATCAGCGCTCGCCAGCCTGATGACTTGGGTAGCAAAGCATAACGTACCATCGAAGTGACCGATTTACGCCTGTCCGCAGCATGCCGCCTGTCCCGGCTAGCCGTGGAGCGCCCGCGAGGGCGCGCCTGCGGAGAACAGAAATCATCGCATTAAGCAGGGTGCGCTCAGTGCGTCCTCTTGATTGAGTAGTTTTGACAACTTGGAAGACACCTGGCCCGAGATCATTCCAGGCCAGATGAAACGGACGCCCGCATGAAGACGGGACGTTCGCCAATCCGTGGAGCACAGGCGAATCGTCCCGTCACTGGACTGAAGGAGCAGAAGTGTCCCGATCGGCAACGGATCGGCAAACCAGCACATGGGAAAGAGACTTATGCCGCTTATCGCACTTTTCGCGCACTTGAGTCGGCCAAACATCTCCAAGCGTCTGGCCTCCGCCGTCAGAAAACCAGTCACCCACGAGGCAAGATGACCAAATGAATTACATGAAATTTTGAGCACCTTCGTGAAACAAAGGACTTATTCGCCAACCTTGCCGGCGTACTAGACATCAGCTAGGCAAAACTGAGCCGTGGTGCGGCGGCTTGGCACCATGATGGTGACGATCGCTCGGAACCAAAAGGAACAGCGGGGTCCATCAGATCGGGAGGGCAAGCCCGTTCGAGGCAGGGATGGTGGATTGCGCACCGCTTATGACTCCAGAAGCACAATTGATTGGACGCCTGCTACCCAGTGTCCTAATATCCATTTCACCCGGACCGTTCACCTCATTTCAACCGCCTCCTTGTTGAGCAGCGCAATAGGATCCCTGTCTGATCCATAGGCCATACGTGGATTCCAGCGCCTGTGTGTGTCCTTCGCACCTGGGCCCTACCTCGACATTCAACCTTTGGAGGCGTCTCCTCAAATGAAGGCTACTCATCAAGTAGGTCACTCGAGCCTCGTCCGGCGTGGACAGCGAGATCGGATTCGCCGCAACCGGTCATTCAGCTTCGCTCTTCTCGCACAGCTCCTGATGATTTATTGCTGTAGTAGCACCGCGGCCCTTGCCCAGTCTACCTACGGCAGTATCTTGGGGACCATCACGGATCAGCAAGGCGGTGTCGTCACCGCCGCAAAAGTCACGCTCAACGATCGCGGCAAATCAGTGGAGCGAACAGGAGTCAGCAATCAGTCCGGTGACTACGGGTTTACCAATGTTGGGCCAGGACTTTACGACCTGACCATTGAAATGAACGGCTTTCAGTCCGCCCACTTTGAGAACATCAACCTCCAGGCCAGTGAAACCAAGCGCGTCGATGCGACCCTGACAGTAGGTTCTGCGCTCCAGTCCGTGCTCGTACAGGGAACGGCAGGGGCCGTCATCAACACGGACGTATCCAGCATTGCGCAGACCAAAACCGGTCAGGAACTGGTCGACTTGCCGGTTGCGATCACCAGCCGATCTCTGGGATCAACCAGCCCCATGTCGACCTTGACGACGCAGCCAGGTGTGCAAACAGACTCCAGCGGAAATCTCTCGGTGATGGGCTCCACCCCCAAAATGTTTGAGATGACCATCGATGGCATCAGCACCATTGGCGCCTTCAACTCGGCCCCAATTACCGAATTGTTTCCCTCGTTCAACTCGATTGAAGAAATCCGGGTCAATGAGGTCAATGCGAGCGCGGAATACGGCGGCGTGGCAAACATCTCCACCGTTTCCAAGAGCGGGTCGAACGCTTTTCATGGCGGGGCTTTCGAGAATTGGCAAAACCAAAGTCTCAATGCACAAAATCCGTTCAGCCTGACTAAGGCGGCACTCAACCTCAATGACTACGGAGGTTATGTAGGTGGTCCGGTGTTGATCCCCAAACTCTACAACGGTCACGATAAAACGTTCTTCTTCGGTGCCTATGAAGGTCTCAGGCTACCCAAGGAACAGACCGAAGTGGAAAGCGTACCAACCCAGGCCATGCGCAACGGCGACCTCTCCGTTTATCCCGGTCCTATCTACAATCCCTACACCGGAAATGCGTACGCCGGCAATCTGATTCCGCAAAACCAGATCACCGCGTTGGCGGCCGGCGCGCTTAAATATTTGTTTCCTCTCCCCAATACGGGAGGCGCGGGAGCCATTGCAAACAACTACGCCATCAATTTTTCGACTCCCATCACCAGTACCCAGGAAGACCTTCGCATCGATGAAGTGATCAGTCCAAAACAAACCTTCTTTATTCGCGGCAACTTCAAAAACCGTAGCGTGGCCGAGGCACCTATTTCTGCCAATGGTTACAACGCCTCACCGCTGGTCGGAGCTTTCTCGGTGCCAGAGCAGGATTTTGGAGCGACCGCCGCCTATAACTACATCTTTACATCGAACCTCCTCAACGAATTGCGCGTTGGGGTAAGCGGAAATAGAACCTGGGTGACCTTCGGACTATCCGCAGCCCAGATTGCCAGCGACCTCGGGCTCACCGGTCTCTCTGTACCACAAGGCAATGCGGTTCCTGACTTCGAGATCAGCGGCTTTCAGGGCACTGGTGGCAGCAATTCTTCCTCCACTGCAGGCGCTAACCGAACCATACAATTGCTCGACAATGTGAGCTGGACGAAGAGCAACCACACCCTGAAGTTCGGCGGCGACTACCGGCGTATGTCCGGTCTTCAAACAAACGTCTATGCCGGCCTGCGCTTGGGTGTCTATAACTTCAATGGCAGCGTCACCGGTAATCCTATCGGCGACAGCACCAATCCATACATCGGCAACGACTTTGCCGCGTTCCTGCTCGGCATTCCGGACAGCACATACCTGGATTCCGTCATAGCGCCGGATTCACACGGCTATGCCAACGGCTATGCGCTCTTCGCTCAGGACGATTGGCGGGTCAGCCAGAGGTTGACGGTGAACGTCGGACTGCGTTGGGAATATCGCCCCATGTTCAGGGATCATCTCCTGAATAGCACTCAGTTTCTTCCCGACTACAACACGATTCAGGATGGGGTCTATGTGCACGGCGCGGTTGTGATTCCGAACCAGAAAGCTTTCGGCATCCTGAACCCTGCGTTCGCGGAATCCATCGCTCCCACCCCCATTTACACGGCCGCGGAAGTCGGCATTCCCCAGAGCCTGCGCTTTTCAACCAAAACAGACTTCGAGCCGCGCCTGGGGCTCGCGTGGCGCCCTTTTGGAAACAATAAGACGGTGATCCGCGGAGGATTCGGAAGGTTCATCGCCGTACCCTTGGGCGCACTCCTCGGCGCGACTTACGCCATTCATAGCGCGGACCAGGGTCAGTATTTTCAAACCATCACCAACGGCACACCGTCCCTCGTGTTTCCCCATCCGTTTCCCGCCAACCTTGCAGTACCCGGGTCGCAGTTCTTTCAACAAGCGAGCAACATTCACTATAAGGACCCGGGTGTCTACCAGTGGAACGTCACGATCGAGCGAGACCTGGGATACAACACTGCTCTCCAGTTGAGTTATAGCGGGAATCATGGCGCCAATCTGGAAACGCAAATCAACTTGAATCAACTTCCAGTGAACACGATTGGTTATGAGGCCGCTCTCCCATTCACCCCCTACCCGTTATGGGGAGAGGTAGAGCAAATGACCAACGGCGGCCGGAGCAACTACAACTCCTTTAGCGTGACTGCACAGAAGCGTCTTAACAATGGCCTGCAATTTCAATCTAACTATAGCTTCACGCGAAGCCTTACCGATGCGCAGGGAGGTGCCCCCACCAGCTTCTCGGCCGACTTCAATGTCTTTCGCACCAATGTGCTGGATCCACATCTTGACTATGGCAACGTCGCGTTTACCCGCCGGCAGCGTTTTCTCACGACCGGTTTGTACCAGCTCCCGTTCGGCCGGGATCGCGCATTCTTCAGCACCGCAAATGGCGTGGTCAACGGGTTGATTGGGGGATGGGAACTATCGGGCGTTCTCTTGTTCCAGTCCGGTCCTTTTCTCACCATCACCGTCCCTGGATCGGATCCATCCGGAACAGGCTTCGACAATCTCAATCCGGTGCGGCCTGACCGCGTTCCCGGAGTGCCCCTTACCGTTCCGAATAAAGGCCTGGCCCAGTGGCTTAATCCCGCCGCGTTTACGGTGCCCCCCAACAACATCGGCCGCTTCGGTAACTCCTCGGTTGGCAACGTCCCTGGAATAGGTACAGAAGCTATCTCGGCTTCGCTGATCAAGTCCGTCAGTATTCGAGAAGGTGTACGTGTCCAGGGCGGAATGCAGGCCGCCAATCTCTTTAACCACGTGAACTACGAGCAGCCGAGCACTCTTTTCAACGCAGGCGGCTTCGGCCAGGTCAGCAATGTGCAGAGTGCGGAAGGCTCTGGTCCGCGCGCGATTCAGGTTACAGCCCGCGTTACCTTCTAAGGGGACAACGAAGAATGAACCGGCAAAGCGTATCACTGTCCATCGGAGTTTACCTGCTGTTGTTTGTGGCGACCGGTATGGGTGCGGCCCAATCCACGGTCGAAACCGAGCAAGGGATCCCCGTCAACGATCCGCTCATCATTTCCAAGTGCGCCGGGTGTCACGCGCGCGATGCCAATGGCATGATGCGCCGCATCTCTTATATCCGGACCACACCGGAAGTATGGGAGCAAATTCTCAAGCGCATGGTTCGCCTCAATGGCCTGGTCACTACCCCGGAAGAGTCGCGGCAGATCCTTCGCTATTTAAGCAGCAACAACGGCCTGGCGCCGCAAGAGGCCAAGCCGGTCTTCTGGGAGGTGGAGCACCGCCTCTTCCGCACCCAGGAGGAGGAAAACGGTGTACCGGCGCCGCTGCAAATGACCTGCAATCAATGCCACACCATCGGCCGCGTGCTGTCGCAGCGGCGCACTGCCGCGGACTACGTCAAGTTGGCGAATACCCACATGGCCCTCTTTCCCGGCGCTGAGCCCATGGTGTTTCGCCCGACCGAGCAATACGCCCACCCCGAAGACATGCCGGTCACCACAACCCAGCTGAATGAGTACGAGGACGCGCTGAACTATCCGCCGGATCCTCCCAAAGCCGATACGGGCACAAAGAAGTATCCCATCGACGCGGCGCTCGAATACTTAGCGAAGAATCAGCCGCTGATTACGCCCGAGTGGGTGGCATGGAAGAGCACAATCCACTCGCCCAAGCTTGCCGGCGTATGGCTGGTCAGCGCCTATCAGAAGGGCAAGGGGAAAGTCTATGGCGAGATGACCGTCGAGCCGGCCTCTACTCCCGATGATTTCTCAACCAAAACCGTACTGCATTATCCCGACGGCGAAACAGTCACGAGAACCGGCAAAGGGATCGTCTATGCCGGCTACAGCTGGCGTGGTCACGCGACAGCAACTCCGAATGCGGGTCCCAAAGATCCGGCCTTTCCTGCCGATACCAGGGAGGCCATGTTGCTCTCAGCAGACGGAAACACCATGGACGGCCGCTGGTTCTGGGGTGGCTACCAGGAGTTTGGCCTGGATGTGCAGCTGACACGGTTGCAGAAGAATGCGGTGATCCTGGGCTTTGACCAGTTCGCCGTGAAGTCTCCCTCCTCTTCGGACCTTCACATTTACGGTGCTAACCTACCGGTCGGCTTGACGCCGAGTGACTTCGATTTAGGCAAGGGCGTGCAGGTGAGCAAGGTCACTCGTTCAAGCCCAACCGAGATTACGCTGCAGATAGCGGTCGCTCCGGGTCTTCCGGCGTCGCCGCATCCGGTATCGGTTAAAGGGGTCATGGCGCCGCAGACGTTGACTGTCTATCAGAAGGTCGACTACATCAAGGTAAGCCCCGACGCCAATTTTGCTCGCCTGGGAGGCACCATCGCTCCCAAACAGTATGCTGAGTTTCAGGCACTTGGCTTTGCGAATGGCGAGGACGGGAAGCCCGGAACCGCGGATGATGTGTCTCTTGGACCGGTGCCGGCAGCCTGGTCTTTGGAGGAGTTCTACTCCACTCCCAAGGACGATGATGTCAAATATGTGGGCTGCATCGCCGACTCAGGTCTCTTCACTCCCAACCTGGAAGGGCCCAATCCAAATCGCAAAAAGCAGAGCAACAACTATCCCACGGAGAATTGGGGCGACGTCTGGGTGAATGCCCTCTACAAAGCTCAAGACGGTGAAACATTGAAGGCGCGTGCGTATCTCGTGGTGGCTGTTCCTGTATACATGCACTACGATCAGCCGGAAGTAGGCCAATGATTCAGGTTGGACTTAGGGTTCAGAGCGCAACTTAACCAAAAAAAGGAATCGATGCATGGC
Source organism: Acidobacteriaceae bacterium (assembly GCA_049522955.1). Classification (GTDB taxonomy): domain Bacteria; phylum Acidobacteriota; class Terriglobia; order Terriglobales; family Acidobacteriaceae; genus PALSA-350. The sequence goes on from JBEKNJ010000050.1 coordinate 18,976, forward strand.
TTCATTGCGGGCAATCAATCGCAAGGCGAAACAAGTTGCACAACTCCATGTGGCGGAAAAGGGAGACCTGGTTGGGTTGGCCGATCCATCTGCCGCGGCCGGTAAGGTGTATCACCCAATGGGGTGTACCTTGAACTTCACGCCCGGCTGGGAGATCGATATCTCGGGCGGTACCGCCGGCCTTTGTCAACCGGTCGAGCGCGATCTCTTCGACTGCTATCTGGGCTGCGGCTGGCCGGCACAAGTACCAGACCATCTCAATAACGCGCCAGACTGGACCGACAAATGCTCATCCGGCGCAAACGATTGGCGCAAGATAGACATATTGTTCCCGTAAGGGATGCATTAGTAAGTAGACCGAGGAGAAAAAGCCCCGTGATTCAATCTGCGCGTGGAAAGATGTTAATGACGCTCGCCCTATTCGTGACGCTCGGATCTTGTGGAATGGTTCGCGCAGCCGACGGTGATACAGGCACCGCGCATTTCATGTATGTGGGTACACTCGATCACAAGCTGCTGGTATTCGACGAAGAGAAGGAAGCAGTTGTGGGCGAGATACAACTGGGTGGGGTTCCGAGGACAACCGTACTCTCCGCTGACCAGAAGACGCTCTATATCGTGAATACCAAAATGACGATTGAGATCGTCGACCTTGCGGCGAGAAAAGTCGTGGGCACGATCGACCTTGCCGATGAACATAATCAGCCCAGCATTTCCACTGACGCCCGCAACTGGATGATGGGCGGCGACTCGGTGCCACGCTTCTCCGGCGTCGTCGTGGATCCGGGTGGGCACTACCTATACGCGACCATCCGTGTTGTGCGGAAAGACAAGGATGAGTATCACCTCGAGCCGCCCAAGTTCGTCGTGATAAACCTGGACACCAAGTCGGTTGAAAAGACATTCGACTTTCCCAAGGGATATGATCAGGGCTTTGGCTTCTTATCCACGTTCAAAGTATCGCCCGATGGAAAGTATCTTTATGTATTCGATGAAGATATCAAGATAGTCGATTTGTCTACCTTCAAGATAGTCGACAGTATCCCGTTGTCTAAGCCGCCCTATCCCGGCGCGTCACCCTACCGCCTGGCCGCGGTGAACGATCCCTACGATGACAAGACAACCGTCAGCTCGGTGTTCGTGTCCGTTGATCCCATCGTGCGCAAGGGGACGCTCGGACTCGCATCGCTGAACATGCTGACACGTGAGGTGAAGTACATTCCGATCGGCCCTGCGCTGCCCATGATGGGCTTTATGCTGTCGCCCGACCGTAAACTCGGCTACTCCGTGATGTACACCGGCTCCAGCGAGAACAGGCTTACAGAATGGTGGGTGTGGGATATAGAAACCCACCAGGTAATTAAGAAAGCACCTTTTGACTCACGCCCGACGTTTAATTTCGGTATCAGCGGCGACGGAAACAAGTTATATCTCTACGGTTCAGGATCGACGATCGAGGTATACGACGCTAAGACACTGACCTCCGACAAAGTACTTTTCGTTAATAAAGACTTAACAACCGACATTGTGACGTTAGCGACCAGGGATAGGCCCTCCCCCTCCGCCGTAAGCGGGGCACAGTAACTGTGGTGGATTGAAAAGGAGACACACCATTGATCATTGAACCAAAATAGGTTCACCCATAACCGGCCGACCAAACCTTCTGGCCACACTCCACTCTGGAATGTGCTGCCGAGGCCGTTCCATTCCGCTGGAACTCAAAACCTGTTGCGTCTTCCGTGAACTGAGTGTTACGATCAGCCAGCCCAATGCTGTTTTGGCCACGCCGGGCCCGTGCTGGCCAAAGCTCATCTATCGCGGAATCTAAGTCGAATCCCAGTTGAGGGGTTTCCACATGGACTTGATGCAGCTTGAGCATTTTCTGGCCGTTGCCGACGAACGTACGTTTACCCGCGCCGCGGAGCGTGTGTTTCGCACCCAACCAGCTTTGAGTCAAAGCATCAAGAAGCTCGAGAGGAGTGTGGGTGCTCCCCTCTTTGCCCGAGACATGACCGGCGTATCGCTGACCGAGGCAGGCAAGTTTCTCGTGGTCTACGCGCGCAAAATGGTCAAGATGCGAGACGAAGCCACACGCTCGATATCTCAACTGCAATCGCTCAAGCTTGGAACGTTGTCTATTGCCGCACACGAGACTGCGGAGAGCTATCTCCTTCCAAATCCGCTCAAACACTTCGCCCAGCTCTTTCCGCAAGTAAAGCTGTCTGTGCAGCGCGGCAGCCTGGACGAGATTCCCAGACAAGTGTTGGATCGCGAAGTACAAGTTGGATTTGTGCGAGAACCTCCGGCGTTTCAGGAGCTTGAGTCTCTGCAGGTCTATACCGATGAGATGGCGCTGATCGCCTCTCCGGAGCATCGTCTGGCGACGATGCCTTCGGCGTCGATTCAGGACCTCAATGGAATCTCCTTGATCGTGCATAAGTTTTGCAAGTGGACGGAGGATACGGTGTTGCACCTCTTCCAGCAGCACTCGATTAGTTATCGGATTGCCGCTGAGCTTTGTAGCGTGGAGAGTATCAAGAATATGGTCGTTGGCGGCGTCGGAGTCGCGCTTGTGCCCCGCATTGCGGTGCTGCAGGAGTTACGCGAGAAAAAGCTAATCCAGGTGTGCATTCCGGAAATCAGGTTGCCGCTTCGCAGCGTGATGGTCTTTCGTAAGGACTCGAAATCGGAAACGGCGACCCAGCTGATTGAGATCATGCGCAATAAACTGTTTGTTCCGCGTCTGCACCTGGATCGGGTCGAAGCAACTAACTGATCGGTGTGCCCATCGATGACTACTGGAGTGATGGTTCGCGGCGATGGCGTCGCGGCGGCCTGCTGCGTACGCTCGCTTGCGGCGCATCCGCTGCCGGTTGCCATGGTCATGGCAGGGCGCCCCAAGCTCTCAGCCGTTCTTCTTAGTGAATCTACTCAATCTCTCCTGATGGATCTCTTTGCGGATCGGGGCCTCTTTCAGGGTCTCCCGCGGATCAGCAAACGAGTGGTGGCGTGGGGACGGGACGCGCAACCTGTCGTTCTGCCGCACTCCGCCCTGGTCATCCCTGAACAGGAGCTGCTCGAGCGGCTTTGGGCGAGAGTACCGAAGCCACCGCAGGAATCACAGGATACCGCCACGTGGGAGATTATTTCCTCGCGTACGGAGACTCCTGCGAGAGCAGAAAAGCACTTCGGTTCCCGGATTGCTTTTGTCAGCGAAGTTCAACTAAGGCCGGATGCTGACCGCGAGGCTTGTTGGGCAGAGTCTCTGGATGAAGGCTGGCTCTTTCTTTTCCCCGTGCACGGGGCATCCGCCTGCCTGATTTCGGTGGGCCAACCTGCGCCATTGCAGCTTGCCCAGAGTCGTCTCATCGCCCCGCGGGTGGAAGCGTCAATCCATTCTGCGGCGCAGTTCGCCGCCTATCCGCGAGTCCTTTCGGAGCTTTGCGGATCCGGTTGGCTGGCCTGTGGAACCGCCGCGATGGCCTTCGATCCTTTGTGCGGCGAAGGTGTGGCCAATGCTGTTCGTGAGGCCATCCTGGCGTCGGCGGTTGTCCGCGCAGCTGCGCAGGGCGGCGATGTAAATGGTCTGCTCGCTCACTACAATTCGCGCCTGATGCGCGGCTTTCTCCGTCACCTGCAGGTATGCCAACACTTTTACACAACGGGGGGAACGGGCCCCTTCTGGAGTGCGGAACTTCAGCTCCTGCAGCACGGCATTGAGTGGCTCAGCCAGCATCTCAAAATCCAGGAATGCTACCGCTTGGTGGGGTTTGAACTCCTGCCGATATAAGCCGCGCAGCAGAAAACAAACCGCAGCTCTCGAGTTGCCGGTTCCTAACAGAAGTGTCATCCCGACCGAAGCGAAGCGAAGTGGAGGGACCTGCTGTTAACATCCCATCCAACAAAGACGAATGAAAGCGCTACCCTCCCCTTTGTCATCCCGACCGAAGTGGAGGGATCTGCAGTTCAGCGGACCGCTCGTGGAAATGTTTTTCGACGGAGCGTAGCGATCTGCGGTTTATTTCCTGCGACGCGTCTGCCGTATGCCGCTTTCCTAGGCCTGCAGAGCCGGATGCAAGTTAAGCCGTGAATGGCGAAACTGACGCGCGAGAAATCCGTTGCTCGCGAGCAGTTCCGCCGGCGGCCCTATCTCCGAGATCTTTCCCGCCTCGAGTACTACCACCATGTCTGCCTTTTCCACCAGCGACATACGATGGGTAATGAGAATCGCAGTACGCCCGCGAAGAACGCGTCCGAAAACCCCGGTGATCGCGGCTTCCGAAGCGGGATCGAGCGCCGAACTCGGTTCGTCCATGATCAGGATTGCAGGATCGCGAAGCAGAGCGCGAGCCAGCGCGATACGTTGGCGTTCGCCGACCGACATGGTCGCTCCGCGTTCGCCAAGGGTAGTCTCGTAGCGTTCCGGTAGTGACTGAATAAAATCATCAATCGCCGCCAGCTTACAGCAGGCGCGGATCTCCTCCAGCGAAGCGTCCGGCTTGCCATACGCGATATTTTCGCGAACGCTGGCGCGAAAGAAATACGGGGTTTGCTCTACCACCGCGATGTGTCTGCGCAGATCGTGGAACCGAAGATCACGCAAGTCATGCCCGTCGATGCGGATGGCTCCCGACTCGGGGTCATAGAAGCGCAGCAGCAGGTCGGCCAGGGTTGATTTTCCCGCACCACTGGAGCCCACAACGACGCAGAGCGCCCCGGCAGGAACGTGAAAGGAAACCTGATCGATGACCGGGACGTTCTCAGAATATCGAAAATAAACACGATCAAAATCGATGGTCCCGCGCACATCAGCCAGGGGCCGCGCGTCTGGAGACTCCATCACCTCAACCGGCGCATCCAGAACTTCAAAGACGCGGCTAAGAGCGACGCCTCCGGTAAGCAGATTGGTATAGGTCCCCAGCAAGCTTTGCACGGGAGAAAGCAAGCGCATGTGGTAGGCCATAAAGGCGACCAGGCCGCCGACGGTGAGATGGCCGTCGATCACCAGCTTGCCCCCATAGAGAAATACAAGTGCGGTGGAAAGAGCCAGCACTGAACTAGGCAGGGCACTCGCCAGGAATGAAGTGATCTGCATCGACAGCATGGACTGCACAAAGCTTGCATTGAGGCGGCGAAATCGCTCTGCCTCGTGCCGCTCGTTACCCGATGCAACAATCAGGCGCATGCCCAGGAGACTCTCGATCAGAAAGCTGCCTAAGTCGGCGCTGCGTTCGCGGAGGGTCCGCGTTTGGACGGTGAGTCTTCCCTGGTAGTGTCTCAGGGCAACGATGCCGAGGGGAAGGAGCACCACACTGAGCAGGAACAGGTGCCAATTCAGCCAGATCATCATGGCGACGCTGCCCACGAAGAACAGGATATTCGAGAAAACAGAGAGTAGCGTGTCGGAACAGATGCGCTGCACTTCACTGATGTCGTTATTGATGCGTGAGATCAGGTCGCCCAGCTTGGTCTTGTTGAAATATCGGGGTGCAAGCCGCTGCAGGTGGCAATAGACCGACAGACGCATCGAAAAAAGACATTCTGCCGAGATCCTGACGTAGCGATAGCTGGACAGGATATTGAGCACGAACCCGACGATGGTCACGACCACGGTGAGGATCGCGATCTCAATCAGGGCATTCATGTTGCGACGAAGCAGCGCATCGTCGATCAGGAGCCTGGAAATGTAGGGCTGCGCCAGACCAACGATCGTCGAAAAAAGTCCCAGGACCAATACCAGCACAAGTCCGCGCCAGTAGGGTGCGACATAAACAAGGGCCCGGCGGTACTGCGTCAGCAGCACGAACCTGTTCTTAACCACGGAACCTCCGGGCATGATTTCTACCGACAGGGGATGAGCCCATTATTGCAGACCGATTCCGGTCCTGAATCAGCAGCGTTGCGTAAACATAGCATTCGAGCGGCTTATAGCCCAAGAAGCATTTGTGATTGGACACACCGGGAACGCGGGCTTACATTGTTCTCAAGTACCCGGCCCCTTCTCCTCAGCACGCCCCTAGAAAGTAAGAACGCCGCGGCCCAGACATTCTGGTTCCAGGCCGCCGGCCAATACTGACCAGCCCCCCGTCCGGGCCACTGCCCTTCTGTCGGCAAATGTGCTTGAGCAAATATCTTTTGGCCAACCCACGTTCTGAACATCCCATCGCGAACAGTCGTGGCCGGAATCTTTCGGCTGGCAAAACGCTGCTTTTCAGCGCGTACCTGCTTCTTGCTCTGATTCCCGGATCCCACCTGATGGCACAGGCAGGCCAGGAACGCGGCGGGATCCCGATCAACAATCCGCTTGTCATTGATAAGTGCGGTGGCTGTCACACGCGGGACGACAGTGGTGCCATGATGCGAATCTCCTATGTTCGCACGACCCCTGAAATCTGGGAGCAGATTCTCAAGCGCATGGTCCGCCTGAACGGCTTGACGCTTTCGCCGGATGAGGCACGCCAGATCGTGCGCTATCTCAGCGACAACAACGGCCTCGCTCCAGAAGAGGCAAAGCCTGCCTTCTGGGATGCAGAGCATCGCCTCTTCGGCACCCAGGAAGAGGAAAGCGGCACGCCCGCTGCCTTACAGCGTACCTGCAACTATTGCCATACTGTCGGCCGCGCGCTCCTGCAACGACGTACAGCGGCGGACTACATCAAGCTGGCCAATACCCACATGGCGCTCTTCCCGGGCGCGGAAACCGCGGTGTTCCGGCCTAATCGGCGCTACGTCAACCCTGCGGATCTGCCCGTGTCGGTGACGCAGGGTGGCACCGGCTATGCCATGCTGCAGTATCCTCAGTCCGCTACTGTGGCAGCTACCTATCCCCTGGATACGGCTTTGCAATATCTGGCGAAGAATCAACCACTCATCACCCCGGAATGGACCGCATGGAAGGCACAGACCCATTCTCCCAAGCTAATAGGTACATGGCTGGTGAGCGCCTCTCAGGCTGGCAAAGGGCGAATCTACGGGCGAATGACGGTAGCGGCTGGCCCTACTTCGTGCGATTTCGTGACCACGACGGTTCTACACTACCCCGATGGTCAGGTGGTCAAACGAACGGGGAAAGGCGTGCTCTATACCGGGTACAGTTGGCGAGGACATTCGACCAGCTCTCCATCAGACACTAAGGCTGACCCAGGGTTCCCCGCGGATACCCGCGAGGCGATGCTTCTCTCCGAGGACGGAGGGTCCATGCAAGGGCGTTGGTTCTGGGGAGGCTACCAGGAATTCGGTTTGGATGTGCAGCTAACTCGATTGGGCCATGAGACTGTCATTCTCGGAGTGGATAAGTCATCGTTGCGCTCGCCCTCAACGCAGGCGATGCGCATCTATGGAGCCAATCTTCCTTCTAAGTTGCAATCCGGCGACTTTGATCTCGGCCAGGGCGTGCAGGTCAGCAAAGTCCTGCACGCTACCGCGGACGAGGTAGAGGTTCAGGTAGACGTCGCTCCCGGCCTTCCTGCGGCCTTGCACAAAGTTTCGGTAAGCGGCAAAAGCGCCCCGGAGACGTTCGCGGTATACGACAAAGTGAGCTATATCAAGGTGGCACCGGACGCCAGCTTTGCTCGCCTGGGAGGCACCATCACAGCCAAGCAGTTTACCCAGTTCGAGGCTGTTGGGTATGCAAATGGACCAGACGGGCTCCCCGGTACGGCCGATGACTTCGCGCTCGGACCGGTTCCCGCGGCCTGGTCTCTTGAGGAGTTCTACTCCACGCCCAATGATGACGATGTGAATTATGTAGGCTCCATCGACGATTGCGGGTTGTTCACTCCCGCCCTGGAAGGTCCAAATCCGAAAAGGCAAAAGCAGGCGAATAACTATCCGACAGAGAATTGGGGAGATGTTTGGGTAGATGCGTTGTATAAGGGGCCTGAAGGCGACTTACTCAAGGCGCGCTCCTACCTTGTGGTTACGATTCCAACCTACGTTCGCTACGATCAACCGGAGGTCTCACAATGAGCACGGTAATAGAGCACCTCGTACCCGCCTATCGCGCCGGGGAACACCACAGCTTTTCCGCGGCCGGCGTCGACTTCTGGTATCTCGTTCCCAGCGGTTCGATCTTTGCATTGGAGGGCATCGGTAGAGAGATCCTCACCCTGCTTGAAGAAGAAGCGCTGGATCAGCCGGCGATCGTCCAGAGACTTATGGAACGTGGTTACAGCTATGCGGCGGTGGCCGACGCCATTGATGAGTTAGTCGATCTGGAGGCCATCGCCCCTCCGGACGGGCGCAAGCCGATGCCGCCGGTCCCATTGCAGGAGTTTCCGCTCCAGCGTGTGGTCCTGAACATCACCAACCAATGCAACCTCGCGTGTACCTATTGCTATGAATATAGCGATGATCGCATCGCACAAACCGCGGGCAAGCAGAAGTATATGCATGCCGAGATCGCGGAGGCATCGGTCGAGATGCTGCTGCAGGAGTCCGGGAGCCGTCCCAGCATCCACGTTACCTTTTTCGGCGGAGAGACCCTGCTTAATTTCCCGGTCATGCGCAGCACCGTTATCTACGCCCGGCGGCGTGCTTCTGAGGTGGGTAAGAAGATTGAGTTCAGCCTTACCACCAACGCGACGCTGTTGAACGAAGAGATCATCGAGTTTCTCTCAGAACATCACATCGGTGTCACGGTAAGCATCGACGGCGATCGGGAACTCAACGACAGGCAGCGCGTCTTCCATAACGGGAAGGGAAGCTACGACGTAATTGTCCCCAACATCAAAAAGCTCCTCAAGCGTCATCGCACGAACTCCATAGGGGCGCGTGTTACGCTCACTTCCGGAGTCAGCGATGTATGCCGCATTTACAGGCACCTGACGGAAGAGATTGGTTTCGACGCCGCAGGCTTCTCTCCCGCGACGGCGAGTCCAAACCGGCTCTACTCGATTGGCCCCCAGAAAATGGACAATGTGCTGGACCAATTCGCGGCCCTCGCCTGGGAATACAGAGACTACGCGCTCAAGGGAAAGCAGCATGGATTTACCAACGCCAGCGACACCATCAAGGAATTGCATACCGGGATCAGCAAGGCCTATGCGTGTGGGGCCGGTCTAGGCCTGCTGGGTGTGGGTACTGAAGGCAATATAAGTCTCTGCCACCGTTTTGTAGATTCACCCGTCGGGAAGATGGGCACCATTCAAGAGGGGATCGACCACGAAGCACGCCAGGAATTCCTGAACACCCACCACATCGGCGCCCGGTACGATTGCCATACTTGCTGGGCGCGTCCTGTGTGTGCCGGGGGCTGCTATCACGAAGCATTCATCCACACTGGTAACACCAGCGCGGCCAACCTTCATTACTGCGATTGGATCCGCGGGTGGAACGATGTATGTCTCCAGATCTACGGAGAGATCGCGACCCGCAATCCCGATTTTCTAAACCGGTTCAACGAGAACTAGACATGGGATCCTTGCGAGCGATTAACACGAAAGCCCGGAAAGTAGCCCTGCAGGCAGAAGCCGCGAGAGGCGACCTGGTTGCGTTACAAGATCGCGCTGACGCGGTTGCCGGAAAGGTCTATCACCCAATGGGCTGCACGCTGAACTTCACTCCAGGATGGGAGATTGATATATCCGGTGGGACCGCGGGACTTTGCCAGCCTGTGGAGCGTGACTTGTTCGATTGCTACCTGGGATGTGGGTGGCCGGCACAGGTACCCGATCATCTGAACAACGCGCCGGATTGGACTGACAAATGTTCCTCAGCGGCAAATGACTGGCGCAAGATAGACATCATCTTTCCCTAGAGAATCCCTGGCTTAATCCGAATAGGTGCGCTACTGTGACTCGAATCTTGAATAAGCTATGGGTCGTAACCGTTGTCCTCTTATTTGCCGGTGTGCTTCAAGCCTCAGCTTCGCCTCATCTTGCATACATTGGCACGCTTGACCACAAGCTGCTGATCATCGATGAAGACCAGGATGCGGTGGTGGGCGAGATTCAGTTGGGTGGAACACCTCGGACAGTCGCCCTCTCCGCCGATCAGAAGCAGCTCTACATCATCAATACCAGAATGACCATCGAGATCGTCGATCTCGCTACTCGCAAAGTTACCGGCACCATCGATCTTACCGATGAACACACCCAGGCAAGGGTGACTGCGATCGCCCGCAACTGGTTCAACGGGGAGGGAGCGCAGGCTCGTTTCTCGGGGATCGCGGTCGACCCGAATGGCCGCTATTTGTATTCGACTCTTCGCATGATCCGCAAAGACAAGAATGAGTATCACCTGGATCCGCCAAAGTTTGTGGTGATCGATCTCAGTAAGAAGGCCGTGGCAAAGACCTTTGATTTTCCTAAGGAATATGACACCGGCTTCGGATTTAGAGCGACCTTCAAGGTCTCTCCTGATGGAAAGTTTCTCTATGTTTTTGACGACGATATCATGATTATGGATTTAAGCTCCTTTACCATCGTGGACCGGATTCCACTGGCCAAGCCGCCCTATCCGGGCGCCTCACCCTATCGGCTGACCGCGGGGGACGATCCCTACGATGGCGCAACGAGCGTAACGTCGCTATTCGTTTCGGTAGATCCGATCGTTCATAAGGGCACTCTGGGACTGGCATCCCTGGATATGACGACTCGTAAGGTGACTTATACGCCGATCGGAGCTGACTTACCGATGATCGGCTTTATGGTTGCGCCAGGAAAGAGGTTGGCTTATTCGGTTATGTATACTGGAGCGGCGGGAAATCGTACTACGGAATGGTGGACCTGGGATCTTCAAACTCATCGCGTGATCAATCGAGCGCCACTTGAAGCCCGCACGACATTCAGCTTCGGCATCAGCGGGGATGGTACCAAGCTGTACTTATATGGCTCCGGGTCTACGCTGGAGATCTTCAATGCGCAGACACTCAAGTCTGAAAAACTGCTGTTTCTCAATAAGGACCTCACCACCCGTATCGTAACGTTGGCCAGGGAGCCAGATGCCACAACAGCCACCACCTCCGGAGGGGCCCAATAACAGGATGAATGAACCTGGCCAGGCGGCGCAAAAGCCCGGAGAGAAGAGTGCGCAGTGGACGGGTAAAGGTGTTCGCGTCGCCGTGATCGATAGCGGAGTCAATCCGAATCACCCCCATGTGAATGGGGTCGCGGGCGGAACCGCCATAGGATGCGAGGATGATTCTTACCTCGATGTTCTTGGACATGGCACGGCCGTTCTTGCTGCGATCAAAGAAAAAGCCCCAGACGCCGAGTTCTACGCGGTCAAGGTCTATTACCGCTCGTTGCGTACCAATATTGAGTCCTTAGCAAGCGCGTTCCGCTGGGCAATCGACCATAGGATGGACGTCATCAACCTGAGCCTCGGTACAGCAAACGATGCCTACGAGGCCCAGATGACCAGTCTCATTCAGCTCGCTGAAGAATCCGGTACGGCGGTGATTGCAGCCGTCGAAATGGAGTCTCTGCCAGCTTTCCCAGGAAGTCTGCCGGGTGTTATCGGCGTGGGTGTCGATTGGGACTGCCCCAGGGACGCGTTTTATCTCGAGGCTCATCCAAGACCGCGCTGGCTGGCATCAGGGTATCCGCGCTCACTTCCCGGGGTTCATCCGCTACGAAATCTTTACGGCGTGAGTTTCGCGGTGGCAAACATGAGCGGCTTCGTCGCTCGCGCTTGTCAGAGAGTGAAGGATGAGGCAGGTACGACGATCGATCGAATACTCCATGAGGAATCCGCGGCGAGTCTATTGCGCCGGTGATATCCGGCTGCCTGTAACGATCTCTCAATACTCTGGAGCGAAGAATGAATCGTAGGGAATTCCTCTCCCGTGCCAGCAGGGGCGCCGCCGGTGTGGTCTGTGCTGCGGTGCTTGCGAAGCAGAACTCACCGCGAGTACTCGCAGACCAGGCTCAGAACGCCGACTTCACACTCCGCATCGCGCCCGTCAGCGTGGAATTGGGTCCCGGCAAATTGGTCAAGACGCTGGGCTACAACGGCAGTGTTCCCGGTCCACTCATCCGTTTGAAAGCAGGAGTACCTGTAACCATCGATGCCTACAATGACACGGATCACCCAGAATTGGTCCACTGGCATGGGCTGGCGATTGATTCCAGGGACGACGGTGCGATGGAGGAGGGGTCGCCCATGATCCCGCCCCATGGAAAAGTGCGATACAGCTTTAATCCCGGCCCTTCCGGTTCCAGGTGGTATCACGCGCACACTTCGGCGAAGGTCGATGCAAAAACGGTAGATCTGAGTCGCGCCTCCTACTCGGGCCAGTTCGGCTTCCTCTATATACAGCCAAAGCAAGATACGGGGGCCTACGACCGGGAGGTTTTCCTCGCCATTCATCATTGGGAACCGAGCATGATGGAGATGGGCGCTCAGTCCACTGGCTGCCAGGTTCGGTATAAGTATGCCTCATTCAATGACAAGGTCTTGGGCGCCGGCGAACCGCTTCGCGTGCGCCAGGGAGAGCGGGTGCTCTTCCATTTTGTCAATGCCAGCGCAACCCAGAACGTATTGCTTGCTTTGCCACAGCATCAGTTCACGGTGCTCGCGTTGGACGGCAACCCGGTGCCCAATCCGCGAGCTGTTTCTACGTTATCGATTGCGGTCGCTGAGCGTGTGGATGCCATGGTGGAGATGAACGCCCCGGGGGTGTGGATTCTTGGATCGAAGAATGATGCGGAGAGAGCAAGCGGGCTCGGACTGACGATCGAATACGCGGGCTGTACGGGCCCCGCGTCATGGACGGAAACGGAAGAAAACGACTGGGGTTACACGAAGTTTGGCAGGAGCGCTACCGCAGTCAATCCGGATCAGACGTTTCCGATGGTCTTTGAGAAGATTGCCGGCAGTGGGGGCGCGCTGGATCGCTGGACGATCAATGGCCAGACGTACCCGGAAATTCTCCCGCTTGAGGTCGAACACGGAAAGCGGTACCGACTGTCTTTCTTGAACAAGAGCAATGAGGCGCATCCGGTGCATTTGCACCGGCACAGCTTTGAGATTGTAAAGATTGGGAACCGAGGGTCAGCAGGCATCATGAAGGATGTCATCAACCTCGAGTCCTATCAGCGCATCGAGGTGGATTTTGTAGCGGACAACCCGGGGCCCACCCTCTTTCACTGTCATCATCAATTGCACATGGATTATGGCTTTATGCGGATGATCAAGTACGTGTAGGAGCAGTCTTCCGAACCAAGGGACGAAGCTATCGCGGCGCACTACCCGGCAAGACATGGCATGCGAGCACGTCAACATTGCTCGGGGAACCGGCCATTGTGTTCAGTCGCAACAAAAGCTGAAAATGCCTCACCGGAGTGGCTGACGAAATGCCGCAATGCTGCAAAGCGGCCGAGAGCCTTGGCACATTCGTAACTAATTCACCCGCCGCTTCGGTACCTTCTCCATTCGCGCCCGCCAAAATCAGGACCTGTCCATCCCTGCCCGGGTTCTGAACGAAGCTGATGGTCGCAAAAGACTGACCTGTGGCCCACCCCTTCGCGGAAGGTACGTAGGAAGAAGACTCGCCCGGACGTGGATGCACGTTTCGAATGATTTCCTGATGGGAGTCATCATCGAAGGCAAACCTGAAGTCCAATTGATCATTAAAGAGGGTTGTCCAGGGATTAGAGCGCGGACTTCCCAGGAAAATGAAGTTGTCGTCGGTGTATAGGTCGGACAGCCGGGCGTCTCGAGCCACTTGCACACTAATCTTTTTTGAAGCCCTCTGAGCCAGTCCGGCGATGCCGGCTATGACTCTTGCGTCCACACCTGCAGCCTTGTCTCCACGAAGGACGAATTTGCAGAAGGAAATCACCTGGGGCGAGAGGGAATTCACATTGGGAATGTACCGTTGATTCGCATAGTCCGAGAGGGACACGGGTGAGCCTGTCACTTCCTGGATGTCGACGATGTTAGGGTCACTGGTTATCAGTCTGGTGAGACGCTGAGACTGAAAAAATGCTGACCACGGAAGGATGGAAACCGGCGCGTCGGCTGGTCGAGAAAAATGACTCCAGAAAATTCCCCACATGACAGCATTGCATCCGATGACCAGAGCAGCGAAAAGCAGCCATTTGTTTCCAGGGCGGCCAGGGGGTGTTTCGACAGGCCGAACGATGTGTGGTTCCGGAACGGGTTCTGCCGTGGTAACCGGAACCTCGACGGCAGGCACTGGATCGGGAAGGTTCGCCGTCTTTTGCGGCTCCCTGGTGATTTCCGGTATGTACGACCCCAAGGGAAGGCTGATTCGAAATTCGGAAGTGATCCCGTATTTTCCGTAATGTTGCAGCAATCGTCTGCGGACGTCGCTCGCGGTCACGCGCACAATCGCGTCCTCACCGGTGTCGTATGAGGGCGACCGTCCAAACAGCTTTACGCCGATAACCCGCTCTTTCAATGCTGCGAAACGGCCCGCTATCGACTCTTCCACTATGTATGAGAGAAATTGACCGCTGCGATGGCTGCCCTTGAACGCCTCGCCCTCAATCACTTCTTTGAGGTGTTGCTGCAACCGGGCAAAATCCTTTTCGGTCTCCACAATTTTTGCTAGCAGAGTGCCGTTTTGGGCAGTTGATTCCATAGGGGATTTCGGCGACGGCGATTATAGCATTCAGTGCACGGGGAAGGCCTACTCCTCGGCAGTAGCCACAAAACATACCCTACCGTTAGCCCGTGGCTTGCTGTAAGTCATTTGTTTACATGTTGATACAGGAAGGTTGGAAGGCGACCCTAACGTTGCCAAAGGCTTCTTTTGCGGCCTACCGTCCGAGCGCTATTAGCAACGTGTGTGGGCTTGCGCAGCCAACATTCCCCGAATCATCAATGCTATCGAAGTCGAACCTGAGTCCTGAACCATTCGCAACGAAAAGGGCTGCGCGAAAAAAAAGGCTCAGCTGCCTCGTTGGGGATCAATCACTGCTCATTCACCATGGCCGGGGGAAGAAGATGGCACTAATTCCTTCGCCGCATTCGCCATGGAAGACGACCACAATCACGCTGAGCATGACCCGGATATCGCGCATCTGTGGGTAGTCTGAGACGCGCATTGGATAACGCGCAACGATTTTTAGCCCCTGAAGTACGCTTTTTCGAGACAGGTAGCCACCGTTAGATTGCCGCGTAAGTTACAAGCCATTTGTTTGCAAGCAGATACGCGGACGTTAGAAGCTGACTCTAACGTTGCCAAAGGTTTTCTTTGCAGCCTATGGTTGTGACCGTTTGAATACTCAAAAAAACAACACGTTCTGGTCTCGGGCCTTCGATCGAACCTTCGACCGGGGTCTCTGAGCCAATTTTGTATTCGGAGGTCAGTTATGTTCAAAAATCGTAGGTTCGCAGGCGTACTCCTTTGCTTTTCCTTACTTGCTGCCATCGGCAATGCGCAAATCCGATCGGGAACGATTACGGGGTCCGCGGTGGATTCGAGCGGAGCCGCAATCGTCGACGCTGAAATTACTGTCACCAACTCCGCCACCAACGTCTCTTACACAACGAAGACCAACGGGGCGGGTCTCTTCACCGTTCCCTACCTGGAAGATGGAACCTATTCCGTCGCCGTAACCAAGGCTGGCTTTGAGACGTTTACCGAGAACGACGTCCATTTGGATCCGGCGGCGACGGCCAGGGTAGCCGCCATTCTGAGAGTTGGATCGGCGACGGCAAAGGTCGAGGTCACGGCGTCACAGGTGCAACTGCAAACTGATAGCAGCACCGTTTCCGCCGGAGTCAGCGCGCAAGTCATCGATGTGATCCCAAATATCACAGAGAATCCGTTCTACTACACCACGCTGCAAAACGGAGTGCAGCCTCGGAACGAGACCGCAAGCAGTCAGACCCTCAACTCCTTTGGCATCGGTGTCGCCGGCCGGTCGGAGTTTTCCGCAATCGGTGTCAACGGCGGCCGGGCCTATGAAAATGACATTCAGTTGGACGGACTCGCCGTCATGGGCGACGGGTTCAACGAAGCATCGATCATCCCCAACGAAGAGGGAATCCAGGAAGTGAGGGTGATCAACAACAACTTTACCGCGGACTACGGTCATGGCCAGAGTGTGATGGCCATCACGTCAAAGTCCGGGACCAACCAGTTCCACGGCCAAGGCTCCTACCTGATACGAAATGAGGCCCTGAACGCAAATACCTGGGGGAACAACCAGGAAGGGATTCGCCGGCCGGCCTTTAAGGTAAATGACTTCGGCGGCGCCCTGGGAGGCCCGATTCTCAAAGACAAGTTGTTCTTTTTCTCCAGCTATCACTATTTAAGGTTCAATCAAGGCCAAACCTACCTGGAAACTGTGCCGACCGCCCTGGAGCGTGTGGGGAATTTCAGCCAGACTTTCCAACAGAACTCAAATGGAGTGGCCTCTCCCGCCCAGCTATTCAACCCGTTCAGCGTTACTCAACAAGGCAGCAACCTCTATCAGCGAGCTCCGTTTCCCAACGCCATCATCCCAAATCCAGACCCAGCGGCTCTCCTCATCTACGGTTTCTATCCCATGCCCAACCGGACACCGGATGACGTGTACAACACCAACAACTTCACCTCAACCGTGGTGAACACGGTCCGCCGGCAAACACTCAACAACCGGATCGACTACAAACTCGGGCGGCACTCTATCTATGGGAATGGAGGATTCGACTTCGGCACGATTCTGCAACCGTATTATTGGGGCAAATATGCGACCAAGGGATTCAATGATGCGCCAACGACCACGAAAGACACCAACCCGTACGCCCAGGTTGGGGACGCGGTCGTGATCAATCCCACCTTGTTCGTGGATGTGCGCTACGGCGTAACACGAACCCATGCCATCGCCATAGCGGGAAACCATTCGGGTTTTAGTCAGTACGACCAGTTCGGCATTCCTTCAGCCACGCAGGCGATTTTCGCTCTTCCAGGCGCTTCTCCGGTAGTGAACCCAAATATTGGTTCTGGTTCGGGGGGCGGCAGTAACTGGTCAGCTCTCTCTGGCGGTCAATTTGCAAACAAAACGGAGAGTCAGATCAGCCAGGCCGTCAACGGCAGCGTCACTAAAGTGCACGGCGACTGGACGTTCAAGGCAGGATCGGAATATCGAGTGATCACGGCAAACTATACCGACTTTGAAGAGGCATCGACCAATATCGGAGGGTGCTGCGCGAATGATCCAGGGGGGAACTATACGTTCGAATTCAACACGGCGAATGGCGGCTCAGCACCGGGAAACACTTCTCCGTTGCAGAGTGGTATCAATGGCGCAACCATGTTGGTGGGAGAGGGCGTTTGGTTCGTCAGGCCGGGTGCCAACCTCAAGCCGGCCTACGCGGCAAAGTATTTCGCAGTTTATTCGCAGAATGACTGGCGGGCTACGCCCAAGCTAACGGTCAATCTCGGCTTGCGTTGGGATCTCCAACCCGGCCCGACCGAACGCTACAACCGGCTGGCCGGCTATGACTTCACCAAGACAAACTCTTTTGGAACCCTGGGGCGCATCGATTTTCCGGGAACGCAGGGCTACAGCCGCAATCTTTGGGACACGGAATATCACGATTTTCAGCCACGCGTCGGTGCTGCGTACCAGTTCAATTCGGGGCTGGTCGTGCACGGTGGTTTCGGTATCACTTATCTGCCCAGCAATACCGGATATTTCTCCAGCCCGAACGATTACGGCGAGTCGACTTTTGCTCCCGGCAACCTTGCGTTACCGTACGGCACTTCTCCCAATGGCGTACCAACCTCACGCTTTACAGATGCAGCGCCGCTCGTCGCCGCAACCGGCAACAACCCGGCTGCGCCGCAAACCTACGGAGTTGGCGAAGCATACTTTGACCGGCATCTCAAGAATCAAATCGCCAAACAGGGCAATGTATTCCTGGAACAATCGTTTGGCCCCAAGGGCCAGTGGTTATTCGCATTGGGATGGAGCGGAGCGTTCTCGAACCATCTGACGACGCGAAACCTTGCTTTTGAAGATCTCCAGAATGTGCCCGCGAGCACACTAGGAGCCTGGAAGACGCAATACATTAACAGCAATGGCGCCACTAATCCGGCAAACGTTCTGGTTACCAACCCATACCAGCCAACTTCGGGCGCACTTCTGCCCTTCCAGGGGAGTCTGGCCGGGAGCACGATACAGCAATACATCACCTTGCTGCCTTATCCTCTTCTCTTTGGCGGGGGCCTGAACGGATCCACCGGATTCGCCAGCTATAACTCTTTTCAAACGCGCTTGAGGCACGCCTTTTCCTCTGGACTTTTTCTCGACGTCAACTACACATGGGGTAAAGAACTCGACTTCACCACCACCGGCATTGAGGATGGACAGGGTGTCAACTATGGAGGAACAACTGGCACTCCAGACCTGATCAATAACAGTCTCAACAGGAATTATGGACTGGCTGACATGCCTCACCGGGTCGTCGCAACAGTGACCTACGCTTCTCCGTTTGGCGCGAATGGACCCTTTGCCCTCAGCAACAAAATCGGACGGGCCGTCCTCGGTGACTGGACCACGGGCTCAGTGATTGTCGCCCAGAGTGGGTTACCGTTTACTATTTCCATGAACAACGACGGATCCATCACTTCCCGCATAGACAGAGTTCCAGGCCAGGCCTTGCAGGTGCCCCAAGCCCTCCAGCACTGGTACAACGGAAGCACGACGGTGACGTTACCCTGCGGAAAGACCGTCACTCCACAAAAGTACAGCTTCCTTAAATACAATGCCTGCGCTTTCACCGGAGAGACCTTGACGACTCCGAACGGAAGCATTGTCCCAAATCAATACTGGAATGGAGACGCTGCACAGACAAGCGGCTACGTTCGCGGACCAAGCCGCTTCAACGTCGACTTCACTCTCAGGAGAACTTTTTCAGTCACCGAGCGATTCAAGCTGGAGGTGGCCGCAGAGGCCTCGAATCTGCTGAACCACACGGAGTTCAACGGCGCCAACAACACCAGCTTCGTCGGTAGTCTCGGTAATCCTAACCTCGTAAATAGTCCCGGCACGGGGTTGATCCCCGGACTGGGTACCAGCAGCACGTTTGGCACTATGGGAGTAGGCACTTTTGATCCCCGGCAAATCACGATGCATGCACGGGTTGTCTTTTGACGTAACGAAACAACCGGCGTGAAACCCGAAGAAGGATCCGCGCGGTTTCTTCTTCGGGCTTTGCGTCGTGACTGGACTGTGTTCGTTTGAGGGACTCTGGGAAAATGGATGAAGTATAAATACCGGCTCGGCGTTATCGTTTTCTGTTACCTGTTTGTTCTGGCTAGAGTCAGTGCTCAAACGGATTGGCCGATGTTCGGTCACGATCCCGGGAGCATGCGCTTTTCACCCTTGAAGCAAATCAATACGACCAACGTAGAACAGCTTCGGCTGGCGTGGCAATTTGATACTGCGAAGGCGGATGCGCCGCCCGCAACAGCTCCTATCACCAACCACGCCAATCCTGCTCCCGAACCAGGTCGACGTTCGTCACCGGGGTTCTCTGAATCGATCCCGCTTGTGGTGGGCGATGTCCTCTACACGTCGACTGCATACAACCGGATCGTGGCCCTTGAGGCTGACACGGGACAAAAAATCTGGGAGTACGAGAGTAAGCACTCACCGGCCTTGCGCGGTGTTTCTTACTGGCCAGGAGCAAAAGGATATACGCCGGCGATTGTCTTTGGAACTCTCGATGGCTGGCTGATCTCCCTGAACGCAAAGACGGGCAAACCTAATCCGGCCTTCGGCGCCGATGGCTTGGTCAATCTTAGAATTGGCGTCACCGAGAAATTTCCTAAGGCACGATATGCCATTACTTCTCCGCCAAGTTTCTACAAAGAACTGGTGATCACAGGCTCAAGCCCAGGGGAACAGCCCACTTTTGGAGCAACCGGCGATATCCGCGCGTGGGATATGCGTACCGGCAAACTCGTTTGGACGTTTCACACCCTGCCCCGGCCCGGCGAAGCCAATCACGAGGTGTGGCAGGAGGGGCAGTGGGAGAGCCGCGCGGGAGTAAATTCGTGGAGCTTTATTACTGTCGACGTGAAACGAGGCATGGCCTTCGTTCCCATCGGGACGCCGAACACAGACTTTTATGGCGGCGATCGGAAAGGCTCCAATCTCTACGGATCTACGCTTGTGGCCCTGGATGCCGCTACCGGTAAGTTGAAATGGTATTTTCAGACGACGCATCACGACAATTGGGATTACGATCTTGCCTCCGCGCCGATCCTGATCACGACCACTCAGAACGGCAAGAAGATCCCAGCCGTAGCGCAGATCACCAAGCAAGGATATCTTTTCGTGTTCAATCGCTTGACCGGCAAGCCGATCTTCGATGTGAACGAAGTCCCCGTCGCGAATGACAATGCGGCTCCGGGCGATGAGAACTGGCCAACCCAGCCAATTCCGTCAAAACCACCACCCCTTGCGCGTAATACCTTTACCCCGGATGAGATCGCTAAGATAACTCCCGAACACGAGAAATATTGCCGGGATCTCCTGGCCATGGAAGGCGGAGCACTGGCGGGCGGTCCGTTCGCGCAATATGGTCCCAAGCTTCGCGTTATTTTTCCCGGTTGGACCGGCGCAACCAATTGGGGAGGCGGATCCTTCGATCCCACGCTGGGGTACGTGTTCGTTGATACAAAGAATCTGGCGAATTTCAATAAATTGGTTTTGCGTGCCGATGGCAAAGGCTATCAACGCGTGGGCCCAGACAATGCACCTCCCCACATGGGTGACTACTTCTGGGACGGCGCGAAACACTGGCCGTGCCAGAAACCGCCATGGGGAGAACTGGTCGCGGTGAATGTCAATTCGGGAGAAATCGCTTGGCGAGTTCCGCTGGGGTCATTCGAGGAGTTGGATAAGCTCGGGGTGCCCAAGACAGGTACGCCCACGACCAACGGTGGATCGATCGCAACCGCCGGCGGACTTGTTTTCATTGGTGCCACATTCGACGGCAAGTTCCGGGCGTTTGATTCTCGAACGGGGCGGGAACTGTGGGTGACCAATCTGGGCGTAGATGTGAACTCAATCCCAATCACCTGGAAGGGCAAGAACGGCAAGCAGTACGTGGCGGTGTTTGCCTCCGGAAGTGTCCACGGGGATGCGGCCCCTGGCCGCTTGCTCGCCTACTCTCTGCCATAGAGGGGAAGAGAATTATGAGAAAGAGATATAGGTTGTTGGTCGTGGGGTTTTTCTTGATCTGGGCGACGCCTATTTTTGCGTCTGGTCCTTCCTTTCGTCCTGATATCAAAGTAGACGGGTCGAGTCTGAACGGTTGGCACACATTTGGACGGGCGGATTGGCGTGTTGAGAAAGGCGAAATCGTTGGAACGCCCAAGCAGGCAGGAGCCGGTGGCTGGCTGGTGCTCGATCATGCATACCAGGACAGCGGGTTGTACGCGGAGTACCGCTGCAGCAGCGGTTGCATCACTGGCGTCCTTTTCCGTGCAGAGAAAACCTCCGACGGCGGTTTGAAAGGAACCTATGTAGAGCTGAGCGATCCGGATCTTCAAGCCTATGACGTGACCATCGACGCCCAGGGGCAGATCCTCGAGCGGAGCAAGCTTCGTCGCGGTGGCGGTCTGGTGCGTGTTGCTCCTCCGCCCTCCACCAATCCACAAACGCAGGGTGGAGGGGGATTTCGTAGGGGCGGAGCTACGGTGCCGTTGCCTTTCCAGCCCGACGACACGAAGATGCGGCCTAACGACTGGAACCAGGTCGAAGTCTTCCTGGACGCGAATATCATCCGCACATTTCTCAATAATGGTCATGAGATCGGAGCGGTCAGTGAGGAGGGTTACGGTCCAATTGCGTTTTACGCCGGAGGAAGCGGGGAAGTACGCTTCAGGTCCGTTGCCCTGGCCGACATTGGTTTAAAGGTTCGTGAGCCAGAAGAAGTGTCCAAGGACTTTCGCAAGCAGCGTCTGAGCGACTTCTACTATGGCTGGGGTTCCGCCGCGGCCGACTTCAACCATGACGGCATTCTGGACGTAGTCTCGGGGCCATACATTTACTACGGACCCGACTATCTGAAGTCCAGAGAGATCTACCTTGGCCAGAGTTCAAGTCCGACCACCGAGTTTGCTACCGATGACACGATGGAGTTTGCCTCGGACTTTACCGGAGACGGCTGGCCCGACATCATTACGGTCATGTTCGGAGGCGGCCCCGGGGTTCAACTGTACGTTAATCCAAAAGGAGAGGGACGGCGCTGGGACAAGTTTACTGTGGTCAAAACCGTCCAAAGCGAAATCGCCGTCCTGAGAGACGTCGATGGTGATGGCAAGCCGGAACTGGTGTATTCCGGTGAAGGATACGTTCGCTACGCCAAGCCCGACCCTGCCAATCCCACCGGACCCTGGATCATTCATAACGTGTCAGAAAAAGGCTACGGAGCCGGTCACGGGATCGGGGTTGGCGATATCAACGGCGATGGCCGCATGGACATCGTCGACCCGTACGGATGGTGGGAGCAACCGCCGGCGGGCAGCAATCAGGAAAGCTGGACCTACCATCCAGAGGTCTTCGGTCGCTACGGCCGCGGGATGATGGGTGGCAGCGTAATGGCCGTGTATGACGTGAACGGCGACGGCCTCAATGATGTGGTCACCTCCCTCAACGCTCATGGGTGGGGACTGGCATGGTTCGAGCAGAAGAGAGATTCGCAGGGAAAGATTTCCTTCGTCGAGCACATGGTCATGGATGATTTCTCGACAAAGAACGCGGGCGGGGTCACCTTCTCGGAGTTACACGGATCCACCTTCGCCGACGTCGATGGAGATGGCATTCCGGATTTCATTGTGGGCAAGAGATATTTTTCTCATCTGGATACCAACATTGACCCCGACCCACGCGGTTCCCCCGTGCTCTATTGGTACAAGACGGTGCGCGATCCGAAGGCACCGGGAGGCGCGCTGTTGGTTCCACACCTCATCGACAACCATAGCGGCGCGGGTTCCGACGTATTGGCGGTCGATTTAAACCACGATGGCGCGATGGATATCGTGACCGCAACCCGGTTCGGCAGCTTTATCTATTGGGGCAAGCCGCTTTCGGAGCAGGCAAGCAAAAAACACACGCGCTCGCAACCTTGAGAGTAGCGACTACCTGGCTGGGGCGAGATGCGCGTCAAAGAAATGGGCGATCATTTCATCGGCTTCTTTGGACTCGGGTAGATTGGCCTCATACCAGAAGCCGTGGTTGAGGGCTTCGAAGACGGCCAAGTGAGCGTCTACTCCTGCGCGCAGGAAGGCGCGGTGCAGGATAGCGGTACCGCTCAGCATCATATCGCGGGTGCTGGTCAGAAAAAGTGTCGGCGGCATGCCATGCAGGTCAGCGTAGAGAGGGGATAGCACGGGATCTTTGGGGTTGGTAGAGCCTACATAATCCGCTAACCACTGCACGCCATTCGCCGGCGGATTCAGATGCCCGGCGAGGCCCGTGACCGAATAGATCGCTTGTGTGTCGCCCAGCCTGCTGAAGTCGCCGGTGCCGGTAAAGATGCCTAAAGCGGCAGGCAGCGGAAGTCCAACTTGTTTGATCTTAACTGCAACCTCGGCCGTGAGGATGCCCCCAGCGGACGCGCCATAGATGGCGATATGTTGCGGCTTATAAGTCTTGAGTAACTCCTTATAGACGGCAACCGAGTCGTCGACGGCTGCAGGAAACGGATTTTCGGGGGCGAGGCGATAAAGAACCGCGACCACTTTGGTCTGCGTCAGGTTGGCAATCGGGATCGACTCGGTGAGGGAACCCGAGTCTGTGGTAAAGCCCCCGCCGTGGAGATTGATGAGCACGCGATCCATCTTGTCGGCTGGGATTGGATGGATCGGCGTCACTATGCGAACGGGTATTCCAGCGATCGTGGACGACGCGATGTTCACTGGATAGAGGACACGGTTCTGCTCGGAATCGTGGAGTTGCATCGCGTCTGTCCGCGCGCGCCTTTCCGCCAGGGTCTGGTTAACCGCGGAGTCTGGTATGGGCCGGGACAGGTATTCCCCTGCCTGTGGGCTGATGGTTTTGGGCAAGGGAATAACGCGGGCGATATGCGCGGTGCCTTGCGCATCGATATAGCTTGAATCGCCTTGCGGCGCGGAAGGGGTAGGCTGCTGGGTTACTCTACCTTTTGAACAAGCGGTGAGAACAGCAAGGCTGAGAGTGAGGATGCAAAACCGAAGTCTCATTGATATCGCCAAATGGAAGGTGCGGGTCTTGACAGTGCGCGAGTCCCACATGCCTACACCCTCCGCACGGGCCCTGGGTACTGGGCTATCAACGGATCCACGGTCAGCAAAGTGATGCCTTCTACCATCGCCTGCGCGATCAGAATGCGATCAAACGGGTCCTTGTGAAGGGGAGGAAGTCCATCAAGTGCGATGGTGTGATCACCGGCGACAGGCAACTCGGTATAGCCGTTATCCAACAAGCCGCGCCGCAACAAACGAGGCTCTACCTGGAAATCGTTGCGGCCAAGCCCTCGTTTGATCGCAATCTCCCAGAGGTTGGCTGCGCTGAAGATGAGTTCATTGCGGTGATCATTCATCAGCCTTTGGGCCGCTCGAGAGAGTCGGCCGGGTTGCCCCGCGGCCCACAGAAGCAGATGGGTATCGAGCAGCAATTTCATACTTCACCTTTGAAGAGATGCTCGATCTCCCGGCTCCCCATGGTATCGAAATCATCGGGAACGGCGATCTGCCCTGCCATAAAGCCCAATCGCCGCATTTGCTCTGAGCTGGGGGCATCAAGTGCGCAAACTTTGACCAAGGGCTTGCCTGCCTTGGCGATGATGAACGGCTCTCCCTTGACAGCCTGATCAACCAGCTTGGAAAGCTGTGTCTTCGCTTCATGGATATTCACGGTTTGTATGGTTTTCTTCATGGACTAAGTTTGATTAGTTTAGTTTATTAATCGTGCACCGTCAACCGATATCCGACGGCCAGGCTCCAACCGCTGTGCCTGGAATATAGGAGCTTTCGCACAAAGCGATAAGGAGGGACCTTATGATCAAAACCGTCGGGTGAACGGCTGGTGATTTGGAGTGCGGCAGTCCCGTTGCTGATGCTCTAGAGCGCGGCGACGGAACCGTCTTCATGCCAAACGAACTCCATCGGCTTGGTGCCTCCGAACGGATATTTGTTTAAAGCGGCTTCGCTCAGCTCAAACCCCAAGCCCGGTTTTGTTGGCAGAGGAACGCGGCCGTCCACCATGCGCATTGCGGGAAAGCCGAACCATTCCGCCCAAATCTTCTCCTGAAATCCGCGGATTTCCGAAATCAGGTGTCGATCCGTAGGATCGTCGCCGGAGATGGAGTCTGCGTAAAGCGCAGCAGTCTCTCTCTTCTCGCCGCAAGGCTAGTCATGGTTGTGGTCATTACGAGCCGGTCCTGTCTTCTGCTGAATGCAGATTCGAAACGTTTGTCTGAGCGTGAATTGCATTTGCCGTGTGTATTGGACGTTGTTGTGAGGTCTCCACCCCACCAGATGACACTGGCAAGGACTGGAATTGAGGATGATTGAACATGGTAAACCTATGCCCGCTCCTGTTCATTCAGTCACCTGCTATTCTTGCCTCGACGGCGGACGCTCCAAGCCCGGCCCTAACCGGCTTCTCCAGGGATACCCTGGGGCATCGTGGAAACTGGCAAATCCATCGCATGAACGTCACTGCGCGAATGCGCAGATCGGCTCATGCAGAGCAAGACTCGTTGGAGCCGTCCGCCGCCTGATCCCATGCTCACTTCCACGCACCTAAACGTGATGGCCGGGGCTATTCTCTCCGGTGAGCAAGAGATAGATGCCGTCGCTGTCCGGTTAGCGCACGTTTTCGGGCGCAACTGGGGCTGGATTCGGCCCCTCGTCGGACGCTATCGCGAGACCTTCGCTGGACATATCCGTCCACGGCGCCGCGAAGTGGTTCGCTTTCTTCGCGTTGATCCCGGCCTGGTGGAGGCCTGTCAGAAATATCGAAGTAAGATCAGAATTCTGCACTGGATCACAGGGGCGCCATCGATGCAGCCGGTTGCTGCTGCGGAAACCTGGCCGGTCCCTCGGATTGAAACCGTGGGAGGGTTGGCGGAGTGGCTCGAGCTTACTCCCACCGAACTGCAATGGTTCGCCGACCTGAAAGGACTCGGCTACAAACGGCCACAGACGCGCCTGGAACACTATCGCTACCGCGTGCTCGCGAAACGCACTGGCAGCATTCGCCTGATTGAAACCCCGAAGCCCCACCTGAAGGAAATGCAGCGGAGAATTCTCTCCGGCATCCTCGACCACATTCCATCGCACCCCGCAGTGCACGGCTTTGTGCGCGGCCGCTCGATCCAGACCTTTGCTGCTCCGCATGTAGGCCGGCGCACCGTTCTGCGTATGGACCTCGAGAACTTCTTTCCCTCTTTTCCTGGAGCGCGTGTCCAGAGCTTTTTTCGGACCATCGGCTACCCGGAGCAGGTGGCCGACCTGCTGGGCGGGATCGCGACTAACTCCGTGCCGCGCAGCGCGTGGCGTGAAGTGATCAGGCAGCCCGGCTTCGCGCTTGCTCCAGATGAGTTTTGGCATGTGCGCAACATGTATTCCCGGCCGCACCTGCCGCAGGGCGCGCCAACATCGCCTTCGCTTGCGAATCTCTGCAGCTACCGTCTAGACCTCCGCCTGAGCGGGCTGGCTCAAGCCGGAGGGGCCTTCTACACTCGATATGCGGACGACCTCGCTTTCTCCGGCGGTGACAGCTTCGGCCGTTCTTCGGAACGCTTTGCCACGCTTGTCGCGGCGATCCTGATGGAGGAAGGCTTTGCCGTCCAGCACCGCAAAACGGGCATCATGCGACCCTCCGTGCGCCAGCATCTCGCAGGGCTGGTGATCAACCAACATCTCAATGTGCGGCGATCCGATTTCGATTTGCT
>JBEKNJ010000051.1:0-44076 GCA_049522955.1 Acidobacteriaceae bacterium
TCAGCAATTGCAACAGATGTCACAAATGTTGAAGCTCTCCGTTACGGATTTCGCCGCCCACGCTCGCAGCCTGCGCAGCCCCGACGAACTCTCGGTCTATATTGCCAGGCAGCTGATGCATCAACTCGCGCCCAGCCTGCTCTGGATCACCCTGCACGATATTGATGTCGCGCATGCAGGCACGTACTCGCTCTACGTCGATGCGATCCAGCGCTCCGATCGGCTCTGCGCCGAGATTTGGCAGATGATTCAGAGCGAACCCGAATATGCCGGCAAGACAACCATGTTCATTCTCCCCGACTTCGGCCGCGATTCGGATACATCCGCCGGCGGCAACGGCTTTCAGCATCACCGCACCGGCGATGCGTTCTCGAGAACCACGTGGATGATGGTGCGAGGCGCAGGAGTAAGGGAAAATGTGCTCGTCGATCGTCCCGTGGAGTCGACCGACCTCGTGCCCACGCTCGGCGCGCTCTTCGGCTTTTCGCCAAACCTCTCTCGTGGCAAGGCTCTGCCGGAGGTGCTATAGCGCATGCTTGCCCATCCGATCCAAGCCCAACAGTTCCAAAGCTATCCTCCTCAGGCGAAGCAGATCGCAACCAGCAACATTCCCTTGTTTCAACAGCTCCCGCTGGCATTTCTCCCCCTGCTCCTGCGAGAGGTCATCGTCTACGACTGGAAGTTTCCAGCAGAACGAGATGAAATCGACCGCCAATTCCGCTATCTCGGAAGTCTGACCCCTGACCAGTTGTCGAGCGCCATGAGTTCCTTCGCGAAATTGAATCTGTCTCCCGAACTCGAAGCAATGGACTGGATAAGCGCTCCCACTCGCTTTTCCGAGCACCTGTCTGCCTATCTCTGGGCAACACACCAGATCGATGACTTCAGCAGGGCCGCAGAAGACTACATAAAAGCCTTCAACACCGCGGTGCCCGAAGTGGCCGCTCCCGCACCACGGCTTGGCATCGCAGTGATCTCACAAGAGATCACCCATACTAACTATCCGCTCTTTCGCAAACTGCGTCCGCACGGCGTCTACTACAGTCATGTCGATACCGGTAGCAGCTATAAGCTCTTACTGGATACCGTTGCTGCACGCAGCCAGGCGCACCCTTCCCCTTATGCCCATTGGTGCATTGACGGTGGATTGCAGGGAATTTTGCCCAGCCAGCAGATCGCTTCGGTAGCCTATGGCTCTCTGCAACCAGTGCGTAAGGCGCTCATCCACAAAATGCAGCAAGTCTCCGCTTCCCAGGCTGGAGTGGAAGCTCTGCGCACTCGTCTCGCGGAAACCGACCCATCCGAAGTGGGAATGAACCGTGAGGCAGATGATCCTGTTCTGAGCCGTTTTGCCATCAGCGTTTTGACAGAAGGTTCGGGGACCCAGATCTACAGCACCACGTTTGTACAGTGGACCGCCAGGGAAGCGCTCCGCCGGGCGCGGCCGCTCACCATCCTGACAAAATTCGCGCCGCGGCAAACAGAAGAATCCGCCGACGAGGAGCTCTCTGGAATCCAACAGCGGGCAGTCCTCGATCCCGTGGGGTCGCTCGTCGATGCGGACATGGGCGCCTATTACACCTGGGTCAACCTGCAAAGACTTTCCGGCGCCCCCCAGTCCTCCTTCATCGCCTGGTTTGAGGGGCATGGGGAAGCCGTCGCGGTTGCGCCGGCGCTCCAGCCCGGCACCGAGTCTCACGACAGCGTGAATCTGGCGGATATTCTCCGCCGAGCCCAAAACACAATCTAAGGGTGTCAACCCGGATCGAACTTACTCCGTCAGATGACAAGAGGGTAGGCTACGTGGTCTAACTTTGGCATGGGTTCTCTTCGATTCTTTCCACTGCTCTGCCTGATTCTCCTGGCGTCGGCGCTCCAGTCCCAGAACTCGAGCGCCGCTCCGGCTGCCCAGGCCCCTGCGGCCCAGAGCCCGACGCCCGGTACGCCCACCACCACCCTCTCCGTCGATGTGAAAGTGGTCACTTTGCCCGTCACTGTTCGTGACAAGAAGGGCAAGATCGTCCGTGACCTGACCAAGGACGATTTTGAGCTGGAGGAGGATGGCAAGCCGCAGGTGATCCGCTACTTCAGCCAGGAGACCAACCTGCCCCTGACCGTGGGTCTGCTGGTCGATACCAGCATGAGCGAGCGGGACAACATGGACCGGGAGCGCAGTGCCAGCCGCAGCTTCCTCGACCAGATGATCACCCGGCCGACGGACCGGGCCTTCGTGATTCACTTTGATCGCGAAGTCGAGCTGCTCCAGGACCTGACCTCGGATCACGCCAAGTTGGAGAAAGCCGTGGGACTGATCGACACCCAGCAGGCGGTCGAGAGCGTCCAGAGCAGCGACCAGGGCTCCGGTTCCCACAAGGCGCATGGCGCCGGCACCCTGCTCTACGATGCGATTTTTCTCGCCTGCGATGAAATCCAAAAGAAGCAGACCGGCCGTAAGGCCATCGTTGTCTTGACCGACGGAGAGGATCGGGGCAGCCAGGAGACCCTGAACAGCGCGATCGAGTCGGCCCAGAAGTCCGAAACCGTTGTGTACGCCGTATATATCGGAGGCCACGAGGACCACGATTACGATAACAACCAGGGCATGGGGCGGCGCGGTGGCATGGGAGGTGGCTATCCGGGAGGTGGCTATCCCGGGGGGCGGTATCCAGGCGGCGGCTATCCAGGAGGTGGAGGCAGCTACCCCAGGGGCCAGCAGCAGAATCGACCCAACGGCAAGAAGATCCTTCAGGAAATCGCTCAGCAGACCGGGGGGCGATTCTTTGAGGTCAAGAAGAAGGACTCGGTGGACGACATCTACGCCCAGATCGCCGAGGAGTTGCGCACCCAGTTCATGTTGGGCTACACCCCGCCCAAGGACCAGGCCAGCGGCTACCACTCCATCCATCTGACCGCTAAGAAGAAGGATTTGCAGGTACAGACCCGGGAAGGGTACTACTCCGGGCAGTGACGCCTGGCCCAGGCTAGGCGGCTGGCAGTTTCGCAATTGGTGTAGGCCGGAGCGATGGGCCTTTACGTGGTTTTCTCCCAAGGAAAACCACTCCTCGCTATCTTTGTCAGACCAGAGTAATTGCGAAACTGCTCTAGTATCGGGGGATGACAGAGATTGGCTTTGCGGTCGACCCTTCGCCGGCGCCACGGCCGCAGCCCACGGTGCTTACCGGGAGGGTGGTCACGCTCCGCCCTTTCGACCTGCCGTCGCAGGCCGAGGCGCTCTACCATGCCACCCATGGACCAGAACGGGACGCCCTCTGGCGCTATATGAACGAGGGGCCGTTCCCCAGTCTTGCCGCGTTCGAAGCTGCGTTCGAGAAAAAGCAAGGCTCAACTGACCCGCTTTTCTTCGCCATTGTGGAAAACGCCACGGGCCTCCCGGTCGGCCAGGCGTCTTATCTGCGGATTGAGCCGGCCCACCGAGTGATCGAGGTAGGCAACATCGTCTTCACTCCTGCGTTGCAACGCAGGAGTGGCGCAACCGAGGCCATGTATCTGATGGCGCGCCATGTTTTCGATGATCTGGGCTATCGTCGCTACGAATGGAAGTGCAATGCTTTGAACCTACCCTCCAGGCGCGCGGCGCTCCGCCTCGGCTTTGCCTTCGAGGGAATCTTTCGCCAACACACGATCGTCAAAGGCCGGAACCGCGATACTGCCTGGTTTTCCATGCTGGATGTGGAGTGGCCCCAGCGCCGGGCGAGCTTCGAGCAGTGGCTTGCGCCGTCGAACTTTGACCCGGCCGGCCGGCAAAAGCTTTCCCTTTCCCGATTGAATGGTCCCTGAGTCGCGCCCCGGGTTGGCATGTCACAAAAAGCACCATCTGCGACGTTTCGGTGATTGCGAGCCTTTTCTGCCCGCCATAGAGTTGTTGCAATCGGAGGGCACTACATGATGAACAGTTCGGGGACGGTGATCGGAAAAGGCATTTGCATCCGCGGCGAAGTATCAGGCGAGGAAGATTTCTTTCTCGACGGAGTACTGGAAGGCAACATCACCTTGACGGGCAAACGGCTGACTGTCGGGGCCAACGGTGTGATCCATGCAGACATTGTGGCTGGCGATCTGGTAGTTTTCGGCCGGGTCGAAGGTAGTGTCAAGGCGAGCGGCCGCGCCGAACTGAAGCACTCCGCAGTTTTCGTCGGAGACATCTCTGCAAGCCGGTTGTCGATTGAGGATAACGCCACGCTGCAAGGCTACGTCGATCTCACAGAAGCCGCCCAACCAGCGAAGAAGGAACCGGTTGCCGAAAAGCAGCCCGAGCCGGAAGAAGCCACCGAATACGTCGAGCAGTACAGCGAAGCTGTCTAACCAGCCAGCATTCGCCTTCTGGTCGTCCCTGGTTTGACCGCCCCATCCTTGCCCACGCAAGGATGGGGCAATCATGTTTGCCCGGTCGCAGGAGCCCCAGCTAGAAACAAACGGGTGCCCCACGTTCGCCCCAGCGTACTCCGGATTTCCTGTCGAGCTCTCTGGCTTTGGTGCACTTCATGCGGCTTTCCTTAATGAAAGCCGCACACGCGGGTGTTGGTGGAGCCCCGTGCAGGAAATCCGGATACGTGGGACTAAAAAGATGGGCGAAGCTCCTCCAGAGCTTTTACTCGATCGGTTCAGCCGCAATTCAGAGCCTTATCGGCGTGCTACGCGGTCAAGATCCATATTGAGCAGAAGCACATTCACCCGCTCTTCCCCCATAAAACCAAACTGCCGTCCCTGAACATGTTGTTGCACCATGTCGCGCACCGTCGCCAACGGCAGGTGCCGGGCCGTCGCCACTCGCTCCGCCTGAAACAACGCCGCGGCGGGAGAGATATCCGGATCCAGACCGGACCCGGAGGCGGTCACTAAATCGATCGGCACCGGCGCACCCTTATTCTCCGCAGAATATTGAGCCACGTCGCCGTTGATGCGGGTGATCAGCTTCTGGTTCGAAGCAGCGTAGTTCGACGGGCTGGAAGACGTGGCGTCATAGCCGTTGCCGGCGGCCGACGGGCGTCCATGAAAATACTGATCCCCGCTAAAACTCTGACCAATGAGCCGTGAGCCGGTCACCTGGCCATTGGCGACGATCAGCTCTCCGTCAGCCTGGTGGGGAAGCGCGAAATGCCCAATACCAGTGACTGCCAGCGGATAGAGAATGCCGAGCAGCACCGTGGTCAGTAACGTAAACCGAATGGCGATCTTCAATTCATTGCGCAGCATAGAACTCCAATCAGGACAAGCCCAATCCGGTTAGACAAATATCGATCAACTTGATTCCGATGAATGGGACGATGACCCCGCCCACTCCGTAGATCAGCAGGTTCTGCCGTAACAGCGTCTGTGCTGATCTGGGCTGGTACTTGACCCCGCGCAGCGCCAACGGAATCAAGGCAACGATGATCAAAGCATTGAAAATCACCGCCGAAAGAATCGCGGAGTGGGGCGTGCTCAGGCGCATGATGTTCAGCTGGTTCAAAACCGGGAACACTCCGGCAAACATAGCCGGAATAATGGCGAAATATTTCGCCACGTCGTTGGCGATGGAGAACGTAGTCAGCGCGCCGCGGGTCATGAGCAATTGCTTGCCGATCTGGACAATCTCGATCAGCTTGGTAGGGTTCGAATCCAGATCGACCATGTTGCCCGCTTCCTTGGCCGCCTGGGTGCCTGAGTTCATGGCCACACCCACGTCGGCCTGGGCCAAAGCTGGGGCATCGTTCGTACCGTCGCCGGTCATCGCGACCAATTTCCCCTTGGCCTGTTCACGGCGGATCAGATCCATCTTGTCTTTGGGTTTTGCCTCCGCCAAAAAATCGTCAACCCCTGCCTCACGCGCGATCACCGCCGCAGTCAGCGGATTGTCTCCCGTGATCATGATGCTGCGAATGCCCATCGCCCGCAGCTTGGCGAGCCTTTCCTTCAGGCCGCCTTTGACGATGTCTTTGAGGTAAATCACGCCCAGCGCAGTTGAGTTTTCCGCGACCACCAGGGGGGTGCCGCCCATGCCCGCGATCTCTTCCACGGTCTCACGTACCTTCTGCGGCAGGTTTGACCCCTGTTCGACAAGAAAGCGCGTGATCGCGTCCACCGAGCCTTTGCGGATCACATGCCCGGCGAAGTTGACGCCGGACATCCGTGTCTGCGCGCTAAAGGGCACGAACTCCGCATGCAGGGCGCTGAGGTCACGCCCGCGCATCCCAAAGTTTTGCTTCGCCAGCACCACGATCGAACGCCCCTCCGGCGTTTCATCGGAAAACGACGAAAGTTGGGCCGCATCGGCCAGCCGTTCCGGACTGATATTCGGCGCGGGGATAAACTCGGTCGCCTGGCGATTGCCCAGCGTGATGGTACCGGTCTTATCCAGCAACAGCGTATCCACGTCGCCCGCCGCCTCGACCGCGCGGCCAGACATGGCAAGCACGTTGTATTGCACCAGTCGGTCCATGCCCGCGATCCCGATCGCAGAAAGCAAACCCCCGATCGTGGTGGGAATGAGGCAGACCAGCAGCGACACCAGCACAAAAATGGTTTGCGGCGCCTGCGAGTAAACGGCGATGGGCTGCAGCGTAGCCACCGCCAGAAGAAAGATAATCGTCAGTCCGGAGAGCAGGATGCTGAGGGCAATTTCATTCGGTGTCTTCTGCCGTTGAGCGCCTTCTACCAGCGCGATCATCCGGTCGAGAAACGTCTCTCCGGGATTGGAAGTGATCTTGACCATGATCCAGTCGGAGAGCACCTTGGTCCCGCCTGTGACTGCCGAGCGGTCGCCGCCCGCCTCGCGGATCACCGGCGCCGATTCTCCGGTAATGGCCGATTCGTCGACTGAAGCTACCCCTTCGATTACTTCACCATCCCCGGGAATATAAGCGCCGGCCTCGACATAAATAATGTCGCCGGAGCGCAGGGAGGCGCTCGAAACCTGTTCCCGTGCAGCGTCCCGGCTCTCGCTCTTCAAGCGAATCGCCATGGTTTCGCCCTTTGCTTTGCGCAGCGTGTCCGCCTGCGCCTTACCCCGGCCTTCCGCCATGGCTTCGGCGAAATTGGCAAACAGAACGGTGAACCACAGCCACAACGTGATCTGCAGGTTGAAGGCGAAACTGCCCTGGTGGCTGAGGACTCCCTGTATCAGCAGGATGGTCGTCAGCACGCTGCCGATTTCAACCACCAGCATGACGGGGTTCTTCACCATCAGGCGCGGATCAAGCTTGCGAAAGGACCCGAGCGCCGCCTGGCGCAGGATCGCGGGATTCCAAAGACTTTGTTTTTCTGCCATTTCGCTTCTCCCTGCCGGAGCTAAAAGGTTTTTCCTGCATGCAGCAGCAGGTGTTCGAGGATCGGCCCCAGACTGAGTGCGGGAAAGAACGTCAACGCGCCGACGATCAGGATCACGCCCACCAGCAGCACGGTGAACAGCATCGTGTTGACGGGGAATGTGCCGGAGGAGGGAGGAACGCTTTTCTTGCGCGCCAGGTTGCCCGCCAGGGCCAGCATCGGCACCTTCATCAGAAAGCGTCCGGCCAGCATGTTGAATGCGAGCGTCAGGTTGTACCAGTTGGTGTTGGTCGTAAGGCCACCAAAGGCGGAACCGTTATTGGCGGCAGTGGATACGTAAGCATAAAGGATCTCGGAAAAACCGTGCGGCCCACTATTATTGAGGCCCGCGAGGGCAACTGGCGAGAGCACCGATATGGCAGTCAGCACCAGGATGATCAGGGGAAAGATGAGAACAAAGAGCATTGCCAGCTTGACGTCGTAGCCTTCGATTTTCTTACCTAGATACTCTGGCGTTCGACCCACCATCAGACCGGCGATGAAGACCGAGAGCACGACAAAGATGAGCATTCCGTAGAGCCCAGAACCGACCCCGCCAAAGACCACCTCGCCGAGCATCATGTTCGCCAATGCCACCATGCCCCCCAGCGGCATGAAGGAGTCATGCGCGGAATTCACCGCGCCGCAACTGGTGTCGGTGGTGACCGTGGCGAAGAGCGCCGATTGCGAGATACCGAAACGTACTTCCTTCCCTTCCATGTTGCCGCCGGAGTTGATCAGCGTGGTCTTCTGGTCCACTCCATGCAGTAGCGGATGAGACTGCGCTTCTGCCCAGTAACAGACGGTGAAGGCAGCAAAAAACAGGATGGCCATCGCAGCGAAGACTGCCCAGCCGTGCCCGGCAGACCCAGTCATCTTGCCCAGTGTGATCGTAAGCGCCGCGGGAATGAGAAAGATCAATTCGATTTCAATGAAGTTGCTGAACGGCGTGGGATTTTCAAAGGGGTGCGCGCTATTCGCGTTGAAGAAGCCGCCGCCATTGGTGCCCAATTCCTTGATCACCTCCTGAGAAGCGACCGGCCCCTGCGCGATGACCTGAGGCGTCTTCCCATGCTCCAGGCTGGTCACGCTGGTATAGGGCTTGAGGTTCTGGATCACTCCCTGGCCTATCAGCAATGGCGCAACTACCAGGCAGATCGGCAACAGGATCCACAGGGTTGCGCGCGTGGTATCCACCCAGAAGTTGCCTATGGTCTCCGATTGCTTGCGCGTGATGCCACGAACCAGGGCTACGGCGACCGCGATCCCGATGGCCGCGCTAAGAAAGTTGTGATACGCCAGCCCCGCCATTTGCGTGAAGTAGCTCATGGTGGTCTCCGGCGTGTAGACCTGCCAGTTCGTGTTGGTGGTGAAGGATACGGCGGTGTTGAAAGCGGTAGCCGGGGCTACGCCGGCCAGATGCTGAGGATTCCAGGGCAGCAGGACCTGGGCCCGTTCGATGATGTAGGTCAGTAGCAGGGAAACGAAGCTGAAGATGAGCATCGCAACCGAGTACTGCTGCCAGCTCATCTCCTGAGCTGCCTGGATGCCGCAGGCACGGTAGAGAAGCCGTTCGATGGGCCGAAGCACCGGATCGAGAAAGGTCTTTTCCCCTTCAAGCACCCGAGCGATATAAAGGCCCAGAGGCCGCATCAGGAGCAGCAGCACAGCAAAGAACACGACAAACTGCAGCCAACCGTTGGCAGTCATGCTAGAAATTCTCCGGGTACAACAGCGTGATCACCAGGTAGACAAAAGTCGCGACAGTAAGGATAAGCACGATAATCGTGGTATGAGACATAGCGGTCTTACCTCAACTTCTCGCAACCGCGAACATAGAGCAGCGCGACCGCGAAGAAAACGACGGTGAACACAATCATCAGTAGATCCTGCATATAGATAGTGGAATGCCCGCGTACTAAGGAGGGTGTAAGCGAGAGATAAGGAATTCATAAAGATCGGGGCGGAAGGGAAAAAGGGAAACCCACGGTTTGTGGCTGTTTCCTTCTCGTTCTCACGAAAACCCTCACCGCCTGAGGATGAAGCTTCTGCCTACTCCGGCACACCCTCAGGCAGAAAACGATAACCGACCCAGGGTTCGGTTTGGATGTACTGCCGCGGACCCTCGGCTTCAAGTTTCCGCCGCAGCTGACCGATAAACACGCGCAGATACTCCGGCTGATGCGCCGACTGGCCACCCCAAACCGCCGTCAGCAACGCGCGATGAGTGAGAGCCTTGCCCGCGTTGCGCGCCATGTAAAGCAGCAGATCGAACTCGGTCGGTGTCAAGTGCAGGCTGTTGCCATTCACAGTCACGGTGTGGGCCCCCGCATCGATCACAAAATCGCCGATCTCAATCGGAGCATCCACCGTCCGCTCCGGCGCGCGCCGCAAATGGGCCCGTACCCGGGCCAGCAATTCCTGAATGCTGAATGGCTTGGTCACGTAGTCGTCGGCGCCCGCATCCAGCGCCTCTACCTTCGACCGCTCCTGGTCACGCACCGACAGCACAATGATCGGAGTGGCAGTCTTGCTCCGCACCCGCCGGCAGAGTTCTACGCCGCTCATGCCCGGCATCATCAGGTCGGTCACAATCAGGTCCGGACTCCAATCCTCGAACAGGCGAAGCGCCTCTTCGGGATCATTGGCCGCCCGGACGTCGTACCCCTGCGCGGAAAGCGCAGTACGCAGCACGCGCGTGATCTGGGCCTCATCGTCTACTACCAGGACTCGTTCTGCCATTTCACCCTTTACGATATGATCGCCAAAGATGCGTCTCTCCCGGGCTGGGGTGCTCGTCTTTCGTTATGTGGCGATGACCGCGGCCGCCCTCTTGGTGGTGCTGGTCTATCGCAGAATACTCCATGTAAACCAGACCACCGTTGCCCTCACCTTCCTGGTGATGGTACAGATAGCGGCTTTTCGCTGGGGCCTTATCGATTCGGTCTGCCTCTCCATCGGTTGCACCCTCTTGTATAACTACTTTTTCCTGCCTCCGATTGGCAGCTTCACCATCGCCGACCCGCAAAACTGGATCGCCCTGATGACGTTCCTGGCATCCGCCGTTTTCATCAGCAAGATCTCCGAGAACGAACGCCGCCAGACCGTGTTGAGCGAGGGGCGACGCAGCGAACTCGAGCGGCTGTACGAGTTCAGTAACCAGCTGTTGATGGAAGAAAATCTGCACGACGTGGCCGCCCACGCGCCCCGCGTCGTGGCTTCCATCTTCGCTTTCGACGCGGTCGTCCTCTACCTCACGGAGAGCGACACCGCTTATTCTTCCGATCCGCGTCGCTCCGTTGTTTCGCTGCAGGAGTTGCGTGCGGCCGCGCGGCTGCCCGATGGTCCGCGGCCTCCCGTCGACGGAGTGTGCATTGTTCCTCTCCTGCTTGGCATGCGCGCCAGTGGATCGATCGCCATGACAAGAATGGCCAAACCGGACTACTCCGACGGATTGTATGACGCGATCGGCGGTCTGCTCGCAATTGCATTGGAGCGGGCTGCGGCTCTTGATCGTTTCAGCCGCGTGGAGGCGGCGCGCGAAGGAGAACGCCTGCGCAGCGCACTGCTCGATTCCGTGACCCATGAACTGCGCACACCGTTGACCGCCATACGCGCGGCTGCAACCACGCTGTCGTCTCAGCCCTCGCTCGCCGAGAGCCAGAGGCGCGAGATGTTCGCGATTCTGGATGAGGAAAGTGCGCGCCTCGACCGCCTCATCGGTCAGGCTGTGGAGATGGCTCAGCTCGACACCGACGGCATTGAGGTACGCCTGCAGCCGCAACGCCTGCAGGAGGTAATCGATCTCGCGCTCGAAGATTGTCACGCCTTGCTGCGCGGGCGCCGGGTGCTGGTAGAACTGCCGCCAGACATGCCTTCCATCTCCCTCGACAGGGAATTGATCCGGCGCGTCTTACGTCATCTGCTGGAGAATGCCGCCCGCTACTCCCCCGCCGGGTCGCCCGTGCGCATTGGCGCCGCGCTCGAAGCAGACCGCCTGCTGGTAAGCATTACCGACCAGGGGCAGGGAATCGACGAAGCCGAGCAGGCCTATATCTTCGACAAGTTCTACCGCGGCAGCCGGCAAAGGCTGTTGCATGGCACGGGTATGGGGCTGGCCATTGCCAAAGCGATTTTGCGCGCCCACAGCGGTGGAATTGACGTAATCAGTCACCGCGACCAGGGCGCGACCTTTACCTTTTGGATCCCACTCGTCCGCCCTTCTTCCTGATTCGAAACTATTACGGTCGAATCGTGTTGACAGGATCAGCAGAAAAGACGTGGACCTTTCGCAGGAAAGGATTTCCTTGGCCACCCGTAAACCCCGCGTCCGCGATTGCCGTCTGTGCGTCAAGGAGTGGTTTGACAAGTAACTTGCACAGCGACATGGCCGCAGGAGACACTGTCCCTCTATGGAAATTGCACCGTTCCAATAACGTTTTTTCTTTGACACGTCTAACCGGTAACGGCAGTGGGCCGTTAAAAGACAGTGAACCCAGGGAGCTGCGGCGGTAGAGCCCTGACCCTCAGGAGAAAGTCCTTTGCGCAAATTCTGCAATATTCTCTCGATACCCCTCTTGTTGACCATCGGAGTCAGTATCTTTTCCCAGGGATCCCAGGCCCAGGCAGTTCTCAAGGACCGGATTACGCAGCCAATCGAAAGCGCCAGTATGACGCCGATCGCCGGAAGTCTCCATCCCCTGGCCAAAAGTGGAGTCGACCAGGGGCTGACTGACAACACCAGGGTACTCGGGGGAATGATTATCAATTTCCAGCGCACCGCGCAGCAGGAAGCGGCCCTGCAGGCGTTGCTTAAAGCGCAGCAGGATCCTGGGTCTCCGAGTTATCACAAATGGCTAACCCCGGCGCAGTTTGGACAACAATTTGGTGTCACCCCTGCCGACATCGCCCAGGTTACGGCTTGGCTGCAGCAGGAAGGGTTCACCGTCACCTCGACCGCGGCCAGCAGCAACGCCATTTCCTTCAGTGGCAGCGTCGCATCGGCAGAGAGGGCTTTCCAGACCGAAATTCATAACTACAGCGTGAATGGCGAAACCCACTTTGCCAACGCCACCCAAATCTCGATTCCCAGTGCCTTGAACGGTATCGTGAGCAGCGTTCATGGTTTGAACGACTTCCGCCTGAAGCCGAGAGCACAAAAGGCCAGACTCGCCCCCCACTTCACCTCCGGAGTTTCGGGAGTCCACTTGCTGACCCCGGGAGACGTCGCGGTCATCTACGATTTAAATCCGCTCACCGGCGGAGTTGCCGCGTCGGGCCCCTATACCGGAAAGGGAGTGACCGTAGCAATCACCGGCCAAACTGATATCGTCGCTGCCGACATCACCGACTTCCGCACGGCTGCCGGCCTGCCGGCCAATCCTCCCACCGTTTTCACCGTCCCCGGTACCACCCCTTTGTCGGCCGCCGCGGGTTCGCTGTCAGGCGACATCAACGAAACCGATATTGACCTGGAGTATTCCGGCGGCGTAGCCCCGCTGGCTTCGATCCTCCTGGTGAACTCTGACAACGTCCTCACCTCGTTACAGCACGTCATTCAAAATCCCATCAACGGGCTCGTAGTTCCCATCATCAGTCAAAGTTATGGC
Source organism: Acidobacteriaceae bacterium (assembly GCA_049522955.1). Taxonomy (GTDB): domain Bacteria; phylum Acidobacteriota; class Terriglobia; order Terriglobales; family Acidobacteriaceae; genus PALSA-350. The sequence goes on from JBEKNJ010000051.1 coordinate 12,915, forward strand.
GGTTGTGAGTCGAGTTACGCGACTTCAGAATGGCAGCAGATCGAGGGTTATCTGGCCCAGGCAAACACCCAGGGACAGACCGTTTTCTTCGCTGCTGGCGACACCGGTGCGGCGGACTGCGACGACAGCAGCAACCCGAATGCGCCCATCACCTCGGCGACCCAGGGACTGGCGGTCGACTATCCGGGCAGCAGTGTTTACGCGACCTCCGTCGGCGGCACAGAATTCATGGGTGACGGCACGTCTACCGCCCCGCAGACAGGCGCCGGCACTTACTGGAGTGCAAACGGTAGCAACGATCTGGTCACCTCGGCAAAATCCTATATCCCTGAGATGGCGTGGAACGACGCCGCAGTTTCCATCGCCAATGGCGGTGGCCTTTTGGGAGGTGGCGGCGGCGTCAGCTCATTGTTTAAAAAGCCTAGCTGGCAGACCGGGGTCCCGGGCATTCCGGCCGATGGTCAACGCGATGTGCCGGATATCTCCCTCGATGCCGCCGTCTACCACGACCCCTATCTTACCTGCACCCAGGTAACCACCGACGGAAGCCCGAATACCTACGTTTCCAGCTGTCAGTCGAATAGCTTCCGCTTATCGGACCCAGGCCAGCAGGACGATCAAACGTTCGCCTATACCGCTGGTGGAACTTCCTTCGCCGCTCCGGAGTTTGCGGGACTGCTCGCCGTCATTGAACAGAAACTGGCTTCTGGTGGAGGACTGGGGAACATCAATCCGAGTCTCTACAAACTGGCTTCAAACTCGACGACGTATGCTTCAGCTTTTCACGACATCACGACCGGCAACAATCAGATGCCCTGCACCTCCGGTTCGCCCAACTGCCCCACCACCGGCGCGAACCCGGTAATGGGTTATGTGGCCGGTACCGGCTATGACCAGACAACTGGACTGGGTACGGTCGATGGCAACAATCTGGCCACGGCGTTTGCTGCCCTGGTGGCAGCGACCGGAACCAAGACGACACTAACCGCCAGCCCCGGCACCTCGCTGGCGATTAACGAGTCGGTTACCTTTACCGCGACGGTGGCGCCCAATACCGTCTCTGTAAACCCCACAGGCACGGTCACCTTCTTTGTCGATGGGGCGGCAGGAACCCCAGTGGCTCTCTCCACGGCCGCGCCGTTCATTGCCACCTTTAAGATCGATTTCCCCTCCGCCGGAACGCATACCGTCTCGGCTACGTACTCGGGAGATACCACCTACACCGGATCGTCCGCCGCCAGCCTGGCGCTGAATATCGTAGCGTCAGGAACTCAGCCGACCACCACCACGGTCTCGGCGAGTCCGACCACAGTTCCATTGGGCAGTGCCATCACGCTCAATGCGACCGTGTCCGGAGCAACGGCGGGCACGCTCACCGGGCCCGTCACTTTTACCACCAATGGGGTCACGATCGGCACAGTCAAGCAAGTGACGCTTGGCTCGGGCAATACCGCTACCGCGAGTCTGCCCGTTTCTGCCGCGACCGCATCGCTCGGCTTCACGCCAGGTACGGATACCATCACGGCTACATATGGGGGGGACAGCTTCAACGCCGGCTCCTCCGGTACGACTCCGGTGACCGTCACCAACCCAGGTATTACGCTGGCAGCCACCGCCGTTACCATCTCGTCGCCCGCACCGGGAAATACCGGTACCTCGACCATCACGCTCACCTCCACCGGAGGCTACTCTGGGACGGCTAACATTACCGCCACCGCTGCCACTACGCTGAACATAAGCGCCGCCATTTTGCCGGGGAGTGTCGCTTTGACTTCGGGTGGCACCGGAACCGCAACCATCACGTTCACAACCGTCGCTGCTTCTGGAAATGTCAAGAAGGGTCTCGGGGGCCGGGTCGCTATCGCAGGAGGAACAGTGGCAGGCTGCATCCTCTTACTTCTCATCCCCGGTATCCGGCGAAAGAAATGGCCTGTGGCCCTGGTGATGCTGGTCTTCCTGAGCGTAGGCGCCGGCCTTGGCTGTGGTGGCGGTACCGGCGGCGGTGTTCCGGCTGGCACCTACACCATTACCGTCACCGCGGTTGACAGCAGCAATACGAACATCACCGGTTCCACAACGTTCAACCTAACGATTAATTAAGCGAATTGCCGTGAAGGGCTGCCTCCTCAAAGAGGCGGCCCTTTTTTTCTCATAACGGCGTCAAAGGGAATCGACGGGTGCCCCACGTTCGCCCAAGCGTACGTGGGCCGAGAACGATCGGCGAAGCCCACCGACTACTTTTCGCTGTATTGGACACAAAACCTAGACGTAGTCGTGGGCTATTTTCCGACAGAGTCGAGCATCAAGCTTCGGCTTTGTATCAGGGCACGACTTCAGTCGTGCCGCCGCCGGCTAAAACGGTCCGGGCTTTAGCCCCTGCCACCGCAAAATCTGGACGAAGTTTCAATGCAAAAGCGCAGGCGCTGAAGCCCTATATTCTCGCGCCGTTACGGCACGACTAAAGTCGTCCCTGATACAAAGCCGAAGCTTTTTCGATTCTGTCGGAAAATAGCCCACGACTACGTCTGGGGTAGATCTGGCCCCGCCCACATTACCGAACTACGATCACAGCGTGATGATGGTGGCGATAGTAGTGATGGTGACGACGGTGATGGCGATACGGCTGTGCATAAGCAGAGACCGTAAAGAAGGCGATGATAGTCAAAAGCACTAGTCTCTTCATACCGGGGTAAGATGCCCACCGGATCCTGCCCGGAATATAATTCCACCGTCTTTTTTATATCTTCTTTGGTTATGGTTACTTATCTACCCTTGGACGAGCCCGATTGCAGTTACTCGCGGGTTACTCCGGAGCATACAACCATTTTCAAGGCCGAACAATCGTCCCGTCGAGCATGCGGTCATTTCCCCTATCTTCAAAATCCTTAGTGTAGGGATAACGTGCAGCGGCCTTTTCGTCAATGTCAATGCCGAGGCCCGGCTTATCGTTGGAGTAAATGTAACCTTTGCGAATCTCAGGCGTGCCGGGAAACACCTCGCGCGTCTTCTCGTCAAAGAATGTTTCTTCCTGAATACCGAAGTTCGGGGTAACCAGGTTCAGGTGCAAATTGTAACAGTGACCGATCGGATCAACATTGTTCGGTCCGTGCCATGCCGTGCGCACATCGAAAAACTCGCAGCAGTGCGCTACCTTTCGGCACATGTTCAACCCACCCACCGATGACTGGTGGATACGGATGAAGTCGATCCACCGGTTAGCCACCAGGTTCAGCCACTCATTGCGGTTGGTAAACAGTTCTCCCATGGCCAGCGGCGCCGAGGTCTCCTGCCGGAAGATCTGGAACCAACCAACATCCTCGGGGGAAAGCGGATCTTCCATGTAAAAGGGGCGATACTGCTCGACCGCTCTGCACAACTCGATCGACTGGTTCGGCGCCGGCCGCTCGTGAACGTCGTGGACCAGCCCGATATCGAATCCGAATTTCGCGCGTATTGCCTCGAACATCCCAATGGTGGTGGTGAGATAGCGTCCAGCGTCGAACACCGGCGAAGGCGTCACTCCGTCCGGCCGCAACGCCTGCACCGCAGACGAGGTTTTCGCGCCGCTCACTCCATAACCGGACCATCCCGGAACCGCCAGCTGGATGCGCACCACCTGGTAGCCCTTCTCGATATAGGCCTGCACCTGGTCGTTAAGCGCACTTTGCGTCAGTGCCGCCGCGTGTCCATAAAGCGGCACCGCGGCGCGCACCTTGCCTCCCAGTAGCCGATACACCGGAACACCGAGACGTTTGCCCAGAATGTCCCACAGCGCGCCGTCGATCCCGCTCAGTGCGTCGTTGCCTTCGGGGCCCGAGCGAAAGTACTCCTGCAGATATGCGGATTGCCAGATGTCCTCGATATCATCGCAGTTCTTGCCAATCACGAACGGCTTTAAGCGCTTCTCGATGTAGGCCTGCGCTGCTTGCGGGATTTCCTGGTGGGTCGCAGCGCCCAGGCCATAGAGCCCCGGCTCGCTGGTTTCTACCTTCACGATCGTCCAGTTGGATCCGGAAGGCGCCGTTGCAATGATCTTGACGTCTCGGATCGTCAGCGGCGGCATACCTTTGCGGGCCGCATCTCTCGCCTGCGCCAGCGGACCACCGTGGCCCATAGTCTTGACTACGCCGGAAGCTGCCTCCGCAGACAGTGTGCGTCCGGCCCCAAGACTCGTCACCGCACCCATGGCGGCCGCGGTAGAAAGACTCTTCAGCAGACTACGACGTTCCATAATTGTTTCCTTTCCTTTGCGAATACCACGCGCACCCCACCAGGAAAACTACCCCGCCAGCATAGGCAAGCGTGAACTGCGGCGCAACCCACCAGCCGATCACGCTTTCCACGCCGTTGGTCGAAAGCTTGTAGGCATGAATAATCCCAACTGCCGAAAGACCCGCCGCCGCTGCCAACCAGGCCGCCGCGGGCATAAAACGACGCTGGACGATGAAGGCCAGCGCCGCCGACCACACCATCGAGGTCAAAAGCGATCCCTGCCCCAACGCAATCAGTCCACCCATCGCCAGGTCGCCGCCCATGCGCGGGGCAACCTCCATCAAACTGCTGCCTGCCTTGCGCGCGACCGTATCCACGATACCCGTAACCCACTGTGACAGCGCCGGAATAAGTCCCATGATGACGGCGATCGCCTGGTTGGAAGGCACCTCGGTAACCGCTTGCGCGACCGTGATCAAGCCGAACCACAGGATGACCGGCGCAGCCACCTCCAGAGGCACAAAGCGGAGGACTACCGGCAAAACCCCTGTAGTACAAAGCAACAGCGTGACCAAACCATTGAGTACGGAATAGCCGGAGCGAGCGCCGTTTGCCTTGTGCGCGGCATGTCCCAGGTAAAGCGTGGTCGGGAAAGGACTGCCCAGGCACGCAGCGACCATCGTACCCAATCCATTCATCAACAGAGACGGCCTGGTTGCGAAGTCATCGCCGGCAACTTTGACGCTTTCCAGAATCATCAGCGAAGCCAGCGTATCGAGCGCCGCGAGAGGGACGATGATGGTCAGGAAAGGCCAATACTCTCGTTGGTTGAATAGAGTGAATATATTCACCGCATGGGGCAGGTACAGCTGCACCGCCGGCACCGCGGGCACCGGAACGGTATAGATGTGTAGCCGCCGCAGCACGGCCACCAATATCGCGCCGACGCCGATGGCAAGCAACCCCGGCGGCAAACGATAGGGAAGCTTGAGGTGCGACCCATACAAGGTAAATAGGATGAGCATGGGCAAGAGCGCAATGGCCGCCTGCTGAAAAACCCCGAAGACAAAACCCAGGCAGAGATAGGCCAGGCCGAGTCCCGCCAGCGGGGCGAGCAGTGCGGCGCGCGGCGTGTTGCGGCGCAGCCAATCGGTACAAAACGCTCCCGCGGTCTGCACGATCCCGCTAAACAGGCTGGCGAAGATGCCGGCGTGCCACGCCAGGTTTGCATCGTGCGTCCTGACGTAAATTGGGCCCATGATGAGAAACACGTAGGCAAAGATGGTGGGCGTATTCACCCCAAACGGGATGGCGGTGACATCGCTGCGGCCCTCCCTTTGCGCCAGGCGCCGTGCCTGCCAGGCGTAGAAGAGATTTCCTGCCAGGATGGAAATGGCCGCACCAGGAAGGATGCGGCTGGCGACAAAGCTCAGTGGGAAGCCGCACACCGGCGCCAGGCCCACGATCAGCAGTAGATCGGGAAAGCCGCTGAAGAACAGTCCGAAAAAGCCCTCTACATCTCCGACGGTGAACCAGTCAGGCCGTCCCATAGGAGAAGCCGATCTCGCGCAGCCACTTGCGATAGGCAATCGCCATGCGGTCCGAGCGCAGGTGCAACTCCGATTGCAGGTCCAGGGGTAGCAGCTCAGGCCGCTGCGATTCGACCACGACTTTATCCTGTACAGTCACCTCGTCCTGAAAGCGGACGAAGGTCTCTTCGGGAACGTCGTGCGCGTAATCCATCGCGATCATCAGCCGCGCTTCGCAGGTGCCGGCATCCACCGGTGCAACCTGCGCGAGAATGCTGAAGCGCTGATTGCCATGCAGCTTTTCCAGGCCGACGGTGAGCGGGGCGGAGGCCCAATAGTGGTAGGTGACCAGCCCCTCTTTGCCGGTGCCGTCAGGATCGGGCTGCCAGATGCGAATCTCGCGTGCTTCCGGTCCGTCTGGCCCCATTCCTACCTCATAATCCTCGATCTCTCCGTGCAGCGGATCGCCCAGCAGCCCCGCATGGACGAAACCGAGGTGAGCCACGTCCAGGAAGTTCTCGATCACCCGCGGCCCCTTGGCGCGAAAGAAATAGGGACCGGCCAGCATCAACCGGAATGCGGGGTCCTCTCCATGGGCAAAGTAAGGAGGATCACCCAATGGTTCGCCCACGCAGACCCAGACCACGCCATAGCGTTCCCGGGCCTGGTAGGTCTGCGCCCGCGCCTTAAGCGGAGGAGGTTGGTTTGGCTGAGCAGGGATGCGCACACATTGGCCGTTCGAGTCGTACTCCCACGCATGATAGGGGCACACCAGGCGATCGTCGCACACCTTGCCCAGCGAGAGCTGCGCACCGCGGTGGATGCACAGATCGTGCCAACAGTGAATGCCTTGCGCTGACCGCCACAGCACCACGTTGCGCCCCAGCACCCTGCGAGCGAGAAGCCGCCCAGGTGAAACCTCCCGCGACCACGCGATAGCAAACCATTCACCGGCAAGCCTTGGGTCATCCAGACCCTCATCCATGTGTCACCCCTCGCGCTTCATTCTACGATGGTCTTTTTTTGCTCGGTCTTCTCTCAGCCAATCGGGGTTTGGTCCCCAAAGCGATGCCGTTGGAAGCGCCACCCCACCCTTTGTCATCCCGAGCGAAGCCGAGGGATCTGCGGTCTTCCTGCTAGCTGATAAGTGGGCGTACGACCGGCAGTTCCCGCACTGGCCCAGGCGTCTCCCGCTTTGAAGGGTACGGGCTTTAGCCCGTACGTATCTGATTCAAAACAGGTCCGGCTTTAGCCGCTGAGGGTCGCTTCCTGTTCGCACAGTGCCTTCTTCCTGCTACTTAGACCTCGACATCGCGAAGCACGACGAAATTCGCGCAAATGCAAGCCGCTGCGAAAAGAAGATGCAGAGCAATGCCTCCCGCTGAGGGTACATAGCTCAAGTCGCTGTGTTTCTCGGGCAAGAGAAACACAGCGGAAAAGAATGTACGGTTGATGTAGAAAGGAAGCCAGAGAAGCACCGGCACGAACGCAAGGCACAAATTCCCGATCTGACGGATACGCTTCCTACGGCTTGACGGCGCGCGTTGAGGATCGAGAGGCCGGAAGTGGGCAGAGCGGCACCGGTCGCAGTGACCCGGCGAAAGCTCGAGCGCAGGTCGTCCAGCGGGCCCTCCATCAGCAGCTTGCCGCGGTCCATGATGCCAATGTGATCGGCGATCTGCTCGATCTCGGCCAGTTGATGGCTCGAGAGGAAGATCGTGCGTCCTTCCGCCGTGCAGTCCTCCACCAGCACGCGAAGCAACGCGTCGAGTGCGACAGGATCCAGACCGGTGGTCGGCTCATCAAGGATCAGGAGTCGCGACCGCTGAGCGATGGCAGTGGCCAGCGCCGATTTTGTCTTGTTGCCCATCGAGAGCTTGAGAAAGGTAGTATCCAGGGGAAGTTCCAGCCGGGAAGCCACCTTGCGCGCTAATTCGTCCGACCAGGTGTCAGGGTAGAAGGTACGGTTGAGTTCAAAGAGCTTACGCGCCGTCAGTCCGAGCAGAGTTTTGTCTTCGGGCACAAACCCCACCTGGCGCAGCATGGCTACGCGCTCGCGCTCCCGCGCTGGGTTGAAGCCCAGGACCTCGATCGAGCCGGAGTCTGGCCGGGCTAGTCCCATCAACATGCGGATCGTAGTCGTTTTGCCGGCGCTGTTTCGCCCTAGAAGGCCGTAGATGGAGCCATCGGGAACGGAAAGCGAGAGATCGTTCACCGCATAGGTGCGGGACTTCCAGCCGGCAAAGCTTTTGACCAGCGCGTGGGTTTGCAGGGCGAAAGCGGTCATTGATCTTCTCCTGAGTTGTCAGCATGCGGGGAGCCCCGCAGTTTGGCAGGAGCGCTGCTCCCGAAAGACTTGAGCGACTCGTCGAGTAGCTTATGAAGATCCTCGGCGGAGACGCGGAGTTGGACGGCTTCGATGGCAAACTGTCGAGCGAGGGGGCGAAGGCGGCGGAGCTTTTCCGCTTTCATTAGACGAGGCGCGAGCGCAGCCAGGTCCGCCACAAATGTTCCGCCGCCGGGAACGGTGCGGATAACGCCCTCGCGTTCCAATTCCGTGTAAGCGCGCGCCACCGTATTGGGATTGATGCGAAGCTCCGCCGCGGTCCGCCGGGTTGAAGGCAAAGCCTCTCCTGCGCAAAGAATGCCGGAAGCGATCGCCTGTTTTATCTGCTGTTCAATCTGCAGATAGACTGGAACGCCGGAGTTAGGCGAAATGTGCAGCAACGACACACTGTATTAATACTGTAGTACGGTTTCAGCTGTCAATAACTTGCGTCCTGTAGGAAAAAATTTGGGAGAGAGTTACAGATTTCGCTTTAGCGGCCTGAGTGCGCGACTGTATGGCGGGTCCACTGCACCGGCCGCGAAACACATCAGGAAAACGCTATGTGCGGTTCTTCAATCCTCTCGTGACTTCTCTATGGGCACGATAGAGGCTGCTTGTTGCGCAGGGAGCACAGCGGCGATCAAAGCCTGGTCAGTCCGTTCCCGAAAGCACACCGCGACGGATGGCAGTCGCCACCGCCTCGGTCCGATCCGAAACCTGAAGCTTTCCCATTATGTTGTTGACGTGATGGCGAACCGTGTTATCGCTGATGTCCAGAGCACTCGCGATTTGCTTGTTGGTCGAGCCCTGGGCCAGCCGTTCAAGAATTTGCACTTCCCGAGCGGTCAGGTCGGACCGCATCATCCGGTCGGCGAGCCGGGCAGCAATATGGCGAGGAATATAACGCTTTCCCGCGTCCACAACGGAAATCGCCGCCACCATCTCGGACTCCGTCGTATCTTTCAGCAAATATCCTTGAGCACCCGCCCGAATCGCGCGATAGATATCCTCATCTTTTTCGAAGCTCGTCAGGACGACCACCTTCGGCGGCGACTCCATACGTTTCAGGGCGTGCAGGACGGCGATCCCATCCATGCCCGGCATTCGAAGATCGAGCAGCAGCAGATCCGGCTTATCTTGCTGAATCATCGCCAGAGCCTCATCGCCGCTGGCTGCCGATCCAATTACTTCCAGCCCCGCCTGGGCGCTCAACATATTCGTCAACCCGGAACAAACAACCGGGTGGTCGTCAACAATCAGAATCCGTATGAGGTTACTGTTTTGCTTCGACACGGGATCCACGCTCCAAAAGATACAGCCAACTCCGTTTGAGCAGGGCAGCCGGGCTCTTGCTGGGCGGTACGTATGCCGTGACCTCGACTCGAGTGCCCGCGCGTGGCTGGCTGAAGATCTCGAGCTTCGCGCCGATATCAGCAGCGCGCTTGCGCATGCCCCGCAGTCCAAAACCCAACAGACCCCCACTCTTCACAAATCCGATGCCATTATCCCGCACCGCAAGCCGGACCACGTCGTGTTCCCACTGGAGTGATATTTGTAACCGGCTCGGGTCCGCGTGGCGAACTGCGTTGGCGATACCCTCCTGGCCAATCCGCAACAGGGTATCCGCAATGAGCGGCGAAAGGGGCCTGGGGCTCCCGCTCCGGGTGGCTTCTACTTCGACAGATCCGCCTTCCACCATCTTCCGCGCCGAGCTCTCCAGAGAAAGTAGCAGGTCAATCTTCTCCAGCGGATCCAGCCGTAGCGGTTCGATGCTTCGGCGTGCCTCTTTATGGCTGTGCCGCACCAGGTCGCAGGCAAGGTCTACCTGCTTACGCAGGGATGGGCTTTCCTGAGGTATGGCCTTACGGATTGCCTGCAATTGAAATCCAATGCCGGAAAAGCTCTGCGCCAGCGTGTCATGAATCTCGTGTGCTAACCGTTCCCGCTCTTCGTGAATGGCCCGAAGCCGCCAGTGTTCCACCCGGCTGTAGACTACGAGACAAAGAAACGCAAGGACCAGGGCTCCGAGAATAGCCGCGATGTAGAGCACATGGCGCGTCGTCCACCAGGATGCGGGTTGCAACACCCGGACGTCGTCAGGGGAACGAAGCAAGAGCTTGCATCGAATGGCGCTTGCGCTGCTCACGCCGTAATTCCATGTCCCGTCTACCTCAAGGATGCTGATGGCCGACACTTGTACCAGGCTGCCCTCTTGCAGCGCCTGCAAGGCAGTGGGCGAACCAGACTCTGCCAATTCCACCAGCACACTGTCGGCATCGTCTTGTAGCAGCAATACGTCCCGCGAGGGCTCTCGTACCCGCCGTAGAAGTTGACCTTCGGTGCGCACGAGATTGTAGTTGAGGGCGCCCGAGCAAATGTCGGCGACTCTCACAGATGTGGGTTGCAAGGGTTGGCCGGCCGCTACCCGTCGAAGAACCGCATCGCGCAGGATCGGACCGGCACTGTGGGGAGCGGGAAACCCGAGCGCCTCGACCCGGTCGCCAAGCCGGATGTCGCGGCTCTGGGTTGTCGCAACGAAAAGCGCTTTGCCGTCGTCCTCCAGAACAATGTTTTCGCCGGGCTTGTAGTAGGTCACGGTTCCCGCGACCCGAACGCGATGGTTGTAATCCGTGCCCGATCGGTATTGCATAAGCCTTCCAATTGGGGTGAGCGGTTGCGCAAAAAGATTCGCAGGGGCTGGCTGCAGGACGGTTACGTTGCCCATGCCCGCTACCGAAAGAGTCGCGGCAGTAATTTGCCGGTTATCGTTCTTTGTCCCCATCGCCGGTGCGTTGATGCGAACCACCGCATCGATGAGTGTGGCGGCCTCCAGTGCATCCTCCGCCGGAAATGTTGCGTTCACAACGCCGTGCTCCACTGCAATTCTTAGCCACAATTTTTGCTTTTCGGACGCCCCTCTCCTGAGTCCTGCAGAGAGCACAGTGCCGGTAACGGATACATACTGGCAGTCTTCCGCGCCGGCATTCAACTCCGCCAAAGCCACTTTCTTCGGTTTCGGAAGGGGAGCGCGCCCAAGTTTGTCCACAGAGAACGCCCTGATTGAGGGGGCGAATAGCCCAGGATCCACCACCCCCGTGACCTGGACCTCATCGCCTGCGGAGAAATCATCCGAACGGTTCCAATAAATCCAGATCCCCGCGGTAGTGTCCTGAATGACTAAGCCGTCATCCGTCGACTGCGTAACTACCCCCCGCACCTGGGCTGGATAGCGAAGCGCCAACTGTTCCAGGGAAAGCGACCGGATCGACGCCGCTGTGCGATAGACGCCAGAAGACTCAGTGGTGCCGCCGCAGACGGAGGATGCGGTCAGCAGCCACGAAGCAAGGAAAACCACAACGAGGAAGATTTTCTGTCGAATGTGGTGGCGTTGTCGCACGTCATGCGCCTCTCTTAACCTCAAACAATACCTCCGCTACCCTACGCTCTCTCGAAAAACATTTCCAAGATGCGTCCACTGAACCGCAGATCCCTCCACTACGCTACGCTCCGGTCGGGATGACAATTCATCTTGGAAACTATGCTTAGCGTTCCCAAACAGAATTGTCATCCCGACCGGAGCGTACCCGGATTTCCTGCCACGCTGCACTGGACAAGGCAGCGTGTGCGCCCTTCCGTAAAGAAGGGCGCATGAAGTACATCAACGCCACCGAGGTCAACAGGAAATCCGGGGTAGCGCAGTGGAGGGATCTGCGGTGCGCCCCTCGGACTTCCCGAATTCTGGGCTACCCCCTGCTGAAGCAGAGGTTCTCACGCAAACTCTTTAGCCCCCGCCACCGCAAAATCTGCGCGAAATAAAATGGTAAATCGCAGACTCTAAAGCCACTCTTTCTTGTGCCTTTACGGCACGACTAAAGTCGTGTACTGATACAGGGCGAAGCCGAGCGATCTGCGTTTCAGCGGACTCATCCTGGAAATGTTCGATATGGCCCATTCGTACTACTCCAGGCCCCTCCATTCATGCCCACGAAGTCTAGCCATTCAGACTATTACATTTGGGTCTGACTGTAGGATGCGCGCCGTCTATCGAACCCGCTACCGTGCACGGCGGTTAGACATACGTTAATTTGCCGTAGTGAAAACGAAAACCAGTGACGCCGCCGCTGAAATTTAGCGGAGCGATGCCAACTCTGGTTCAAATAAACCGCCAATATCCAACGAGTTACTGGCGACGTGGCTTTTTAGGAGACCGTTATGAGATTGAAGCGCACCTCACCTCTATTGAAATTTGGGTTGATCGCTCTACTCTTTGTCAGCGTCGATGTCTGCCTTGCGCAATCCGACCGCGGCAGCATCACCGGTTCGCTCACGGATCCGACGGGCAATGTAATCCCGGCGGCTCCCGTTACAGCAACTAATGAAGCCACAGGTGTCCAAAGCCGAACAGTCACGACCGGCGATGGCTATTACACCATCCCCAGCTTGCCTGCCGGCAGCTATTCCTTGACGGTGCAGGCGCCCGGCTTTCAAAAGTTAATTCGAAATGGCATTACAGTGTCCGTAGACGCGGCCATACGCGTCGATCTGGTCTTGACCGTTGGGGCTACCTCCGCGACCGTCACCGTGACCGAGGATGCTCCGCTGCTCAAGACCGAGAATCCCGAAAATGACATCGTGGTGACAAGCAACGACATCAACGAGCTTCCCATCAACATGGCGGGTGTGGGCGCGATCCGCGACCCGCTTGCCTTCGCCGAACTCGCGCCCGGTACGACCGTCGGCGGCTGGAACGACATTCACATCAATGGATCGCCTGGAAGCACCTTCCGCGTCATTCTCGATGGACAGGATTCAGGCAGCGGATTGAATCCGCGCGTTTCCGACGAAGAGCAGCCATCGGTAGAGGCTCTCCAGGAATTTGCCCTGGTGCAGGACAGCTTTCCCGCGGAGTTCGGACAAACCGCCGGAGGGATTTTCAATTACACCAGCAAATCCGGAGCCAACAAGATTCACGGCACGCTCTATGAATACTTCGAGAACGAGGCTCTTGATGCGGGGCAACCCTTTACTGATAACGGGAACGGAGGTTTGGTGAGGCCAAAGGTCCGCCAGAACGACTTCGGTGGAAGTTTCGGCGGTCCGATCTGGATTCCCAAGGTCTATAACGGCCACGACAAGACCTTCTTCTTCTTCAACTACGAGATGTATCGCGATCAGGTCGACACCAATAACGGTTTTAGAACCGTGCCCACCGCTGCGGAACGCGGGGGAGACTTCAGCTCACTTCTGACCGGTACGCAGATCGGTGTCGATCCTCTTGGCCGTCCGATTATGAACGGCGCGATCTACGATCCGGCGACCACCAGAACAGTCAACGGCCAGGTGGTGAGAGATCCCTTCCCCAACAACCAGGTACCGATGAGCCGGTACGATCCGGTGGCGACAAAAATTCTTGCCTTGGTTCCTAACCCCGTGAATAACGCGGCCGTGAACAATTATCCAATCATCTTTCCGGCCAACAAATTCCAGTGGATTCCCAGCATCAAGATTGATCACGCGCTGACCAACAACATCCATCTTTCCGGCTACTACGCGTTGACCGCTACGGACAAAGACAACGGAGGAGACGGCTTGCCGGATCCCATTTCCGCCCGCCGCTACCAGGTGATCCGCAGCAACACTGTTCGTATCAACATGGATGACGCAATCAAACCTACCCTCGTCCTGCACGCAGGCGTAGGTTTCCAGCGCTATCACAACCCGGATACCACTCCGATTACCAACTTCGATCAGTCAAGCCAGCTCGGTTTGTCCGGCGCGCTGGTTGGCGGATTTCCCGTCATCACCGGAACTCCACAAGTTAATGGAGTAACTCTCAACGGCGGAAGCCTCGGCCTGTTGTCGGGACTGTCGGTCAGCGGGCAACCCACCAACGGCACCCAACTGCTGCAGCTTGGGCCCTCGAACTACCAGCTCTACATCCTCAACAAGCCTACGGCCGTTGCCTCTGTCTCATGGATAAGGGGAGACCACGCGTTGAAGTTTGGCGGTGAGTTCAAGCACGAGTCGTTCCTGAACAGAGTCGCCAATCAGGCGGTCGGCAACTATTCGTTCGACCCACAACAGACCGGCCTGCCCTCCACCAATGGGCAAAACCTGAACGGCGGTTACACCGGTAGCAGCTTTGTCAGCTTCCTGCTGGGCAACGTCAACACAGAATATATCGGCAACGTCGCGGCCCCCTGGTTTGTAAGAGGATCGGGCGCTTTTTATGCCCAGGACACCTGGAAAGCAACCAAGAAGCTCACCATCAACTATGGCTTGCGCTGGGACCTGCAACAAGCCTCCCACGAACAGCGCTACCGCACCACCCAGTTCAATCCATCGATACCGAATCCTTCAGCGGCCAATCTCCTCGGTGCCGCTCAATTTGAAGGCTATGGCACCGGGCGTTGTAATTGCACCTTCGAGCACAACTACAGGTATGCTATTGGCCCCCGGTTGGGCATTACCTACCAGGCTGACCCGCGGACGGTCTTTCATGCAGCGTCGGGTATCTTTTACGCCCAGCAGCCGTCTTTGAATTATCCCGGATCAGGCAACAGCATCGGGTTCAATTGGAACGTCGTCACCTACAACGCGCCCGGTTTCGGATTGTCCGCTGCACAACTGGCGAATGGAGTGAAGTATTCGCTTTCTCAACTGACCTCTACGAACTTCAACGCTGGTCTCTACCCGGTGGCCGGGCAGTTGAATAATCTGCCTCCTTATAACTACCCCACCATCGGGAAATCACCCCGCACCGTGCAGACCAACGTCGGCATGCAACGTGCGCTTTCGCAAAGTATGACGCTGGACATTGCCTATGTGGGGACACGCGGGTCCTGGTTTGAAGCAGACGGAATCCTGGATCCAAGTCAACTTGGGCAGGCGCAGCTCAGTCCGTTTGGGCTCAGCCTCGCGAATGCCGACGACAGGGCGCTCTTGGGCAGCAGTATCTCCTCGCCGGCAGTGGTGGCTCGGGGCTTTACTGCTCCTTACCCGGGCTTTCCTTCGAGCGCCTCACTGGCCCAGGCGTTAAGGCCCTTTCCCCAGTTCAGTAGCTCGAGTGTGAGCAGCGCGATGATCGGTAACTATTGGTATGACGCGCTGCAAGTCAAGGTCAGCAGGCGCCTGTCGCGCGGCTTATGGGCTCAAGCGTCCTATACCTGGTCGAAGGTTCTGGGGACGGTCAACGGGGACGGAGGTTCGGGTAGCGCTGTGCCGGTTGCGGAAGCCAACCTGCCGCCCAAGAGCTACAAAACCTATGTTTCGATCGACACCCCGCAGATCCTCTCCGTGAGCTATCGCTACACCATTCCAACCTTCGGTTTGGCTGAGGGTCGCTGGAAGTCAGCCCTGCTGAAGGGATGGACCACGGATGGCATTCTCATCTACTCAAGCGGCCTGCTGATCCAGGTGCCGAATGCGCAAAATGGGCTTACCAACATAACGTTTGCGCCCGGCAACTTCGCCAATCGCGTATTCGGGCAGGCGCTCTACCTGAATAACGTGAACAAGCACAACGTAAATCCGGCGACCACGTTTTACCTCAACCCTGCCGCCTGGTCCGACCCGCCATCGGGCACGTATGGGACTTCCAAACCTTATTATGGGAACTATCGCGAGCCACGGTATCCGAACGAGCAGATGGGGTTGGGCAAGGCTTTCGGGCTTGGAGAACGTGCCACATTCTCCGTCCGGGCGGACTTCTTCAATGTCTTCAACCGTTGGGCACTCCCCAATTTGAGTGGGACCAGCAACGCGCTGCAGGCTGGACAGTTTGGCTTCGTGGGGTCGAACATTTCCAGCGCCGGGGCCAACTATCCACCCCGAAGCGGAGAAATTGTAGCACGCATACAATTCTAGGCAGGATGAAGTGGGTTCAGTCAGGGGTATTGCTGATCGTTGTGGGCCAGGTGTTGTCCCTGGCCTGCAGCCCCCAACCTAGCCGCGACAGTCCCTACTTCGAGTCTTGGCCTCCGGAAAAAACAGGCATCGTCTGGAAGCATGACAATGCCATGTCCGTCCGCCGCTATCTCCCCGAGTCGATGGGCCCCGGCGTGGCCATCTTTGATTATGACAACGATGGCTGGATGGATTTGTACTTCACCAACAGCGGCCCGGCGGATTTCTTCGCGCCCACGCATCCCTTGCGCAACGCCCTCTACCACAACAACCACGACGGTACCTTCACCGATGTAACCGCGAAGGCTGGTGTCGCAGGAAAAGATTTCGGCATCGGCGTTGCTGCCGCGGACTACGACGGAGACGGATGGACGGATCTGCTGGTAACGACCTACGGCAAGCTGATCTTGTACCACAACAACCATGACGGAACTTTCACCGACATGGCGAAGAAAGCGGGGCTCGATAGCCCAGGGCTATTTACCAGCGCGGTGTTCTTCGATTATGACAACAATGGAACTCTCGATCTTTACGTAGGGCACTTCGCGAAGTACAACAAATCTCTGGAGCGTGACTGCAGCACCAACGGCATCGCTCATTATTGCTATCCTCGGAGCTATGACCCCTGGCCCAGCCGCCTCTATCGCAATAACGGGGACGGTACCTTCACCGACGTGAGCCTGTCGTCAGGCATCGGCAACTATCCGGGAAAGTCCTTCGGGGTGGTCGCCACCGACATCAACAATGACGGACTGCTCGACCTGTTTGTGGCCAATGATTCAGTCCCCAACTTCCTTTTTCTGAACAAAGGTGGAGGCAAGTTCGCCGAGATCGGGCTGGACGCTGGAGTGGCTTATAGTCCTGACGGAGCCGCGCGCTCCGGCATGGGCGTCGACGCGGTCGACTTCGACCAGGATGGTTTTCAGGACCTCTTCGTGGCCAATATCAGCCGCGAGATGTATTCGCTCTATCGCAATAAGGGCGATCTTTCCTTTGAGGATGTGGCCGGATCGGCCGGCATCGCCATGCCAACCATCATGGATACGGGGTGGGGCGTTCGATTCTTCGACTTTGATCTGGACGGTTGGCCGGACATCATCATGGCCAACGGCCACCCGGATGATCTGATCGAAACCATCTCCAGCTCGTTGCGTTACAAGGAGCCGCTGCTCCTTTTTCACAACAACGGCCGCACCTTCGATGATGTGACCGCCTTGGGTGGCCCTGCCTTCACCGCGGGATACCCGGCTCGCGGGCTTGCCGTGGGAGACCTGGATAATGACGGACGTCCCGACGTGGTCATCGCAAATAATGGCGGTGCCCCACTGGTTCTTCACAACACGCTTCGCAACGCAAACCACTGGATAGGACTGAACCTGGTTGGCAACGCGGTGGGCGCCAACATCACCTGGTCTGCCGGCGGCGTGAAGCACAGCTTGTTCCATCGTGGGGGCGGCAGCTATCTCTCCTCTTCCGATCCGCGCGATATTCTAGGCTTGGGTCCTTCCGCGAATGCCGATTGGATCCAGGTTCAGTGGCCTGCAGCGGTGGGACGCACCGACCGCTTCGAGCACGTCGCGGGAGGCAGATATTACTCGCTCGCGCCAGGAAGCAAACTCAAATGATCTGGCTTCTTGCTCTTCAACTATCGTTGGCGCCGCAACAGCAGCATTATGACAATGCCAAGGCAGATCTGGCCAAAATGCAATTTGCGCTGGCCGACCAGGAGGTGGAGGCGGCCTTGCGCCTCGATCCCGATTTCGTGGATGCGTTGGTTCTCAAAGCGAGACTCGCGCTCTTTGCCCACCAGCCGGATGTCGCCAAGAGCTGCCTCATCAGAGCAGTGATCACGGATCCTTCCTCGGAGGACGCGCAATTCTTTCTCGGGGTCTTCTACTATCTCCAAAACGACTTCGCCCTGGGAATTCCTCCCCTGGAGAAAGCGCACGCTTTGTCTCCGCAGGCCCCCATGCCCCCCTTCTACTTAGCGATGTCCAGGGAGGCGATGGGCGACGCAACCGCTGCGCTGGAGTTCTACAAGCAAGCCGAGGCTCTGGCGACGGAGAAAAATCCGCAGACCGCATCCATTCTGGTAGCACACGGTCGTCTGCTTTTTTCGCTCGGCAGGTTTGAAGAGAGCATTGCCAAGGATCAACTGGCGATCGAAGCAGATAGTCAAAGCAGGGACGCCTTCTACGAAAAGGCAAAGGGGCTTGAACGCCAGGGCCAGTACAAGGAGGCCGCCGTGGAAGGCGAACGCGCGCTCACGCTACCGGAACTGGGCACCAGCGACAGCCAGATTCACTTCCTTTTGGGCAGGGTGTATGGCAAGCTGAACCAGCCCGATTTAGCCGCGTCTCATTTGGCAAAGTTCCACGCTGCACCACAGACCACGCAACGATGAGCTGCGGCCCTAACATTCGCTCCGTTGTCTTGCTGGGCTTATTCCTCGTTCTGGTGCAATCGCTGCCTGGTCAATTACCCGAAGCCCCTCAGCCGCGTAGCGGCTATGTCGGAGATGAGGCCTGTCGCGATTGCCATCAGGCTCAGTTCGAAACTTATCTAAGCTCAGCCCACCATGAGGCCTCGCGCCTTCCCAGCCAGACTTCAATTGAGGGCAAGTTCACGCCGAGTTTCAGCATTCTGCGAACCTCAAATCCCTCTCTGTTCTTTGTAATGAGTGCGACCCCAGAAGGCTATTTCCAGACCGCGTTTGCGAAACTGCCGCCCGCCGAGACCATCACGCATCAGGAGCGTTTCGACCTGGTGATCGGTTCCGGGCGAAAGGGGCAAACGTATCTCTATTGGAAGGGCGAAGAACTCTTTGAGCTGCCCGTTTCCTACTGGACAGAAACCGATCGATGGATCAACAGTCCCGGCTATCCCGACGGGCTCCCTAACTTCGATAAGCCCATCATTCCTCGTTGCCTGGAGTGCCACAGCACTTACTTCGAATCGCTTTCGCCGCCAACCAATCGCTTTGACAAGGCCCATTTAGTTCTCGGCATCACCTGTGAGCGGTGCCATGGTCCGGGGGCTGCACATGTCGCACTTCATCGATCGAAAACTCCACCGCGGCCGGGGGAAGCACAGCACATGGTGAATCCAGCCTCGCTGTCACGAGAACGGCAAATGGATCTGTGTGCGCTTTGTCATGCTGGTCCGGGGACACCGAAGGCACGCAGCTTTTCATTTGCCGCTGGAGGAGTACTTGCACAGTATTTATCGATAGCGGCCGACGCACCGGACACCCCGACGGACGTCCACGGCCACCAGGTGCAACAGCTAATGAGTAGCCGGTGCTATCGTTCAACCACCATGACCTGTAGTACCTGCCACGATGTCCACAAGCCGCAGCGCGACGCGGCGTCTTTTTCCGCGCGTTGCCTGACCTGCCACAAGGCAGAGAACTGCGGAAAGTTCACGACCATGGGCGTGCAGATCCTGAATCGTTGCACCAGCTGCCACATGCCGCTTCAGCAATCAAACCAGATCGTCTTCGACGCCGACGGCCATCAAATCAAGCCCCAGGTCCGTACCCACAAAATCGCAATCTACAAAGAAGTTAATTAGCCCTGGTACGGACGACCGGGGGACCTGCGGTTCATCGAATGCATTTTGGAAATGTTTTTCGAAGCTTTCCTAACCAGAGACCCGAGGGTGCCCCACATCTCGCTCGTTTTTCGCGAGATGTGGGATACCACAGCTCTCAACCCACCGACTCTTCAATCCCCGTTGATCTTTCGGAAACAAACCGTCCCAACGCGGCCCGACCATCTTTCCTGTAGCCTGTACATTCGATCCCGGAGAGCCAAGGATGAAGCAAGAAACCCCAGCGCGCATGCCCTCAAAAGGAATACTCTTGACAGCCGCGCTAGCCCTAGCACTGACCGCATCTTCCGCAATCGCCCAAACCCCGCTTTCCCTCATGCCGTTGCCCAGCTCCATCACCGTCGGCGAAGGAGCCCTCACCGTAACTCCCGCCGCGGGAGGCCCGTCCACCTTCACCTACAGCTACGGCCAAACCCATGACCCGCGTCTCGAAGCCGCCGCAAGAAGGGCTCTAATCCGCCTCGGCCGAACTTGCGGCGGAGAAGTCCTGCGCTCGACAATCGATCATCCAACTCCCGACCATCCCTCGCTTCTCATCAACGTCGCCGCGCCGGGTGCGCCCTTGCAGACCATTGACGAAGACGAAAGCTACCAACTCCGCGTGACCGCCGAACAAGTCACCCTGACCGCACCCAACGACCTGGGCGCAATGCACGGGCTGGAAACCCTCTTGCAACTCGCTACCACGCAGCACGGAGCCTGCGTGCTGCCGGCCGTAGATATCAACGATGTCCCACGCTTTCGCTGGCGCGGTTTCATGCTCGATGTAAGCCGCCACTTTGAACCCGTAGCGGTCGTGGAACGCACCCTCGACGGCATGGCCGCCGCCAAGCTTAACGTCTTTCACTGGCATCTCAGCGACGATCAGAGCTTCCGCGCCGAAAGCAAAAAGTTTCCCCGCCTGACCGAGGTCGCATCCGAAGGCGAGTTCTACACTCAGGATCAGTTACGCGAAGTGGTTGCCTATGCGCGGGCGCGCGGCATTCGCGTAGTCCCGGAATTCGATATGCCTGGTCACGGCTCCAGCTGGATCATGGCCTATCCCGAACTAGCCCCCCGGGCACCCATCAAAACTCTGCCGGTCGTCTACGGAATGCCCACCGCGGTCCTCGATCCCACCCGCAAAACCACCTACAAGTTCATCAACACCCTGGTGGAAGAAATGGGCCGCATTTTCCCTGACGCCTACTTCCACATCGGCGGCGACGAGGTGCGCGGGGAAGCCTGGCTTGCTGATCCGCAGATCGTCGCCTTCATGAAAAAGAAAGGCTACGCCAAACCGGAGCAACTGCAGGCCTACTTCAACCAGCAATTGGAAGACATTCTCAAAAAGCACGACAAGAAGATGATCGGCTGGGACGAAATCCTCGATCCCGCGTTGCCCAAGACGATTCTGATCCAGAGCTGGCGGGGAGAAGCATCGCTTTCCGAAGGGGCGCGGCAGGGTTATCAGGGAGTCCTCTCGGCGCCGTATTATCTCGACGGACAGAAGACCTCTGCGCAGATGTTTCTCGCCGATCCCATCCCCGCAGACACCACCCTGACGGCTGACCAGCGGAAGCTGATCCTGGGCGGCGAGGTGTGTATGTGGGCCGAGCAGCTGAACAACGAGACCATCGACTCTCGTGTGTGGCCGCGCACCATGGCCGTTGCCGAGCGTTTCTGGTCTCCGCAGGCCGACCGTGATGTTTCCGATATGTATCGGCGCTTGCGCATCAACTCGCTCAAGCTTGAGGACCTGGGGCTCCGCCACATCAGCGGTCCAGAAACCGTAAGGCGCAACCTGCTGCTCGAGCCAAATCCCGAAGCATTGGATATTCTGGCCTCGGTCCTCGAGCCGGTCGACTTTCACGAGCGCTCGAAAATGCAGCACACCAACGGTTGGACATCGCTCGATCGGCTGGTGGACGCCGTAATTCCGGATCCGCCGTCACGCCAGCACATGGCCGGCGAGGTCGATGCGATCGCCGGCCACGTTACGTTGCCAACCCCGCCTGATCCCGCCGTCGACCTGAGCGGCGATGTGTCGCAGGGCCCAGAGCCCTCCAGGGAAGTAGCTTTTCGCAGGCTGCGTCAGCGATTTTTGTCCTGGCAATCGGCGCAGACAAGGCTATTGCAAGACGTGCAGCAAACCCCGAGGCTCAGCGACGCCGCGACGCGCGCCGGGCAACTGGGCGAGTTGGCTGGCGTCGGGTTCTCCTCCCTCGCTTATCTGGAAAGTCACACCGCGCCTCCGGCGGGATGGCAAGCGCAGCAGATGATCATTCTTGACGCCGCCGCCCAGTCCTCCGCGCTGGTGCGATTTACCGTTCTTAACTCCCTGCGCAAGCTGGTGACCGCGGCCGCGCAAATCAGCCCCGCAACCTAAGTCAGCAACTCGAGCCGGGCGTCACGCAAAAATCGTCGAGTGCAAGGCGAACGACCTCCGCCTCCGCCAGGCGCATCTGATAACTGTCTCCAATTTTCTCTGTAAAATCTCGAAATCCAATCGTGCATCCGATGCGTATTTAGTGAGTGGGGCGTTCGCCAAGCCCAGAGACCGGCTTCGCCCTGGAACGCTTTCCCGCAAGCCGCATACCAAGTTCCCCGGGCCAAAATTGACCTGAAAAGGAGCCCTTCCCATGTTGACAGCCAGGAAGTTGTTGCCGTTCTCTGTTCTAATCCTTGGTCTTTGCTCCCCATGGGCCGTCGCATCCGGCCGGAGCTCCGGCAACTTTATCGCCTCTGAGCCGACCCACATTCCAGGTCTGACCTTGCATCCTGGTTCTTACTCCATCCACGTCGTCGATCATCTTTCCGAACGCTATATCGTTCGCGTCGACGGACCGCGGCGCGGAACCCATTACAGCTTCCTCGCGCTTGCGAATCCGGAAATCCCAAAGCCCGCAACCGCTGGACGTGTCGTTTGGACAAACGCTGCTGGTGGCAACGAGTACCTGCGGGGCTGGTTGTTCCCTGGAGTTCCGGAGGTTCTTGAGTTCGTCTACCCAAAGGAAGAGGCTGTAGCGATCGCGAAAAGCAACCAGGCCAAAGTTCCAGCTGTAGACCCAGCTTCCGAAGGACGCCCTCTCACCATCAAGGGCCTTTCGAAGAGTGATCTTGAGCTGGTCACGCTCTGGCTCTTATCTGCAACCCACGTGGGACCGGAAGACAGCTCAGGCGGTATTCAGGCAGAGCGCTACAGGCAGGTCGCGTCCGTTTCCCACAGGCCGGCGATAGCACGGCTGCCCCAAACGGCCAGCAATCTTCCCTTGATCGGGCTGCTGGGGTTCTGCTCCCTACTACTGGCAATCTCCTTCCGCATCTTCCGCCCCCCTTATGTTTACAAAGGCTGAGACGGACCGTGCCCGAACTACGCGACTTGAGATAGCTCTGTGGGCGATTGGCTTGGCGTGTACGGTCTACTTGCTGTTTCTTGCGGCCCAGGCCCAGGTTTATCATCATCGCGCGGCGAACCTGATCCCCGCAGAGTTGGCTCCGGCGCGGCATTCGTCCGGAGCACTCATCGGCCGCGTTGAGATTCCCGCGCTCCACCTCTCGGTCGCAGTTTTGGAGGATGATCAGTCGAAGAGCCTGCTTCGCGGCCTGGGGCATATCCCAGGCACGGCTGAGTTGGGCGGATTGGGTACAGTCGGGCTGGCAGGCCACCGCGATACGTTTCTCAAGCCGCTGCGCAGAATCACCCCTGGAATGGACATACGCGCCACCGGTGCCGCCGGCCGATATCACTATATAGTGGATTCAACGGAGATCGTCATGCCTGAGGCAGTGGATGTCCTCGAAATTCATTCCCGGCCGGAGCTGACCCTGATCACTTGTTACCCATTCAATTACATCGGCGCCGCGCCCAAACGATTCGTGGTGCATGCGCATCTCGTGTCGGCCTCACCCGATGCGGAACTCCGATAGCCCGTTTGCCTTAAGGCGGGCCCAAGGGCGCCGGGGTACTACAATCTTCTAAAAAGAAAATCTGACCAACACATGAAAAAGACCCTCGGTCTGCTGAATGCGGCTGTGCTGGTGGTAATGACCGGCCTGATTGCGCCTTGCCACGCGCAGAGTACCCCCTCGGAACGAATCCGCTGGGCCGGCGAAGCGAAAAACGTCACCATCGTGCGCGATGATTGGGGAATCGCCCATGTTCACGGCAAGACGGATGCGGTTGCGGTCTTTGCCATGATCTACGCGCAGTGCGAGGATGACTTCAATCGTGTGGAGACAAACTACCTGAATGCCATGGGCCGGCTGGCCGAGACGGAGGGTGAAGGCAAGGTCTATCAGGACCTGCGTATGAAGATGTTCGTCGATCCCGAAGACCTGAAGAAGGAGTACGCGGCCAGCCCGGAGTGGCTGAGGAAGCTGATGGATGCATTCGCCGACGGGGCCAACTTCTATCTAGCGAAGCACCCCAAGGTGAAGCCGCGAGTCATTCGACACTTCGAGCCCTGGATGGCGCTATCCTTCACTGAAGGCAGCATAGGCGGCGATATCGAAGGAGTCGACCTGAAAAAATTACAAGCCTTCTACGGAGCACCGAGGGGTGCAATTTCCAGCGTGAAGGGTGCGGGCAGCCTCGCCGCAGCGAGCATTAGCCCGTACGTCAATAGCCCTTCAAATCAGAGGGCTTTAGCCCCTGAGGGTCAGGAAAAGCAGGAGCCAGGGGGATCCAACGGCATAGCAATCGCACCCTCCAACACGACCAATCACCATGCGCTGCTGCTGATCAATCCCCACACCTCCTTCTTCTTTCGATCCGAGCTACAGATGGTCAGCGAAGAAGGACTGGATGCCTATGGGGCCGTAACCTGGGGTCAGTTTTTCATCTACCAGGGATTCAACCAGCGATTGGGCTGGATGCATACCTCGAGCGGCGTCGACGCCGTCGATGAGTATCTGGAAACCGTGCACAGTAAGGATGGGCACTACTACTACAAGTACGGGGATGCGGAAAGGGAAGTAGTCGAGAAACAGATCACCGTCCCCTATTCCACTCCGCATGGCAGGGCGGAGAAGAAGTTCACCGTGTACTACACCCATCACGGTCCGGTCATTCGCTACCAGGATGGTAAGTGGGTCACCATTCGGCTGATGCAGGAGCCGGTAAAAGCGTTGATGCAGTCGTACTCGCGGACCAAGGCGAAAAACTACCAGGAATACCTGCAGACCATGGAGCTCAAAGCGAACTCGTCGAACAACACTGTCTACGCCGACGCGGATGGCCACATCGCATATTTTCACGGCAACTACATTCCCAAGCGAGACACGCACTTCGACTTCACCAAGCCGGTGGATGGCAGTGACCCGGCGACCGAATGGCAAGGTCTGATGACCGTCGAAGAAGCACCCCACCTGCTCGATCCGAAGAGCGGATACCTGTTTAACGTAAACGACTCTCCCTGGAACGGTGCCGGAGAGAGCAGTCTGCATCGGCAGGATTACCCAGCCTATGTCGAAAGCGGCAAGGAGTCGGCTCGAGGCCTGCATGCCATGCGGCTGCTTCAGGGCAAGACGGACTTCACCCTGGATAGCTTGGTGGTAGCGGCGTACGACAGCTACCTCCCTTGGTTCATCAAGCCATTGCGCGTGCTTATGCAGGCATGGGCAAACCTGCCCGCAAATTCGGAAATGAAGACCTCGCTTTCCCCGCAGATTGCCGTGCTCAGAGCGTGGGATCTGCGCTGGGGCGTCGATTCAGTAGCTACCTCGCTGGCGATCTATTGGGGCCAGGAGATGGCGAACAGCGGACACGTCGCGGGATATGAAGACGACTTTTCCCCGCCGGGAGTATCGGGCGAGGTGGCCTTGAAGGCCCTGGCGGCTGCCTCCGACAAACTCAAAGCCGGCTTCGGCACCTGGCAGGTTCCGTGGGGCGAGATCAACCGCTTTCAACGCTTGACCGGAGACATCGTGCAGACCTTCGATGATGCCAAACCAAGCACCCCGGTGGGTTTCACTTCTTCCACCTGGGGTTCACTGGCTGCGTTTGGCGCCAGGCCTTACCCAGGAACGAAGAGGTGGTACGGGACCGGCGGAAACAGCTTTGTTGCAGTGGTGGAGTTTGGCGATAAAGTGCGCGCCAGGGCGGTAACCGCCGGAGGGGAAAGCGGGCATCCGCAATCGCGTCACTTCAAGGACCAGGTGGAGAGGTACAGCACCGGCAATCTGCGAGAGGTTTACTTCTATCCCGATCAATTGAAGGGACACACCGAGCGGAACTACCATCCAGGAGGCATGTGATGATACGCGCACGGACAACACTTTTTCTTTTGTGCTTTTTACCGCTGTTACCTGCTTACGGACAGCAAGCACCAAAAACTCTAAAGGCGCTCGATCCGGGATGGATGGATACCACCGCCGACCCATGCGTGAACTTCTATCAGTACTCGTGCGGCAGCTATCTTAAGCAGACCCAAATTCCGGCGGACGAGTCCTCGTATGGCCAGTTCAACGAATTAAGTGATCAAAATCTGCTGGTATTGAAAGCGATTCTGGAGAAGGCCGCTGCGGGCGGCAGCGACCGAACCGCAAGTGAACAGAAAATCGGCGACTTCTATGCCACCTGCATGAACGTCGATGCAGTGGACAAAACGGGGCTCGCGCCGCTGCAGCCACTGTTGGATCGCATCGCCGCGCTCAAGTCGAAGGATGAGTTCCCGGAATTCGCAGCCTATATGGATAGCGTAGGAGTCAACACCCTCTTTGCTTTCGGCTCTGACCAGGATTTCAAAGATGCCACGCAGCAGATTGCAAGTCTCGATCAGCTGGAATTAGGTTTGCCGGAGAAGGGGTACTACGAGCGCAAGGATGAGAAGTCCGTCAAGCTGCGTGATCAATATCAGGCGCATGTCGCGCGCACCTTCGAACTGCTCGGCGAAGGGCAGGCCCAGGCGGCAAAGGATGCGGCGACTGTCCTGAGGTTGGAGACGGCGCTTGCCGCTGCTTCCCTCAGCAACGTGGAGCGCCGCGACCCTGCCAATCTTTACCACAAGATGAACCTGGCAAAGTTTGATAGCACCACGCCCTCTTTCAACTTCGTTCAATTTTTGCGTGCCGCGAAGACGCCGCCGGTGGAATCCCTCAACGTGGCCGAACCGGCTTATTTTGCCGGCCTGAATCGTCTGCTCTCGAGCACCAGTCTGGAGGAATGGAAAGCCTATCTGCGCTGGGCCCTGATCCGTCACCTGCCATCCACCTCTATGCCGCATGCGCTCGATCAGGAGTCGTTCGACTTCTACGGCAAAATACTCGAGGGCGAACCTGAGCGCAAGGCGAGATGGAAGCGATGTGTCACCGCGACCGACGACGCACTTGGGGAAGCCCTGGGCCAGGTGTATGTTCAGCAGCGGTTCAGCCCTCAAGACAAACAGCGAACGTTGGAGCTGACCCATGACGTGGAAGCGGCAATGGGGCGGGATATTGAACAGCTTCCATGGATGAGCGCGGCGACCAAGGCCCGCGCGGAAGAGAAGCTGCATGCGGTCGCCAACAAAGTTGGTTATCCGGACAAGTGGCGTGACTACTCCACCTTAGTCGTCACCCGCGGCGATGCGCTGGGCAACGCATTGCAGGCGGCTGCATTTGAAGAGAGGCGTGACATCGCAAAGATCGGCAAGCCGGTGGACCGCGGCGAATGGGGCATGAGTCCGCCCACGGTGAATGCTTATTACAATCCGCAGATGAACGACATCAATTTTCCCGCCGGTATTCTGCAACCACCGTTTTTCGATCCCAGCCAGGATGACGCAGTGAACTACGGTGCGGTGGGCGCCATCATCGGCCACGAACTGACCCACGGTTTCGACGATGAGGGGCGGCAGTTCGACGGCAAGGGCAATTTTGAAGACTGGTGGACACCCGCAGACGGCAAACAATTCACGGAGCGCGCCGATTGTGTCGTGAGGGAGTACGACGGTTTCATCGGTGTGGACGATCTGCACGTGAACGGCAAGCTGACGCTGGGAGAGAACCTCGCCGATCTTGGCGGAATCAGGCTGGCTTTCCTCGCCTACCTTGATCGAGCGCAAAAGAGCGGCGTCGATTTGAATCAGAAGGGAAGCGCAGAGTATGGAGGTTTAAATCCGGAGCAGCAGTTCTTCGTTTCTTACGGGCAGAACTGGTGCCAAAACAACCGTCCAGAAAACTTGCGGCTGCGGATGCAGACCGACCCCCACTCACCGGAAGAGTTCCGCGCCAACGGAGTGGTGCGCAATCTCCCCGAATTCCAGAAAGCATTTGCCTGCAAGACCGGCCAGCCAATGGCTCCAGTAAACCGCTGCACCATCTGGTAACGGAACGAACTGCAGGTCCCTCCACTGCGCTACGCTCCGGTCGGGATGACACTTCTGTTGGAACGTGCAAGAGAATGAGTAGAAGCAGCCCGTGACTCCCCAAACAGAAGTGTCATCCCGACCGGAGCGTAGCTTAGTGGAAGGGACCTGCTGTTCATCATCCGCGGTAGCGAATCTGAATGGAAACTCCACTCTCCCCTTTGTCATCCCGACCGGAGCGTACCCGGATTTCCTGCCACGCTGCACTGGACAAAGCCACGTGTGCGCCTTTCTGTAAGGGAAAGGCGCATGAAGTGTATCAGCGCCACCAAGTTCAACAGGAAATCCGGGGGAGCGTAGTGGAGGGATCTGCAGTTCAGCGGAGCTGTCGTGGAAATGTTTTTCGACAGATGCTCATGGTTTTGCGCCAGCCCCAAACTTCGGCATTTCAGGCACAGCCGCACCATCCGCTCGCGGCTCCGACGCCCCATAATTAATCCCGGTCCTGCTGTCGTGGAGCACCGCCTGACCGCGCCCCATCGCCGCCGAGTACTCCTTGCGAACATCCAACACATGACCCATATCCGTGAGCTTCTTGAGCGAAGCCGCCGGTACCCGTGACTCGATGACGATGTTGCATCCGAGCTTCGTACTCACCGTAAACCGCGCCTCCTCCATCGCCGCCTGAATATTCATGTGGTAATCAACCACATTGGAGACGAACTGCGCGTGGGCCAGCGGCTGATTCATGCCCCCCATAATCCCGAAGCCAATGTGCTGGTCCCCGTGCTCCATGAACGCCGGAATAATCGTGTGGAAAGGGCGCTTATGTCCGGCCAGTGCATTAGGCGACTTGCGATCGACTGAGAATAGTCCGCCGCGATCCTGAAGCGCGAACCCCATGCCCTTGACCGTAACATCTGATCCAAAGTTTTGATAATTGCTCTGGATCAGCGACAGAATATTACCCTCCCGGTCGACCACAGAAAGATACGTCGTGTCGCTTTTCGGCAGCGCGCCCGGAGCGACCTCACAATTCGCCTTGTTTGGATCGATGAGCGCGGCGCGCTTTGCGGCGAACTCTTTTGACAGCATCTCCTTCACCGGGATCGACCCAAAGCGGGGGTCTCCGTCGTAAGCCTTGACATCGGCGTAGGCCAGCTTCATGGACTCGATCCTGGTGTGCAACTCGGCGGGGCTGAGCGGCCCATCGGTCGAAGGTTCCGACTGATCCATGATGTTGAGCATTTCCAGTGCGGCCACGCCATCGCCATTGGGTGGAAGCTCATACACCGTCCAATCACGATACTTCGTCGAGATGGGTTCGACCCACTCCGCGGAGTATTCGCTGAGATCTTTGGCAGTCATCGTCCCGCCCAGCTCAGTCGAGGTCTTCAGAATTGCCTGTGCAATCTCCCCTTTGTAGAAAGCGCTCTCGCCGTCCTTGGCAACCATCGTAAGAGCACGCGCTAAATCAGGATTGCGAAAGACCTGGCCGATGACCGGCGCCTTATCTCCCGGCAGATAGACGCGCCGGCTTTCCGGATACTCCATCAACTCAGTCGTGGATCCCGCCCAGTAAGCATGGACCTGTTCAGGAATGGCGAAGCCCTGCCCGGCATAGAAGATCGCAGGCTGAAACAATTCGCTCCATCCAAGCTTCCCAAAGCGGTCATGCAGCTTGGTCCACCCGTCGACAGCACCAGGCACGGTTACAGAATCGATGCCTTTCTGCGGCATCTCGTGGATGCCTTTCGCTTCCAGGTGATCGATGGTCAACCCTTGCGGAGCCCATCCGCTTGCGTTCAGTCCATATAACTTACCTGTCTTCGCTTCCCAGTAGATGGCGAACAGGTCGCCACCCATCCCGTTCATCATGGGCTCGGCAACGCCGAGTACAGCATTGGCGGCAATGCCGGCATCAATAGCCGAACCGCCCTGCTCGAGTATTCTCGCCCCCGCTTGCGAGGCCTGAACATAGCTCGTGGCCACTATCCCGTAGGGAGTAACCACCATGGAGCGGCCATAGGAGCGATCCTGCGCCGACGCACAGGCAATCGAAAACATCACGAAAACAAAAAGCGATTTAACCATACGATCCTCGCCAGTCTCGTTGCAGAGAAGCCGCTTTACTGGGAAGCCGGCTTATAACGCAGCATGAGCACGTAGTAGAGGCCGGCCGATATAAAAAAACCCACGAACCATGCATAGTCATAAAGAAACCGAAGTGGCGCAACCGCAAGGCCAATGAGGGCGACAAATACGCCGGCCACAAGCGCTGCCACTGCGCGAGGATTAAATCCGCGCGCGTACTCGTAAGGCCCGCCGCGACGGTAGAGCGACGCCACGTCCAGATGCGTACCGCGGATCAGGAAGTAGTCCGCAACCATGATGCCGGCCACCGGGCCGAGCAGGCCGGAGTAGCCAATCAGCCAGCCGAAGATGTAGGTGCCGAACGTGCTCATCAGCTTCCAGGGCATCATGGCAAGCCCCAGAAAACCGGTGATGAGGCCCCCGGTGCGAAAGCTGATCAGACGCGGGGCGAGGTTTGAAAAATCGTTCGAAGGGGAGACGACATTAGCCCCGATATTCACATTGAGCGTCGCAACCAACACCGCGACCAACGCCAGCAACGCTGCTACCGGCTGATGAAACCGCCCCAGCAGCGTGATGGGCGACCATACCGGCTCGCCAAAGATCTTCTCCGACGCCGAAGTACACGCGATGCCGATGAACGAGTAAAGCGTCATCGCCACCGGCAGGCCAAAAGCCTGGCCGACAATCTGCGAGTCCTGTGATTTCGCATAGCGCGTAAAGTCCGGAATGTTCAGCGACAGCGTAGCCCAATAGCCAACCATCGCTGTCAGCGACGGAAAGAAGAAATGAAGAAAGCTGCTGGTACTGTGGAATTGGCTGGGCGCTGAAAGCATAGGTCCGACACCACCTGCTTTGTGCAGCATCCAGAAGAGCAGCGCAAAGGACATCACAAACATGAATGGCGCCGAGAAGCTCTGCAGGAAGCGGATCGACTCCACCCCAGACCACACCACAAACATATTGAGCAGCCAGAACCCAAGAAAGCTTGCCCATAGCACGGCCGGCATATGTGCCGTCGACGGCCAGACAACGGCAATCATGGCGGCGATCGCCTGGCCTCCCAACCATGACTGGATCCCGAACCATCCGCAAGCCACCAGCGCGCGCAGCATCGCGGGGATATTCGCACCCAGCGCACCGAAGCTGGCGCGCACGAAAACCGGGAAGGGAATTCCGTACTTGGCGCCGGCGTGCGCATTCAGCAGCATGGG
>JBEKNJ010000052.1:0-47277 GCA_049522955.1 Acidobacteriaceae bacterium
GGCGTTTGGGGTCGGAGGCATTGAAGGTGTCCGGAAAGGGCAGAACCGAGCGTCGCATTGACCGGAGTTGTCTGTACTTTTACTATAGAAAGGTTAGGCGCACCGCCCGTGTTCTTTTTCACGGCATTGCCCCCTCGTTCAATGGTAGGACAGCTGCCTCTGGAGCAGCATATCGGGGTTCGAATCCCTGGGGGGCAACCAATGCTTAAAGAATGGCCTGCCTTGCCCCCGGAGCCGGCCCGCCAAACTGACCTTCCCCCCAGTACGAGATGCGCCTGCCGGCTAGCGGCATAAGTTATTGATTTAACTAGTTCCCCAGCCAATATCCCAGACCTGGAAAATTCCCTAACCCGGGGAAGCCGCCAGGGCAGACGCCTACGCGAATTGCTCCGGTCCCGCATCCAACTGGCACATGTTACGGGCTCTAAAGAAGAGGATTGCCATTCGCACTGTACCTGCAGGAGCTGAGATAGCCATGGCAAAATCGTCGGGTGCAGATTCAGGGTTTGTCCGGGTGCGCGGTGCACGGGAGCACAACCTGAAGAATATCGACGTCGACATCCCCCGCGACCGATTGGTAGTTTTTACCGGCGTTTCAGGATCGGGCAAATCTTCCCTTGCATTTGGGACCCTCTACGCGGAAGCACAAAGGCGATATCTGGAATCCGTGTCTCCCTATGCGCGTCGGCTGTTCCATCAGCTCGAGGTTCCGGATGTGGACTCGATAGACGGCCTTCCCCCCGCAGTTGCACTCCAGCAACAAAGGGGCTCTCCGACTACCCGCTCCTCCGTGGGCAGCGTGACAACTTTGTCGAATCTGTTGCGCATGCTCTATTCCAGGGCTGGAGACTACCCCAAGGGGCAGCCGCTGCTCTATGCAGAATCATTTTCAACCAATACGGCGGAAGGCGCATGCCCTCAGTGCCACGGCCTCGGCCGCATTTACGATGTGACCGAAGAGTCCATGGTGCCGGATCCAAATCTGACGATCCGCGAAAGGGCCGTGGCTGCGTGGCCAACCGCCTGGCAAGGACAAAATCTCCGCGACATTCTTGTAACACTCGGCTACGACGTCGACAAACCGTGGCGAAACTTGTCCCGCAAAGAACGCGATTGGATTCTCTTCACCGAAGAACAACCGACGGTGCCGGTCTATGCAGGATTCACACCCGCTGAGACAAGGCAGGCGCTCAAGAGAAAACTCGAACCGAGCTACATGGGCACCTTCACCAGCGCTCGCCGCTACTTACTGCACACGTTCGCCAACAGTCAGAGCGCCATGATGAAGAAGCGCGTCTCGCGCTACATGCTCAGCACCGTCTGCTCGGTGTGCCATGGCAAGCGTTTACGTCCGGAAGCGCTGACGGTGAAATTTGCAGGCTATGACATCGCTGAAATTTCCGGCCTTTCGCTGAAGCGGCTCATGACCACCGTTACGCCTTATGCCAATGAAGGGTCGCTCCCGGCGAAATCCCCGGAGCGCGCGCTGGTGACCAGGCGCATCGTTACCGAAATCATTGCCCGGCTCGATGTGCTCCTGGACCTCGGATTGGGATATCTCAGCCTCGAGAGGAGCACGCCAACCTTGTCTCCTGGCGAATTGCAGCGGCTGCGCCTGGCGACTCAACTTCACTCAAATCTGTTTGGCGTCGTCTACGTACTCGACGAGCCCTCGGCCGGCCTTCATCCATCCGACACCGAATCGTTGATGCGCGCTCTTGATGCGCTCAAGCAGGTGGGAAATTCGCTCTTTGTCGTCGAACATGAAATCGACATCATCAAGCATGCGGACTGGCTGGTGGACGTTGGCCCAGCGGCAGGGCAGGCTGGAGGCCAAATCCTGTACAGCGGGCCACCAGAGGGTTTGCGAGCCGTCAGTAATTCTGAGACTGCCAGGTATCTCTTCTGGAAAAGAAGCAACCGTTCTGAAGAACGCCGTGAGCCAGCCGGCTGGCTGAAGTTGCGGAATATTACACGTAATAATCTTGCCGGTGTTGACGTCGACCTTCCACTCGGTATCCTCGCCTGCGTGACTGGAGTTTCGGGATCGGGAAAGTCAACTTTGATTTCTCAAGCGTTGATCGATCTGGTTGCAATGGAACTCGGGCACACCTTTCGGACCGAAGAAGATCTGAACACTCTTGATAGCGATCCCGTGATCGGAACGTCGGGCGAGATCGCTGGCGGACTGCAAGGAATTCGACGTCTGGTCGTGGTCGATCAGAAACCAATCGGGCGCACACCACGTTCCAACATGGCCACATACACAGGACTTTTCGACCACGTGCGAACTCTGTTTGCAAAGACGAAAATGGCTAAAGCGCGAAAATACGATGCGGGACGCTTCTCATTCAATGTAGCGAAAGGTCGCTGCGAGACCTGTAGCGGTGAAGGGTTTGTCTGCGTCGAGCTGTTATTTTTGCCGAGCGTCTACTCACCCTGCCCCACATGCAAAGGCTCTCGCTTCAATCCCAAGACCCTCGAGGTCACCTATCGGGACAAGAATATCGCCGAGGTTTTGGGGATGACCGTGGCTGAGGCGCTGCTCTTCTTCGCTTCTGACGAGGCGGTCAAACGCACATTGAATGTACTGCACGATGTTGGGCTGGGCTATCTCCGTCTTGGGCAGTCGGCAACGGAACTCTCTGGCGGGGAAGCGCAGCGCATCAAACTGGCGACGGAATTACAAAGGATGGGGCGCGCGGATACGCTTTACATTCTCGATGAGCCGACCACCGGCCTCCATCCTTCTGACGTCTGCCGGCTCCTAGTACAACTGCAAACTCTCGTTGAGACTGGCAACACTGTACTCGTGGTTGAGCACGACATGGATGTCATTACTGCGAGCGACTGGATTATCGACATCGGGCCAGGCGCTGGAGATGAGGGAGGTAGAGTGGTTGCATTCGGCTCGCCCGAACAAGTTGCCAGGAACGCAATGAGCCGTACCGCGCCATACTTGGCGAGACACCTTGCAGTAGATCAGCCAGACGCAGCAGACTGATGCCCTGCGATCTCACATCTCCGGTTGCCATTCGTCACCCATCACTTCCGGGTCATCGAAGTCCAGAATTCGCTGGTAGAGAATCTCTCGATCTTCGTTGTAGAGACTTGAAGCCAGGGCTTCGGCGATGCGTTTGGCCCCGATGCTTACACCCGGAATCAGCCCGGTGACGTGGCCATTGCTGAGGGTTGAGGGAAAACAAAAACAGTAAATCTGCTCCAGTCCGGGACAACAGCCCGGAACCTTTCCCTCAAACTGGAAAGTGTTGCTCAGATAAGGGGTGGCCGCGAGCTCCGGCAACTCGGTCACTGCTGGCGGTGTGAACGTGTCAGCCCAGGTCTTCACCTCGCCGGAGAAGCTGGCGAATTCCGGATGAGTCGCCCAATCCAAACGAAAACCAGTGGCCAGAATAAGGTGGTCGAATTCAAAATTGCCTCGCGGGGTCGATACGAGCAGCCGATCATTTACCAACGTCACTTGCTCCACCGGGCTGCCAAAATGGAAATGAGCGTTCGCATGCCGGGAAACTCTGAGGACGCTGGCGCGGGGCGGCGGAAATCCAACTGCGGCCGTGAAATGCGCAAAGCGGAGCTTCCATTCGTCGGGGAGCCAGTTATAGCCGTATTGGAATCCGGGATTGCCCGCACCCTTGGCATAGTTGATCCGGGGAAAGTCCGGTCGGCGTACCAGCAGGTCAACACGTGCCGCACCTGCCTCGAGCGCGGTCCCTGCGCAGTCCATCGCTCCGGCGCTGCCACCGACTACACCCACGCGCTTACCTGCCAGCCGGCCGTAGTCCAGAGGATCGATGGAGTGTGACCACTTGTCGCGGGGCAGTCCATTCACAAAATCAGGAATCAGCGGCCCTCCGAACGCATCCAGCCCTAACGCCAACACCACTCTACGGGCCAGCACCGTCTGTGACTGGTTCGCACGCTCTATCGTGAGCTCGACCACATGATCGGGACGCGGGCGCACTGCCTTGACTTCATGTTGGCTACGGACATCCAGACCCAGAACCCGCCGATACCAACCCAGGTAGTCGGCCCATTGCAGACGGGGAATTTTGTCCAGCGCCTCCCACGCGGCGCGGCCGAATTGTGCCTGGTACCAGGCGTAGAAGCTTAAAGCCGGCAGGTCCAGGGCCGGTCCGCTGACTTGCTTGGGTGACCGCAGCGTCTCCATCAGAGCCGTGGTGGCCCATGGTCCTTCGAAATCGCGGGGCGCCTTATCGAATAAAGTGGCATGCAACCCAAGCAAGCGGAGAGCGCCCGCCACCGCCAGGCCGCCCATGCCTGCCCCGACCACAGCGATATCCAGCACCGCGCCGTCGGCATGCGCCATGGGCGGCAGCCACGCGGCCGGTGGCAGATTGAGCCATGCCAGATCGGCTTTGAGCCGCTCTTCCAGTGCCTCCAGGCCAATGGCTCCATCCTTCGCCAGACGTTCTGTAACCGTCATGGTTCCGTCGCCTGCTGTCGAAAGGGTTCGCCCAGGGTCAGCATGAGGCGGTTGGCCCATGAAAAAAATGCTACCGACTGAACCAGGTCCAGCAGAGCCAGGGTATCCAGGCCGAGCCCGCGCAATCGCTCCAGCGACTCGGCGGTAGGACGGGCAGGCGTAGCCGCGAGCCGCGCCGCGAAGTCGATCAGCGCCTGCCAGCGCGGTTCAAAACCGGATGTCAGGTCGTCACCAGGGGCAATTGCCAGCAAACGCTCTACGTCGTCATTGCGTTTGGAGAGTTGGCTTGCCTTCCGGGCATGGACCGAGGCGCAAAAAATGCAACCGTTCACCTTACTGGTAACGGCCGCTGCCAGCTCTCGTTCTGCCCGAGGCAGCCCTTCCGGGGTAAAGAAGATCCCTCGGTCGGTCAGGGTGCGCTGAACCAGGACCGGCAAGTTGTGTGCGAGCAGTCGAAAATAGTCGGAGTCCAACTGGCCGAAGCTCTCAAGTAATTGGCGCTCCTGTGGGGAAAGCTCGGTCGTCGTGCGGGGCGGCAGCCAGGGTTCCCAGGACAATTCCTCTTGTGTAAAAACGTCGGGGGATGGGCGGCCGCTATGAGTTGTGCTGCTCCGATTCCAAAATCCTGCGGTTACTGGAGTGTTCTGCGTGGCCGGTACTTCGTGGCCTGCGAGCAAACGCAGGCCAACGAGCAGCCGGCTTTCAAAATTCACATACGCCACTATCTGGGCCAGAGTAATCACTGCCGGCAACGACCAGCCCGAGTCGAGAAGTGCCTGAAGATGGGCCGGGGTGGCGCTGGCCGGCTGCAGGGTTACTCGCGCAGCGTAGTTCAGCGCAGCGGCGATTTCAGGGGATGCCTCGCTCGCCGCACTGGAGGGTGTCGGGAGTTGTTGCCGATAATGTTCCGCCAACTGTGGATTCGCATTGAGATGAGCGACCTCCGCAGCCAGCTGCAGACGCGTCGCCAGATTGGGAGGTGCGTCACCAAAAGCTTCGAAGAGCGCCTGATAACTGCCTTGTGTATGGCGAGTCGCCGCTTCACGCCACACGCGTGCCTCTGTCAGCGCGCCGTATGCGGGCAGCTCTCCGAGTCGTTGCAGTAGATTGTTATCGAGTAGTTCGTTAGCCAATTCAGTAGCCATGGATAAACTTCCTTC
This sequence comes from Acidobacteriaceae bacterium, assembly GCA_049522955.1. Lineage (GTDB taxonomy): Bacteria > Acidobacteriota > Terriglobia > Terriglobales > Acidobacteriaceae > PALSA-350. The sequence continues at coordinate 5,626 of JBEKNJ010000052.1, forward strand.
AGAGCGAGATAGGGACATTGGTTTCGATGTTTCCAGGTGCGCGTCCAAGATAGGCTTCGCGGATATTCGCATCCATCAATAGTTCCGCCGCGCCACCCGATAGTTTGATCATGCCATTCTGTAATACATAGCCGCGATGAGCAATCGACAGCGCCAGTTCCGCGTTTTGTTCGACCATAAGCACCGCCGCGCCGAGCTCACGGTTTATTTGTTGGATGGATTCCAGCACCTGATCGACCAGCTTGGGTGCGAGACCCATGGTCGGCTCGTCCATGCAGATCAGCTTGGGCCGGCTCATCAGCGCGCGGGCAAAGGCCAGCATCTGCTGTTCGCCGCCAGAGAGCGTACCTGCCTGCTGCCGGCGTCTCTCGGCTAATCGAGGAAACGCGCTGTATTGGCGCTCCAGGTCTTCAGCTACCAGCCGCCGCGAACCACGCGTGTATGCGCCCATGAGCAGATTTTCTTCAATGCTCATATCAGGAAAGACACGGCGCGCCTCAGGCACCGATGCGATTCCAGCCCGGATGATGCGTTGCGTGGGCCAGCCGTCGGTAGGTTGGCCCTCCACCAGGATGTGGCCGCTGCGGGGCTGCAGCAGATGCAGAATCGATTTCATGGTGGTGGATTTGCCACTGGCGTTGCCACCCAGAAGGCACACAATTTCGTGCTTGCCGACCTGCAGGGAGACATCCCGCAGGGCGTGGAAGTGCTCATAAAACACATTGATCTCACGCAACTCGAGCAGCGGCGGGCTGCCCGGCGAAGGTGCAGCGGGAGCGGTTTGGGTTGGCGTGCGCCGTTTGCCTAGATACGCCTCGATGACCTCCGGGGACTCACGTACCTCGGCGGGTGTGCCTTGCGCAATCAGCCGTCCGCTGTCGAGTACCAGGACACGATCCGATAACGTCATGACCAGATCAAGCTTGTGTTCCACCAGCAATATGGTTTGTCCCGCCGCTTTGAGCGCCATCAATTGCTGCAGCATCTCTTGCGTTTCGGTGGTATTCATACCCGCGGTTGGTTCATCGAGCAACAGCAGCTTAGGCCGCGAGACCAGTGCGCGGGCGATCTCGGTGCGTCGCCGATTGGCATAGGAAAAGCGGTAGGCGGGTTCGTTCAAGCGGGGCAGTAAGCGAGGGCCAAACATCTGCAACTGATCGCGGACCTCCAATTCCAATTGCAGTTCCTCGCGTCGAGCCGCCGGAGGCCGTATCAAAGCAACCATCACTTCGGCCAGAAGAGCAATCCAGCGCAGCACAAAGAGATGACGCAGTCGAGGCAGCGGGCGCAACCAACGCAGCTGAGGCGTGAGGCCCATCAGGATGTTCTGGCGAATCGTGCCGTTGCCGAAGACGCGACCGTTCTGGAAGGTTCGGGTCAGTCCGATGAGCGCGATCCTCTCCGGCGGTAGACCGGCAATCGACTCTCCGTCCAGCTCAATGGTGCCCGCTTGCGGAGTCAGGATTCCACTGATCAGGTTCAACGTGGTGGTTTTGCCCGAGCCATTGGGGCCGATGATGCTGACTACCTCTCCCGGCGCGATGCTCAAACTAAGATCCTGCACCGCTTGCAGCGCGCCAAAGCGGTGCTGCAGATCTTTCACCAGAAGCAGAGGGTGGCCCGGCATTATGCCCTCCTCGCCAACAAACCCTGGGGCCGATAGCGCACCAGGAGCAGCAGAAGGAGACCATAAATGAAGAAGCGCCAGTCCGTCGCGATGCGGAAGAACTCCAAGCCGCCGATGAGTACGATTGCACCCAACACGGCGCCGTAGGGCGAGGTCAGCGAGCCGAGCACTGCGACGATGAGTATCTCCTGCGAGACAGGATTGCCGAACATGGTCGGATCAAGATATCCATATTCATGGGCCAACAAGGATCCACCTACGCCCGCCAAAAAACCGCCCACCGCAAACGCCAACCCCTTGTAGTCGTTGGCGGCGATGCCCAGCGATCGAGCGGCGATCTCATCGTCGCGGATGGCCGCCCAGGTGCGGCCAAGATGCGAGGCCTGCAGCCGGCTCACCAGCAGTCCGCCTAGCAACAACACACCCAGGTTGAGAAAGTAATAGTCACGGCTATTAATGAACTCGTAGCCGAAGATCCGTGGCGGAGAGATCTGGGTAATTCCGTGCGGGCCTAAAGTGAGACGATTCCAGTTGAGGATGGTCGCGGTCACGATGGCGCCGATCGCCAGGGTCGCGATCGACTGGTAGTGTCCTTTCAGCCTCCAGCCCGGAGTGACCAGTATCAGGGTAAGTGCCGAGGCCAATATCCCCGCGCTCAGCAGCGAAGCCGCGAACGGCCAACCCAGGTCACGAACCAGCAGCGCCGAAGTGTAGGCGCCGATGGCAACGGCTCCAGCCTGCCCCAGCGAGATTTGACCCGCGTTGCCCGTAAGCAAGGTCAATGACATGGCGAGCAAGGCGAAGGCGAAGGCCTGGCTGCCGACGCGCAACAGATAGGCGTGATGCAGAGCGGGGAGCACGATGACCGCGACGGCCATTGCCAGCCCAAACTGCCAGGGGCGCGGACGGATCGCGCGGCCTTGTCCGAGAAAAGTTCCGGTCAGAGGTTCACGCGTTAAAGCAGGCGCCATCCCCAACAAGCCGCCAGGGCGAAGCCAGAGCGTCCCGAGCAGGACGCCGAAGGTGATGAGCGGGCGCACGCTGTCCCCCCACCACGTAACCCCGAACGCTTCTCCGATGCCAAGCAAGAGGCCGCCCAAAACCGCGCCGGGAAGGCTGCCCAATCCTCCCAGGGTTGCCGCCGCGAAGCCTTGAATGCCAACCAGGTAGCCTGAGGATGGGCTGACGTTGCCGTAGTACATTCCGATCAATATGCCGGCGAGGCCGCCCAGCATGGAAGCGATGACGAAGGCCAGCGACTCGACTTTTCGCACGGGAATCCCCATCTGTGCCGCTGCCTCGCGATCCTGTGCGGTGGCCCGGATCGCTTGCCCCAGCTTGTGTCGCGAGAGGAACAGAGCCAGTGCGCTCATCGATACCAGACTGGTCAGTAGCATCACCAGGTCGAGTGTGCCGAACCGGAGCTTGCCTATGCTGAAATTATCCGTCGCCAGGCCGGCCGGAAAGCTACGGGTCTGCGGTCCGAAAATCATCTGGCTGGCGTTATCGAAGATCATCGAAACTGCCAAGGTGGCGAGCAGAGCCGCAATGGGTGCGGACTGGGTGAACGGGCGCACCGCCACCGCGTGCACCACATACCCCAGCACGCCGGTGATTGCCAGCACGCCAAGCGTTGCCAGCCACAGCGGCCAACCAGCGGCCGCGGCCAGATACCAACCCACCATGGCTCCCAAGGCGAAGAGGGAGCCGTGAGCAAAATTGATGACGTTCGAGGTGCTGATGATCAGAGACACGCCCAACGCAATCAGCGCGTAGGTGTTGCCGTTGATCAAGCCAACAAGAAGCGTGTCGAACACTCTTTCGCTCCGCCTAGACCTACGTTTTGCCAGCGCTCTTTAGAAGCTGGGGAAAATGTGACCAAGCTGAACCGTCAGTAGGGTATCCCACGGAGAATTCGAGAGGGCCGAGGGGCGCACCGCAGATCCCTCCACTACGCTACGCTTCGGTCGGGATGACAATTCATCTTGGAAACGATACTTAGCGTTCCCAAACAAAATTGTCATCCCGACCGAAGCGTAGCGTAGTGGAGGGATCTGCGGTGCGCCCCTCGGCCCTCTCGAATTCTCCGTGGGATAACCCGTGATTTTGTTGCAACCCGATCTCTCCATCCTAAACAGCTCATTCGTTTGCCTAATAAAATCAAGGGGACCGATTGCCTTCTTTCACCATCCTGCTAAGCGCCGAGAGACCGTGGAAAGCGCGCCAGTTCGTCAGGTGTCGAGTTATTCGGAACAGAACAGCCTGGCGCCGCGATGTATTTGCTTCCCGCCTGCTCTCTTGCTTCCGTCCACTGTTTCCGCATCTCCCCCGTGGTCAGCTTGTCGAAGTCAATTTCATCGACTCCTCCTGCGATCGTTTGCGAGAAATGTTTGCGCGCCTCAGAAACCGGGATACCGCTCGTTTTCACAGAGTACTGCACTACCGGCACATTGAAATCCTTAAACTGGTTGATATACGGTCTCTCCAGATAGTGCAAATGCAGCACCGTTAACTTGGTGTCCGCCAGCGCCTCAAAGACACGTTGGTCATACGGACGAGTATAGCGTTCATAATCGGAGACAGAGCCGAACTTGCTCTCCGCGTTGAATACGCTCACCAGTGCTCCGGAAGCCCCAATATCCTTGGTAAGCCGGATATGGTTGACGGTGGACTGGGTAATGGCCTCCAACGCGGTATGCCACCCCTCGGGGTTCTGCTTTTGAAAGTCCTGAAGGCTGCTGATCACCTTATCCTGTATTTCCTCTGACTTTCCCAGCTTGGCAAACTCAGGTTGCGCCCCAAACAAAATCATGGCCGTCATATACGGCCCATAAAGCGTGTCAATGAAGTATGCATCTCCATTCAACCCATCGCGGATCAGCTTGAGCGTGGTCAGCTGATTTGGATAGGGAGAATCAAGCGCCTTGAGCTCATACCACTTACCTGTCGTCGACGCCGGATAATCAAAGTCATTCATGACTTTGACAATGTCCGTGTTGTAAGTACGGTGGAAGTCCAGATGATCCTGAGCCTCCAGTTGGGCGGTTGGTCTTTTGTAGTGGTGATAGAAGGTAAATGGTGGCCGATCCACGTCCTTTCCATTGAGTGCGCGGTCAACTCGCTCTTTGTGCGTAAGCGTTGTCTTACCAAAAAGTGGCCTGGCTAGCGCAAGACCGGCGGTCGCGGCGGCGGAGTGCAGAAAAGTGCGTCGATTCATGAAGCTATTCCCCCTCGTAATACTAAAAGGTAATACGCCCGCCGATTTGCAGCGAACGGGCATTGGTAATCGCATCGCCATTATTCGTGCTCGTAATCTGCCCGAAAGTGGTCGTGCCCAGCGTGGTGTTCGGCATTGAGAACCAGGGGTGGTTAAAGACGTTCTGAGCCTCCGCTCGAAACGTAAAATTCACGCGGTCTTTGACCGCGACAGTTTTCAAGAGAGTTGCGTTCCAGTTGCTCGAACCGGGGCCAGGACCGCGGAGAGCCGTTGCTTTGGGCAGGTTGCCAAACTGGTACTCCGGCACCTGGGTAAAGGCGTCCGGATTGATAAATCCATTCACCCGCGTATAGATGCTGCCAGGGGTCTTTGCGCTGACTCCAGGATTCGTGTTGGGCCGCTGCACGGCCGCGCCGATCGAACTATTGAGATTGTTCTGGGTAATGTTCAAGGGGAAACCGTTCTGATAGGACGTAACGGCAGTAAGATTCCATCCGCCCACCAGGTTGTTCCACCATCCTGCACTCGTCAGAAACCTCTTATCCCGGCCGAACGGTAAGGCGTAGAGGGCGGCAAGCGTAAACCGGTTCGGTACATCGATGAATGAGCGGCCATACTCGGCCTTCAAGTCATAGATATTTTGTGGTCCCACGTTTGACGACCCGGCAGGGCTCGATGTCTCGTAGGAGCCATCGTAGTTGCGCGACCAGGTATAGGTTGTGAGAAAGGTCAATCCCGAGGTCAACCGGCGTTCTGCACGGACGGCAATTGAGTTATAGCTGGAGCCGCTGTCCGTAGTGATCAGGTTGACGGAAGCGAATTGCGGGTAAGGTAATAGCAACTGCTGCGCAGCGACCGTTCGTTGGCCGATGAGACCAGGCCCGCCTGCCTGATAAAAGGGATTCTCTGTTTCTGCGCCCAGCGCCGTAGACCCCAAAGAGAAGTAGGACGGGTTGAGCTGGTCGACATTCGTTCGGCCACCGCCCGCAGGAGAGGCACTTCCACCTCCCTGTGGGGAGGGCAGAAGATGGCGGCCGCGCGAGCCAACATAGTCTACTTCGAGAAGAATCTTGTTGGGCAGCTGACGTTGTACGCCGGTCGAGAATTGGTAGATCACGGGAGACTTGATGGCGCTGTCATACGCCGCGATCGGGTTGCCAATCCCGGTGAGCAAACGGTTTACATTTCCAGTGGGAGGCAGGGGCCCGCTGGGGAACGGGTTGCTGAGTGTAAATCCCGGAGCCGGAGTCTGGTAATTGTCGTTGCTTGAGATGAGCTGCGTTTCCGTGGTGAAACCCGTCTGCAGCGCCGCGGTAGCGTCGTAGCGTAAGGGCGAATAGAAGATTCCGAAGCCTCCGCGAATCGTCGTCTGTTGCCCGAGAGCGTACGCATATCCGAGACGCGGCGCGAACTTGAGCTTGGAGAGTTGCCCGGTTTCATTGCGGCCGCCGGTACCGGCAAACTCCAGGCCACCCACGGTTCCCGGCTTGTAGACCGCCAGTGGGCTCGGAACGGTTTCGTTAAATCCAACCACGAGATTGTTGTTGGAGTCTTTCAACCCAGTCTCGTATTCATAGCGCAACCCAGCGTTGAGGGTGAGCCGGGGGCTTACGCGAAACTCGTCCTGCACATAAACCCCCCAGTAGTGAATGTATTGATAAAACCGCTGGGATGACTCGATCTGTCCGCTGACCGGAAGCCCCAGAAGCAGATCCGCAATCGCGCTTCCTCCATTCTGCACTGTCGGGGAGGACTGTGTGAATTGCCCGCTGAAAGTAAAGTTACCCGGCGCGCTGGAGAAGTCAGTGTACGAGAGATCGATGGCTCGGAAGTCGAATCCGGCCTTGAGACTATGCCGGCCCACCTGCTTGGCGACTTGAGTAAAGAGATTTCTCGAATACCAGAAATCTGTGGTTGCCGTAGATACGCTGAGAGGTGTGAAATTCGTGATATTGACCGGTGGAAAGAACTTGTATTGGTAGTCGTAGGCGGGAAATCCCAGACTGGTGGGGCTGAAGCCTTTGCTCAAAGGCAGAATCGTGTTGGGAAAACGGTTGAACCCGAAGCGCACGCTCACCAGGGTGGTCGGGTTGACCGTGAATATGTTGTTCAGCTGCGTCGCGTCCACGTGCCGGTCATAGGTAATGGACCCCGAACCCGGCACTGTGCCCAATGCGTTGCCAAAAGGGATCAGGCTTCCGTAGTGGAGATAAGAGACATTGGCCGACCACCAGGGGAAGAATTGGTGGTCGATCTTGCCTATGAACTCATCTCCTCGATCTTCCGGTGCCGACGCGGGCAAGGTATAGTTCACCGCTCCCGTAGGCAGGCCGCTCAGGTTCGGATGAGGATAGTACGAGGCGATGTTCTTTCCCACTGTATTGATCAGCTGGGCGGGAATGACGTTTCCGGGGAACGCGTGACGGGTCACACTCCCATCTGGGTTCACAGTTTGGTTGAAGGGGTTGTAGATGGTGACCCCGCTCTGCGAGAAGTCGCCCGCTCGTTCCAGATCGGTCGGTACCTGGTAGTTGCTGGAGAGGAATTGCCTCTCACGCATGCCCTCCTCGGCGAAGAAAAAGAACGTTTTATCTCGTCCATCGTAGAGGTGAGGAATGAAAACCGGGCCGCCGATGGAGCCGGCGTAGTTATAGTACGGGATGCTCGGCCGGGCCAGACTATTGCGATTGAAGAAGAAGTCATTGGCGTTAAAGGCAGATTGGCGCGTTACTCCGAAGAGCGACCCATGCAGGCTGTTCGTGCCTGACTTCAGCACTGTGTTATAGACCCCGCCGCCCGTCCTCCCCACTTCGGCGTCGTAGGTGGTGACTTGCACCTTGAGCTCCTGCGTCGCTTCGGTACTGGGAATGATGGTGGGGCGGTTGATCGTGTCCGTGATCGGCACCCCATCGATCAGGAATAGGCTGGTTGATTCGGGGCTGCCGGCGATGGAGATGGTGGAAACGTCGCTCTGATCCAGGAATCCGGTAGCAGGGATAACCGGCATTACGTTCTGTGACACGCTGATTACCGTGTATTCGTTCCGTCCGTCGCTGGTGGAGGTGGGCAGGTCGGAGATCTGCCCGCCATCCAAAGACGTGGATGTCGAACCATTTGTTTTGTCGAGCACAAGCTCGGTAGCCGATATCTGGACGGTCTGCGAAGTGTCACCCACTTCCAGTGGTACATCCACAGTTACAGATTGCTGTGTGCCCACTGCGATCGCGCTGCGTTCAAATCGTTTGAAGCCCGGTGCCTCGACCAGCACCTGATAGCTGGCAGGGTCAACCTGGCTGAAAATATATTGACCGGCCGCGTCCGAAACCGTAAAGCGGGAAACATGTTTGGTCTCATCCGTGAGCGTCACCTTGGCACCGCTGATCACCGCATGGCTTGAATCAGTGACCAGACCTCGGACCTCCGCCTGGTAGGATTGTGCGAACAGCGGAGCTGAAAAGAGAATGATTAGGGCATAGGATGTTTTGCGCAAAGAAACCATCTTCGTCCTCCTGAAAAGGAAACGGTGAGAGGATGTCAGCTCCCGAACAAGGTTTTCCGTAAACCGGATCTTCTTCCGGCTGGCTACGTTTCCGAGCGAGAGAAACCTGTTAGTGCGCAGCTGAAAAACAACAGCGGAGGGATGCGCTTCGCGGGGCGAGCGCACGGGCACGAAGACTAGACAGAGGGAGCTCGTAGGCCCCTGTGCCAGTTATGGCAGAAGAAGGATAGTTCCTCCGATTCAGCATGAATTGCTCCTGCGACGGGTGAAACGCCTGAGAAGACGGCTCTTCCAACAATCAAATCGTGAATTGTCAGAAGTGAGATACGCGCTCAGTGGATGTTGCCGTTGAGAAGGTCAACGGCAAAACTACATGCAACAGGCGAGGGGGTTGGAGGGCGATGGCATGTAGCTCGTTGGCATTGAATCCGGCATCATCACCGCTCCTTACGTCAGATTATGGTGCTGATGACTGCCGTTGTCAACTAAACTTGCAATTCGTTGTTAGATGTCGCCGTGTATGAATCTGTTACAGAAAGTTATCGGCAGGTCGCTGCATCGCAGACCTCAATTCGTCAGGCTGAAAGCGCCACCCGGCACATAAGTGCCATTGTGAACGATCAGTTCCTTGAATGTCTGGTGAGACATACGCCGGTCGGGGCCGAAGGCGAAGGGCCCGTAGATCACGCTTGGAATGTTGCGGGCGGCGGCCAGGGTCTCGCGAATGCTCTGCCTGGTAGGTTGCGGCGTTTGGCCAGCAGCCCACGCCAGTTGCATAAGGGCGTCGTAAGCGCCCACATTGAAGTAGTCCGGGTCGACTTTATACGTAGCCCGAAAGCGTCTGACAAAGTCCTGGGCCTGCGGGCCGGCGTCCGGGGCATAGAAGTTTTGCATGGCAGAGGTGCCCTCTGCGGCCTCACCAGCGAGATCGATGAACTCCTGGCTATAGTTACCCCAAACTACCTTCGTATTCTCAAGCCCAACCTGGTGCGTCTGGCGAACGATCAGCGCGGCGCTTCGGTAGTACGACTGGATCACCAGAACATCCACGGCAGCATCGCGCACCTTGAGCAACAGGGGTCGAAAATCAGTAGTGCTGTCGGTGAATCCCTCTACCACCGGCACGGCCACACCATGTTTGGCCGCTTCCGCCACATAGATGTCGACACTGCTCTTGCCCCAATCGTTGTTGACATAGAGGATTGCCGTCCGCCGTCCATAATGCTCGGCGAGATCAAGCAGCAGCCGTGCAGAGACCTGTTGGCTGGCCGACGTCGAAAACATATAGTCGCCGCCCTTGGTGAAATCGGGGTGAGAGTTAGTGAACCCGAACTGGACCAATCCGCCACGCTGGTAGACCGGGCTAGCGGCCATCGAGCAGGGGGAAGAGAAATCTCCCATTTCCGCAAGGATGCGAGGGTCATCGACGAATCTCTGCGCAATATTGACTGCCTGTTTTGGATCGGATTCGCTGTCTTCCCAGTCCAACACCACTTGGCGTCCGCGGACGCCACCGTGATGGTTGATGTCGTCAAGCGCGAGACTGAATCCTTGACGCCACAGGCGCGCATATTGGGCGTTGTCACCAGTCAGTGGGGCCGATACGCCAAAGTGTACCTTGCCGTCCGCGGTAGGAGATAAATCCTGTTGGCACGAAATAAGCGGAAGCAGAAGAACCGTGAGAGCAACCTGGGCCAGCTGGATGAACCTCCTGGCCGTTATGAAACCGCGGACGCAAGCAAAGCGACCCTCTACCGCCGGCACCTCGACATTAGCGTTCCATTGCAGTTCAACCATGGCTCTCGCGACGGATAAGAATATGGTGCGACAGTAAGCAAGCAGGTGGGAGATAACAGCAACGGAAAAGCCTGCTCAGACATAAGTACAGGAGCAGGCTCTTGCGAAACTGGAAAGGCGATGTCCGAGCTATCAAGTCAGAGCGCGCGCCCCGTAGGCCTGCCGGAAGAAGATGAGCTGACAACGACAGCACACGCGTGATCGTGAAACCATGAGCCGATTCTAGTTAGCCGGTATCCAGGGCGTCAAGGCGAGGAGGCAGCGGATGGCGCTATCTCACCCCTATGGATTCACAAGAACCGGTTGACGGCACCGGTTGTCTCCAGTAACGTTCTTACATGTTGTCTCCCGCTCTTCGCCGTTGTTGTTGCTCCCGCACCCAGTAGCCGGGTGAGCGACCGCACGTGATCGGGCCAGTTAGACGGGCCACTTCCCGTTCCGCGATCAGTTCTCAGCGATCACCCCGACGCGATGATGCCTACACCCGAACCGAAATTCAGGCGGTGATGTATCCACACCACAGGGAGCGATCCATGAAGTTCAACAGTCGAATCTGCGCGGGAGCTCTTTTCCTCCCCTTGCTCATGCTCACCACCATTGGCACAACTCCGGTTGTGGCGGCCTTGCAGCAAGCAGAGGCCGCCGCCGCAAAAAAGCCAGTCGTCGTGGAGTGGGTCTATCGCATTCAATATGGCCACCAGGATGAATGGTGGCGCATCTTCAAGAAGTACCAAATCGCCATCCTCGACCGGCAAAAACAACTTGGCTATGTCAAGGAATACACTGTCTTCGCTCCCAGCCTTCATACCAGCGAAGATGCGCGCTGGGACTATCGCGTAGTGATTGTCCGAGCCTCGGAGGAGGCGCCTCCGGGGCAGTCTGAGGGCGAAATCGCCAAACAACTCTTCCCTGACCAGGCAACCTTCGTCAGAGAAGAGAATCGCCGGTGGGAGCTTACGACAAACCATTGGGATCTGCCTATCCACGTGGTCAAGGTAGACGCAGCAGAGTGACGCAACACCAGGGAGCCATGCACATGAGTACTCTTCTCAACGAGGTATTGAGCGCTAATCAGCAATACAGCGCGTCGTTCGGCGACAAAGCCAATCTCGCACTGCCGCCCGCTCGCCGCTTTGCGGTGCTTACGTGTATGGATGCCCGGCTCGATCCCGCCAAATTCGCCGGTCTGGCGGAAGGAGATGCACACGTGATCCGCAACGCCGGTGGACGCGCCAGCGACGATGCAATCCGCTCTCTGATCATCAGCTACAAGCTACTCGGCACACGCGAGTTCTTCGTTATCCATCACACAAACTGCGGTATGGAGTTCTTCACCAACGAGGTCATCCGCGGGTTACTGGGAAACAGTCTTGAGACTGCGGAACTCACCTCTGCTGGCTTTCGTGATGTCGGCAAAGGTCCAGGGTCGCGAGCGGGCGAGTTCATTGAGTGGCTCACCATCCCGGAACAGAAGCAGGCTGTCGTCGACGACGTACTCCGCATAAGAACCCATCCGCTGGTCCCATCTTCAATCCCGATCTACGGCTACATTTATGACGTGAAGAGTGGCCGGCTGATCGAGGTGGAAGCGGCCACAAAAGCGGGGGCAACGGGTTAAACCGCGAGCTGCGAGTCGGGCGTTGTTCAGCACGGAGTCCGAGCGGCTTACCTTAGCTCCAATCAAGGCAACGGCTGAGGGTGAATCGCTTAGGCAGACCCTGAAACCTTACCAGGTTAAGGGGGGTAGTAAATAGCGTCAGTTGTTCACAACGGAGGCAGGCAGGGGGGCTCGCCATACGGGCGCGCCCTCTGCCCATCGAGACAAGGGGCAAGCTATGGGGCCTATGATGGGTGCACCAACGGACATGAAGTCTCGAACAGCAGCAAAGCGGATGGTGACTGGGCGGATACTTCACATGAAGTTCCGGCCAATTCCATTCAAGCTTCTTTTCGGTGTGAGTCTTTGCAGCGCCAGCTTCGCACAGGTCCCGATACAACCAGTGCAATGGTCAGGCTCGACCAGTCCAAGAACGTCCGTGGAGCAGGGAAGCACGATCGAGATAAACTTGTCGGCTGAAGTTCAGGAGGGCTGGCATGTGTATGGCCTCACTCAGGCCCCGGGCGGTCCAACGCCTCTGCGTGTCACTCTGGATGAGGATGGAGTGGTCCAGATTGTAAGCGTCAAGTCAGTTACAGCTTCGGTAAAGAAGCACGACCCGAGCTTCGACCTCGAAACCGAGTTTTATCCTGGCTCGTTCTCTCTCGACATACAGACACAAGTGAAACAACAGGCCGCCGCCGGCGATCAATCCGTCCCGGTCAGCGTACGCTTTCAGGCATGCAACGATCGAACATGCCTTCCACCAAAGACAATTCACCTCTCCGTGCCCATCGAGGTTCGTCGAGGTACATGACACCCGGTGGAATCAGGAAAGACTAACGGGAGAGGACGGCATCATGAGAACACTTCTGAAGAAAGCAGCTTTCGCAGTTACGTGTCTGGGCTTTGTCGTGGCGCTTGCCGCGGCTCAGTCAACCAACACACCTGATTCGGTGGATGGGCGTTGGAACGCGCGTTTGATTCAGAACGGGATGGAAATTCCATTTCGGCTCGATATCTCCGGGGCGGGCTCGGCGGTAAAAGGCACGTTCTACGATGGTTTCAAACCGTATGACGGCACGACGAGCGGCACGTTTCAGAATGGAAAACTCGTCCTGACTGCCGAGCACTATCTCACCACCATTACGGCAACACTCGACAACGGGCAACTCAAAGGAAATGTCGTCGCGCAATCGCGCACTGGCAGCACGCAATATGTTTTTCAGGCGAGCCGTTATGTGGCGTCAGCCGCTGCATCCGTGGATGCGCCATCGATCGCTGGTTCCTGGGAGATTCCGCTCGATAGCCCTTCCTCCAAAGGCGAAAAAGCATTCCGGTTTATCGTTCAGCAAAACGGTCCGGACGTCGCGGCATCGATTCTTCGTGTCGACGGGGATACCGGGGCCTATAGCGGTACCTACAAGGATGGAAAATGGGTGCTCAGTCACTTCGACGGTTCGCGGCCGGGAGTCATCGAAGTTTCTCTTACCAAAGATGGCACGCTCGAAATCTTGCAGTTTACCGCCCCACCTAGCCAGGCCGCTACGCATGATGGCGCCACCAAGTTGGTAGCGTATCGACCGGACGTGGCGAGGGCCAAGGGACTTCCAGAGCCTGAGAACTACGAAACTCACACCACGGCTCGCGATCCGAACGAGAAATTCGTGTTCAGCTTCCCGGATGTGAATGGGAAACTGGTCTCCAACGACGACCCTCGCTTCAAGGGAAAGGTGGTCCTGGCCATCGTGACCGGTACCTGGTGCCCGAATTGCCACGATGAGGCGAAGTATCTGGTCCAGTTGGACAAGAAATATCATGACCGGGGTCTGGCAATTGTCGCTCTCGACTTTGAGGAACCGGAGCAGCAGGGAAGTCTGGAGCGGGAGCGTGCCTTTGTGAAGCAATATGGAGTCAAGTACACCTATCTCATCGCAGGTGCGCCTTCCGACCTTGGGCAGAAGGTGCCACAGTTGGTCAACCTGAATACCTGGCCCGCGACTGTCTTCGTGGGACGGGATGGCCGCGTGAAGGGTATCCATTCCGGGTTTGCCTCCCCGGCCAGTGGAGAATTCAACCGTCAGTTGCAGCAGGAGTTCACTGCAAAGATAGAGCAACTTCTCGCCGAGCCTGCCGGCCACGATCCGGCTACTCCGGCGACTCCACCTGGGCAATAAGTCAGGTAGTCCCGGCAGGAAGGACCCAAGTCCTTCTATCTAGAACGTGAATCTTGTGGCGATCTGCATGAGGCGGGGCGCCGCTGCGCTTTCGATTCGGCCGAAGCTGGGATCTTCTCTCTGCCCGTCTACGGATGCGGCGCCATAAAACTGAGCGTGATTGAACGCGTTGAACGCCTCCGCACGGAACTCCAGCGATTTTGCCTCGGACAGACGCAAGGTTTTCTGTAGCGTCATATCGAAGTTTTCAATTCCCGGACCATAGAAGTTCCGGCGTTTGGCATTGCCTAATTGGCCAAGAGTCTCTTCGGGAAACAGGGAAGTATCGAAGGCCGGGCGACCGTTGCGTCCGTTGGTGTTGATTTTGAGCGGCCCCTGCAGGTGCTGTGGGGTGTCCAGCAGGTAGTTGTTGGCACCGTTGCCAAGCGTGCCAAGCAAGGAATTATCCGAGTTGTCGAACAACGTGACCGGAAAGCCGGTGGCGAAGCGGGCTGTACCGGAGAGGCTCCACCCTTCGGTCAACTGGTTGCTGGCGCGGAGGAGAGTGGCAAGGGGCAGTGCCAGCGTATAACTCCCCACAAAGTCGTGCTTAAGATCCCAAGCCGAAACGGCACGGCTCTGTCGCGGATCAATAGGATTGAGCTGCTCCCCAAGGCTCGACCCTTGATCGATCGACTTCGCGTAGGCGTAGCTCAGCAGAAACCGCGATCGACGATGCTCGTAACGGAGAGTTGTTTCGAGTGCGTTGTAATTCGAGTTGGCCACGGATTTGTCCGCAGTATTTTCACCGTAGTCGGGGCCTTGCCCGACGCGCGTTCCCCGTATCGTCTGCCCAGCGTTGTTGGTATAAGTTGAATCTTCACCGAAGGGTCCACACCCACTCAGGCTAAGGCACAACGCCGGGTCACCGTGGTTGACCGAGACCAGGGCAAGAATGTGGTGACCTTGATTGCCAACGTAGCTCACGGTCAACAAAGTATTTCTCGTGACTTGCCGCTGAATCGAAAGCATATAGCTATCGGTGTAGGGAACACGATTGCGGTAATAGAAGAACGGGTCGGCGGCAAGCGGTAAAAAATTGGCCCAGTTCACCGATGTATCTGGATTGGAAGCAGAGACACCGTGGGGCGGAAAGGGAAAGGGGAACCGCTGCCCATTGTTGAAGCCGGTGGCGGCAGTGATGAAGGGAGTGGCGAACAACGGCGGCCCCGGGCTGAGGTAATTGAAACCGAACGGGGGAACGGAGTACATAATGCCGGCCGCCAAGCCAGGGAAGGCGCTGTAGAAGAGGCCGTAGCTCGCCCGAATACTGCTCTCTCCGCCAGAGCCGAAGATAGTTTTCAAGAAACCCCGATCGAAATTTGGCGAGTAGGCAAGTCCGATTCTTGGCGCAAAGTTCTTGTAGTTTGTGGGGGCGAGAGTTTTGGGAACTCCGGGGTCGCCGGCGACGACCAGGCCAGGTGGCGCCCCGGGGTACAGCGTGGACTGCGCTCCGGCAATATAAGTCTGGAGTTGATTATATTTTTCATGCCAGGGGGCAATTAGATCCCAGCGCAAACCGGCGTTGATGGTCAGGTTGCTTCGCAATCGCCAACTGTCCTGCACGTATAGGCCGAAGTAGCGGTTCCGCAGATAGAACGGCTGACCGGACGATTGGGTAAAGTTGCTGGGCGTTCCCAGAAGAAAGTCAGCGTAGGGCGAACCGGTCTCAGTACCGTTGATGTTGAAGGTGCCGTTGAAGGTTGCGTTGGGATGTTCGTTGACTTGATCGAGATGGAACTGTTCGCCAAACTTGATCGTATGCGAGCCCAGAGTCCGAGAAATTCCATCGCTGAGGTAATAGGTGTTGTTCACCTGGGCCAGGTTAGTAATTGGCACACCCATGACGAAAGTCGGAAAGGTGATATTTTCCACGCCTTCATACTGCGGTGCCTGAACGACGATGCCGGACGTTCCCTCGCCGGTTGTAAAGCCCTGGGAGGCAAGGCTCACACCGAGACCTCCGTGCGGCTGGCCGATGATGTTTCGGTTGAGAAGATAACCGGCATGAAACTCATTGACAGTGTTAGCGCCGATGACTTTGGTATCGCCCAACGACAGCAGCTGCGCGCGGCCGATAAACAGTGCGTCGAAGCCGGGAATGCTGGCCCCCGCCACGGAACCGGGATAGGGATTGTCCAGCCGGTAATCGTCTATGAAGTAATAAGCCGACAACTGGCCCAGGCGGCTATTGGCGTCGATGCGTACTGAACCCTTATCGTCCCGAACCGTCTGCGAAAAAGCCGAGGTCGAATACTGACCTGAGCCGACATTGGGCGAGGGAATGTATCGCAAAAGGTTCTGCGCGGGTGCGGACCAGGCGTTCCGCGGGATGTTCCCGTTCGGAAAAACTGAGGTATAGGGCTCTCCCGCCGTCACCGTGTAGCCAAGTTTCTGTGAAAGTAATGCCGCCAGATAAGGGCCACTCACGGAGCCTGTCAGGTCGTCGAAATTACCATTGCGCTGAGAGACAGTGGGAACAGATATATTTCCCGTCGACACGCCCTGCGTCGTTCGCGTTCCCTGATAGTCGGTAAAAATGAAAATCCTCTGGTGCTTGATCGGGCCTCCGACCGAGCCCCCAAATTGGTTTTGGTGGAAGGTCGACCGGGTCGGATCGAAGTAGCCCTTTGCATCCAGGGCGGTGTTGCGGAAGAATTCGAATGCATTGCCGTGGAATGCGCTGCTTCCCGACTTACTGATGACGGTGACCACGCCCCCGTTGTAATTGCCGTATTCCGGATCGAAGTTGTTCGTAAGCACCCTGAATTCCTCGATGGAATCGAGGTTCGGAATGATGGACGTGCCTCCATTCATATGCTCCTGCACATCGATTCCATTCACAATAAAGCCGTTGGAGGACTCGCGCTGGCCGTCGATGGATAGGTTGCCGGGGTTCAGGTCGCCTGAAGGATCGATGCCCCCCGTAACCCCCGCCATAATCACGGAGCTCGGTAACAGGGTCGAGATTGGCGCGACTCCAGGTTGAATCGCCAGCAGGTCCGTATAACTCCGCCCGTTCAGGGGAAGCGCCGTCATCTGCGAGGCCGATACGACCTCGCCAAGATGAGTCGTAACAGAATCGATCTGCGTCTCTGTGTCGCTTGTCACCGTGACGGCATCTGCCCGGCCGCCCATTTCGAGCATGGCATCCACGCGAAGGGCGGAATCAGTATCCACCCTCAGGTCTGCCTTGCGTTGCGTGCCGAACCCGATTGCACTGATCGTGAGATCGTAATGGCCCACGGGAAGATTGGGGAAGGAATAGAAACCAAGCCTATCAGACGTGGCTTGATAGCCGGTCTGCAGGGCAGTATTGACTAAGCTGAGATTGGCTCCTGTCACCACAGCGCCGCTGGGATCCGAAATCGTTCCAGAAATACTGCCGCCAGTCGCTGCCCACAGAGGAGCAGCCACCAGGAAGAGCGCTATGGCAGCCACCCAACGTCGTAGAAGATTCACGAAGAGGGTCCACGGAACAGAGACGTGGGTCACGGCTTACGTGTGTTTGTATGGAACGGGTCACTCTCTGGGAGATCTGATCCATCTTCGGGGCTCGGGATGTCGAGATTCACCACCACCGGTTCCTGCCCACTTCGGACGATCACGGCCTCGACCGGTTCGTCTTTCCGAGCGTTCAGTTCCTGATGCGGCACAAACGGCGGTACATAGACAAAGTCTCCCGGACCAGCCTCGTCGACAAATTCGAGACGATTGCCCCAGCGGAACCTGGCGCGGCCACGCACAATATAGATAACTGTCTCGACCTCACCATGATGATGAGGGCCCGTCTTGGCGTTCGGATGGACAACGACGGTTCCGGCCCACAGTTTCGTGGCGCCCACACGAGCATGAGATATGGCTTCAGCCCGAGTCATGCCGCCTGTCTGTGGCGTGTTGGTATCGAGTTCTCCACTCCGGATAATCCTCAGACCGTGCTCCTTCCAGTCTTGCGCCAGGTCAATGCTTGCATCGGACATCCATGTTCTCCTTTTGTCAGAGATTTTCTTTCTTCTTGTGCATTCAAAGGACGCGAAAACCGTGCGTACCGTCCCGATTGAGTTGTTCGACAAGCCCGTATTCCCAATCGAGATAAGCCTGCATATCCGCTGCCGGACTGTCGGTGCCTTCGTATGGCCGCTTATACCTGTCAATCGGAGGGGAAGCATAGCGTGGCGCGCCGTCGTCTGTGGCTCCTCCTTGAGCTGTCCACGCAGCAGTGCCGCCATCCAGCACGTGCAGGGGTTTGGTCGTGAATTTGTGTGCGTCAGCCCAGGCGAATCGGGCGGCAAGCCCGTCGGGTGAAGTGAATACATAGCGCCCGGCAGTGGCCGGAGCGTGGAGTGCATCGGCCAGGGATGAGCGTAGGGCAAACCAGGATCCTGGAATATGGCTCTTCGCGTAGATGGAACTTGGCGCAAAATCGAACACAACCACCGCGGAGTCTGACCCCGGCTGCAACCATTCAGCTAAACGCGACGGCGAAATAGCTGCTCCATCGGTTAACGAGGGCAAAACCGGTAACGGAATGTACCCACGGCCCCGTTCCGTAAACCGGGCGCGCCATCCATCGGGTTCCCCAACATCGGAATCGATCACGAAGACGTCCCATGCCATTTGTGCAAGCCATGACGCGGTCATGTTGGCGCGGGTTCCGTCATCATCTACCAACACGATCCTGGCCCCGCGGACCGGCGCGAATCCATCGGTCTCCTGCACAAGCTGTCCACCCGGCGCATTGTGAAACCCGGGCAAGTGTCCGGAAATGAATTCTTCTGGCGTGCGGACATCAAAGCGATAAATGGTTTGCGAACCATGCTCGATCCAGTGGATTGTTGTGCCCAGATCAAGCCGCTTTACACCTGCCCGATCAGCGACGCGCCGCGCCGCGGCCGCGGACGTCTTACGTATCGTGTCGTCCACTTCCGGAAACTTGCGCGACTGGCCATGATCCAGCGCCTGGCCGGCCAGCTTCCAGCCGATTGTTCCGTTGCGAAGAGCCGCTACCGGGTTGGGTAAACCCGCATTGATCAGAGATTGCGCTCCGATGATACTGCGTGTGCGGCCAGCGCAGTTTACGATGACGCGTGTCTCCGGACGAGGCGCCAGCGCACGCACTCGTAGTGCGAGCTCCGCACCAGGTACAGAGGTTGCGGTTGGAATGCTCATCGTTTGAAACTCATCGAAGCGACGAGCGTCCACGATGACTGTGTCCGCTTGAGTATCTATCAGCGCCTTGACTTCTTCGGCTGACAAAAACGGCGTCTGTCGCTGCGCTTCCACAAGTTCACCAAATGCTTTGGATGGACTGTTCACGTCACGAAATATCTCATAGCCGGCATCGCGCCAGCCTTGTAGGCCATCTTCGAGTAGCGCGACATTCTGATAACCGAGCGCAAAGAGCCGCTCGGCCGCGAGCGTTACGAGCCCTTCCCCGTTATCGAGCAAGACGATAGCGGTGGTCCGTCGAGGTATACGCGCGTATGCTTCGAACTCCAGTCTTGATAAGGGGAGGTTGGCCGCGAAGAGGGGATGTCCCTCGGCGTGGTGAGCCTCCTCGCGCACATCGAGAAGTGCTATTTCACGGCGAGCCAGGAGATCGGCGCGAACATCCGCCGCCGATCTTCGGGTCGGGACCCGCGACGCGACTTCGTAGTCAATGGTCAACGGTACCATCCTAAGCCTCTTCCTCCTTACGATGCACGCCGAGGAGGTGAACGAAACGCGGACCGTTTGCTCATGGGATGCAAAGGCAGCAGCCGCAACACAATGACGGTGCAGAGATGGCGGTCGTATGGAAGCCTCGTTTCAATCTTTGGCTTCCGTTAACCGGGCGGTGCGCGGAGAAACGTCTGCGCTTACTTGTTCTGTGTTATGGCTTTCTCGCGGTCTTGATTTTCCTTCAACACATTGGCCGGGATAATCATCTTGTCGGCACTGCGCTCGCCCTCGTGGCAGGCGTCTTCCCACAGCTCGTAATTGGCGTCTTTGATGTGGCCGCGCCCAAACTTGGTTGCAATAGTCCAGGGGCGGGTGTACACCGTCGGGTCCGTAATGACTGCCTCATACTTGATGGTCTTGTCATCCACTCGCGTGAATCGTTCCACCACATGTGCCTTGTCGCTGTAGAAGTTACCGACCATGTCCAGCCGGGCCTTTGCATTCAGATTAGTAATATCGATCACCAGGGTATTGCCATCCCAATGGCCACGTGAGTCGCCCTGCCAAAGTTTAATGTCCGGACCTAAATGGGCGCTACCGTCCAGCGGGATAACACGATACTCGCTATTCTGCTCCCATAGGAAGATCACATATCCCGGTACCTGTACTATCTCGAAGCCCGAGTGGAAAAATCCGCGTGTAGCGCCATTGAGAAAGCACCGCGCCTGGGTATCGATGTGCTCCGGTTTCGTCGGATCATCCACATGTGCCTGCAGGTCTTTCTGCCTGGCAGCGGCCCACGGTTGATAGGGAATCTTTCCATCCGGCGGATCCACCACTCGGCTGGGCTTAGGAACGCGGACTTGCCCCGCTCGCACCTTAAGCAACTCATCCAATCGGACACCGCCCGGGCGTGGATCGGTAATGTCATACGTGCCACTGGGATTAGCACTCCAGAAACCTTGCAGGTCCGGCTGTCCATCCGCTGTCTGCCCTTGCTGCCAGGGAGCTTTCGCCTGTTCCTGACCCCGCACCAATGTGACCGTAAGCAACAACGCCGCCATGATTGTGGAAACCGCAACGACAGAACGTAGTAGTCGAATGCTCATATCAAACTCACCTTCCCCAAAGTCGAATTCGGGCGACCGCCTTCCCGCGCTACTTGCCTACGGGTAGTACTTCTCATAGTCAAAACCATAGCCTTCGTAGTCCAGCAGTTGAAAGCCCTTCTCTTTGTGCCGATACAGGGTCAAGTCGACCTTCCATGGCCTGGTGAAGACCTTTGGATCCTCGATCGTCGCTTCGTAGTCGATGTGGTCTGCATCCGTGAGCGTGTATCGCTCCACGACATGTAGTTCATCGCTATGAAAATTGCCCGCATGGTCAAACCATGTCTGATCATTGAAGTCGGTTACATCGACAACGAGCGTGTCGCCTTCCCACTTCGCCCGCGAATCTCCCAACCACCAATCGATGTGTCCCGGCGGATGGTCGGCCCCGTTCGTAAACAAGTGTCGCGTGGCATGCACATATTCGTAGAGCACTAAGACTTCCTTGGGCGTCTGTATGATCTGCAAAGGAAAGGGCGTGTAAGTGATGCGGGGTACTCCCTGGAGATATGATTTCGCCTGCGGATCGGCGGTCTCCCGGTTGGCATAATTCTCTTTGCGCTTCGCGAGCGCCCACGGTTGGTATGGAATCTCATTGCCTTCAACAATGCCCCTGCTCGCCGGAATGCCTTTCTCCGCCTTGTGGTCCTGAATGTTCCAGTTGGCGGATGTGAGCACCTGCCAGAACCCGGATAAGTCGGGCTTTCCGTCCGCGGTGCGTGGAATCTTGTTCGAGCCGGCATCCTGAGCATGCATCGAAAAGGTGGCGGCAACCGCGATTGCGAGAAGAACGATAAGCTTCTGCATCCGGCGTCTACTCAACAGAGGGTGAATGTGCACAGTGTAGTCGTCCTTACGGTTTCAGATCGAAGGGAGATAGGGCCCCGGATTACACTGCGCCGGCTATAGGCACAATCCAGAAGCGCACTTCATAGAGCTATCGAATTTCAGGGAGAATACGCAGAAGCATGCTGACGGAGGAAGCTCGGCCTAAGACAGAAGCAAGTTATCCGCCAGCTCACAACAGCGTCCACGGCTGGAGAGCCGGGTGTGCGAGTTCGGACAACAATGGTCGAGAAGCATGATGTTGGTAAATATCTTCTATGTCGGCGCGAATGTCAAGCGATCGTAGGTTGCGTAACACGCAAATTTTCATTTGAATTGGAACACCCAGCTGCGATCCAGAAGTGCTTTGTGATCAATGCCAAGCCATGCTTAGTTGGCGTCATAAGAACCGTAACAAAGGGGGACTGGCTGCACTTTGACACGACTGTGCCCTTGACAAAAATAAGAACTATCGTCATATTCAAATCACCATGCGCCTGACCCTTTGTTGTTTGCGCCTTAGCTATGCGACGCCCTGTCGCACGCTTTGTTGCGCTAACATTGCGGTTCTGAGCCTCTAGCAGAGACCTGATTTTCCAGGAAATCCTGCTCAAATCCCATCCTTACTGCGCTAGTCCTCGAAGGATGCTTCTATGTCTATCCGCAATTCCAATGCCGGCGCCATGGTCCAGCAGCCCGCGTGCTCTGAAGATTTCCCAAAACGTCGTCTTTTCTCACGACTGCGCTTAGCACTTCTTTCCACGCTTACGCTCGTGCTCCAAGTCGCTCCGCCGATTCCCGCCAACGCGCAGGCGACCGACGCCGTAATCAGCGGCACCGCGACCGATGCTCAGGGCGCCGCTCTGCCGAACGTCAACATCACAGCGCGTAATACCGATACGGGAAGCACGCGCACGGTTCTCACGGACGGCGAAGGGCGCTATCGGATTACCGCACTGCCTACCGGGACATATGAGTTGGTTGCGCAGCGTGATGGTTTCACAACGACCCAGGTGAACGACATTATCCTCACCGTCGGTCAGGAGTTTGCGCGCGACGTCGTTCTGAACGCCGGCGGCGTCGAACAGACGGTCAGTGTTACGGCCCAGCAGCCCCTGGTCAACACCACAAGCAATGAGGTCGGTTCTGCGGTCATTTCGCAGGATCAGGTTGAAAATCTGCCCATTCCCGGCCGCCAGGCGACACAGCTCTCGCTCCTTCTGCCCGCGACGGGAACGGACACCACTCGAGCCCAGAGACCTGACGCCAATGTCGGTTTTGGGGACCAAAACGTAGCCGCTACGAACTATCTCGTCGACGGATTGACCAACATGATCTCCGGTGCGGGCGATCCGCGAGACAACATCCAGCAGGCATCCATTCAGGAGTTCAAGGTCATCCTCAGCCAGGCCCCTGCGGAATACGGTGGACGGTCCGGCGGCGTTGTTACCCTGGTGACCAAGAGCGGCACCAACAACATCCACGGCGAGGCATTTGAATTCTTCCGCGATCACTACATCAATCGCGTGGATTACTACACGCAGAGGCAGCACGACTCCGACCCCAGCCTATACCCCATCGAGCCCTTCAACCGCAATCAGTTTGGCGGAGCGATCGGGGGTCCGATTCTAAAGAACCGCCTGCACTACTTCGGATCCTACGAACGCCTCGACGATCAGGAATATTTCACGGTTGCTCCAGGTGGCACGGCCGCTCCTACAAGCATCGTCAATGGACAAAAGGTGCTGGATTACGGCTCCCAACAGGGCAGCTACCGCACCGGAAGCCTGCAGAACAGCTACTTCGCGCGCGTCGACTGGCAGATCAATCCTCAGCATAGCGCCTTTCTTCACTTCTTCGAGCAAACCCCCAGCATCTTCTATTGCCTTGGCTGCACGGGTGGTAACAGCTCCAACTACAGCACCGGCGACACAGGAGTACCGGGCTGGACATGGGCCGCGGGTGAGACCTGGGTCATCTCTCCCAGAGTTGTAAACCAATTCGGGGCGCAGGTTGCTCAGGATTGGCAGACCAGCTTACATTCCCATTTCTATACTCCTCCGCAAGCCGTGCTCAACAATGCCAACTTCATCCAAAACTTTCCGGCGGACCTTCCCGCGGGCGTAGGCATCGCTCCCGGATCCAGCACCTCGTTTAGCTTTCCCAGCTTTAAATGGGGCTTCTACCCGGGCATACAGTTCCACCCCTTTTATCAGGAAGCATTCGACACGGTGACCATCACGCGCCAGAACCACACCTTCAAAGTGGGCGCCGATGTGCTTAGCCAGCCCAGGAAGCTTCAAGCAGCGGATACTCCACTCGGTGCGTGGACCTTCAGCAAGGACATTTACTTTAATCCCACCGATCCCAACTTCAATTGGGCAAGCCTGGCGGAAGCCGGACCAACTAAGTTCACGACGACCTTCCCGACGATTCCATACATCAACTACAACATCGAGTCAGCCTGGTATGCCCAGGATGAATGGAAGCTTCGTCCCAACCTGACCCTGAACCTGGGTCTACGCTATGACCTCCAGACCAAAGTCTGGCTCAACAATCTCACCGCCTCGCTCTATCCGCCACCTGGACTGCCCTCTTTTGTGAAGTATGGAGGTCGCGGAGTCTACAACAACGTCGCACCCAGGGTTGGTTTCGCCTGGGATCCCAGGGGCGACGGCAAGACGGTATTCCGTGGTGGCTATGGCATCGTCTACACCATGAACTCGAATAACGTTTATGGCGAAGGGCAAACAGTGACCCTGCGGCAGACCAGCATCAGCGTTACCAAGCCGAGCTACCCCGATCCCTATGACGGTAAGGGCTATTTGAAGTATCTCTCAGCCACGCCCCCCAACATTACGATCCTCGCCAACCAGGTTTCGAATCCTCCGGTTTATACCTGGAGCGTGGGTGGAACCCGGCAGATTCAGTCCGACGTCGCCCTCGTTGTGGACGCCTTCTACTCGAAGATGACGAAGTTTCAGATCACTCCCAATATCAATACACCACTGGAGACGGCGCCTGGTGTGAACGTGAAGCCGCTCACCCGTCCCATCTCCGGCTACACGAACATCGGCGAGGTGCAGTCAGAGGGCAACTATTCGTATAAGGCGCTCGCCGTGCGTCTTGATAAGCGCTACTCGCACCACTTCCAGGCAACCGTATCGTATACGCTCGCAAAGCAGCGGGATAACTACAACAACAGCGGGACCTGGACGGACTTTTACTATCCGGAAGAAGATAAGGGTTTTGCGGCGGCGGATCGGCGTAACATGCTCGTCTTGAGCGGTTACACCCGGCTTCCCTGGGGTTTCACGCTGGGTGGAATCTACAGCGTACGTTCTTCCCTGCCGCTCATTGCACAGACCGGAATCGACAACAACAATGACGGGGCAATCACCGACTACGTCCCAGGGACTGCCAAGAACCAACATAGCGTTGCCAACATGCTCGCGGAAGTGAACAACTGGCGCGTGAACACGGAACACCTCAGCGCAATTCCGGCTTCGCAGATCCAGAGCAGCTTCTACAACCAATTGGATATGCACATCAACAAGAACTTTCGACTTTCAGAACGTTACAGTTTGCAGGCGATCGGCCAACTCTTCAATGTATTCGGCACAGATAACTTTGGCGGCGTTGGCTCGTCACAACAAGCAATCGCCACATCGTCGTCTTTCGGAACGATTTCGAGTGCCCTTCCGCGACAGCAAGGGGAACTCGCCATCCGTTTCATCTTCTAGGCTTGTTATGGATAGGAAAACGACATTACGTATCTATATGGCATGCAGGGGTATTTCGTGACCGGCATGCCACAACCTGCCAAATCGCTCAGTTGGCTATCGATCGTTGTCTCGTTGGCGGCCATGCCGCTGCACGCCCAGGATGCCAAAGCAATTGTCGAACAGGCGATTGCTGCGATACATGCGCAAAATATTCAGTCGGTAGAGATCAACGGCCGCGGCTTCGACGCGCTCTTCGGGCAGGCTTACGATGGCGACTCAGCATGGCCTCGGTTTGCCCTCACACGCTTCAGTCTCGCGATCAATTTTCAAGACAGCTTTCTGCGCGACGAACGGACCCGCGTGCAAGCGCAGAACCCGCCGCTGGGAGGGGGAAACCAGCCCATCGGCGAACAGAGGCAGACCCTACTCTTTCGTGACGGCTATGCCTGGAGCCTCGGTCGTGGAGGAAAGCCCTCGCCGGCACAACTCGAACGCGACCTTCGCTCGGCATCGGAAGCCCGGCAGACGGAAATTCTCTTCACCCCGCAGGGCTTTCTGCAGGCCGCCCTCCATGCGGCTCCCACCGTCCACACCGAGGAGATCGGGAACAAAACAGTGACTCTTATTTCATTTGTCACCGCAAACAAGATTGCCCTGGAAGGCACGCTCGACGAGCACGATCATCTCCAGCGCATCCGGACCTGGGTCGAAACACCCGTCCTCGGTGATGTTGTGCTTGATTCTTCCTTCTCTGAATATCAGGATTTCGATGGCACTCTGTTCCCGAGGCATATCGTGCAATCCGAGGCTGGCTATCCGCTGCTGGACGTCACCGTAACCTCGGTCAAAGCAAACTCAGTGGTATCGGCGGAGGTGCCGCAGGGCATTCGCCAGAAGGCAGCCACAGAGCCCCCGGCGATCAAGCCCCAGCCCTACGGGGAAGGCGTCTGGATCATCCCCGGCGAAGACTACCACGCATCGAAGAGCATTCTGGTCGAGTTCAAGGAGTACCTGCTGGTCGTCGAGGCTCCAGACAGCGAAGAGCGTTCGCTTGCGGTGATCGACGCAGTCCACAAGCTTGTTCCCGGCAAGCCCATCCGCTATATCGTCAACACCCACACGCACTTCGATCACTCCGGGGGGTTGCGCACCTATGCTGCCGAGGGGGCCGCGATCGTTACATGGGAAGGCAACGTGTCGTATTACCGGCAGGTCTGGTCCAACCCTTACACGATCCACCCCGACCGCCTGGCAAAGTCGAAGCGCGCGCCGCTCTTCGAGGGGCTCGTCGGCAGCCGCACATTCACTGACGGCAATCAGGAGGTCATTGTCTACCACTATGGCGGCAACTTTCACAACCCCGGTATGCTGGCCATCTATCTTCCGCGGCAGCGCGCGCTCATTGAAGCGGACTCCTTCAATCCACAGCCAGATCCAGGCGATCCACCGACTGCCATCCCCAATCTCGTGCAGTTTTACGGCGCGGTCCAGAAGCTTGGGCTGGATGTCGACCGGATTATCCCCATTCATGGGCGAGTAACTCCCTTCGAGGAGGGCCTGACAGATATTGAAGCATACAAAAACTCTCAGCTCTGGCAGTAAGAGTGGCTGGCTACGCAGGCGGCCGTGTTCCATCGAAATTAAGGAAAGTAATGAAACCTCGGAAACCAACAAAGTGGTCACTGATTGTTGCTCTTGCTTGTCTTAGTACCATTTGTGCTCCATCGATCGAGGGGCAAACAGCGAGTACTCCGATCGACAGGCAACTGCCGCCAGCGAAGTTGATTCTGCCGGCGGGTGTGGAGAAACTTTGCTCGATCCAATTCGATAAGGACGCGAAGCGTCCCGCACGCATTGAGGACAGCGCACTGCCGTGCCTCGATGAGGTAGCGAGCACGTTGAAACAGAGACCCGACCGCAAACTAGTCCTTGTCGGTGTGTCCGATCCTGTGAAAGACCATGAAGAGAAAGACGCGGGTGAAGACCGGGAGGGCGAGGATATGACCGGTCTTGATATTCGTTATGAGGACACCTCCGCCTATCGCGCAGTGAACACCAAGGATTACTTAACGCGTTTCTACGGAATCGCTCCCTCGCGCATCCTTCCTACGACAAACGAAAATCGCCACGGTCAGGATGTAGCGTTCTACCTTGTTCCTGGCGACGCCGACTTCCTCCACAATTACTTGAATACCACCCGAACGAACGAAAGAATATGTACCGTAAAGCCTTGCTACGATAAGCGCGAAGAATCGGACTCTCCTCAACCACGAGAGCGAATTCAACCGGCATCTCCATCGAGCGGAACATACTAACCCACTAACCAGCTATTTCTCGGAGTGCTGCCATGAAAAGAAGTCTAATCACTCTAACGTTCATTCTAGGCATCCTATCCGTCGCGATGCCGGCATTTGCACATCACTCGTTTTCGTCGGAATTCGACATCAATCAACCCGTTACGCTGGAAGGCATACTAACAAAACTGGACTGGGTCAACCCGCACGGATTCATCTACCTCGACGTCAAGGGGAGCGATGGCAAGGTGGTGAACTGGGCCGTCGAGACCGGCGGTCCCAATGCCTTACTGCGCCGCGGCGTTCGCAAGACGGACTTCGTGATCGGCACCAAGATCACGGTCAAGGGCTTCAAGGCTAAGAGCGGCTTGCCCATAGCCAATGGCAGGACTATCACCTTGGCGGATGGAAGAAGCTTATTTGCGGGGTCTTCAGGAACCGGCGCCCCTCGTGACAATGCCGATCCGACCGAGCCGCAGTACTAAGGAAGAGTTTTCAGGAGAAGAGAATGCAATCTATTCGAAAGAATTCCAAACTTTGTATTGTTCTTTTGGCTGTCTGTTTTGTCTCTGGTGTCTTACCCGCGCATTCCGAAGACTCAGGCCTACAACCTGGCGTGAAGATTCCCGCCTTCAGTCTTAAGGACCAGGATGGAAATCCGCAGACATTACAATCTCTCTCCGGTCCAAACGGGCTGCTGATCCTCTTCAACCGGTCCGCTGACTGGTGCCCGTTCTGCAAATCGCAGCTTATCGACCTTGAAACCGCTCGTCATAATTTTGAGGCCAAGGGCATCCACATTGCGTCCATCACCTATGACTCGCCCCAGGTACTGAAGGCCTTCGCGACGCGCCGCAATATTCATTTCTCCATGCTCTCGGATCCAGACTCCGCCATCATCGACGCCTTCGGCGTGCGCAACCACGAGGCGGAGGCGACAGGATTCAAGGCTGGGATCGCGGTCCCCAACTACTTCCTGATTGCTCCGGATGGCACCATCCAAAAGCGGTACGCCGAGACTGAACTTTTGGACCGCGTAACTGCCAGTTACCTCTACGAAACGCTCTTCGGTTCGGGCACGGCACAGCCGGCGATTGCCTCTGTGCTCCCGGCCACGTCCCATCTCGGTGTCACGCTTACTCAATCCGATGTATCTGCTGCTCCGGGAGCACGTATCCGTCTCACCGTGCAGTTTACCCCCGAGAAGGGCAGCCATCTGTATGCGCCGGGTGCGGAGGCCTTTGGCTACCACCCCATTAAGATTACGCTCGACCCCTCGGATCTCTATCGGACGAACGCCCCCGCCTATGGGCCTTCCACGATCCTTGAGTTCCCCAAGCTGCAGGAGAAGGTCCCGGTTTTCGAATCCTCCACAGCAATCACCCAGGATCTCTGGGCGATTCGGAGTCCAAAGACGAACGCTCAGTTTGCCGAACATCCGGACCTGGTAGTTCATGGCACGCTCGAATATCAAGTGTGCACAGACACCACATGCTTCGCTCCGGAACAGAAGCCGGTGTCCTGGAATCTGCACGTTTCGCCGTCGGACCTCGACACCACGCGTGTCTCTGCAGACCTGCAAAGAAAGTAACCGCTGGCCGTGCCGGCAACGAACTTGTACCTGACGTTGCTGGAACAAGGAGTAACTCCATGCCGTTTCTCTATCACGTTTGCCAGTGGATCTACGGGACCTGGCTCTCTACATCCATCCGGGAGTCCACCTGGGTCTTCCCGATTATCGAGTCCATCCACACCTTGGGCATCGTCCTTGTCGTGGGCACGGTCGCCGTATTCGATCTTCGCCTTCTCGGCCTCGTCATGAAAAGGGAACCCGTGTCCCGTATTGCGCACCAGGTTCTCCCGTGGACGTGGGCCGGGTTTTCCGTCATGTTCATTACCGGCCTGTTGCTCTCCATCGCCGAGTCGGCGACTAACTATTACAACCTCGCCTTCCGTATGAAGTTGGTTCTGCTGCTGCTTGTCGGGCTGAATCCTCTCATATTTCATCTCACCATCTACCGCAGCGTGAACACCTGGGACGTTGCCAATGTCACGCCTGCACGCGCGCGCGCCGCTGCAACCTGCTCGCTCGTCCTATGGACGGGCATCATCATCGCAGGACGCATGATCGCCTATCTGCACTAGAACCTCCGCAAGGCGAATTTCGCAAAGAAAGGTAAGCTGGTTCGTATGTCAGCGCTCAAATTCTTTCACTGGCTTGCCCAAACGCACATCGGTATTGCGATGCGCGATTCCACCTGGGCCTTTGCCATTGTGGAGATCGGACATCTGATTGCTCTCGCCGTCTTCGGAGGTGCCATCCTGCTTCTGGACTTACGTCTGCTCGGCTTAGGCTTCACCACCCAGCCCGCCGCTCGGGTGGCCCGTGAGTTCCTGCCCATTACTGTCGCGGGGGTAGTTTTCATGTTTCTCACCGGGTCTCTGCTCCTCGCCTCCGGTCCCATGCGCTACTACTACAACACGCCCTTCCGCATCAAGATGTGGCTCTTCCTGATCGCTTTGTTGTTTCACTTCACCCTGCAAATCAAGGTCGCGCGGCAGAATCCCCAGCAAGATCATTCCACTCCAGGACGAAAAGCCGCAGGTGCAATTTCTCTTCTTCTCTGGTTCAGCATCGGAGTGGCAGGCAGGGCAATCGGCTATTTCTAGCATGCAGCCTACTCACTTCGTCCCCTCCGGAAAGTGTCGAGACTAACGTGGACCTTGAATTCAGCGAGGTGTCGAAGGAGTACGGCCGTGCGGACCGGGAAGAAAAACTGAGTGTACTTGACCGTATTTCCTTTTCGGCTGGCAGCAACGAGTTTGTCTGCCTGCTCGGCCCTTCGGGCTGTGGCAAATCTACCTTGCTGAAAATGGCCGCCGGCCTTGAGCAGGCGACTTCCGGTACGGTCTCTCTTGGCGGGGAGAAGATCACCGCTCCGCGCTCCGGATGCAGCATGGTCTTCCAGGACTACGCGCTCTTCCCCTGGCTTACTGTCGAGCGCAACATTGCTTTCGGGCTCGAATTGCAGCGCCTTGACCAGGAGAGCGTCCGGCAGTCCGTCGCTCGGCTGATCCACCTTGTCGGCCTCGAGGGCTTTGAAAGGTCATTGCCCAGCCAACTCTCCGGCGGCATGAAGCAACGGGTCGCGCTCGCACGTTCGCTTGTCCTTGCCCCGCAGGTTCTCCTGATGGATGAACCCTTCGGAGCACTTGACTCGTTCACCCGTATGGAGATGCAGGAGGAACTTATCAAGCTTTGGCAACAGCGTCCCTTCACGGTCCTGTTTGTCACCCATGACATTGAGGAGGCCGTGTACCTTGCCGACCGGATCGTGGTCATGACGCCGCGCCCGGGTCGCGTGAAGACCATCGTCTCCGTGCCTCTCGCCCGCCCCCGCCAGCGCACAGACGAGCGATTCACGGCCATCCGCAACCATTTGCTCGAACAATACGAGCGCTCGTCTCCCCAGCAGATCGAAGGCCGCCGATGAATAAGATCAAGCCCGCGATCGGTATTCTTCTCTTGCTCGGAATTGCCTTCTACGGCTATCGGCATCGGGCCGGCTCGGAGCGTTCCTCCAGCGGCAACAGTGAAGGTCGAATCCGCATCGGCACCAACCGTGCTCTGGGTACGATCACACCTTACGTCGCACGCGACAAAGGGTTCTTTGACCAGCAGTCGATTCAGGCCCAGGTCATCGACTTCAATGATGTCACCACGCTCATGGAGTCGATCACCTCAGGCCAACTCGATGTCGCGCTCGTCGGCATCGCGCCCCCGGCTATCTGGCAGCAACGAGGGGTTCGTCTCAAGGTTGTCGCCGCCGCCAACGGTGGCGGCCATGTGCTGCTCACGCGTAGTGACACGGGCATGCGCGTACTTGCGGATCTCCGCGGCAGAAAGATCGCAACCCCCAAACCCGGCACCGTGACCGACACTCTTTTCCGCGCGCACATCGTTCACGATCTCGCGAACCTCGATCCTGAGACCGACATCCAGATCATTCCCAATATGGCCGCTGCCGACATGGCCACCGTGCTCTTCGTCTCCCGTGAAGTCGATGCAGCGATTACCTGGGAACCGTTCGCAAGCCAGGCAGAGGCCAATTACAAAAACCACTTCGTTTTGTACGATGCGGCTGCCGAGTGGCGGAGACTGCACCCCGATCGTAAGCACCTCTATCCCGTCAACGTCGTGATTGCCAGCCAGTCCTTTATCGATCAGCATCCCGACGTGCTCCGCCGCTTTCTCGCCGCGTACACCGAAGCAGTCCACTTCATCAACTCCCAGCCGGAGGAAGCCAACGAAATCATCAGCCGCGAAACTCAGCTCGACAAGTCCATCGTAGTCGCAGCCCGCAGACGCATTGACTACTCGGCTCAGGTCGATGTCGATGCCTCGCTCGAGACTCTCGCCTGGTCGGTCGAACTCGGCTATCTCAAGAAAGCTCCCACGCCCGCACAACTCTTCGACCTTCGCTTCCTTCCCCAGGAGACAGAATAATGCCGCGCGCAAGCTGGCAGCGACTCTGGCAGGGAGCGCTTACCATCTCGGCAGTGCTGCTGCTGTGGCAGATCGCCTCCAATACCGGCATCTTTGGCAGAACATCGCCGGAATCCTCGCGTCTCTTGCTGCCTCCGCCGGCGGTCGTTCTCTCCTCGCTGGTTGAGATGGCCCGTTCCGGCTACCTGCTCGATAACATCTCCATCAGTGTGCTGCGTGTTCTCTGCGGTTTTCTGCTCGCCGCGCTGATCGCGGTCCCACTCGGCGTGGCGATGGCGCTTTCGGCCACCATCCAAAATCTCGCCGACCCCATCGTTCGACTGCTATCGCCCATCCCCGGCGTAGCCTGGGTCCCCATCGCCATCCTCTGGTTTGGCCTGGGGGATGAGGCAGCTATCTTCATCATTACCATCGGCTCCATCTTCCCAATCCTGCTCAGCACGATCCAGGGTGTGCATGACGTGGATGGTCGTCTAGTCGACGCGGCCCGCACCATGGGTGCCAATCGATGGCAGATCATGCACCGAGTCTTGCTTCCAAGTCTCATCCCCTATCTTGTCACCGGATTTCGTACCGGCCTCAGCTTCGCGTGGCGCGTCGTGATCGCCGCGGAGATGGTAGGCGTGCCCAAGGGCATCGGCTACATGCTCACCGTCGGCAGAAGCACCGGCCAGACCGAGATCACGATCGTCACGATGCTGATCCTCGGCGTTCTCATGGTGATGGTCGAAGAACTTATCTTCAGCCCGCTGCAAAGCTATACCGACGCATGGCGTAGACCCGCACGCGCTTCCTGAAGAACGCGTCCGAGGGAGACGAATTAGATGAAATCAAGAATGGTTCTCAAACCAGCGGGAAAAACGCTGGCGGAACGTTTCGTGGCGAGTTAGCGGAGCAGCGCAACTTTTTCAGGGTCTCTTGAGTTTCGTGTCAAACACTTCTCTGGCGATCCCGCAGGCTGGGAGGGCAGCAGCGAATTTGTTCGCCACCGGCTAATTGCGGTCACGAACAGGGTGATGTATTTTGACGGCCTCACCCTCGTGAAGGAAGGGCCAGACCACTTTACGGTGTATGTGCGGATAGCCGATGGGGGAAAAAAGGCCAAATTCTAGTGGTCCGCCAAGCCCGCGTGTCGCAGCGATGGGAATGACCCTAAAGGAAATGCATTTGCCGCGTTCGCTGTTTCCTTTAGGATCATTTCCATCTTTCTATTGCAGAGACCGGTAAGAGTCGAGAATCCTCCAGGGCTGCTGTGCGATGCCCAATGCCGTTCAGGTAGTCTTGATGGCTCGCAAAGCCGATAAATTTCTCAATGGAGGTTTGACGGACAAGCATGACGCGGTCCCAGTGTTCTTCTTCAGGACCAATGAGAAATGGACCGCCCTCGCCGAAGAACAGTATTTCGCCACCGCTCTCCTGAAGAAATGGCATCGTGTGCTCCATATACCGCTCGTATGCTTCTGCTCCGCTGATTGGTGCAGCAGGGGCAATGTCCGGAAACGCGGAGTAGTCTGCCACCGCACGAAAGCGAAGCAGGTTCAGCATCACTACTGGGCCGCGAAGCTCACGCTGCATGAGTGCGCGTCCTGCCGCCTGAGTCGGTTCGATATAGCTCTTCATGTGTTCAATCCTAACCGGCATTGCCGATAACGCTCCGGTCGGAAGAGAAGCCGTTGGCCCGAGCTAGCCGACTTAGCGGTACCGACGGAAACCCGGGGCCGGGAAGATGTGTAAACAATCGGTTTTCGGCGTGCGAGTGATCTGCAGTCCAAAAAACTTCGCGCCAGCCGCATTTCTATTTGATGATGAGATCGAAGAGCCAGAACACCAATCCTGAAAGAGCTGCCGCCGCAGGCAGCGTAAAGACCCAGGCGATCGCTATGTTTCGCAGAGTAGCCACCTGCAGGCCGCTGCCATTGGCCGCCATCGTCCCGGCCACGCCAGAAGAAAGAACGTGGGTTGTCGAGACCGGTGAATACTAGGCAGAGCAATGCCACGATTCATTCAATCAGATCGCCAGAGAGATCGCCGTGATGACGGTCACAGCCCCTCGCAATGGTGACGAAGGTCACGGGAAGCAGGGGAGTTTCACAAGAAAAAAAGGTCACCCCAATCTCATTCAGAAGATTCGGTAATTAATCTCGACCGAGGTCTCCACGGGCACGGGCTTGCCTTGAAATTCCGCAGGCTCAAAGCGATACTCCTTCACGGCCTTGACTGCGTTTTCATCCAGGCCCTGGGCTATGGGTCTTAACTTCCTGCTTATGCCCTCCGCCAGCGAACGCGAGACGCGAACATCTTGAGGTTTTCCTGCCGCGTCGACGGTCAATGACACAACCAGCGTTCCCCCAAGCTTCTTGCGGCGTGCTTTGTCTGTGAACTCGGGGTCCGGGGCAAAGACGAGCTTGGGCGCCGTAACGCCATCCCCCACGTGATACTTGCCTGACGCATCTGGATTCGGTCTCGGAGCTGCTGCCCCAGGCCCGGCACTGCGTTTGCCACCGCTATCACCCGGAGCGGGGAGCTGCTGGTGGTCCATCTCCACGAAAGAAGTCAGGAACAATAAAGCGGATGCAGGTGTCGCCTTCGCGGTCACCATGAAAAGCATGAGGGCTAAGATCGCGGCACAACACATTGGGCATGTCTCCTCCCGTTGTTGGTGTTTCTTGCGCCCAGGTGTGGGGTGTGCCGGTCAGGCTTTCAGCATCTCCATCACGTTCGCCGGTCGCAGCGGCATTTTACGCATCGGCTTTCCCGTTGCATCGAATACGGCGGACGCAATAGCAGAAGCGGCCAGCGCGTTCGCTGCTTCGGAGCCCTGGCCGTACTGGCCAACCTCAGGCCGGTGCAGCATGACAACTTTAATGTCCGGAACGTCAGCCATGGTGGCGATGGGATAAGAAGACCAGTTGGCAGTGGTAATGGCACTCTGGTTAAAGTTCACTTCTTCGTGCAGGGCAATGCTGATACCCATGACCGCGCCGCCTTCCACCTGGCGCTTCAGTTGTTCCGGGTTGACGACGATACCGGGCTCTACCACAACCGTGTACTTTTCCACCTTCACGACACCCGTCGCCGGGGTAACGGACACTTCGCAGGCACAGGCCCAATACGTTCCTGAGCGGAACATGGCCGACATACCCTGGCCACGCACGGTTGCCTGACCGCTCGCAGCAGTCTTAGGCGTCTTCCTCGTTTCCCACCCGGCCTCCGTCTGCAAATGCCGCAACACATTCAACAACCGTTCGTCTTTTGCATGATCGATGCGGAACTGCAGCGGATCAGCCCCGGCAAGCGCCGCGGCTTCATTCATCGCCATTTCCCGGGGGAAGTTCTGCTGAAATTGCCCGGGGGTACGCATGCTGTGATCCCGCAGGCCCACCGCCAGGGGAGACTTTTGCTGCCCAACCTGGTACGTCCCGTGGCATCGTTCGTCGAGGTTGGCAACAGCATCGTAGAGCCACATGTCAGAACTGCCGTTGGCGATGTTGCCGATCGGGCCGCCCTTCTCAGACGGCGCAGGCATGGTGGGCAGCCCCGCAAGGACGGCTCCAATGAGGCGATCGTCCTGCATGGCCGGTTGGTAGTGATCGATCTCGTAAGCTGCAATGCGGCCATGTTCATCCAGGCTGATGTTCACATCGGCGTAAGCTGCCGGCGACTGCGTCGACCACTTCATATCGTCATCGCGCATCCACTGCACGCGCACCGGCTTGCCCACTTCCTTCGACAGCAACACCGCCTCGTCTTCAGCGCCCGCATTGCCGCCATTCGAGCGGCCGTAGTGCCCGGCGCCGGGATAGGTCTTCACCGTTACCTTCTCAACGCTCGTTCCCAGCATCATCGCCAGCTGGCCGCGCAACGCCTGGGCGTTCTGCGTGTGCGTATGGACTATTACCGAGCCGTCCGGGCGGTAATCGGCCAGGGCCATGGTGGGACCAATCGGAGCATGCTTCCAGTACGGCAGCTGATAAGTCGCCACCAGCTTATTCTTCGCTCCTCGTGCGCCGGCGGCGACATCACCCTTCGACTTGCGGCTCTTCTGCACCGGGGCAGCCTTCCAGTCCGATTCATTCCTCAAGCTGGCAAAAAGATTGTCTTTGCCCGGCAGCCCTTTCCAATCACTCCACTTGGTTGCCTTGGCGACCTGGTACGAGGCCTGAATCGCTTCCCACTCGGTGGGAGCCACCACACCCACCAGGTTGCCCTTGACCACCACGCGTGTGTTAGGAAACTTTGTTGGATCGACCGTTCCGGCCTGAACAAGTTGTGATCCCAGCGTAGAGGGGTGCACCACCCGCCCATGTAACATGCCGGGCACCTTGACGTTGGTGACCCACAACGCATCGTGCCGCACTTTCTCGGAAACAATGCTGTTCTTGAATGATTTGCCCACCACGTTTAGCTCGCTCACGGATTTGAGCGGCGGGTCGCCGGTGATGCGAAGGCCGAAAATGCTGGTAAGGTCGCCGCTTACCGGAATGGTCAATTTCAGGTCCTGGTCTTTTACCAACTCACCGTAGGTGATTTCCTTGCCGCCGCCTGAGGCCTTTCCATCGGCGGTTCGTATCTGGTCTTTGGGTACACCGAGCCTTTCGGAGGCAAGCTGCAGAATTGCCTGCTTTGTATAGGCAGCGGCCTTTCGTATATTGGGGGTTCCTTCGCCCAACAGGCCAAACGTGCCGCCGCCCTCCGGGGTGGTATCTGTATCTGCCGAAACTACAGTGGTGATGGCTTCGAAGGGCATATCCAACTCATCGGCTACGATCTGGCGGTAGGCCGTGTAGATGGTCCCCTGGCCGAAGTCGCTTTTGCCGGTGCGAAACAGGACGGTATTGTCCGGCCGAATCTCGATCCACGAAGCGGGCAGCGATACGTCGAACGCATCGCCTTTGATCATCGCAGCGGCTTTCGCGCTTCGTCCGCGAAAGATGCCGAAACCCACCACCAGCGCACCGCCGGTCTTAACGAAACTGCGGCGGCTCAGGCGCGCACCGCACACATCGGTCATCTGCTCATAGGCTTCGCGAAGGTGTTCCATTAGACCGCTCCCTCTGCCATGAGCTTCGAGGCATGGCGTACTGCATCTCTGATCGCGATATACGTTCCGCAACGGCACAGGTGTGGGGACACGCCTCCGGTGGTGAAGGCTTCGCTGATTTCCGCATCCGTCGGGTTCGGCTTGTGCTCCAGGAGCTCGGTTGCCTTGATCATCATGCCGCTTTGGCAGAAGCCGCAAAGCGGGACCTGTTGCTCGATCCAGGCGAGCTGCACCGGATGAAGCGCTTCTTTGGCCAGATTTTGCGTCGGCTGATTTTGCGCGAGGTGCTTCCGGGCTGCCCAGCGGGCGGGCAATCCTTCGAGCGTGGTGACCTCCTTGCCTACCGCCATGGAAGCGGGAGTAACGCAGGACCGAACCTCCTGACCGTCGACCAGTACGGAACACGCGCCGCATTGCGCGAGGCCACACCCGAACTGCGGGCTGTCGATTCCCAGCTCATCCCGCAATACGTAGAGAAGGGGAGTGTCTTGTGGGGATGTTACCGGCAGGCTCTTGCCATTTACGGTCAGGTTCATCACCGAGGTTCTCCTTTCGGCTTGCGCCCAAAGGCTCCGGCGAAACAACGCGCGACGGCCGGGCCGTCATCGGGCACCGCACCATACAGGCTAGCGCAACCCGGCAAAAACGCAAGGGCCCTTTCGCAATTGGCGCACCTTGCATCTATTCTGGCGCCCTTGGCAGCTATGCCATGGGACGGTTCCCGGTTTGGCCCGAGGTGGTGGGACAGGTGGGCCGCCCCTTGTCACGCTGTGCTTTTCACCGCCCATCGACCATTGTGCGCGCCGAAGTTGTCTTCGATGGGCCGCCCGCCGTGAATCTCACGATTGCATTCTGTGGTACATAGGTTTGACAGACGTCTATTCCGATAATGAGGCGGGTTTCATGTTTACTCCAGAAGAGTTGCGGCAAGCTAAAATCTTTGCCTGTCTTGATGAAGCCGAATGCGCTCGATTGGCGCAAACCGTAGCCGATGTGCGGCTCAAACCGGGAGAATGGCTCTTTCGGGAGGGCGCACCCGCCGCGTTCTATGTGCTGTTCGAAGGCCGTGTGCGGATGGTTTTGGATGTCCACGGAAAGCAGACCGAGTTTCCGGAGTACGAACTCAAACAGGGCGAGTTCCTGGGTGAAGTGCCACTCATGCTGGGCACCCCATTTTTTGGCTCCATACGGGCCCTAAGTTCGTGCCGCATTGCCCGCCTGGATAAGCAGCAGTTTTTTCACTTGATTCGGGACTCAGAAGAAGCCCGGGACATGATTCTGCGACAGATGGGTAAACGGCTCTTTCTTTCAGCAAACCGCATTCCTTACGAGTGGGTTGATCGCGATCGCCACCCGGAACGAGTGCCGCCCGGCGTCTCCGACGACCCTGATTGCCCTGCTGTCACTGTTGACGGAAGACTTTTCATAAAGCCGCCGACAACGAGAGAGGTTGCAGAGGCCTTACAGCTGCAGACCACGCCGAGTCGCGACAGTTATGACGTACTGATTGTGGGGGCGGGACCGGCCGGGATGGCCGCAGGCGTTTATGGAACTTCGGAAGGGCTCACGGCTTTGATTGTCGAGCGTTGCGCGTGTGGCGGGCAAGCAGGCACGTCATCGCGTATTGAGAATTATCTCGGCTTCCCGGAAGGAATTTCAGGAGACGATCTGACCGGGCGCGGATTCAAGCAGGCGACTCGCTTCGGCGCGGAGGTTGCGCTGACGCGTTCCGTTGAAAAGCTTATTCCCTCGAGCGGCGGCTATCTGTGCGAGCTTGACGGAGGCCAGACAGTCTCTGCCCGAGCTGTAGTGTTGGCTATCGGAGTGGACTGGCGTCGGCTGGAGGCGAAGGGTGCAGATCGGCTGCTTGGACGCGGCATATTTTATGGAGCGGCCAGGCAGGAGGCGACCAATGTGGTCGGCAAGAAAGTCTTCATCGTAGGAGGCGGCAATTCAGCGGGGCAAGCTGCCATGTTTTTGTCGAGCTATGCGGCCGAAGTAAAGATGTGTGTGCGGGGCGAAGGACTGAAGCTTAGCATGTCGCAGTATCTGATTGACCAGATTGCATCGAAGGCCAATATCGAGGTTCTTCCCTTCACCCAGGTTGTTTCCGCGGAGGGTGAGAATCACCTGGAACGAATTGAGGTTCGCGTGCAAGCACCGCATCAGGCGGAGAAGATTCTCGCCTACGAAGCCGATGCCTTGTTTGTGATGATCGGCGCCGATGCCTGCACGTCGTGGCTGCCAATCGCACTCGAGAGGGATTCACGCGGCTATCTCTGCACAGGGCGCGACCTCACTACCTGGAGACTCGATCGCCACCCGTTTCCGCTGGAGACGAACCTGCCAGGCGTCTTCTGCGCGGGAGACGCGCGCCATAACTCCATCAAACGAGTATCGAGTGGGGTGGGCGAAGGCAGCATGGCCATCGCCTTCATCCACCAATACCTGGCTTTATAAAAGGAATCGCGAGCTGCAAAAGGCCAGAACCCGCCATAGCGGATTCCAGCCGGCCGTTGTTAGCTTTCTTGCTTGAAACCGCCCGACGTGATCGCGAAGTCTGCGATGTCCCTGGCGGTGGAGTGAGCAATATCGGGACAGATAGCCGGCAAAAGCTCGACGCCGTGACAGGCACCCATCACTTGGCGGCAACGCGCAGGGACGCCGCTATCCATCAGAAGCCGATAGAAGGCGATGCCCTCATCACGCAACGGGTCGCACTCGTTGACGCTGACGACCGTCGGCGGCAACCCCTCGACATCCTGGCGTGTGGCGAAGCGGGGCCACGCAAGCGGATTGCGGGCGTTGAAGGCCTCGATGCCGTAGGCCATGGTGGCGCGGTTGTCCCCGAAGTTGAGCACAATCCCCTCATTCTCGATGGAAGATGGGTACTCCGGCAGAGGCCACTCACCAGCGATGTAGGGGACCAGGGAGTAGAGGCCCTGAATCAGGCCGACTTCCCCATCCTGCTTCAGCTTCATGCCCACGGCGAAGGTCAGGTTGCCACCGCCGCTTTCTCCGGCTACGATGATGCGCCTCGGATCAATGTTGAGGTCGCCTGCGTTGGCGTGTACCCACTTGAGGCCCGAGATGCAATCGTTCAGGCCCCCGGGAAATGGAGCGATTTCCGGTACTTCGGAAGGGTGCACGGAGTTGCGGAATTCAACCATGGCCACCGCGACACCCCTGGCGGCGATCATGCGGGCCCAGGTCCTGTAGTTGCCCTCGAAGCAGGAACTCATCTCCATGCGGCCCCCGTGAATGTAGTACACACATGGCAAAATCTCACTGCTATCCGGCCGGACAAACCGGATCTTAATGGTGTTTCCGTCGGGCGAGGAGGTGAGGGTCTCGACGCGCACGCTCAAGCCGGCGGACGGAGCGATCTCCTCGCTGTCCATCGAGTCGAACAGGGCCGTTTGGCGCGCCAGTGCGGCGAGCACCGCTGGAGAGTTTTCCTGTGCGAGCAATTCTTCGCGGCTCGAAACGTTCGGCTTTTCTACTGGCGCCGGCATGGCGGCGAAGAATTTCTTGATGCGGGGATCAAGACGCGGATCAGTTTGAGTCTTCGAAGGTGTGCTGGCTTTCGCCGGTGCGATTGTCTTTGCGGCGCTCTCTCCGGAAAGCTGTGGCGCATTCAGCGGTGTTTGGTTCGGCATGTCGGTTCCTTTCTGGCTAAGAGTGAAGGCAAGTGACTTGCCGTGGGTTGATCCGCTTGCTCCGTGGTGGATAGGTCTGACTTCGCAGCAGACCTATCCCGCGTATACCCCTGACTAAGTGAGACCGTCTCTTCGTTCCGGCTCTACGGTTTGACCGCGAGACCAAACGTGTCATCGAGCCAGTCAAAAATGCGGGCGTTCGCAAGACGATCAGCGCCGCACTGGCAGTGCGCGCCGGCACCCTCCGCGGTGGTGAAACGTATCATGGTCTTCGGACAGGTCAGGTGTTCAAAAAGCACGTCCGGCTGGCCCTTCAGGTACATATCTTCTTCGGCATCGAGGACCAGCGTCGGACAGGAAATCTGTTCCGCGATGCCGCCGGCAAGGGTGAACTGGAGAATTTTCGCAACGGTAGCATGAGGCGTGGGCTCACCCATCACGAACCCTGCCTGGTCTACAGCCCATTTTGCGGCGGGAGACTTATTGCTGGCCTCCACAATCTTGCGGTCGAGTTCCGGAGCGTCTTTCTGGTGGACGGCAGCGATGTAACTTTCCCGTTGATCAGGGGGAATGGCCGCCAACTGAGTGACGCCGAAATCGTAGATTCCGTCGTTGGCGACAAGGGCTGAGATTCGCTTCTCAAACGCGGCGGCACGTGGTGCGAGATAGCCGCCAAAGCTGATGCCCATAAGGGCGATCTTTTCCGGATCAACTCCAGGCAGAGTGAGCGCGAAGTCAACCACAGGGGTGACGACCTTCTCCCAATCCGGACGAAAAGGCAGGCGCTCGCGATGAATCGGCCCGTACTGGCCTGGGCCGTCGAAGGCCAGGACATTCCAGCCACGCTCGACACCAGCCCGTGCGCCTTCACCGTGCAT
>JBEKNJ010000053.1:0-43637 GCA_049522955.1 Acidobacteriaceae bacterium
GGGCGCGAAATATTCCAGGAAGGTATCCGTATCCCTCCGATCCGCCTTGTGCGCGGGGGCAAGATCGATCGCGAGGTTCTCTCCCTAATCCTGCACAACGTGCGCACACCGGTCGAACGCGAAGGCGACCTGGTGGCGCAGATCGGCGCCTGCAAAGTAGGCGAACGGAGATTGCACGAGATCGTCGCGAAGTATGGGCTGGAGACAATCGCAACGCTTACCGAAGAACTGCTTGACTATTCCGATCGCTTGATGCGTGCGGAGTTACGGCATCAACCCGCAGGCACGTTCACCGCGGAGGATTTTCTGGACGACGACGGCATCGGTGAAGATCCCATTCGCATCGCGGTTTCGATTCTGTTCAAGCCGGAAGAGGGCTCGGTCGTCATCGACTTCGCTGGTTCTGATCCCCAGGCTGGCGGTAGCGTCAATGCTGTGTATGCCATCACCTACTCGGCCTGTTTCTATGTCTTGCGCTGCTTGCTGGCAGAGGATGCACCCGCTACCGCCGGTCTGATGTACTCCGTGACCGTGCTTGCTCCCGAAGGCACGATCGTCAATGCGCGTATGCCCGCCGCGGTTGCCGGGGGCAATGTCGAAACCTCACAACGCATTGTGGATGTTCTTTTGCGCGCACTGGCACAAGCGACTCCGGAGCGAGTGCCGGCGGCCAGCAGTGGCACCATGAGCAATCTCACCGTCGGTGGCTTCGATCACCGGAAAAGCCGGCCCTTCACCTACTACGAAACCATTGCCGGTGGAATGGGCGCTCGTCCCGGGCTGGACGGCATCTCCGGTGTTCACTGCCACATGACCAACTCATTGAACACACCGATTGAAGCGCTTGAGTACGCCTATCCCTTCCGTATGCGTTACTACGGCTACCGCAACTCATCGGGAGGAGATGGCCGTTTTCGCGGCGGAGACGGGCTCATTCGTGAGATGGAGTTGTTGACCGACTCCCAGGTCACACTCCTTTGCGAGCGAAGAAAGTTTCAGCCCTATGGTCTCGCCGGTGGGATGCCCGGCGCGAGCGGGAGCGCATCGCTTATCGACCGCGAAGGAAAGGCACAGCTTCTGCCCTCGAAGTGCACGGTTCAGGTGCCCAAAGGCCATCGAATTCGTATCGAAACACCGGGCGGCGGCGGGTGGGGCGAGCCGTCGAAGGTAGAGTAAAACAATGCAATCGCCAGAAGGTCCTGAACGATGGTGGATCCGCCAACTCTCTGCCCCAGAGCGCGCTGCCTTCATAGCCACGTTCGGTGGCTGGATGCTCGACGGCATGGATGTGATGGTCTACAGCCTGGTGCTTCCTACCCTGCTTGCGCTATGGCACATCACCCGGGGACAAGCGGGGGTGCTCAGTACCGTTACCCTGTTGCTTTCATCGCTTGGGGGCTGGCTTGCGGGCGTTCTGGCTGACCGTTTCGGCCGTGTCCAGGTGCTCAAGCTGACCATTTTCTGGTTTGCGTTTTTCACGTTTCTTAGCGGGTTCGCGCAAAACTTTTACCAGTTGCTCCTCGCCCGGGGCTTGCAGGGGCTTGGGTTCGGTGGGGAATGGGCGGTGGGTGCCGCGCTGATGGGAGAAACCATCCGCGCCCGCTACCGCGGCCGGGCGGTAGGCACTGTTCAGGCAGGATGGGCCGTCGGGTGGGGATTAAGCGTGATTCTTTTTATCGTCCTCTTTTCTCGCCTTCCCCATGAAATGGCATGGCGTGTCATGTTCTAAATTGGAATCCTCCCCGCTCTGCTGATCGTCTACATCCGCGGCAAAGTTCACGAGCCGGAGGTCTACCGCGCGATCCAGGAGACGAACAGGGCCGGCTTTCTGGAGATATTCTCGGCCGGGCAATGGAGAACTACTCTGCTTGCGGCCATCGTGGCTCTCGGCGCACAAGGCGGATACCACGCTGTCACCACCTGGCTGCCGCTTTATTTAAGTAGTACTCGTGGTCTTACCGCACTCAATACGGGAGGCTATCTGTGCGTCGTTATCCTGGGATCGTTCTTGGGCTATCTCACCGCTGCTCATCTGACTGACGCGATCGGCCGTAAGCGCACCTTGATTCTCTTTGCAGCGTGTTCTTTCCTGGCGGTCATTTTCTACGCTGGGTTTCCCATCTCAGACCATCTCATGCTGGTGCTTGGGTTTCCCTTAGGATTTTTTCCTTCCGGATCGTTCAGTCCTATGGGTGCCTACTTCAGCGAGCTTTTTCCCACGTCCATTCGTGCCTCGGGCGCAGGCTTCGCTTACAACCTCGGCCGGGGAACGGGAGCATTGTTTCCCACGCTCGTCGGGTATCTCAGTGGGCGCACTTCACTCGGAATAGCCATCTCTGTCTTTGGCTCGGGCGCGTTTCTGATCATGATCCTCGGCGTTCTATTTCTCCCTGAGACCCGCGGCCTGGTCCTCGATCACATAGGTCGAGAATCCGTATAGAACCGGAAAAAGAAACCGCAGATCTCTCGACCGGAGCGCAGCGTAGTGGAGAGATCTGCGGTTTCTTTTTCGGTCTTAAGCAGTCTCGTTTCAGTCCTTCGCGTAGGGCATCATCAGTGCGGAAGGTTGAACGGCTTTACCCCCAAATAAGCCCGAGATCGCGAGAATGGTCACGATGTAGGGGAGCGACGCCAACAGTTGCGGTGGAATATTCGCCCCTCCCAATTGCAACCCAAGCTGTAGCGCATCGCAGGCGCCAAACACGAACGCCGCCAGGGCGGCCTTCCACGGACTCCAACGTCCGAAGATGACAATTCCCAGCGCGATGAAGCCTTGTCCGGACACAATCGATTCGCGAAACAGGCCTATCTGTGCCAGCACCAGGTAGGCGCCGGCCATGCCCGCTGTCGCGCCGCCAATCAGCACCCCGGTGTAGCGCATTTTCGCCACAGACACGCCGGCGGCGTCGGCAGCGCTTGGATTTTCTCCGGCGGCACGCAG
The DNA here is from genome assembly GCA_049522955.1 of Acidobacteriaceae bacterium. GTDB lineage: Bacteria > Acidobacteriota > Terriglobia > Terriglobales > Acidobacteriaceae > PALSA-350. Next base: position 2,942 of record JBEKNJ010000053.1, read on the forward strand.
CGCCAGTCCAAAGCTGGTGCGAAACAAGATGAGGTGAGCTACTACGACGAGCCCCAGTGTTATGTAGAACAAAATCGTTTGCCCGAACAAGACCGGGCCAAGCAAAGGAAGATTGCTCAGCACCGGAATATGAAGCGTGGGGAACATGGGCACACTCTGCGGACCCGAAGATTCGCCCAGGGCCCGGCGATACACGGTCGCGGCAATGCCGAGCGCCAACACGTTAAACACCAGGCCAACTACCACCTGGCTCGCCCGGACGGTCACATACATCCAGGCCAGCAGCAGGTTAAAAAGGATGCCGGTCAGCACAGCTACCAGCAGACTCAGCCACAGCATGCCGGTCAGATAATCGGTGAGGAAACTGGCCAGCGCTCCCAACAGGATCGTGCCTTCAATACCAACGTTCAGCACCCCGGAACACTCAGAGAATGTCTCTCCCAGCGCGGCGAGTAATACTGGTCCCGAGAGCCTGAGGCTGGCGGCAAGCCAGGTCACGAAAAACGCCGAAGTCATCAGCCGATGAAAGTTCATGAGATGTTCACGCGGTAGCGGCGGAAGATATCGCTCGCCAGCATCATCAGCACGATGAGACTTTGCAGAATGAAGGTGATGGAGGAAGGAATGCCCGCCCTTCGTTGCATGGCATTTGCGCCTACCGTCATACCGCCGTACAGCACCGCTGCGGGGATCACAGCCAGCGGGTTGAGCCGGCCCAGCAAGGCGACGATGATTCCGGTAAATCCAACACCACCGCTGACACCGTCCATCAGGCGATGTTGCGCTCCCAGCACCTCGACGGTGCCGGCCCAGGCGCCAAGACCCCCGGCACAAAAGGCGGCAATCACCAGGCGAGCGCCTACGTTGATTCCGCCGTAGCGAGCAGCCGAGGGGCTCAGGCCGCTGACGATCAGCTCATAACCTAAAGGCGTCTTGCGCAGCAGCATCCACACCACTACGGTTGCCAATATGGCCAGCAGGATGCCCGCGTGGGCGCGCGTGCCATGCAGAATAAACGGTAGCCATGTAGCGCGAGGCAGCAGCGCGGTTTCGGGGACACCTCCAGGGGCGCGCATGGGACCGGACACAAGGTATTGCACGAGCAGGATGGCGACGTAATTCATCATGAGCGAGATGAGCACCTCGTTGCCCCCCAGGCGCGCCCGCACCAGCGCGACCCCGCCCGCCCAGACGGCTCCGGCGGCGAAACTCAACAACAACGCCAGGGGCAAAAATGCCCAGGAGGGAACGGTGGTAAACAGGGCTAACCAGGTGGTGGCCGCAGCCCCAATGACGAAGCATCCTTCAAAGCCCAGGTAGCCAAAGCCGGACCGCCAACTGACGATGGTGCCTAGCGCGATCAACGTGAGAGGCGCTGTGCGCACCAGGGTATAGCCAAATCCACGCCACGTGGCGAACGGTTCGTGGAACAGCGCGAAGTATGCCTGAAGCGGGTTGGCGCCGTAGAGACCAAAAAGCAACGAGGTCACCAGCATTGCTGCCGCTACTGCAAGGATCATCGCAGTGGCGAGAGCAAGCGGGGAGTCAGCTGGGGTTACACGGCGTTCGATCAGCTTCATGCGTCTGCGCTCAGTCCGGAGATCATGAGGCCCAGCTTTTCTGTCGTGACATTGGCCGCGTCGAGAATGCCTACGATCCGCCCCTCGAACATGACAGCGATCCGGTCGGCCAGGTTCATCAGTTCTTCGAGCTCGGCAGAGATTAGGAGAATGGCCTTTCCTCGTTGGCGTTCGCGCAGAAGCTCAAGCCATACCGCCTCGACTGCCCCCACATCTAGACCTCGTGTCGGCTGTTCTACGACCATCGCGACTCTATCCTGCAGGATTTCACGGCCGAGGATCAGCTTCTGCAGATTGCCGCCAGACAGTTTGCCCGCCAGCGCGCCGATACTCGTAGCACGGACGCCAAATCGGGCGATTAATTTTTCCGTATGCTCCCGAATTCTTTGCCTATCCAGGAAAAGCCCCCGCGTGTGTTTTCGGTGCGATCCGAGAATTGCATTCTCGGCGACGGGCATCTCTGTGATGGACCCAACATGCCGCCGGTCGGCCGGAACATACGATAGGCCCAAAGCACGATGCTGCGCTACGGTTAGCCGGGTCACTTCGTGGCCGTCCAGAAAGACACTTCCTTTGTGGGCTGGGCGCAAATGCATGATGGCCTCAACTAATTGCGATTGCCCGTTGCCATCGACGCCCGCGATGCCAACAATTTCTCCCGCATGCACGTCCAGGCTTATCCCACGAACCTTCTCCTGGCCAACCTCATCGCGCACGTGGAGCCCGTCGACGCGCAGAACCGCTCGGCCGCGCTCAATCGGAGTCCGCTGGGCACGCAGGTTCACGTCGCGGCCCACCATCAGGCGAGCTAACTCCTGCTCCGAGGTCTGACGGGTGAAGACGGTGGCGACGACACGGCCATCGCGCATCACCGTGACGCGATCCGCAAGGTCGATGATCTCCTGGAGCTTGTGCGTCACAATGACGATGGATCGGCCCTGGTTCCGCAGTCCACGCAAGACGCTGAAGAGCTGGTCCTTCTCGTGCGTAGTAAGAACGGCGGTTGGTTCGTCGAGGATGAGCAACCTGGCGTCGCGGTAGAGTAGCTTGAGGATCTCAACTCGCTGTTGCACACCAATCGGCAAGTGTTGCACCTGCGCATATGGATCGATCGCCAGATGATGCTGATCGCTCAGGCTGCGCAGTCGTTGTGCCGCCTCACGCAGATGGAAACCCTTCAGCCCGAGCACGGTGTTCTCGACCACCGAAAATCGACGCACCAGCATAAATTCCTGATGCACCATGCCGATACCAAGCGCGATGGCATCCTTTGGACTACTGATCTCGACCGGCTTCTTATCGATCAGGATCGAGCCGGAATCCATGGAATGAAACCCGTACAAAATCTGCATCAGGGTGCTCTTGCCGGCGCCGTTCTCGCCCAGCAGAGCATGAATTTCTCCCGGTTCGATGGTCAGGTCGACATCACAATTGGCCACGACCCCGGGAAAACGCTTGACGATTTTTCTCATTGCGAACAAAGGCAATCGCGTCTCCTGGAAAGAGCTTAGCGTGGGCACCCTTAACTTCGGTGCACTTGGAGTTTTTCAATCTACGCGATCAATGCTGTGATGTCGATTCGTTTTGCGGACAGGTCGCTCCATACCTTGCGAAACGCTGTCCATGCTTGAGGAGAAACCAGCTGCGGGTTGTAGTCTCCATGGGCACCCGCTTTTAAAAGCCACATCCAGTCCACGACCGGTCTCCACTCCGTGCCCCCCGCAAACGTGTGGTTGGCCACCGCATGAGCAACGGCCTGGACCATGCCTGCGAGGTTCATCTCAAAGCTGGTTGCCATGTTGTTCGGCGCAAGGTTTGTCTGATCGGAATAGCAACCCAACACCTTAGCTTTGCCCGCGACCGCACCCTGGATCGCGCCCAGCCCGGTTACGTCCGCTGCATGCCAGATCACATCCGCTCCGTTGCCAATCAGCGTCGACGCGGCTTCACGCCCCTTGGCAGCGTTGTCATAATCTCCGGTGATGATTCCCAGACCCTGGATTCCTTTGACCGTGTTGCGGGCGCCTGCAATGAACGCCTTCTCCATCCCCTGCTGCTCCGGATCATCCTCACCGCCGACAAAACCAACCGCCTGCTTCTTGTCCGAGATCAACGCCGCCAGGGCGCCGGCCCCGTACGCTGCGCCGGAATAACCCATGTTCATAAACATAATGTTCGAGGGCACTATCGGCTGAGGCAGAGCACTGGATACAAAGTAATGCTGGTTCGGATAGTCCGGTGCGATGTCGAGCAGCGCGCTGCTGAACTCAAACCCATGACCCAGGATGAGATCGAACCCATCATCAGAATAGCCGCGCGCCACTTCCTGTATTTGCGCCAGGCCAATGTTCTCCGCGTAGGCAGTTTTGAATCCCGGTCCCAGCGCCTTCAGGCCATTGAATGCGAGCTGGCTCCAGCCGCCATCCGTGATCACGCCGGTAAGCAACAGCACGACGCTCGTTTGTTTTGGTTGGCCCCAGCTCCTTGCGGCGAGCGCCGCCATCGCGAGGAAGGCGCGTCGCGAAAGGCTCTTCACCCAAGGACCCGCAGGCGCGCCGGTAGAAATGGACGAATCAAATACTGGTAGGCTGCGCCGCCCACACATCCGCCGAGTAAAGGACCGGCAATCGGGACCCACCAGTAATTCCCGGGTGAGGGGAAGGCCGCAGGCCCCCAGCCGGCGAGAAAGCAAAAGATCCGCGGGCCAAGATCGCGCGCGGGGTTGAGTGCCCATGCCTCGAGATAGCCCATCGATGCGCCAATCAAGGCCACAAGCATGCCGATCATCAGGGCGCCCGAATTTGCCTGCGGCGCCATTTCGTTATGTTGCTCGGTAATGGCGAAGATGCCGAAGATCAGAAATGCGGTCAGTATGATTTCATCGCCAAAAGCGTGCATGGGTGTGATTGCCAGCCCGGGATGAGTAAAGAAAACACCGGCAGCACCACCAGCCGCGCGCGTGAGCTGCGCCGTGTTATCGAAGTGGTCGATCACGGGCACGTACAAGATGTAAACCAGGGCTGCTCCCAACAACCCGCCGATGACCTGGGCCACACAATAGGGAATAACTTTGCGCCAGGAGAACTTCCGATAGAGCGCCAGCGCCAGCGTCACCGCCGGATTGGCATGCGTGCCGGAGATGGATCCCGTGGCATAGATCGCCATGGTCACCGCCAGCCCCCACGCGATGCATACTCCCCAATAGGAGTTCAGGTAGGGGCTGGGATTGTAAAGGGTGTACATGGCAGCGACCGAGTCACCAAACGCGATGATGATAAAGACCGCAAGGGCCTCCGCCAGCAACTCGCCAAAATCCTGTCTCTTCATCAAAGTGCCTTTACGGTAGCAGGTATTTTCCTGCCAGATCGTTGAATTGTTGCAACTGCTGGTCGATCCAACCCTGTCCCGTCTCCAATTGATGAGCCATCAGTTTTGCTACTGCGGGCGCCATCTCGATCGCTGCCCTGGCATTCAGGAACAAGGCCCGGGTGCGGCGAGACAGCATATCGTCCACGGTGCGTGCCATCTCTTCCCGGACTCCCCAGATCACTTCGGCGCCGATGTAGGGCAGGGCAGGATGCAGTTGCTGGCCGAGGCGGGGGTCTGCCGCGGCCATCGCCAAGATCGCGTCCGCGTCAGAACCGTAGACTCCGAGGCTGGTAAGCGAGTCAACACCCTGCTTGTAGCCATGGATTTTCAGGTCGTGCGTCTTGCTCGGCACATCGGGAAGCTCGCCCAGCGTGATGGCGTGGTCCACGCAGTCCTCGGCCATATGCCGATAGGTGGTCCATTTGCCGCCCACAATGGTCAATAGCCCCGAGTTATCGATATGGATGGTGTGATCGCGAGAGAGCGAGGACGTCTTGCTCGACGCGCTGCTGGCTTTGACCAGCGGGCGGATGCCGACATACACGCTCAGCACATCACTTCGCTGCGGAGGACGGCTAAGATACTGGGCTGCGGTATCGAGAATGAATTGGACCTCTTCCTCAAAGGGAAGAGGGTTGTACGACAGCTCCTCAATCGGAGTATCGGTCGTGCCCACCACCGTGTGCTCGTGCCAGGGAATAGCAAACAACACTCGCCCGTCGCTGGTGTGGGGCACCATGATTGCCGTGTTGCCACGCAGGAACTCACGCTCGAAGACCAGATGGATTCCCTGGCTCGGCGCGATCATTCCCGGTACCTCAGGTTCCGCCAGCCGCCGCACGTCGTCAGCGAAGATGCCCGCCGCATTGACCACGACATGAGCGGGAATCGTCATCCGCTGACCGGACTCGCTGTCCACCGCGATCACTCCGTCAGCAAAGCCGTCGGCCCCTCGCGTAATCTCGACCACCGGCGCATAGTTAAGCAGTACGGCGCCCTGATCGGCCGCCGTGGCTGCCAGTTGAATCAGCAAACGAGTGTCATCAAACTGACCGTCGTAGTAAATGACACCGCCACGGAGCCCATTGGTCTGGATGGTAGGCAGGCGTTCCAGCGTTTCTTCACGCGTGAGCAGACGGGACTTGCCAAACCCGTATTTGCCCGCGAGCAGGTCATAGACTTTCATGCCAATGCCATAAAAGGGAGCTTCCCACCATGAATAGTTGGGAACCACAAAACCCAGGTCATGGACCAGATGGGGAGCGTTCTGGCGCAGGAGGCCGCGTTCTTTCAGGGCCTCCATGACCAGCGACACGTTACCTTGTTCCAGGTAGCGCACCCCGCCGTGCACCAGCTTGGTGCTGCGGCTTGATGTAGCCGAGCCAAAGTCCATCCGCTCGAGCAGCAGCACTTCAAAGCCGCGGTTGGCGGCGTCGACCGCAACGCCTACGCCGGTAGCTCCGCCTCCGATCACCACGATGTCCCAGGGAGTGGAACGAGCCTTCACGCAAGCCAGCATCGCCGGACGATTCATCTACTCATCTCCTTCATGCCAGTGCCTTGACCGCTCAACCGCCCTCTTCCAGCGTTCTCGCCCGGCGGCGATTTTTTTCTGCGCTGGATGGGGCTCAAAGCGAGTGTCGGCAGCGCGCAGTTTGCGAATTTCCTCCGGACTGCTCCAGAATCCCACGGCCAGACCGGCGAGATACGCAGCCCCGAGCGCGGTCGTTTCATTGACCGCCGGGCGTATGACCGGCACACCCAGCAAATCGGCCTGAAACTGCATCAGCAGGTCATCTACAGACGCGCCGCCATCGACGCGTAACTCCCGGAACGGGACCTTGGTGTCGGCATCCATGGCCTCGATCACATCGGCCACCTGGAAGGCGATGCTCTCCTCGGCTGCGCGCGCAATGTGGCCAGGCTTGGTTCCTCGGCGCAGCCCGATCAAAAGGCCGGTCGCATACGGGTCCCAATAGGGAGCGCCCAGGCCGACAAATGCGGGTACCAGGACCACTCCATCCGAGTCTTCAACCGTAGCTGCCAATTCATTGACCTCGGAGGAGTGGCGAATCAGTCGCAGACTATCGCGCAGCCACTGCACGACCGCTCCGCCAATGAAGATGCTTCCTTCGAGGGCGTACTCCAGTTTCTTGTCCAGGCTGCAGATGAGGGTAGTGATCAGCCTCTTCTCGGAGAGAACAAACTGGGTGCCAATGTTTTGCAGCAGGAAGCAGCCGGTACCGTAAGTGTTTTTGGCATCGCCGGGCCGGATACACAGTTGTCCAAACAGAGCGGCTTGTTGATCTCCCGCGATGCCTGCAATCTCGGTTGCTTCGAGGCCAAGAGACGTGGTCACGTGCCCGATCTTCTCGCTTGACCAGACAACCTCCGGCATCATGCTCTCAGGTATTCCAAACAACTTCAGCAGATCCTCATCCCAGCGATCTTCGATGATGTTGTAGAGCATGGTCCGCGAAGCGTTGGTCCGATCCGTGATGTGCTTCTTTCCGCTGGTCAGGTTCCAGATCAGCCAGCTATCGACGGTCCCGAAGGCCAGCTTGCCGGCCTCTGCTTTTTGCCTTGCTCCGTCGACGTTTTCCAGGATCCACGCGATTTTGGAACTGGAGAAGTAGGGATCGATCAACAAACCCGTTTTCCGGCGCACCGTTTCTTCGGTCCCATCGGCCTTCATCTGGTGACATCGTTCAGCCGTTCGCCGATCCTGCCAGACGATCGCGTTGTAGACCGGCTTACCCGTTTCCCGGTCCCAGACAATCGTCGTCTCCCGCTGATTGGTGATACCCACGGCAGCCAGGTCACGGGCACGTATGCCCGCCTTACCCAGAACCTCGACCACCGAGCTCATTTGCGAAGTGAGGATGTCGAACGGGTCATGCTCGACCCATCCCCCTTGGGGGTAGATCTGATTGAACTCCCGTTGCCCCTGGGCAATGATGTTTCCGTCTTTGCCGAAAAGAATAGAACGAGAGCTGGTGGTGCCCTGATCGAGCGAGAGGATATAGGCCATCAAGCACTTCTCCTGCGATACGCCGCAGGGCACTTATAGAGTACCCGGGATTCTCTCGTCAACGACCCTGCTCGCTCCCGCCCCTCGACCCGTTGAAGAAACTTCGCAAATATGACAACAGGTGTCATATTTGCGAAAGTAGCCTACTCCCAGATGGCCAACTGGCCTGGAGGAAAAGCCCGTGAGAATGAGCGAATCTTTGTTGCCGGAATTCGATGAGGAAATGGCATGTACCCGCAAGTTTCTGGAGCTCGTGCCTGACGAAAAGCTGGGATGGAAGCCCCACGAAAAGTCAATGACCATGGGCCAGCTTGCCTGGCATCTATCGGACATGCCCTCATGGTGCAGCGACACATTCAAGCAGGACACGATGACGCTGTGTCAGGATGACTACCAGAAGAAAGTCGCCGAGCGTGAAGGCAAAGGAAAGAAGGAAATTCTCGCCGGATTCGACAAATATCTGAAGGATGCGCGAACCCAGTTGGCCAGCGCGGACGATACCGCGATGGCCCGGCAGTGGAAGATGACCTGGGGAGATCAAACCATCATAGACATGCCCCGGGCACAGGTGCTTCGTAAGTGGGTGATGAATCATCTCATCCATCACCGCGCACAGCTGGGAGTCTTTCTGCGGCTCAATGGGATCGCGATCCCGGGTGCCTATGGCCCGTCCGCGGACGAGATGCCTTCGTAAGAGTCTGCGTGAGAACCAGAGAAGCGCACCGCTGATCCCTCCACTACGCTCCCCGGATTTCCTGAGGAACTTGGTGGCGTTGGTGCACTTCATGCGCCTTTCCCTTACAGAAAGTCGCACACGCGGCCTTGTCCAGTGCAGCGTGGAATGAAATCTGGGTACGCTCCGGTCGGGATGACCATTTTGTTTGGGAACGCTGGGTCTCGTTTTAAGACGAATTGTCATCCCGACCGGAGCGTAGCGTAGTGGAGGGATCTGCGGTGGCTCCTGTCTGGTTCTCACGCAAACCTTCAGTGACGCCAGCGCTATCGTCTCGTGGCGGCCAGTGCTACAAGCCTTCCGGACAAATCCTGCGATACCGCAGTGAAACCAGCTTTGCCTAATTCTTCACACATCCAGTCCATCCCCAAACGCGTCTTGCGGTAGCTACTCTTGCTCAGGGACCAGCCAGCACCTTCGCGAATGTAAATCAGATCGTGAACCATCACTGACTCTGCGCTCTCAAATTCGAGAAAGCACGTCATGATCTTGTCCTCATCGCTGCGAATCGGGATAAACCGATCGGTCCCGCAGAGTTCGGTGGTCAAGTCGCGATAGGTAATGATGAACCTTCCACCCGGGCGGAGTGCGTCGAACGCTCTCCGGAACAACCCAGTCACCGCACCTTTGCCTGGAAGATGAGTCAACGTATCGCCCATGCACACAATCACAGTGGCTTGTCCAGCCGGAACGATTGTTGATAGGTCTCGCAGATCTGCCTTCTCGATCCGAACCGGGAAGTTTCCAACGCGAGAGCGCAACTCAGCGAGCAACTCCGAACTGTTATCCAGCGCGATGACCGGGGAAAAGCCAAGCTGCGCCAAAGCAATCGTCTGAAAGCCCGGTCCGCATCCCAGGTCGACCGCCAGTGTGGCTTCCGGGTTATTTGCGAGAGGTCCCAATGTTCGCGAGAGAAAAGAGTTTTGTTCCTTCACTTTCTCTTCAAAGGACGCGCCGGCCATCCACGTGTAATGCTTTGACAGCAGGCGTTCGTAATGCTCACTCACCGAGGCCATGCACCAATTGTATCGAGCGTTCAGCCAGTTTGACCGAACTGGCGGGCTTAGCGAGGTGAGTACCTGAAGTTCCCCGGTTGAAATTTCGCACATTGCACAGTTTTGGTTTTCGGCTGGACTTCAGAATTCGATTCTTCCCTGGAAAGCGATCATGCGCGGCGAACTGTCGCCGCCCAGTCCCACCCCCAACAACCCGGTCGGAGGGGAAATAGTGCTGGTTAAAGCGCCGAAGCCCGTTTGGGTTGCCGGTTTGCCAGGAGTGCCCGCTTGATTGCTGGGCAAAGCAAAGTTGGGATGGTTGAAGAGGTTAAAGACTTCTGTATCGAAGCGGAAAGTTACGTGCTCCGTGATTGCGATCTTCTTTGTCACGTACATCTCGGAGTAAGTGAAATGGGGTCCACGGTAGTTATTGCGGCCTGAGTTCCCAAACTGGCAGTTGATCGGCGAATTTCCACCGGCGCAGCCGCCTGTGCTGGGATCGACCACCGAAGCAAAGGCGTCCGGGTTGAGCCACTGCCGGCTGCCGGTTTGCGTCACGCCGGAAACAGGAGCTTTGCGATAAAGCGGAACCCCTCCGACCCGGTTGGCGAACTGTGGACCGCTCCCCTGAAAGAGGCCGTGGTTGCCGGCCGTATAGGGTGCGCTGAGCACGCTGAAGGGCACTCCGCTATGCAGGAACGCGGTCTCCGATACTTGCCAGCCACTGAACATGTACCGCAACGGCGCGTGGCTGGAACGAAAGGGAATCGCATAGATGCCAAAGGCGGAGACGTTGTGACGTACGTCATAGTCACAGTTACCGTATTCCTTGCGCAGATTGCCGGGCAGCGGATAGAGAACGCCGAGACTGGAGAAGGGAAGCAGACCGCCATTCGATACCTCATCAAGACAATGGCTGTAGGTGTAGTTTCCACGCAGGGTCAGGCCACCGAATTGCTTGCTTGCGCTGGTTTGCAGTCCGGTATAGTTGCTGCCCGCATCGGTGCGGAATTCATTCACGCTGGCGAAGCGCTGATCGAGCGGCCGATTGTACGCAAAGGGTGCAAAGCATCCTTCGCACACCGTCTGGTAACCGTTTAACTGCACCTGGTAGGGCTCATGCACGGCGCGCGTGCCAACGTAATCTATGCGTAAACCCCCGCGCGGCCCTAACTCGCGTTCCATGCCCAGGCTCCATTGCAGAAAATACGGTGTCTTCAGCCGGCTGCTGGGAAAGGTATTCAGGTTGACCGCCAGGGGACACGTAGGAGCATTCATGGGTAACCCTGCGCAGCCGGCGCCACCGGCGCTAAACACGGTTTGAAAGGATCGGTTGGCCTGGGCAGTCGCGTCGACTGCGCTGTCGGGAACTCCTGGCGCGATGCCCACCCCGCCCACCTGTCCGTTGATACCGCCGACGAAGACTGGCGCATACGGAGCGTTGGTCGCGCCCAGATCCGCAATCTGCGCCGGGATGATGTCATTGAAGACGCCGCCACCCGCGTGGATCGCAGTCTTCCCGGAAAGCTTGTAGGCCGCGGACGCGCGCGGCTGCCAGCTGAGCAAGGGCGTATCCGGAAAGAGCTGGCGCACGTTGGTCTGAATTGCCTGGTCTAGGGGTTGGTTGACATCGTGAGTCATATCCAGGAAGGAACCTTTCGGTCGCGCGAACAGCGCATGCTGATTGACGGGATTGGTATTCCAGGTAACTCGCAATCCGGCCGTTAGCGTCCATCTCTGGTTGATCTTGAAGCTGTCCATCGCGTACATGTCGAGGTTACCCAGTGCGATACGCTCCTTTTGCTTGATGGGAAAAGCCGCCGTCGCAGTGGATGCAGCGCCGTAGGTAAACTGCGCCAGATCGTTATAGATCACACTGGGCACCACCCCTTCGCCCAAGTCGTAATCACTTATGTCCAGCCGGCGGGAGTTTTCTCCCAACTTGATGCTATGGCGTCGGTGGGTCCAGATCAGGTTGTCATTGATCTGCCACTGGGTCACCTTGCGGCCTTGGGTATAAGTCTGGTTGTTTCCACCCAGGGTAGTGAAGGGCGCATTCAAGCTGCCCCCGGCCAGCACAATGGGGAAGGTTTCAAGTACCTGCGAATAATTGTTGGGCAGAAACAGGCTTGAATACCAGCTGGCGCCGGGATTGAACTGGTTCACCAATGTGGACGAGAAGACGTGCGTGTAGCCCAGCACCAGGGTTCGCTGCGGCTGCGGTGAGTAGGAGTTGAATATGGGATTGATGCCATCGGTGTAGGCCGCCTGTAGCCCCGTGTCTTGCTGGAAGCGGGACCACACGCTGTTGTTTGGGTTGAAAGTGTGGTCTATCTTGACCACGATCAGGTTCTCGGTGTCGATGTTGTTCAGCGATTGCGTGCGTTTGTTGGCGCAACCCGACCCGTTGAACAGGTTGCTTGCACTCTGCGTTCCCGGCAGCAGCAGTCCGCTCGCGTCCAACGGGCAGGTCAGAACCGGCGTTGCCGTGCCGGCGGTGTTGCTGTAGAGCCCGAACAGCTTGCTGTAAAAGGATACTTCCTGGGGCTGCGCCGGCAGCACCGTTCCGTCGATGGGATCGAGGCCGCCCTGCGGCAATTGCTGCAACACATACTGCTGATAAGCGGGCGACGGCACAGTGGTTCGGGCAATCAGCGGGAGCGCAATGCGAATGCCTTCATAGTGGGCAAAGAAAAAGAGCTTATCTTTGCGGATCGGGCCGCCCACGCTCACGCCGAATTCATTGACCGTGGAGCGCGGCTTGCGCGCAATGTTTCCCGGCGTATCGTTGGCGTGAAGAAAGTAATCGGTGGCGTTGAAGAACGAGCCGTTCCAGATCTCATACGCGTCCCCGTGAAACTGATTTGATCCGGACTTGGTGAAGTAGTTAACCTGTGAAGCCCCATAGCGTCCCTGGTCCACCGCGTAAGAGTTGGTATTGACGGTCGCTTCCTGCAAAGCGTCCAGACCGATGACCAGGTTCGTCGATAAGCCAATGTTCAGCCCGAGGAATGGGTCGTTGGCATCGAAGCCGTCCAGGATGTAGCCATTGGAAGTGGCAGGCAGCCCGTTGAACTCGACATTGCCATAGCCGCCAGCAGCCTTTGCGTCATTCGACGACCCTGCGGTGTTCATCAACGCGCCTTGTGCGAACTGCGCGACATAGGTCAGGTCCTGCCCCGGATTGGGTAGGCTGCTGATAGTCTTCGCCTCCAGAGTGGTAGAGGTATTTGGGTTCTCCAGGCTCATCAGGCCGGATTGCGCCGTGACTTCAACGGACTGGGAGATAGCTGCGGGTTCCAGGATGAAATCGATGGTAGCCGTCTGACCGAGGGACACATTGGTAGGTTGCGATCGACCCTTGCCGAATCCTGCGGCATCCACTTCAATCCGGTAGGTCCCAGGATTCAGCTGCGAGAAAAGAAAACGCCCTTCCGGATTGCTCCGGATGGTGCGGTTAGAACCGGTGTTCACATCCGTTGCCTGGACCTGGGCATTCGCAATCGCTGCGCCGCGGGTGTCGAGCAAGGTGCCCGCGAGCGCGCTGCTCGTGCCGCTCTGACCCCACAGCTGCACCATGTTAACCATGGTTAACATCAGGAAAAAACCTAACGCTGTCCGTGCGGTTTGGTTTAGCGTCATGGGGAAGCTCCAGTGGGGCAGATCAGATGATTTAGGCGAACCTAAATATTAGGTACGCCTAAAATAAGTTAGTGTCAAGCTGGGAGGGAGGAGATTCAGCCGTGACGGCACGCCGTGAACCGAATCCGAACAGCGAATCTGTCGACAACTACCTCAAGGCGATTCTGCTTCTCGGCGGACCAGAGGAGCACAGGGTGGCAAGCAGTGACTTGGCGCGCAGGCTGGGCGTTGCCCCCGCCTCGGTTACAAATATGCTACAAAAGCTGGCGGCAAGTTCGCCTCCGTTGGTCGAATACGAACGCCATCGTGGTGTGCTGCTCTCCTCGCTGGGGAAAAAGCGAGCTTTGGAGGTAGTGCGTCACCACCGGCTGATTGAGACATTTCTTTATGAGGTACTCGATTACCCGATCGATGAGGTGCATGAAGAGGCCGAGCGTCTGGAGCACTTCATCTCGGAGCGATTTGAGGAACGCATTGCCGCCAAGCTCGGGCATCCGAAGATTGATCCCCACGGACATTGCATTCCGGCGATGGACGGCGCGATGCCAAAACAGAACTCGATCCTGCTCACGGACGCGACGCACCAGGGAATTTATCTGGTGGACAGCATCTCTGACCGCAATGCCGGCACTTTGAGACTACTGAAGGAGAACGGCATCGCACCTGGTGTCAGGCTTCGTGTGAGAGAGAAACCATCCATCACGAGTTACGCAGTCTCCATTGGACGCTCTGCTACGCCTGTAACCCTTCAGGAAGAAGCGGCGAGTAGTATCAGGGTGTGTGCCCTGCGCAAATGAGTTTGGGCCGTAGGGACATTCACGTGCCAGCGAATGACATGACCCTTCATCGCAAGTTCCTCGTCGCGCTGTTCGCCATGGCCCTTGTCTCTGTGCCCAACCTCCGGGCGCAGACCGTCGCTGCGCCCTCGCACCCAACCAGCACTCCGTACGCTGGCGACCTGAGCATCTTCGAAGAGCCTGGTCGCGAACAACGTCTCCAGATCGAGCGCGTCATGGATCTGCTGCACATCAAGCCAGGCAGCACCGTTGCCGATATCGGCGCCGGCGGCGGCTGGTTCAGCGTCCGCGCCGCCCGCCGCGTCGCGCCGAATGGCCGCGTCATCGCCGAGGAAATCAACCCCAAGGCCATTGCTTCTATTCAGCAGCGCGCCAAACGCGAGCACCTGGGCAACATCGAGACTCTCCTGGGCACTCCCGATGATCCCAAGCTCGCACCTGACTCCCTCGATGCCGCCCTGATGCTGAAGGTCTATCACGAAATCGCCCATCCCCCGCTCGTCCTCGCCAGTCTGCGCGCGGCGCTCAAGCCAGGCGCCCGCTTCGGTATCATCGACCGCCACGGCAACGGTGCCGACCACGGGCTCAACGAGCCCATCGTCCGTGCCGAGGTTGAGGCCGCGGGCTTTCGCCAGGTCGGCCGCTACGACTTCACTAAAGCCGACGGCCAGGATTATTTCCTGATCTTTGAAAAGCGATAACCCCGCCGATTTGCCGCTATACTGCGAGGGTCACTCAGCCGTTAAAAGTGAGGACTCTTTGACACTTTTCCCCCGCCAGATTGTGCGCACGCTCGTTTTCGCCGTCCTCCTTGCCCTCGGCTTATTGCAGGCCGGTGCGGCGACCAATTTCTCCATCCCGCTGCAGCAGAAGACGCTGGCAAACGGACTTACCGTCATCGTCTCCGAGGACCACTCGGCGCCCACCTTTGGCTTGTGTATTGCCTATCGAATCGGTTTCCGCCTTGAGCCCGAGGGCAGAACGGGGTTCGCGCATCTCTTTGAGCACATGATGTTCGAGGGCACTCCAGTTGCTCCGAAAGGCACGCTGACCCAGGTGGTCGAAGGCGGTGGGGGCAATCTCAATGGCGACACCCGTTGGGACTACACCGAGTACATCGAAACCGCTCCGGTCTCGGCGCTCGATTCCGTGCTTTGGCTCGAGGCCGATCGGCTCAAAGCGTTGGACTTCTCCACAAAAAATCTGGAGAACCAGCGCCAGGTGGTTGAGGAAGAGGTCCGGGTCAATGTTCTGAACCAGCCCTACGGCCTCTTTTTTGCCATCGACCTTCCCATGAAGGCTTATGACACCTACCCCGATAGCCACAACTTCTACGGGGATTTTCGCGATCTGGACGCGGCTCGTATCGAGGACGTTCGCGCCTTCTACGAGAAATATTACGCGCCCAACAACGCCGTGATGGCCATCGCCGGCGACGTCAACGCCGCCGAAGTGTTCGCCAAGGTGCAAAAATACTTTGCCGCGGTGCCGCGCCGTGACGTACCCCCGCTCATCAAGGTAGTGGAGAAGGAGCAGACCGCCGAGCGTCACGCGGTTGAGGAAGACAAGCTCGCCAATCTGTCCGCCATCGCCATCGGCTATCGCTTACCGGACCGCAACTCCCGCGACGCCGTCGTCGGCGCAGTTACCGGCGAATTGCTGCACAATGGCGAGGCCTCGCTGCTCTACCAGCACCTGGTAAAAGAAAAGCAGGTCGCCGTTTCGGTGGATGGCGGAGCGAACTGGCCGCTGGGCAATCCCTTTGAGTACAACGGGCCCACCCTGATGACCACGTTCCTGGTTGAGCCGCAAGGCACGCCGGCGGCCAAGGTGCTGGCTGCATACGACGAAACCATTCAGGAACTAGCGAGCAAGGGGCCAACGACGGAGCAGGTTGCCCGCGTCCAGACCAAGATGCGCTCCGACTGGTATGACCAAATGGAGCAGCCTATCGACCGTGCCTCGCTCATCGCGCACGCCGCCCTGTTCGACGGCAACGCCTCACGCGTCAATACAATTCCCGCTGACATCGACAAAGTCACGCCCAGCGACGTTCAGGCCTTTGCGCAGAAGTATCTGGTCGCGCGCAACCGCACCGTCGTCGAACGCAACCCGGCTCCCAAGCCCGCTCAAAAAGCTGGAGAATAGCCATGCGCCCCTGCCACCGTCGTATGCGTCTCGCTTCCGTCGTTCTTCTCGCCGGCTCTGCGCTTACCGCGCTGGGCGCCGACATCAAGATGCCTTCGGATCTGCCGCCGTACGGTCCATTGCGCGTGCCGGAAGTTCCCAAGGTGCAGCGCGAGAAGTTGGCCAATGGATTGACGGTGTGGCTGGTGCAGCAGAACAACCTGCCCAAGGCTGCGGTGACGCTTGCGTTGCGCGGCGGTTACTGTGCGGACCCATCGGACGCACGAGGGATATCGGACCTGCTGGCAGCGACCATCAAACTGGGCACCAGCACTTTGAACGCACGCCAGATTGCGGAGCGCTCCCAGGCCGCTGGCGGCGCCTTGAAAGCCGTTGCCGAGACAGAAGACCTTACACTCTCGATCGAACCGCTTTCCGAGCACGTTTCCGATGCGATTGCGCTGCTTGCCGATCTGGCGACTCATGCCTCTTTTCCAGATAGCGAAGTAACCCTGGCCAAGACAAACCTCCTTGCCGGAATCCAGCAGAACGAGAGCGACCCAAGCTTTTTGGCTCAGCGTGCTTTTGGCCGCGTTCATTACGGGGATCACCCTTACGGGGTCATATCGCCGACTTCTGCGATGGTCGAACATGCAACCCCCGAATCCCTGCGCAAACTTTACGCGGAGAATTTTGAACCCAACCAGGCCATCCTGGTCGTTGTCGGAGCAATCGATCCGTCGGCGGTACTCGCGGCGATTCATTCCGCATTCGACAGTTGGAGCGGCGCGCATGCCGGCGCGGGAAGCACCTTGGTCGCCCCGTCCGAGCCCGTCTCCGTGGCGGAAAAGAAGGTCTTCTTCGTGCCCCGTCCTGGTTCGGTCCAGACCTCCCTGCTGATCGGAGCGCCCGCTCCCATACGCACCGATCCTGATTACCCCGCCTTTGAAGTGGCCAATGCTATTTACGGCGGTATGTTTGGCTCGAGGCTGACCAAAAACATCCGCGAAGACAAGGGATACACCTACTCGCCCTATTCCTACCTCATCATTCACCAGAAGGCAGGAACCATCCTTACCCGCGAAGATGTGCGCAACGCGGTCACCGGCCCCAGCTACAAGGAAACCGTCTTCGAACTCAATCGCATCGCCACCTCGCCGGTCAGCGATCAGGAGCTGACGTCCGCGAAACGCTACCTGCTGGGATCTCTCGGTTTCCGGTTGCAATCGCGGGCTTCGCTGTCGTTGCGCCTTGCAGACCTGTGGGTTTATGGGCTCGATGCGCAGTTCATCCGCAAGGATGCGGACGGCGTGGTTAGCTCCACCACGGCGCAGGTACAGCAGGTGTCCAACCGCTATCTTGCCCCGGACAAGATGACCGTGGTTGCGGTCGGTGAGGATAAGGTGGTTCACGACCAGTTTGCGCCATTCAACATTCCAGTCGTAGCCCTGCCCAAGCCTTAGAGGGAGGTTAGAACAGTCAATGAGTGCATTCAATTTGCCCAACAGGAGAAGCTTCCTTGGAAGAACCGCAGCTACTCTTACAGCTGGCTTCTTCGGTTCCCTCTTGCCTCCCCAGGCAGCCCGGGCCGATAGCCCGGATCTCAATATCCTGGGGCCTAGACCCGGATACTCGCCGCAGGTGGGTACCTTCGTTTCCACGCTCACCTGGATGCGTGACGCCAACGGAGTTCTGGCTGCAACCAAGGGGCTTACCCAGGCCGACCTGGATGTACTCTTCGATAAGAATGCCAACACCATTGGCGCTCTCATGCTGCACCTGGCGGCAACTGAAACTTACTACCAGATGAACACGTTCGAGGGGAAGAAATGGGACAGCTGGTCCGATGCGATCAAGCAGAGGTGGGACCCCGCGATGAATCTCGGCGATGCGGGACGAACGACGATCAAGGGGCATGACCGGGACTACTACGTTGGTATCCTCCATGAGATTCGGGAGAAGTCCCTGGCAGAATTTCGCAAACGGGATGATGCGTGGCTGTTGGCTGTCGACAAGGAGTGGCCCTGGGGCCCGACCAATAACTATTGCAAATGGTTTCACGTGTGCGAGCATGAAGCGCACCACTCCGGACAAATAGCTCTGCTGAGAAAGCGGCTGCCCGGAGCCAAGCCTGACGCAGCTGCGGGTTTCTAATCGTCAAACGACTGGAACACCCCCACAATCATTACAGGCAGCTGATCGCGATTCTTCTGGTTCAGGAGTTCGTGGCCGGCGCCGGCGACTTCTTGCAATTTGGTTCGTGCAGGGATAAGCGTGAGGGCAGCTGCCAACTCGTAGACGGAGCCGAAGCCATCGTGCGTGCCGTGTATAAAGAGCGCCGGGACCTGCAGACGAGGGAAGTGTGCCGTACGCAACTCCGCCGGCCGTTGCGGTGGGTGGAGCGGGTAGGAGAGCAACAACAGACGGTCCGCCACACTCGGTTCATCGGAGGCCAACATGGATGCTTGCCTCCCTCCATAAGAGTGACCGCCGAGGAACACGCTGCCCGAAGTCTCTCGCCGCATGCAGGCGACAGCCGCTCGTAGCCCCTGCTGGTCACGTTCAGCACTGCCGCGGGGTGGCGGTCCGTGCGGCCGCTGTTGGCGAAAAGGCAGATCGCAGCAGAGCACGGTAAATCCCACGCTGCAAAAAGCCTCCGCCAGCGCCACGAGAAGCGGAGCATTGCAGTTCGATCCGGCACCGTGCGCCAGCACCAGGCAATCGCCAATCGAATCAGCCGGGCGGTGGAGGAATCCCCGCACCGGTACTTCATTTGGCGAATCGTCCCGAAACTCCTGACCTTTGGACTTACCCATGGCTGCCGGAGCCTTCTTTGGTCAGGCGGATCACTTCGACTGAAGAAATTGCGATCAATCCCTCTTTGACGGTGCGGTCAAGAATTGGCATGAACTTTTCGATCGTCTCCGGGCGATCGATGATCGTCATCATAATGGGCGCCGCCTTCGCACCAGACAGAGCGGTCTGGCGATGAATCGTCGCGCTTTCGCCATATCCTTCCACAGCACGATATGAGATGGCGAACATGATTTCCTCCAACCGCGAGGCCTCGAGAATAGCCTCCTGAAGGGGCACGCCCTGGCACTTGTCTTCTCCGTTAAAGTGAATCCGGAGCAGGCTTGCTTTAAATTCCTCCCTCATCACTTGCGCCCCTCAACGCCTTCAACTGCATGGATCGCGCGGTGCGAATACTTGACTACGTCGACGTCGGAAAGCACGATCAGTCCTTCCTGGACCATTCGCTCCAGTACTGGCAGAAAGCTCCGGATCTTCTCTTCCGTATCAACCACCGAGATCATGATCGATGCGTCATGTGACAGATGAAAAGGTTTGTCGCGGTGAACCCGGCGATGTGCACCATAACCGAGGATGCCCCGATAAACAGTGGCTCCAGCGAGATCGTTCGCTCGCATTGCTTCGACTAGCATCTTGTAAAGCAATTTGTCGTTCCAGCGATCGTCCTCGCCGATATAAATGCGCATCATCTTGGCCTTGCCTTCAATCCTGAGAGGCGGTTGAGCTTCCGCAACCTTGTGCTTGGGTGGAGTCGACGGTTTCACGATCCTGGTCTCCTGCACTTCGATCATGCCGCTTCCCGCCATCGCTTCTAGTTTGCCCAGCAGCTCTTCGACTTTTTGCTCCGTTTCGACGAATTCAATTTTAAGTGGCAGTTTGTCCGAGATTTCCACGTAACTGGCGCTGTGCAGGCGATGATCGGCGCCGAAGCCCGCAACCCCTCGCAAAACTGCTGCACCGGCCACACCACGAAAGAAGAGGTAATCGAGGATGGCAGCATGGCGGCTGTCGCCCTCACTCAGATGAATCGAAACTTTCAGTGCCTTCCCGGTCTGCAGCATAAAAACCTCCGTCGAAGCGACGTCCACAGCACCTTCGTTGCAGCGTTCAAAGGCGCCCACAATTTTAGGCCTTTGCAGAAATTGATGCATGGAGGTGTTCGGAGAGGCTCTGGCCGCAGCGCGTTCAAACAGTTTGCGAAGAGTTTTGCTGTTCGACATCCTGGCCTGATCGCAATAAGAGAGCCAAATCCAGACGGAGTTGCTCGACATCGGGAGATTCGTCGGCGCGTCCCGCAAGACGGTGAATTTGTACCCGGTAGCCGTCGGCGTACGAGCTTACGAGCCGCTCGAGGCTGCGCGTTGTCCGTTCCATCCATCGATGGAGGACGCGGCCGTAGGCCCGAAACTTTTCCCTCAGGATGGCTTCGTGCTCTTCTTTGAGACGCGAACGCAACCGTGAGATCGCCATCTTCTCTCCTAGGAGATTCCAGTGACCCACGCTTATGGGGGTGGTCCCCTTAGTGAGTTCAAATCGAGGCAGATCGCGCAACAACAACTCGATCTCACTCATCGCCGGCGCGTCAGGGGCATGTAGGGTTGCAGCGATCTGTTGCATCACGTGGATTGCCTCTTCGGAGGTTTCCCGCAAACGGCGAATCGGCTGCTGGAGCTGTCCTTCGACGAAACCGCCTATCCACTCCGAGATGTTCCCTGGAGGAATGGCCGTCTGGCCCGTGCTACGGCTCCATCGCATGCCTGCTTCCGCTACCTGGTTGAGCGCACCGTCGCAACTTTCTTCGATCAGCAGCAGGTCGTGCTCAAAGACGCGTCGAAGTTCACCGATGACCCCAATCGAATGCCTCAGCTTTGCTTCGAGTTCATCCAAATTGCTGTGGTTCAGGTCAGCCACCAGGCGGTTGCGATCCAATGTGGTTTCTATCGCCGCGATGACTGCCTCTCGCAAAGCTGCAATCTTCCTGCCGGCCGATTCGTTCCGTAAGCTGGTTGCGCAGGCGAACCGTGGCAGGAATTCGCTCCGATAAAAACCATCGAGCAATGCCGAGTGACTCGGCAACGCACTCACCGGATGAACGGTCAACTGGATGCCCAGCTCCTTCTCAATCTGCCCACTGGTGTAGGCGAGAGCACTCTCGAGATCGGGCGGCCGAAGCAGGTCGGCCTTACTGAGCAATAGCAGCGACGGAATTCCCGCCTCGTAGAGCAGGCGCAGGGTTCCGACATCTTCCTCGCAGAGCGTCGTCCCCGCGTCCACTAATAGGACTCCCAGATCGGCTGACGGCAGATACGCCAATGTCTCTTTTGCTCCCCGCTTCGCCAGCGAACCAAGCCCAGGCGTGTCCACCAATACAATTCCCTGTGTCAGCTTGGGCGATGGAATTTCAGCCACTGCTCGGATCACGTTACGCGTGTTCCCCGGATTTCCTTGTTCGGTTACAAAGTGAGCGATTTCATTTAGTGGAATCTCCTCGCTGTGACCGTCCACGAAGGTTATGATGGCCCGGGAACTCGGACCTGATCGCAGTTTTGTCGGCACAGCTGTGATGGGGTTGATTCCAACCGGCAGAATCTCCTTGCCGAGCAGAGCGTTCAGCAGCGACGACTTGCCTGAACTGACCCGGCCGAAAAAAGCAATCTCGAAGCTGCAATCCTCCAAACGTGACGTGAGGGCTTCGAGTCTTCCGCGAAATTCGACCAGGCCGTGCCGGGTGATGATTTGCGAAGTTGTTTGCAGCAGGCAAACATCCGCACCCACTAGGTGCAGGCGCTCCAGCCTTGTCTCCAGATTAGTCCCCATTCCTTGCCGTAAGTAGCGGTTCATGCCCTCGAGCAATGAACGTAATTCATGTACCACGCCATTCAGATCACCGGCCACGTGGTCATTGAGAGCACCGGACCCACGCATATGACGAGGACGAAGTTCTTCGACAGCGATATCAATGAATGACAAGTTGGTCAGAATAGCGTGAGTTGCAGGAATCGTCGGGTCAACAGGTTCCAGCTGCTGCCATGCAAGTGAGCGAAGTAACTGCCCACGGAGACGATGGATATAGTCCTCAAGGACCCTGGCCTGTACCGGGGAGATATCCTCGATGTACTTGCCGAAAGGCGAATGAGAGCTTGCAGTGTGCAGGATCTTCTCGACATCCCCAAGGAGTCGATCGATGTATTGACAGCTCACGCTAAGCCGCAGACGCTGCGCCTCATTCAGGGCGTTTTCGGGCTCGGGTTTTGCGCCAGGCGCCGTCATCTCCAGCCTCGTGGGATTCCGTCGCGGGAGCGAGTGACTCAACCGACAGAAACCCTGTCAGGAGTCATCATCTGTGCGCATGGCACAGCGGTTAAGGGTGAACTCCTTCACCACGCTCTTCAATCCTGAACCTTTATTCCGCCAGGTGTCAAGGCGACAGCAGGTCCCTCCACTCGCTACGCTCCGGTCGGGATGACAATTCTATTTCGGTTCCGACATCCAAATCCGAACCGATGTTTAGGTATCGACACCCCAATCGCAAACAGAATTGAGTGGAGGGACCTGCTGTTTTATTTGTTCTCACGCAGACCCTACAGGGTAGCAGCCGCTGCGTTTAGCCTACTTCGCTAGAGCCACGCGTCTGTTGGAGCCGTCGTTCTCCTCGCGGTAACCACGTTCCATGGAACTGTCACCCGTCCCCTTTATCGTCCCGAGCGAAGCCGAGGGATCTGCGGTTCCGCGAACTGCTCCTGGAAACGTTTTTCGGCCGCCGCCTCTTCTCATCAGCTTTTCATCTGACCGGCGATGCGTTCGATAGTGTGGTGAGCGGATAGGATCGCACCCTCCTGCCAGGCTACGAGATGGGATAGATAGTCGCCCGCGAAGTAGGTACGGCCCTCGGGTTTCTCAAGCTGGCTGTAGGGAGCGTCGCTGCCGGGCAGCATATTGTTCGCAAAGCAGCCGAGGGAATAAGGAATTTTTGCCCAGCTGACATAAATGGGCTTTTCCAGCAGGTGCGATCGGCCGGGGTGAAGTGTCTCCACCGCCGCTCGGGAGGCATCGAGTTTGGCGTTGATCGAGGGCAACGCGCCAAAAGCGGTAGCTTGGCCCGAACTATAGACGATGCCCTTTGCCACCGGGCCAAGGTCAATGCGTTCCAAATTGAAACCGGAAAGTAGGACGCCCGTAGGCGAGAAAAGCTTGGCGCTTGGATACCAGACCAGGTCGACGGTGCTCTTGAGGAACGAGAGACCGCCGTAAATGTGATTCTCTTTCTCCCAGAAGCGGGGAGATTCCCAGCCGATCTTGTAGGCGGCCGCCATCGGCATGCCGGTGAATGCCCGCTTGGCTTCAGGGGAGAAGTTGTTTTTGGTGGTGCAGAGGACGGCAAGAGGCATCGTGCAAATGCAGAAATCGGCGGTGATGGTCTGCGGCATTCCGCCCTTGGAGTAAGCGATGGTCACGCTTTTGTCGCTGGTGTTGATCTCCGTCACTGGACATTCGTAATGGATCATGTCGCCCGGCAGAGCGCGTGCAAAGGCGTAGGGAACACGGTCCATTCCTCCGACTGGTTGAAACATCGTCGCCTGCCAGTCAATTTCATCATCGTAAAATTCGCCTTTGGTCAGATCGGCGGCCAGCAGTTCGTGAAGTGGCAGAGGCTTGTGGAGCTCGTACTGTGCGGGGCCGGCGCCGCGCGGCGTGATAAAGCCGGCGCGTTTGGTGCCTGCGTATTTTCCGCTGCGATCGAGGTCGCCAAAATCCTGCAGAAAATCCAGCAGCAATGACGTGTCCTCTTTGGAAAGCTCTGTGTCGAGCGTGTGCGCATGCAGGCACTTGGAGAAGAGCTCAGCCATGTAGCCGCGGGTGTCGTGGATGACCTGCCGCTGCTCAACCGGCTTGCCCGAATTCAGCAGCGGAGACTGCATCAGGGCGGAGCGGGAGAGATTGACCTCAACTTCCAGCGGTACGCCCAGCTCCCGGCAATAGCCAAGCAGGTTGGTATGGATGGAGGGAATACGAGCTGGTCCTGCGTTGAGGTATCCATCTTCCGACCAGGTGCAGTTCTGGATGGTTCCGTCGGTAAACTCGACCTTGGTGCCGTTGCGCACCGTCCAGTTGCGTCCACCTGGCCGGCTCCGCGCTTCGAGAATCGTACATCGAAAGCCGGCTTTGCACAGCTCATGGGCAGAGACCAGGCCGGCGATGCCGGCGCCCAGAATGACAACGCTCTTGCCGCGTCCGAAGTCCGCGCTGAGCACGGGGAGCGGAGAAGCACCGGCGGCAGTCGTAAGGCCGAGAACCTGCATGGTGCGAAAGGCCGCGGAATAGCCGCCAATCTGGGCGATGCGCTCCAGGAAGACACGTCGAGTGAGGCTCATTGAATCAGCTCCACGTAATTTAATTTTGTAAGGGGGTCCCTCCTCAGTTTGTAACAGTTCAGGTAGCGGCGCAAGCAGAAACGCGGATCCGAAACAGCTCGAGTCGACAGGTCTCCGGCTGCAATTGACCTGGGACGGTGCTATTCGTCCCGCAAAGTCTTCGCTGGATCCGTCGAGGCGGCTCTCTGCGCAGGCAGTAAACCAGCCGCAGCGCCCGCGGTCAATAGTGCGGCTAAGGACGCGACGAGAGACGGAATCACATCCCCTCCAAACGCCGCGAAGCTGTGTTTGAGTGTAGCGCTGACCAGGCCGGACAGGATGACACCGATGGCAAGACCCATCCCGACCCAAAGCAGCGCGCCCTTCATCACCAACGCAACAACTTCGCTGCGTTGCGCACCAAGAGCCATCCTTATGCCAAATTCATTCGTGCGTTGGACCGTTATATAGCTGATCAGACCGTAGATGCCGATGAGAGCCAGGAGCAGGGCCAGTCCAGAAAAGCCTGTCAGCAGCCAAACAATCAGCCGGCGGGACGCAAGCGAGGCGTTCACGCGCGACTCCAGAGAACTAATATCGAATACCGTCTGCGTCGAGTCGGCTGCCGTGATGGCCCGCTGGAGAATCTGGGTGGACAAATAGGGATTGCCCTCTGTGCGGACGACGAAATTGGCAACCGAATTTGGACGTTGCGCGTAAGGGTAGTAGCGCATACCGTCCCCCGTATCCTCTTCGAGAGAGTCGGAGCGGACATTCCCTACGACTCCAATGATCGTGGACCAGGCATCTTTGTTTGGTCCCTGCGGTTTCAATTTCTGGCCTATGGGGTTCTCGGTCGGCCAGTATTTATGTGCAAGCTTCTGGTCGATCACCACGACCGGCTCGGTACCCGCACGATCGTAGCTGCTGATCCATCTTCCCGCGAGCAGCGGGATCTGCATAACCTGCAGATAACCTTGCGTGGCAGTGGAGACCTCGCTGTGCGGCCCGGGATCATTCGCACTCAGTGGTTGTCCCTCGATCTGAAACGAGCTCGCCGACCTTTGATTGCTAAACGGCAGCGAGGATGTAGCCGCGGCCCCCTTCACTCCCGGTTGCCCGGCGAGATTGTTCAAAGCAGCGGTTACAAAGGACTCCTGCCGCTGTTGATTGCCTTTATAGGCAGCTCCGGCATAGTACACACTCCCGCTAAGGACCTGGTGCGGATTGAATCCGGGATTGACTTGTTGAAGCTGCTTCAGGCTGGCTATAAACATGCCGGCCCCAATCAAGAGAACGAATGCAAGCGCCACTTCTGCGATTACGAATAAGCTGCGTAACCGCTGCTTTTCGTGAGAAGCGGTCATACTTCGGCCGCCCTCATGCAAATTCAGATGTTGTTGAAGGCGCGTCATCTTGACCGCTGGCCCAACGCCGCAGATCAAAGACGTGAACAGCCCAATCCCCGCCGTAAAGATCAATACTCCCCGCGAGATATCAACCGTGTATCCCTGTGCCAGGCTGTGTGGAACCATCCACAGCAGGGCGTTGCCAAATACCGGCCCAAGCGCTATGCCAAGGACGGTCGCAACCCCGGCCAGGAGGAGTGTCTCGCTCAGCAGTTGCCGCACCAAGCTCGCTGAACTGGCGCCCAATGCGGTGCGAATGGCAAATTCTCGACTGCGGGTCGAAGTTCGCGCCAGGAAGAGTCCAGCAACATTGGCAGCAGCAATCAACAGTACCAGCCCAACGACTCCAAAGAGCACATAGAGAGGTTGCCGCAGGGGTCCGGCTGCAAACTCGGCGAGCGGTACAGCAGCCATGCCCCATCCCGCTTCCGCCCCAAAACCTTTATCGCGTACGTTCTGTTCGCGTACCTTCATTGCCAGACCGGCGTTCAACTCCGCAATCTTCACCTGGGGCCGCAGCCGGATTACGGCAAAGTAGCTTTCGTTGAAGCGGTTGTTGGCCGCAAACGCCTGCGGTGGCAGCCCAATAGGCGTCCAGATTGCTTCCCCTCGGGGCCAGTTGAAGTCGCTCCGCATCACGCCCACCACGCGATAGGGCATCTGATCGAGCATTAAGGTCCGTCCGATCACGTTCCGGTCGCCGCCGAAGACACTCTGCCATAAGCCATAACTCAAGACGGCGACTTGATTCGCACCCGGATGGTCTTCTTCTGGTGTAAAAGTCCTGCCGAGAATCGGCTTCGCTCCGAAAACGTTGAACCACTGCCACGACACCTGCGCGCCGTCAAAATGCTCCACCGTGCCGTCATGGTCGACGTTGTAAGCAACAGAAGTCTGCAGCGCGGCACTCTCGACCTTGTCCGTGAGAGAAGCAGCGTCCGCAAAGTCTGGAGCGGAAACATCGGGAAAATCCAGGTCCAGCCGGGAGTAGCGCGTACGCATGACCGCCAGCTGATCTGGCGAATCCACACCGGAGGGGTGCATCAGGACCGCGTCGATGACGCTGAAGATGGCTGTATTGGCGCCGATTGCCAGCGCCAGGGTCACAATCGTTGTGAACGTGAAGCCGGGTTGCTTACTCAGTCGCCTCAGTGCCAGACGCAGTTCATTCAGTAAGTTCATGCAGACACCTCTACCAGAGACGGAGGCACGTGAGTGGCCATCTCTACCCGGGCCAGGTAGCTGGAAAGACGGAGCCTTTGCGTGGGCTTTTTCTGGAGCGCGTTTCAGTTTGTCCAGGTTCGAACGAAACCGTCCGCTTCCGGACAAGTTCGACGTTCAGTGCGTGACGGCCAACTCTTCTTCCAGAAGCTGCTTCTGGAAGAGATCGGCGTAGTAGCCATTCTTTGCCAGCAACTCGTCATGCGTGCCCTGCTCCACAATCCGGCCCGCCACTAGCACGGCAATCTGGTCCGCATGGCGGACGGTAGAGATGCGGTGAGAAATAAACAAAGTCGTACGGCCCTGCATCACCCGTTGTAATTCACCCAGGATCTGTTCCTCGGTGTAGGTGTCGACGCTGGCCAGGGCATCGTCGAGGATCAGGATGCGTGGATTGCGAATCACCGCGCGGGCAATCGCGGTGCGCTGCTTCTGCCCTCCGGAAAGGGTAATTCCGCGCTCGCCCACCATAGTGGCCAGGCCGGCGGGGAACTCCTCAAATTCGCGGCGGATGTGCGCCGCCTCGGCCGCTTCCAGCACCTGCGCATCGCTGGCCCAGGGAGCGCCAAAGGCAATGTTCCCTCGAATCGTCTGGCTAAATAGAAAAGTCTCCTGAGGAACGAAGCCAATGTTGGAGCGCAGCACCTCGAGCGGATAGTCGCGGATAGGGCGATCGTCAATCAGAACGGCACCCGGAGCCGCGTCATAGAGCCGCGGGATCAGGTTTACCAGGGTCGATTTTCCCGACCCGGTCGGTCCCACGATGGCAAGACTGGTTCCGGCCGGAATCTTGAGCGACAGCGAGTGCAGCACTTCCGAGCGGCCGGAGTCGGCCCCGGAGTAAGAAAAGTTCAGGTCGCGAAACTCGATGTCACCGCGCAGTTGCAGATCGGAGGCAAGGGTGCGGTCGGCCTCGGCATCGTCGATGGTGGGCTTGTCCGACAACAACTCATCGATGCGCAACACAGAAGCTGTGCCCCTCTGCCACAAGTTGACCACCCAACCGAGGGCGATGACGGGCCAGGTCAACATGACCATATAGGTATTGAAGGCGACAAAATCACCAATGCTGATGCGGTGCGAAAGCACCTCATGCCCACCCACCAGCAGGGTGATGGCCAGGGCGAGCCCGAGTACAAACTCGAGCGTCGGCCAGAGCATACCCATGAGCTGGACCAGGCGGAGCCCGCGGCGGATATTCTCCTTGTTGGACCGTTCAAAGGCAGCAATCTGCGCTTCTTCCTGGGCAAAAGCGCGCACCAATCGGGCGCCGGAAAAATTCTCCTGGGCTTGCGCCGATATCTCCGAGTACATCGCCTGGATGCGTTCGAAGCGCTCGTGGATCTTGCGCCCCAGAAATTGCACCAGGATGCTGACCAGGGGCAGCGGGACCAGCGCCACCAGGGTCAGCCGGGGGCTGATGCGCAGCAGAAAATACAAGGCGCCGATCGAAAACAGGATGGTGTTGGCGCTGTACATGATAGCCGGCCCCAGCAGCATGCGCACTGCGTTCAGGTCATTGGTCATCCGCGCCATGATGTCGCCGGTGCGATGTTGCTGAAAGTATGCTGCCGGCTGCCGCTCCAGATGGCGGAAGAGATCGTTGCGCAGGTCAAACTCAATTTCGCGGGAAATACCGATGATGATCCAGCGCGTGAGAAAGAGGAAAACGCCCTTGGCAGCGGAGATGGCGACCAGCAGCCCGGCGTAGAGCATTATCTTCTGCCGGGTGACCCCATGGTTCAGGTCGTCGATGGCAATGCGGAGCACCTGGGGGAAAAAGATCCAGATGACATTCGAGATCACGGCGGCCAATCCGCCCCACACGAAGTCTCGGCGATAGCGGCGCAGATAGGGGAGAAGCGGCCGGAGCGTGGAAAGCATGCTGACTCTATTCTAACCGCGCCTCAGGTAGGCGTTCGCAGCAGCAGATACGCGCCGGCGAGCCCGAAGAGCAAGTCCGGCGACCAGGCCGCAAGCAGCGTAGGAAGGAAATTCACGTTGCCCAGTTGCTGAAAAGTCAGATTTACCACCCAGTACGCGATAGCCACCCCGATGGCCGTTGCGATGCCGGTCAGAGACCCGCGTTTGCCCATCGACAAGGCAAAAGGAATTGCCAGCACCGCCATGACCAGGGTGACGATGGGATAAGCCAGCTTGATGTTGAGCTGAACACTGAGCTGCTTGGTCTCGAAGCCGCTTTGTCGCAGGTCGCGGATGTAGCGCTTCAGTTCACCGAAGCTCATCTCCTGAGACTGCAGGGCTTCCTTCTTAAAGTATTGTGGCTGCTCCGTAATTTCCGGATAAGTTTCGACACTGAACTGGCTGAAACTGCTTACCGCCTCGCCATCGATCCGGCGCTCCCACCCATGCTCAAAGATCCATTGCTGCAGTTGTGGCTCCCAGTGAGCGCTGGAGGCGAAGATGCGGCGAGAAAGGGAAAAGTTCTCCGGGTTGAATTCGAACACGGTTAGATTGGCGAAGCGGTTCTCGTCGGGGTCGAAGAACTGGTAATAAAAGATTCGTCCGGGTTTACCCGGCTCCTGGCGGCCAAAGATCCACTTCTGGTCGGGCCGCAGAAAGGTCTGCGCCGGCCTGCCTTTGATGACGCTGCGCAGCGCCTCCTGTCGCCGGTTCGCGCTCGGAAGATAAGACTGATCGAACAGGAAAAGGGCGACCGCAATGAGCGCAGACACCACCAGGATGGGCACCATCACCCGGTACAGGCTGATGCCGGTGGCCTTCATCGCGGTAAACTCGTTGGTTCGCGTGAGCACGCCGAAGGTCACCAGCACTGCAACCAACACTCCCAAAGGGGTGATGTTGTAGATCATGGCGGGGGTGAGGTTAATGAGATATTCGCCTACTGTGACCAGCGGAGTTCGATTGCGAATGATGTCGCCAAGCAGCTCAAAGAAGGTAAATACCAGCATCAGCAGAACAAGACTGGCCAGCACCAGCGCAAAGGTAGTCAGAAATTCGCGCAACACATAATCGTCGAGAATGAGCGGAAAGCGCCCCCGCTCGTGTCGATTGCGCTCCTTCTTGCTCGCTCCTGCGTAACCAGGCTCATTCCTTGGTGTCAGCAGCTTGGTGCTCTTGAACTTGCTGAGCATAGTGGCGAAGTAAGTGCCCACCCCACCTCCAACCGCCATTTGCCGTAGCAGCAGCAGGCCGAAGAAGGCGAAGAGCATGTTTGCGGCCCATACTCCAACAAACACCGGCACCTTGCCTTCGCGAGCCAGCATACTGCCGGTCAGGGAAAGGAAGTAGTAAATGAAGACCAATGCGATGGTCACCACAAAGCCGGCACTTTTTCCGCCCCGCCGCGAGGAGAGGCCGAGTGGAATGCCGATCAGCATCAAGACCAGGCAAGCCGCCGGATAGGCAAACCGTTTGTGCAGTTCGATCAGGTAGGGTCTGCCTCCGGGCCCCTTGGTGTGCTCGTAGAGCACGCGGTTACTCATAGCGAGAATGGGGGTGTCGTTGTGACCGATATGCGCATCTTCCTGGGTGCCGATCGTGAGCGGAAGTTCCGACTCCACGAAAGTGGAAACCTGATACTGGGGGCTGCCGTTGTCGCTCACCAGGTCATGCTCGGTGCCATTGCGCAGACGCATGATGATCGTGTGAGCGCCGCTATCGGCAACCACGGCATCTTCGGCCGTGGTGACTTTGGGCGCGACCGGGTCACTCAGGTCGGCGAGGAAGATACGCTGCCAGCGGGAGGCTCCGGTGCCCGCACGGACATCCTGCACATATAGGACATAGTTCTTGAAGTCTTCATAGAAGACGCGCGGCTCCACCTCAAACGAGGCCTGTTGGTCCTTGAGCGAGCTCTCGATTTTCAATAGCGCAGCAGTTGCCTTGGGGGCGATGTAGAGCGAATCGACCAGAGAAATTCCCCAGCCCAAAATCGCGATGGCCGAAACCACCCGAACAAAGAACCAGACGCCGATTCCCACCGCGCGCATAGCGGTAATCTCGCTGTCGGCAGCAAGCCGGCTGAGGCCGAGCAGCACCCCGACCAGGACCGCCATCGGGATCGTGAAGCTTAGGGTATTAGGCAGCATGAGCACGAAAATCTTGGCCACACTGCCCAGCGACGCGCTGTTGCGCGCCGCCATTTCAAGCAGTTGCCCCAGATACTTCATAAAAAGGATGAAGGTGAACAGCGCTCCCCCGAGGAGGGCGTGTGACAGCACTTCATGCCAGATGTAACGGGTGAAAAGGCGCACACTTAAGTCTAGAGCATTCTCGGTTCAACTGAGGTACCGACAGATAAACCCGCTACCAACTCAACACCCGCCAAGGCGAGAACCAGTCCCGAAGGGACGTCTGAAAGTAGCCCAGGACGCCAGTCCTGGGAAGACGTGATCCAACTGGGCAGTCCCGCCAGGGACGGCTGAATCTCATCAGTCGACTTCAGCCGTCTCTCACGGGACTGATTTTCATTGTCGAAGCGTACCCAGCACTACGTGCTGGGCTACTTTCAGACGTCCCTCCGGGACTGTGGGCAGTGGACAAAATAGCAACGCCGACCCATTTCAACGAAGTCTGGGTCAGAGGACGAGTGACCGATCAGATTTTGGATAGAAGGGGTGCGCATGGAAGAAGCCGCCGCGCGTTACATCCGAGCGATATCTTTCGACGTGGAAAGATGTATCGACTTTACCGGCGCACCCAAAGGAGGGAGAGCATGCTGCTATGAGGGAGTCTGCCCCGTGGCCCGACTGGCGGGCAATGGCGAAAAGGTGTTAGGCGGTTCCCGGTGCAGGCGCCGCAACCCCCGGAAGGAATCGATAGCCGACGCCGCGCACGGTTTCGAGGAAGACGGGCTCGGCGGGATTGTCCTCAATATAACGGCGCAGCCGGACCATGAAGTTGTCGATGGCCCGGGTGTCTGTATCCTCGTGCACCCGCCAGACCTGTTCCAACAACTCCTTGCGGGAGATGATGCGCCCCTGGTTGAGCACCAGGTAGCGGAGCAGATCGCACTCCATCAGGGTAAGGCGGATGGTCTTATCCGTGGTCCTGAGCTCAAGCTTCGCGAAGTCGATGGTGCGCCCGGCAAACGTAAAGGTAGAAGGCGAGTTGCTGCTCCGCGGCGGCTGCGCCGGGGGAGCAGCAAGTCCGGGACGAAGCCATGCCATGCGGCGCAGCAGGCTGTTCAGATGGGCCAGCAGGATGGAAAGATCAAACGGCTTGGCAAGATAATCGTCGGCTCCAGCATTGATGCCCTCCAGCACATCCTCCGGACGGCCGCGGGCGGTGAGCATGAGAATGGGCACGAAATTCTGTTGCGCCCGCAGTTCCGCGGCGATCGAAAATCCATCTCGTCCCGGGAGCATCACGTCCAAGATGATGGCGTCGATGGCGCTGCCGGCGATCATTTCCAGGGCGGTTTCGCCATCTACCGCCAGCTGCACGGTGTAGCCCTCCGCGCGCAGGTTGAAGAGCAGACCTTGCGCCAGGTGAGCCTCATCTTCGACAACCAGGATGTTGGCGGCCACTTAGTGCGCCCCCTTGCCGGCAGTGGAGAGTGCCCGGGGAAGCTGCAGCCGTATAGTGGCGCCTCGCCCCTCTCCCTCCGATTCCGCAACCACATCTCCACCATGCTGGCGTGCGATCGACCGGACCAGGAAGAGCCCCAGTCCCGTGCCTTTGATACGGAAGACGTTGCGTGCCGGTACGCGGTAAAAGCGCTTGAAGATTCGTTTGAGGTGCAGCGGCGCAATGCCAAGCCCATGGTCGGAAACCGTAAGCATCGTCCACGCCTCTCCGTCGAGCGCGAGACGCACCTCGAGTTGCGGCCCTTCCGGTGAATACTTGACCGCGTTATCGAGAATGTTGAGGACGGCAGTGCGCAGATCCTCCGGGTTACCGACCACGGCGAGCTGTTCGGCATCCGGGTCCACGGTCAGGCGGATGGTTGACTCTTGCAGATGGTAGCGTAGCAGCGTGGTGCGGATGCAATCGCGTACCACGTCGTCGAACTGCATCTGGAGACGGACCTGATTGCGCGCCCGCTGGCCTACTTCTCCCGCCTTGAGCACCTGCTCCACCGTGGCCAGAAGCCGATCACTGTCGGAGAGCATGATGTCGTAGAACTCCTTCCGTTGGGCCTCCGGCAGTTCGTGGCGCTGCAGGGTTTCCAGATACAGGCGGATGGAGGTGATGGGGGTCTTGAGTTCGTGGGTGACGGCATTGAGAAAGCTGTCGTGGCGCTCGTTCCTCTTGACCTCACGCACCAGAAAGATGGTGTTCAGAATCAGGCCGGCAATGAGCAGCAGGAAGAGGGGGATGCCGATAACCAGCAGGATCAGGCTGCGCCAGTTGATGATCACCCAGGCGACGTTGAAGGCAATCGCCAGAGCCACCAGGCAAGCGCCCAGGGTAATGGAAAGAACGATCGCATTCCTGCGTCTGGTGATACGCATACCAAAAAGTATAGCGGCGCCAAAACGAAACCGCAGATCTCTCCGCTACGCTACGCTCCGGTCGAGATGACAATTCATCTTGGAAACGACACGTAGCGTTCCCAAAACAAATTGTCATCTCGACCGGAGCGTAGCGTAGCGGAGAGATCTGCGGTTTCGTTTCTCGGGGACCCTAGGAAACCCCAGCCGGCCGTGGGTCGCGGGGGTCAAACTGGGCCACTTTGACGTTGCTGGCAAGGCCAATCTTCTTCAGCAGCCAAATGCCATAGTAGTTAAGATCGAACTCCCACCAGGTGAGACCGTGCTTCACCGAGACGGGATGCGCATGGTGATTGTTGTGCCAGCCTTCGCCGCCGGTGAGCAGCGCGACCCACCAGTTATTGCGTGATTCGTCGCGGGTCGAAAAGCGCCGGGAGCCCCACATGTGCGTGGCGGAATTGACCAGCCAGGTGGCGTGCAGACCAAGAGTCACGCGCAGGAAGATACCCCACATGACGCAGGACCATCCGCCGAACGCCAGCAGCGCTAACCCAACCACGATCAGGGGTACGTAGTGATATTTGCTCAACCAGACCTGGAAACGATCCTTGGCCAGATCCGGGGCGTAGCGAGCCATCAATGCCGTCTCGTGGTGCAGAGCGTCGCCCGAGAGGATCCAGCCGGCATGCGACCACCAGCCACCATCATGGGGAGTGTGCGGGTCACCGGCGCGATCCGTAAGCTGGTGGTGAACACGATGGGTGGCCACCCAGAAAATGGGTCCCCCTTCGAGCGCCAGCGTACCGCAAATGGAAAGAACGTATTCCAGCCACTTGGGAGTATGGTAGCCCCGATGCGTCAGCAGACGGTGATATCCCATACCGATGCCCATATTGATGGACACAAACCAGAGCCCGAGGAAGCAGAAAAACGCTTTCCACGTAAACATGAACAGAGCCACCACCGCAAGCACGTGAAAAGCCACCATGAAGCCGGTGGTGACCCAATTGGTCTGATTCGCCTGGGTGTCGCGCCCGAGCACTGGCACTTCGCCGTGCATCGCCGCGCGCCGCGACGCGGCAGTCTTGGCCTCTTCGCGTTCTGCCGGAGGAGGGACTAACGATATGTTTGGGGATGGTTCAACGATTTCTGTCAGCATGATCTGGCGGAGAGTCCCTTTCGAACGTCAGGCAACCGGATCTGGTCTATGGATTGAATGTCCGGCTTACTTCGAACCTAACAGGCAGCCGATCTTCCGTTCGTAAGAGTTTTGTAATGACAATCAGGGATACTGGTGACCTCCGGACTTGCAGTGCTCGAATCGTCCGCAAGCAGGGCAATTCGGGCGTCTACAACTGAATCTGTTCTTTCGAGGGATTGCTGATGGCGGCGATTGCTTTTACACGGTCTTGTCGGCTTCTGGTTCATCTTTCATTGCTTCTGTTAGCTGCGGCGGCTGCCGTGGAGGGACAGAGCACCGGAATCATCGCGCTCCCCACCAGCAAACAGCTGGCAGAGCCGGTGCCCGGCGGACCGCAACCGCTGAACAGCCTGCCTATGACCGCCGCCATCTCGCCCGATGGCCGCTACCTGGCGGTCGTCAACGCCGGTTATGGCACCTTCGAATCGCGTTATCAACAGTCGATTGCGGTGCTCGATATTCAGACCGGCAAGGTGACGGATTTTCCCGAGCCGAGAAGCGCGATGGATCTGCCCCAGACCATGTATTCCGGCCTGGCGTTCGGCATAGATGGCAGCCATCTGTATGGGGTCTTCGATTCTCTGACCGCACCCGAGGGGGGCAGTACCGTCGCAACAGGCAACGCGATTGCGGTCTATGGCTTTCACGATGGCCAGGTGAAGGCGGAGCAACTGCTCCCCGTCCCTTTGCAGCA
Source organism: Acidobacteriaceae bacterium (assembly GCA_049522955.1). Classification (GTDB taxonomy): domain Bacteria; phylum Acidobacteriota; class Terriglobia; order Terriglobales; family Acidobacteriaceae; genus PALSA-350. Next base: position 38,325 of record JBEKNJ010000053.1, read on the forward strand.
ACTGGCGGGAGGGAAGCAGCAAAATCGCCTTGGCGTGGCTCTGCCTGCGGGTACAGCGATTCCCTCGCCGGCTGGCATCGCAGTACGCAAGGGACCCTCCGGAACCGATGAGTTGCTGGTGGCGGACAATCTCTCCGACGACGTTCTGCTGATGAACGGAGTTACCGGCAAGGTGCTGCGCCGGTTCGACCTGTCGCAGGGTAGAGTGGTGCCCTCCACCTATCCCGTCTCCATCGCAATCAATCGCTCGGGCAGTCGCGCTTATGTTGCGTTGTGGAACGGCTCGGCGGTGGCGGAGCTGGATCTGGATCACGGCAAGGTGCTCAAACAGTTAGCCCTGCTGGCTCCCAGGGAGGCGACTTCGCCCAGCTCCCATCCCACCGCCTTTGCCTGGGGGCAGGGCGAGAAAACACTCTATGTGGCCCTGGCCAACAGGGATGCGGTGGCTGCCATGCGTGTCGGCGGCGCAGAGCTCAAGCTGGAAGCTGTGTATGACACGCGGCTGCCCGGGCAGACCTACTTCGGCGCCATGCCGGACGCCGTCGCCGTTTCCGAGGATGGCAAGCGGCTCTTTGCCGCCAATACGGGCTCTGACGCCGTCGCCGTTTTTGACCTCCAGGGTCGGAAAGCAGCCGAGAAGGCCATACCTGCGCTCGCCTGGGTCCCGACCGAGTGGTATCCGACCGCGCTCGCGGTCAAAGGCAACATGCTTTACGTAGCGACTGCCAAGGGTCAGGGCACGGGACCAAACAACATGCCCCAGGCGAGTGTGGCCGGGGTGTCCCGGTTGAGTAGCAGCTCAACATACATTGCCACTTTGCTCCATGGATCCCTCGCCGCCATCGACCTTTCAAAGATCGATGGCCAGCGCGAGCAACTGACGCGCACCGTGATAGAGACCAATATGATGAAGGCCGCGCAGGCGAAGATTGCCTTCCGCGGGGGGACCAACCCGATCCGCCATGTGATCTACATCATCAAGGAAAACCGTACCTACGATCAGATCCTCGGCGACCTGGGGGTAGGCAACGGATCTCCCGCCCTCACCATGTACGGCGAGGAAACAACCCCCAACGAGCACAAACTGGCCAGACAGTTTGGGGTGCTCGACAACTTCTACGATTCAGGCGAGGTCTCAGGCGACGGGCACGTGTGGTCGAATGCCGCCATTTCCAGCGATTACAACGAGAAGACCTGGCAGCAAAGCTACCGCGGGAATGAACGTGTCTACGACTACGAGGGCGTGGTGGAAAATGGCTATCCTTTGCTCGAAGGGATTTCGGATGTCAATGAACCTGGCAGCGGATATCTCTGGACTGATTTAGCGCGCAATGGCAAGAGCCTGTACCATTTCGCCGAGTACATTTCGACCACGTTCTGCTCCGATCCCGAAAGCCCGGCTCCCCAAAAGTCACCCACCGAGGGAACCCCCGAACCGGCGCCGGAACAGTGTGGAGCGCACGGTTCGATTCGTCATGGCGAATCGATTCCTCAAAATTACGGTGGTGGAACCAGCCCCTATCCCTGGCCGATCCCGCTGATCAAGCGGAACGTGGCCACCAAGCCCGAGCTGGTAGGTCACTTTGACCCGCTCTACCCCGACTTCAATTTGAGTTTTCCTGATCAGCTGCGGGTGGAAGAGTTTCTTACCCACTTTCGCCAGTGGGTCGCGGATCGCGGGCAAGGCCGGGATACCATGCCGCAGTTGGTCCAGCTTCGCTTGCCCAACGACCATACTGCGGGGACCACTCCTGGGATGCCGACCCCCAAGTCGTCGGTCGCGGATAACGATCTGGCGGTGGGCAGGGCCGTTGAGGCCATAGCCCACAGCCCGTATTGGGACGACACCGCGTTCTTCATCCTGGAAGATGATGCGCAGAACGGAGCCGACCACGTCGACGCCCATCGCAGCATTGCTTTGGTGGTGAGTAAGTACTCTCCCCGCGCCGCGCAGCCCACCGTCGACAGCACCTACTACACCACCGTAAGTGTGATCCGGACGATGGAAGAGCTGTTAGGTGTCCCGCCTATGAACAACAACGATGCCTTTGCGCCGCCCATCGCGTCGTTGTTTACCGGGGCCGGAGATCAGCCGGCTTATGAAGCGGACTATCGCAATCGGGAAAACGGCCTGTTGTATAAGGCAAACGGGCCCAAGGCGCCCGGTGCAACAGCGTCGAGCCGCATGGACTTCAACCATGAGGACCGCGCCGATCCACGAGTATTGAATGTGATCTTATGGCGAGATGCGATGGGGAAAAAACCAGTGCCCGCAATGCTGGCACATCCCCAGGCAGATGACGACGACGACAAAGCAACCAAGTGATCGGTGATGACGGGTGCCCCATGTTCGCCCAGGCGTACATGGGACGAATAAGACAGGCGAAGCCCTTCCATTGCTTTTGCTAACGTCTTTTATCCGACGAAATCCACCTGGACCGGGGTTGGAATAATCCCCCGCTCATAGCCCATGGTGAGCAGCTTACGGATAGCCTCTTTCCCATCTTCGCCGTAATTGAGCGTGCGCTCGTTCACGTACATGCTGACGAACCGGTTGGCCAACTGCGGATCAAGATCGCGGGCAAACTGCATGGAATACTCAAGCGCAGCTTCGCGATGGTCCAGCGCGTGCTGGATGCTGTCTCGCAGGGCCTGGGTAACGGTGAGCATGACATCCTGGCCCAGGCTGCGGCGAATTGCATTGCCGCCCAACGGCAACGGAAGCCCGGTCTGTTCCCGCCACCACACCCCGAGGTCGATCACTTTATGCAATCCGCTGGCTGCGTAGGTCAGCTGCCCTTCGTGGATGATCAACCCGGCGTCAAAATTGCCCGCGACCACCTCTGGAATGATCTTGTCAAAAGGTACAGTGACGGTTTCAATCTCTGGTGCAAACAACTTGAGAGCAAGGTAGGCAGTGGTCAGTGTGCCGGGAACCGCGACTCGCACCCGCCCGATTTCGCTGGCCGTGATCCGCTGGCTGGCAACAATCATGGGACCGTAGTTTTCTCCCACGCTGCCTCCACAAGCCATCAGCGCATAGTCTTTTTGGACATACGGATAAGCATGAAACGAGATCGCGGTCACATCATAGAAGGCCTCGTTCATGGCCTTATGATTGAGGGTCTCAATATCGCACAGAGTATGGGTGAACTTGTAACCCGGAACACGAATCTTGCCCGTGGCAAGGCCATAGAACATGAACGCGTCATCGGAGTCCGGACTATGCGCGATCGTGATTTCTTTAACTGCACCCGGGCTCGTGCGAGACCCCATCGTGTGATCCTGGGCCGGAGCATCCGGCGAAATAGGAGTAGTGGTCACAAAATCCTTTCTCGATTGCGGGAATCATTGCCGAACGATCCAAGCATGCTTACACAGGCCGCTGCTGCGAGGATTTTGACCGCATCGCCGGGGAGAAACGGTGCGACCGACTGAGCGAAGACAACAGAAAGTTTCGCGTGGGTGAGCAGCGCGAGCCAGCTGGCGCCGGCGGCAAGAATGAGGACGCTTGCGAGTCCTGAAGACGCGATCGCAGCCACGAAGGAGCGTCGTCCGCGCCGATAAAGCACACTCGCCAGAGCGGCCGCAAAGGGATAAGAGAGCAGGTAGCCGCCGGTGGGGCCAAGCATCTGAGCTAGACCACCAGGACCATGCGGGCTGAACACCGGCAGGCCGACGGCGCCTTCCATCAGGTAGAGCGCCAGGCAGGCGAATGCGGGTCCGGGGCCAAACAGTAACCCCAGCAACAACACAGCGAAGGTCTGCATCGTCACAGGAACGGGTGTGAAGCCCAGCGGCACGGCGATGTGGGCGCAGATCGCGACCAGGGCGGTTGCCGATACCACCGCCAGCACGGTATTCCAGGCAACGCGGGGTGACGGCGCGGACAAGGAGCCGAGGCTGTCTTGCTTGTAGCTGATTTCTTCCATGCTCTATCTCTCCCTTAGGAACCAGGCCGATGTGATTCTGACGAGCCGGGAGCGCTATCCGGTTCCCGGCCAGCGGCGCCATGTGCGTGATCATGGCGCAGAATATGCCGGGCAACCGAGAAAGCCACCCATAACAATGCGCAAAAGCTGATAGCGAAGGCCACGAACAAAAGCCGCATAGGGGGAAGACCGGCTCAGGAACCTCTTGAAGCATAACAAAAAACTCGCCTGTCTAGTCCAGGCTCGCCCCCAGCCATGCGAGATAGGCGTTCGAGCCGCCCAGGACGGAAAGCACCAGGAATTCGGGAACTTCGTAGGAGTGCAGGCTGGCGATGGTCGATTGCACCTCCTGGCTGCGGGCGGTGCTGGTCTTGATCAGCATCAGGACTTCCTCCCCCGATTCCACGGCGCCCTGCCAGCGGTAAATCGACTGCACCCCGGGCAGGATATTAACGCAGGCGGCCAGATGCTGCTCTACCAGGCGATGGGCTATGCGTTCCGCCTGCTCGCGATCGGCACAGGTGGAGAGAACAATCTGAAAATCGGTCATATGTTTACCAAGTATGGTTCCTCGTGAAAACTTCCACTCGGACAAGAAGGTTCATTGAGAAGATAAAGCAGCAGATTGCGAGGCGATCGTGAAGCTGAATTTGAGACAAAACATTTCGTCATTCCTTTCTGGTTCGGGTCGCCGGGTGGCAACTGCAGTGGCCATCGCCATCGCCGTTCTTCTTGGATACCACGCAACCTTCGGCGCCAACGGCTTGACGGCTTATCAGCAGAAGCGTCATCAACACCAGATGCTGCAAAAAGAAATTCAGCAACTGCAGCAGCAAAATAGCCGCCTGCAGGACCACGTGCAGCACCTGCAGTCAGATCCGGACGCGATCGAGCATGAGGCGAGGGTTATTCTGCGCTACGCCAAGCCCGGCGAAGTCATCTACGCGCTCAACGACAAGCCCCAGCCCACACAACCACCCGCCAAATAAATCCAAACCAGGCTCCGCAACAAGCTTTTTGCTTTGTATCAGGGCACGACTTCAGTCGTGCCGCCCGCGGCTAAATGGTCAGCGCTTTAGCCCCTGCCACCCTAAAATCTGCACGAAATTCCAATGGAAAAGCGCCGGGGCTAAAGCCCCATTCTTTCTTGCGCGTTTATGGCACGACTGAAGTCGTGCCCTGATACAGAGCAAAAAGCTTGTTGCGGAGCTTAACTCGGACAGCTTCTGGGCGTCGAGTCCCGAAGGGACGATTGAAAATCAATCTTGTCCAAATTAGGTTTTTAGCAGAAGGCGGAAAGCCTGCTAGGTTGAGGTTGGGATTCTTCCAGGAAAACCGATCTCAACAAGGAGCTTTCCGCCATGAGTGGAGTATGCAGTAT
>JBEKNJ010000054.1:0-48883 GCA_049522955.1 Acidobacteriaceae bacterium
AGTGGTCAGAGGGCACTCAAGGTGAAAGGTGACCATCAGGTCGGATTGGCGGGTAATGAAGCGATTCAGAGCGTGAGCTTCGACCGAGGTCAAGCCGAGGACCCACTCTACAACTGGAGCAGTCTCCGTTCTCAATACCTGGCCGAAGCTAATCTCAACCTGGCCTCGGAGTATGCCGGGTACGGTGTCATGTCTCCGGGCTGGTATTGGGACGCCGGCTTCTGGGGCTATACTTGGCTACCGGGTGACGGGCTGCTGTGGAGTCCATTCGGATGGGGCTTCTATTCGCCGCGATACATCTTCTACGGAGGCCCGGTCTTCTACGGCAATCGCGCCTACGGTGCGCGGGGTTATGCGCAGTTCAGGGGAGAAGGCTTTTCAGGTGGAGGAGTACATGCCATGGGCGGAGGTTCTCATGGCCGGTAAGCCGGACTAAGACAGATCAAAAACTAAATTCCCAAGCCCGTCCCTTACGGACGGGCTTTTCTTGCTTGCTGCACCGTCGAATTGCAGCCGGCATCGTGCGGATGCGAAGCAGCTCGTTCTGAAAGCTTCACTGGTGCGCACAGGCCATATCTGATCGAAGACAAACCACCTGACCCGAATGCCAGGGGCAACGCCGTCAGGCGATCTCGAGCCGGTGAAATACTCCTGTCTCGTTCCCCCTGATTCCAATAAGTTACGCGTTTCCTCTCGGCTGTCACGGCAGAGGTCGCGGGTTCGAGCAAGAAAAAAAACAAATCAAAATTTCGCGATTCTCCAACCAAAGCGGGAGGCAATCGACGGGTGCCCCATATCTCGCTCGTTTGTCGGGGTAGCGTAGCGGAGAGCCTGCCCTGAGCGAAGCCGAAATGGGGACCTGCTGTTCGTCCTCCGCAGCATCCAATTTGAATGGAAGCGCAACCCTCTCCTTTGTCATCCCGACCGGAGCGTAGCGCAGTGGAGGGATCTGCAGTTCCGCGGACCTCTCTTGGAAATGTTTTTCTCGCCGGAGCGTAGAGGTCTGCGGTTTCTTTTCCGTTCTCCCGCAGACACTAAGGCCCTGTTGCCGGGAGGCTGTTTCGCCATCTTCTCGGTGACCAGGACACCGGCTTCGGCTGCCAGTATTTCCTATATACAGGGCGGTGTGGACTTCATCTTTGGCAACGCCGTTGGTACCTTCCGATTGCAGTGGCCTCGTGGTGATCCATCCCACCCCGCCGTCGTACGGATCATTGAGCGCTGATGCGCATCGGCGCCCTGGGGGCTACGCTGCAGGCTCCGGGTGAGGAGGCATGCCAGGTGGAGCCGTCAGCATAGGTCACCGAGTCCACGTCAAAAGTCCTGATAGCGGGGAAGTGGGCGAACGAAAGTTCACGAGTAGCACTGCCATTCCCCTTCACATCGAAGGTGACATCAACCGTCTGCCAGAGGTCAGGGGTTGGAGCGGGGACACCAAAGGCTCTCAACTTGTCACTGAACGCATGAGCGGTGATTTCCGCCTCCACGATCTCGTGAGACAAGAAATTCGTCATTTTGAAATCAAATCGCTGCGCGGAACGCTGATGAACAAATCGCGGATCAACATCGTCCGCTGGACCGGCGTACGCGTTCTTGTAAGCAACAAGGCTGCCGTTTTGCTCCACTTCAAGCCCGACAGGACATTTGGAGGGATCGATGCGTGGAGGCTGCGTGAGACTCTGCCCAAACATTGATGTAGAAGCGAGCATGATGGCGAGCGGGAGAATAAAAAGGGATTTCACGTCTGCCTCCGGGTTCGTACGCCTGACGTGAACAGGCTACTCTTGCCGGTTTCCTTGAGCAAGACTCGGCCACCAGTCGGAGGTGTGCCGTTAAACTACCCTGTCGAATTGCTCGCGTATTCCTGCATCGCGAAGTAAACCATCTTCTCCATTCGAGCCTGTCAGACCTTCGCTGGTTCGTTTGTTGAAGTCCGCGAGTATCGAATGACCTCGACACGAGACATCGCGATAAGACCCTCTTCCACCATCATGTCGAGATGGGGAATCAGCTTTTCAATCTCTTCCTCACCGTCGATGACAGTCAGCATGATCGGCGCGTCCTTCGAGAACGTCCAATGGCTGGCATGGTGAATTCTGGTGCTGGCTCCATACCCCTCGATCCCTCGATAGACGGTCGCACCGGCCATTCCTAGTTCCATACACTTCGCCACAATCGCTTCGTGCAAGGCCTTGCCCTGCCATCTGTCGCCCTCGCCGAAATGGATCCGCAACATGCGCGCCTGATATTGGTCTTTCATGGTTGAGCCTCCGCTCACAGAGAAGGACTACCCAGGACAGGCTCAGGCATATCTACGTCCAGTGCGCGGTAGGAATACTTGATGATGTCCACGTCTGAGAGGAGGACCAGGCCCTCTTCCACCATCTGGTCTACAAGTGGCAGAAAAGATCGCAGCTTCTCCTCGGTATCAACGGCCGAGAGCATGATCGAGCAGTCGTGGGAGAGGCGGAGTGCTTTATCCTTGTGAATCCGCCGGTGGGCGCCATACCCGAGGATGCCGCGATAAACAGTCACGCCCGCAATGTCGTTGGCCCGCATGGCTTCGACGAGCGCCTTGTAAAGCGGCTTGTCTTTCCATTGATCGGCTTCACCGATATAAATGCGCATCATCTTTGCTTTGCCTTCCATCTTCAGATGTGCGCGAGGCGTGGCCTTTTCGGCTTCGACACCTGGGCGGGCTTGGCGAGCGTGGTCTCCTGGACCTCGATCATTCCGCTACCGGCCAACTCCTCCAGTTTCCCAAGAATTTCGTTCACCTTCTCGCGGGATTCAATGAATTCGATCTTGACCGGAAGGTGGTCGGAGATCTCGACAACGCTGGTGGAGTGCATGTGGTGATCCGCGCCCAAAACCCGCGATCCCCTTGAGCACGGTCGCTCCGGAAACTCCCCGGTAAAAAAGGAAATCGAGGATGCTCGAATACGTGGGAATCCCGTGGTGCTTCGAGCCCTCACTCAAGTAAATGCAAACTTTCATTGCTTTTCCTGCACTCAACATATTTCCTCCTTTCAAGAATGTAGTCCGCGCTGTGATACGAGGAACTCCGCTGCGCGGCTGAGCGAGCCCCATCCCGGAATCGGTTGTATTTTGCGATGCGTTCGCCGGGGCTGGTCGGGTTTCCGTAGGAAACAAGAATTTCGAGCGCTTCAAGTTTGACTACTTCAGGCATGAAGTTTACGCTTTCTCGGCTACAAAGGCTGCCAGTTGTGAGGAGGAATTCCTCGATTTGTTGTCGAGCGGCATATGAGAACAGAACATGCTGCGATCCCTCTGTGCCTGACCACTCGCGTGTTTCGAGATCTTCATAGCTTGGTTATCCGATCAATGAACGATCATCACCGGGCAGTGCGCGTATCTCAGCACGCGTTCGGAAGTCGAGCCCAGCATCCAGCGATGGAGGATCGTGTGGCTGCGCTTGCCCATCACGATAAGGCTGGCTTGGATAGTGTCGGCCTTATGGATGATTTGCTCCGCGGGATGGCCCAGTACAACGTCGGTTTCAAGTTCAATGTCCTTTTGCTTGGCGCGTTCACGTAGTGAGACGAAACTCTTCTCGTAGCGCTCGTGACCCTCTTCAAGGACAGCGTGGAACTCTGCGCTCTCAGCGGGTTCCGGCGGCCGAATGACTGAGATGACGAACAACTTGGCTTTCATGTCTCCAGCCATAGCAAGCGCAACATCCAGCGCGTGCTCTGCATGTGGAGATACGTCGTATGCTACCAATATCCTTTGAATTCCAACGAACACGGGGCTTCCCATTTGATTCACTACCCTCCCTCTGCGGGTACTGGCCGCATAATTTCCTGCTCTGCTTTCTTGCTCGCATGGGGAAGAAGATGGCGGGGAAGAAAGAATGAGTTCGCAATCATGGTGGGTATCACCGCGCTGGCGATGACTGTTCCGACTATGTAGGAGTACTGCGCCTGCGTGATGATCTGATGATTGAGGCCAAATAGTGCCGAGATGGTCCCGAAGGTGAGGCCGGTCGACATCATCAATGTGTAGTAAGCTCCAGCCTTGCCGTCATACTTGTGAATCCTGACCGCCGGATACACTGCAACCGCCTTAAACAGCGACTTCGCTCCAAACAGGACTAGCAGCGTTACAGGTGCTGCCATCAATGCCGGCACCGAAACAAACGATCCCGCGCGGATGAAGTAGAACGGCGTGAGTAATCCGAATGTGAGTGTACGCAGGCGGCGAATCAGTGAATGGTCTTTTCCGACCGTACCGGCGAGGACCATGCCGATCATGTAAGCCGGTAGCACCGCTTCGCTTCCAGCCCAGACGGCAAGTCCGCCCATGGCGAAGAGAAAAAAGAGAAGATACTTGGCTTCCAACTCTGAGACGCGTCCGCCGTATTTTGTGAAGAACCGCGGCGTAAGGAACGGCAGGACGATAAAGACCACGATGGAAACCGCCACAAAGATCAATGTTCTGATGGTGAACGGAGAAAAAATCAGCCCGAGAGCAATAACGGTTCCGAGATCATTGATAAAGCAGGCGGCGAGAATTGCCTTCCCGTATTCCGTGACGTTGAAACCAAGTTCCAACATCACCGCGTATACGACGGCGACCGACGTTGTCGAAAGAGCCACACCGCACAACCAGCTGGGCATAATGGCCCAATGCAGTACGTAGTGCGCGATCGCAGTGCAGCCGAAAAACGGTCCGAAAAATCCCGCCAGGCCGATGACCGATGCTTCTTTCCACTTGGTCTTGAAGATGGCGGGATCGAGTTCCGCTCCGGCAAGGAACGTCAGGACGATTGCACCCGTTCCCGCCAGGAAGGTGATCCACTGCGTATTGCCGGCAAGACCACCCTGCGCAAAGCCAAAGATGCCGGTAAGGAACACGCCGATGACCAGTTGGGCCACCGTACCGACCACAATCTCAGAGAGCGCTGTCGAGACCTTGAACCAGATCGCCAACAGCGTCGCCGCTAAAGCCAGACCCACCCAGAGCGCACAAAGAGACCAAGTGTTCGTCATAAGCGCGAACTCCTAATTGTCGTTCAGGGAACTCGGCCGGGACACAACTCCGCAACAGGATTCCCTGTCAGGAGTTATCATCTGTCCGGCCTAAAGGAATGGACAGCGGTTAAGGGTGAACTCCTTCACCACGATCAACCCCCCAATAAACTCCAGGTTGCGGTTAATGTCAAGCTGGCAGGATTTACTTCCGGACGAAAATTCAACGCCAGAGGCACGGGTTGAATCACTGTGAGAGGAGGAAGCTTCGATAATGACAGCCGATCATCTGCGCCGTTGAGCTCGCTCGCTCTGAAAGCTCTTGAGTACTGCCGGCTGGCGAGAGAATCGGAATCTCCTTCGGAGGGATTCGGGGACCAGACGAACTAACCCCCCAATGGGCCCTTGGAGGCGAGATCGGTTGGGCATCTCCGGCTCCACGTCCATACCTCCAACGACTCCTGATTAGACAGAAGCTGTCAGCGCTTTGAGGCACTGGATCGGCCGGATCGCTTAGTGACTGCGCTCTTCGGCAATCGCGGAACAGCCTGGACGCCCGCCCAAAGCGTTGCGATCGTTTGCTCGACCACGAGATTCTGGTCAGGCAAGTCGGGCACAACCCCTTGGATGACCATGAGTGTGGCCAGGCCAAAGATCGTGTACCACCAGGTGTGGGCTACCACCATGTCATCCTTGCTTGGCAATCCTTCATCCTTGGCAACATCGAAAAAGAGCTGTACGAAACGTTGGAACAAAGGCCTGCCAATGTCGTCGATATATTGTCCAGCGCGGATGCCGTTGCGGTTCTCCGGCCCGAAGAAGACGTTGCGAAACTGCTGTGGATGGGCAATGCAGAACTGAATCAAGCCGCGTGAAGTCGCAAAAAGACGCTCTTTCGGTGCATGATGTTTAGCGGCAGTCGCGTCGAAGTTCTGAATCAGCAGCCCGATCGTCTCCCTGCTCAACTCGGCAAGAATGTGCCATTTGTCGGGGAAATGCTGGTAAATCACCGCGTGTGTATAGCCGATCTCTTTAGCGATCGCGCGAAGCGTCACGGCTTCGTAGCCGCGATCGGCAAACATTTTGCTGGCAGCCGCAAGGATTTCGCCCCGCAGCCTCTCCTTCCGCTCTACCCGGCGACTTGGTGATGTGGATGTCACTTCAATAGCTTAGTCCCTTTTAACGATTTATACGACCGATTGTTGATTTATAACCAGCGGTTAGAAAACCACTGAGTAATTTGCAACCAATGGTTTTTCGAGGCCTCTAATAGTCAGGTCGCTCATTTGGATGGGCAGCCAAATACGAGGCAAAAGGCGATTCATGTGACAGATAACTGTGGAAGCTCACGGGACTAGCGGAGTGCTAGCTGCGCAACTCACAAGCTCTGGCCTTTGTATCAGAGCATCACTTTCGTTCTAACAAGGAGAAAACGAGCATGTATTTAGTCATGGGCATTACTGGAAAAGTTGGGGGCGCCACCGCGCGGCATCTGCTGACGCAAGGCAAACAGGTGCGAGCACTTGTGCGCAATCGCGAGAAAGCGGCGAAGTGGGCAGAGCAAGGCGTGGAGTTGGTGGATGGAGACTGGAACGATGCGACAGCCATAGCCGCGGCGCTCAAAGGTGTTGAGGGCGCGTTTGTTATGTTGCCGGCTGTATGGGCACCCTCGCCTGATTACAGGGAAGCGAAGGGCGTGATTGCGAACTATGTCGAGGCGCTGACCAAGGGAGTGCCCCCGCGGGTGGTAGCGCTCTCGTCGATGGGCGCGAATAGAACGAGCGGGGTGGGGATGATCACGGCCTTATCACTTTTGGAGCAAGGTTTTCGCAGCCTGCCATCTCCGGTCGCATTTGTACGCGCAGGCGGCTTCTTCGAAAACTTTCTTTTCGGCTTACAGGCCGCCCAGGGCGGAACACTACCGGTCTTCTACAATCCTACAAACCGGAAATCGACAATGGTCGCGTCAGACGACATCGGCGCGGCATCGCGTCATCGAACTGGGTTCGTTGGTAAGCGCGGATGAAGTGGCCGGACAATTGGGTGAAGTCCTGAAACTCGACGTAAAAGCCTTTGCAGTCCCGCGTGCAGGGTGGGCGGAAGCGTTCGAGCAGTTCGGCATCCCGAAGGGCCACACTGGACCTGCCCAAGAAATGTTTGAGGGCATTAACGCGGGGTGGATGGACCTGGGAATCGCGGGTACGGAGCACGTAGCGGGTACGACGTCCGCGCGCGACGTGTTTGCGGCTGCACAGAACGGCGTCAAGGCGTAAATCCGGGGCAAGCTGAATAAGCCCGGCGGAGAGGGCGTTGGACAGACGAAACGTATCCCGTCGAGGAAGGATCCGCCGTTACTTCTTTGGGGGCAAGGGCTCGCCGTTTTCACCGACCCCGGTGCTCGTGACCGGGCCCATGCCCACTAACTCCAGCACTGCGGGCTCACCTCCTGCTTTGGCGCCATCCCAATGCACGGTATTGGCACGATCGATGGCGAAGGTGCCGGCCGGTAATGGATAGGCCGTGGCTGGATCGAAATGGGAGCTGGAGCTTACCCACCAGGTGCCGGATACGACATAGATCCAGCGATCCGCGGAGTGGAAATGGGGATGCGAAAAATTGCCAGGCATCCACTTAGCCAGAAAGCCATAAGGGCCTGGCTTGCTCGGGTCACCGAACAGCGTAGCCGTATATTCGCCGCCATGCGGACCTTTCCATGGAATGTCCGCAGGCAGGGTGAAGGGAATATGTGTCGGATCGGGCGGTGGTCCTTGCGCAGAGCCAAGACCACTCAGGGCTGCGGTCAGTGCGACGGCTAAAGACAATTTCGGAATCAAGTGCATGGTTGTTCTCTCGCTTGATGCTATGGCGGGATCATAGGCAGGAAGAGAGCAAACGGCAATGGGGCATTTCGGGACCCGCAGTTAGATGGGAAAACTCGGGGACGGGAAACTCGGTGACGGGACCGAAAGTTTACATTGGAATAGGGCGATAGCCTATTCACGCGGGGTTCAGTGAACTTCCCATCCCGTCCCTGGGTTTCCACACAGTCCCGAAGGCACGCCTACCACCCAAAGCTCATCTACACTCTTCCACTACCTGCTGAGCCCCAACTGTGAGGCATCATCCAAGGTGCTGTCAGCATCCGATGAGGAGGAGGTTCCTATGAGCACACCCAGGTTTATTCACGATGACATCGTGAAAGTGACGGGGACCGGCCAGATCGGTACGGTCAAGGAAGTCCACCAGAACGGCAGCGCTTACGTTTATGGAATTCAGCTCAGAACACACTCCTCCGAGCATATCGACATACCAGAAGCTGACCTTGAACTAGTCAAGATCGCCAACGAGGATGAGACCGGTTTCCACATCCGCTACATCTCATAGCACGGCTCAACCCGATGCTGGTTCCATTTCTCCGCCCGTGTTCTGTCTTTTCTTCGCCTGCTCCACGAGACGAATTGGCTCAGAATAATCAACGCACAAACCGTATTGGCCGGAAGGAGAAACAGACGGTTTAGCGACCCGTTTTGCTACGTTCCAAGGATGGCAGCTAGGGACTCCCGCACCCGGTTCAGATCTAAATATGGGATCCTATTTTCGGTTCGTGTTGATGTCGACACCGAGGCAGTTCGTAGACGCACCACAGACTGGAGTAGACCCCTCGGCTGAGACACGTTGAGCGGAGCAGGCGCGCTCACGGTTCGCCGGGGTAGTCGTCGTAGAAACCGCGGCCTGATTTGACACCCAGCGAGCCGCCGTCGATATAGCGTTGCAGCAGCTTCCGCGGCCCTTCAGGAACATCCTTGCGGACAGCGGCATAGTGCTGCTCAATCGCGAGCACGACGTCAAGACCTACTTTGTCCATGAGGCGGAAGGGCCCTGACATATCTTCGGTAAATAGACTCCACATCCTGTCGACGTCCTCGGGCGTGGCCACACCTTCTTCCACCACCGACAAGGACTCCCGTTTGATAGCTGCCCAGATGCGATTGAAGATAAAGCCGACACTCTCCCGTTGCACACGGAATGGCACCAGGCCATACAGCGGCAAACGCTCCATGAGGAAATCGATGACTGCCGGATCGGTCTTCCCGCAAGACATTAACTCCACCATGGGCATTTCTGGCGGCATGTAGAAGTGCATGTTCAGTACGCGCTCCGGACGCGCGACCTTGTCGATAAGTTGACTGGAAGGATACGAGGAGGAGTTGGTCGCTAAAATTGCATCCTTCGGCGCGAAAGAATCGAGCTCACCGAATACGATTCGCTTCAGATTCAGCTGTTCCGCAACGGCTTCCACGACCAGCCAGGCATTGCGTACTGCGGCGGCGAGGTCTGTTTCTCCCCGCACGCGCCCGGCAGTAGCCCCTGGAATGGATGCAACGACGGCCGGTAGTGTTTCTGTGACATAAGTCAGTCCTGCCTCGAGTGAGCGCTGATGCGGGTCAAATAGGCAAACCTCTCCTCCCCGCGTGCTCGCCATGAGGGCGATGCGCCGGCCCAGGGTTCCACTACCGATCACGGCAATCGGACGGCCGGCGATCTCTTCCTCTGTGGCAACGCTCATTCGTCAGTCCTTTCCAGGTCATTTCCTGCGGTGCGCGAATCCGGCTTCACCGGGGGCATTCGTGCCGGCGAAAAGGGAAGTATACAAGAGGACGATGAAGCTCAGTAGGTGGAGCGCCCGGCAAGCGGAGACGGAACTCACTCCGTCCTTAACGCTTGCATCGGGTCAACGGATGCCGCTCGAACAGCGGGAACAATCGCTGCGACGGTGATGGAGACGCAGAGCACTGCAGTCGCGTCGAGAAAGGTCAGAGGATCCTGGCTGCTCACCTGATACAGCACGTGCTCCATCATCCGGCAGACAAACACGCTTGCAGGCAATCCAATCAGCAGGCCTGCGAGAACCTGCAGAGATGCACTTCGCAGCATGAGAGATATGATGCCTGAGCGTGACGCTCCCATCGCCATACGAACACCGATCTCGGTGGTGCGCCGCACGGCCAAATAGGACATAACCCCGTAAAGACCCACCGAAGCAAGAATCAGCGCGAGAATTCCAAACGCCTCTGTGAGCCGGGCGAGCAGCCTGTCCTGGTTGAAGTTGCCCGCCACCACCTGCGGATAGGGCGTCACCCGTATCACCGGGATGTTCGGATCAATCCACGCCATAAGTTTCCGCACCACCGGCTCGGCATTCCGCTGCGGGCGATTAAACTGAAGAACCATCCGGTTCAGATAAAGCGAACTTGCCTCTGCCGCTTGTGAATTAGCGTCTTTGTAACCGGTGTAGAGTTGACCGAGCGGCCTCAGGAAGAGGGGTTGCGCTTCTTTGCGTGCATCGCTCAATTTGAAATCCGCAAACACGCCCACGATCTCAAACGCGTCGGAATATTCGGCTCCGTTGGCCCCGAAGTGTTGGCCAAGCGGATCCTGGTTGGGAAAAAATCGTCTTACAAACGCCTGGTTGACCAGGGCCACCGGGAGTCGGCTGACTTCATCTTCCTGGGTGAATCCGTGACCGCGCAGAATGGGTACCCCGATCGAATCGAGAAATGCCGGGCTCACACGATTCCAATCCGAAAAGCACGGGTCTGTCGGAGCCGGTACCGGGCGCCCTTGGATGATCACGCATCCCCCCCACTCGTTTCCCTCAAGCGGAAGGTACCGGGCGAAACTCACGCGCGCGATTTCCGGCAGCGCAGATAAACCAGCTTCGATCTTGAGATAAACCGGATCCAGCTGATCGGGTGTATATCCGCTGCCTTTTAGATCGATCTGGACGGTATATCGATCTTGGGTCTCGATGCCGGTTCGCTGATGCTCCAGTTTGTAAAGCGATCGCGTGGCAAGGAATGCGGAAGTGAGAAGCACAATCGAGAGCGCGAGTTGAAAAACGAGCAGCAGACGTTGCGGAATGGAGGCTCGGTCACGCGACAGGCTGTTATTTCCACGCGAAGCGTCTGCGGCTTGCATACCGGAAGAAACCCAGGCCGGCACCAGGGCAAACAGCAACCCTGTGAGAAGCGAAACCACCATCGCGAAAAGCAGCACGACCCAGGAAGGTCTACCCGCAACCAGCATATTTTGAGAAAGCGGAAATGCCAGAGCGAGGATTGTCCGGTACCCGAGAAGCGCAACCGCGATCCCGGCGGCTCCGCCAATCACGCTGAGCATCAGACTTTCGGTGACAATCTGGCGGATGATTCGACCGCGTGACGCGCCCAGCCCGATACGGACCGCGATCTCGGCCCTCTGCGCCATGCTCCTGGCGAGCAGTAGATTGGCGATGTTGGCACACGCAATGAGAAGTACCACACTGGAGAGAAGCATCAGGATGCGAAGCCCCGTCCCGGTTTGCTGCTGAACCTTCTGGATTCCACCTCCCGCTGGAGTAAGCACCACATGTTGCTTCGGGATCGCCGCCGCGCCGCCGTGATCCGTGAATGCAGGCCGTGCGGCCATCCATTGGCGGAGCACGCCGGAAAGCCTGGCCTGCAGGGAGTTCAGATTTACATCAGGCCGCAGCCTGCCGATGGCGTAGAGCCACGCGGTGTCAGGTTGGCGCAGCGAGGAATTCGATCCCTCAAAGAGCGGTTCGCTCGCTAACGGCATCCACATGTCGGGGGGAAATGGCGCAATCCGGTCACCGTAGAAGGCCGGTGGAGCGATGCCTGCCACCGTAAAAGGGTGCTGCTCGAGGTACAGTGTGGAACCTACAACTCCGGGCTCTCCGTTAAGTTCTCTCTGCCATGCCTGGTAGCTCAGTACCAACGCCGGAGGGGCGCCAATTCGGTCGTCATTGGGAGACAGGGGGCGCCCTGCATACGCGCCAATTCCCAGGGTGGTGAAGTAGTCCCCCGACACATATTCGGCCCGCATTGCCGTGGCCGGAGCGGAACCCCGCCGCACAGTGAAGCCCTGCCCGCCGGCCTGTACCGCTGCCAACTGCTCGAACTCAGGAGACACTTCCTGAAATCGGCGAAAAAGATCGTAAGAGAAGAGGTCGAAGTCTCCGTCGTCGCTTTCGAAAGTGTTGAAGTAGCAGCAGTGCGTGCGATCGCCGATGCGATAGAGGCGGGAAGGATCAGCCACGGGTAATGAGCGCAGCAAAATACCCTGCACCAGGGTGAAGATCGCGGTGTTCGCACCGATTCCCAAAGCGAGTGTGAGCACCACAATGCTTGCGAAACCCGGCGAGCGGCGAAGCCTGCGGAGACCGTAGCGCACGTCGCGAGAAAGAGATTCCATCCAGTTCCAGGACCACACCTCGTGCGTCTGTTCGCGAATCAACGTGGGGTTCCCGAAGGCCCGCAGTGCCGCGCGCCGCGCCTCGTCCGGCGCCAAACCGCGTTCACGCTGTTCCTCTTCTTCCAGTTCAAGATCAGCGCGCAACTCACGCTCAAGGTCCGCATCCCGCTTTCTGATCTGCCATCGACGCATCTCAGCTTTCCTCGGCCCTAGGCCACATCACACGGCCCACTGCTTCCGCCATCAGCTTCCATTGCGACTCTTCCACCACAAGCTGTTTTCTGCCCTTGTCTGTCAACTGGTAATACTTGAATTCGCGATTGCGATCCGGAGCCATTTGCCATTTGGAGGTTACCCAGCCCCTTTCCTCCAGGCGGTGTAAGGCGGGGTAGAGCGATCCGTGCTGCATCTGCAGAAAGTCGTTCGTGGTTCGTTGAATATGCTTGCCAATCTGGTGGCCGTGAGCAGGGCCATAGAGCAGCGTCCGGAGGATGAGCATATCCAGCGTGCCCTGCAGCAGATTGGTGCGTGGTGGTGGTTGTTTCGCCATGGAAGACACTCGACCCTCGTGAGGACCGATGGTAGACATTCGACTATGGCCTGTCAAGCGAGGGATTTAAAAGCCAGAAAGATTTGCACTTTCCTGGCCCCCGAGGAGTTCGGTGATCCCGGAAGCGGTCGCCCTCGAGTTTCAGCACCCTTTAGATAGCGGTTGGGGAGCCCAGACCGCGCTCCACCATCGCCACCAGGCGCTCGCCCAGCGTCAGCACCATCTCTCGTGGCATTCTATGCAGCGGTCCCTCGAGCGAAAGAAGTGCCAGTCCATGAACGGTCGACCAGGCAAGATACTCCGCATCCTTCCGATCCTTCTTGCTGAGCAAGCCGCTCTCCTGCATCCGATCCAACGCTAACGAAAGCAGCTGAAATGGATTCAGCCCCATGGATGCCGCCGTCGCCGGATTTTGCTCGTGGACCACCGGTGGAATCGAAAAAGCTGTGCGAAACATCCCAGGCTCTCTCATGGCAAACCCCAGATATCCCATCCCCACCGCACGTAAACTCTTTCGCGCAAATGCTTGCGGATCGCGTCCCGGACGGCACTTTTTCATTTCATCCTCAATGGCCGCGGCGACCCGTGACAGGCATGCGGACCGTACCGCATCCAGCAGTTCAGCCTGGCTGGCAAAGTGCCTGTATGCCGCATTGGGAGAGACACCTGCCTGCCGGGTTGCCTCTCGCAGAATGACTGCATTGGGTCCTCCAGCACAGGCCATCTCGAGCCCGGCCGTCACCAGCGCGTTGCGCAGATCTCCGTGGCGAAAGGTCTTGCGCTTCTCAAGGGAGACATTCTTTTTCATTGTCTGTTCAAAGAAGAGTGTACCGCGGAAAGCGCCACATGTGGACAGCATCCACTTTCTGGTGATAGCGTATGTGAACAGTGTTTACTTAATCGCGGCACATCGCTAAAAGGAAGGTGCAACATGGCAGACGGATTCATCTGGTACGAACTCGTAACCAATGACATCGACAAGGCAGTCAGCTTCTACAGGAAGGTAGTGGGGTGGGATGTCAAGGACGCCGGTATGCCTGGCTTCACCTACATGCTCTTCGGGAAAGACGGCAAAGACGTCGGCGGCATCATGACATGGGCTGGCGCAGGCGCGCCTGAGCTTCCCGCTCAGTGGATGGGCCACATCCACACCGCAAAGCTCGACGAAGAGCTGAAGGCTGTGACCGCAGACGGCGGGACGATTGTGAAGCCAGCGCAGGTCATCCCCGGGGTCGGCCGTTTCGCGGTCGTGCTCGATCCGCAAAAGGTGATGTACCTGCTCTTCGAACCCGGCAAACAAGAGGCACCGCCACGTCTTGATCAAATGGCAGTGGGCAACGTGGGTTGGCATGAGCTGCTCACCGATGATCCTGCAAAAGCCTTTGATTACTACTCCAGGCACTACGGCTGGCAGAAAGACCACGCGCATGACATGGGAGCCATGGGCATCTACCAAACCTTCCGCACCGACAAGCCCCTCTACACCGGCGGAATGATGGCTCGTAACGGCCCCGGAATGCCCGAAGGTATTCCACCGCATTGGCAGTACTACTTCACGGTCGACGACATCGAAGCTGCGCAGCAACGTGTGATCGAGGCCGGCGGGAATGTGCTTCTGCCTCCCATGGACGTACCCGGAGGTTCACGCATCCTGCAGGCCACAGACGACCAGAACGGCCACTTTGCTTTGATGCAGGGACCAAAATCGTAACTGCGATGGAATCATGCCCGGTGCAGCCGCTCTTCGCTCGCAGGAGAGTGGCTGCGGAACTTACGCTGAGTTTTGAAAACCGAGAGGAGAGAACAAGATGTCCGGGAAGATGATCACCTGCCTGTGGTTCGACCACGGGAAAGCACGCGAAGCAGCCGAATTCTATGCCGCTACCTTTGCCGACAGCCATGTCGGTAAGACCAGCACTTCACCCACGGACACGCCGTCTGGTCCCGAAGGCCAGGAACTGATTGTCGAGTTCACCGTATGCGGCCGCAATTTCCTGGGCCTCAACGGCGGGCCGAAGTTCGTCCCCAACGAATCGGTCAGCTTCGTGATTCTTACCGACGATCAGGCTGAGACGGACCGGCTGTGGAACGCCATTGTCAGCAACGGCGGCCAGGAAAGCGCGTGCGGTTGGTGCAAGGACCGCTGGGGCTTTTCATGGCAGATCACTCCGCGCGCGCTGCTGGCGGCGACCACGGACCCCGATCGCGCTGCAGCCAGGCGCGCGATGAGCGCGATGATGACGATGCGAAAGATCGACATCGCCGCGATCGAGGCCGCGCGCGCGAAACAGTAGCAGATCATCCACCCAAAGACGTGGAAGTTTCGTGGACGGAAGTTTCGTAGACAGACGCAGCGGCGCTTTTGGTTACGGCGACGATCAACGTGCCGGCTCCTCCTGTCCACAAAACTCTCTGCAGCAACCTGATTTCCCAATCCCGAGCCCCGCATTCGTTTGTCCAATGAAATCATGGGGGACCGATTGCCCCATTCCCCTAATCTTGACAGCTTTGTATTGCGATGGCCCCTTGCCACGAACTGTGCGTTACGGCTCCCGGGTGCACAAGCTAAGCAGGAAGCGAATCGAGGATTGACTCCTCGACATAGCACTCCATCGCCTGCCTCAGCTGTGAGTCCACCTCGTCCGCGATCGTCATCACTTGAGTCAGCAGCACGCTAAAGTCGATACTGGTTAAATTCTTTTCAAGCGTATGGAAAATGCAGACCTGCAATAAACGTGATTCTTCGACCATCATCGCAGCGGAATAACCCTGTCGACGTCGTGTCAACCCATGGTTCGCCGCGAAGGATGATTCCGGGCCCCTGCTGCCGAAAGGTAGAGCAACCTGGAGACGAGCGACAAGATCCCGGAACACCTGCGGCAAATGACCACACCGCTGCTCAGGCGTCAAGAGCACAAGCGACAGCTTGCTATCGAGTTGAACTTCCACAAACCAGTCTTCGATGCAAGCCGGAGCCGCACGCTCAAGGATCGTCGCCACACTCTCAATCTTGGGTCGGGAATAAGTAGTTCCACTGGCTATCCGACGTTTGATCGATTCGACTATCTCCGTTGGATCCGTCCGCTTAATCATGATCTCATCAGCTTGTCGCAAGATTGCTTGGGCGGCAGCACCCATCTCCGGGAAGCTGGTTAACAATACTGCGATTGCTTTGGGATTGAGGTGGCGCATTGCACTAATGACGGTGAGACCATCGGCAGCACCTGGCATGTGTAGGTCACTCAGGAGCACATCGTACGGTTCTGAGCTGATGAGCTTTAAAGCTTCCGTAGCGTTGCACGCAACCGTTATGTCGAAGCCCTCGCGCTCAAGCAGACTGCGCATAATGATATTCAGCATTTGATCATCATCTGCGAGCAGAATCTTGATTGCCGCCATAGCTTTCCTGGGGAGATCAGTCGCTCTTTTCTTCGACGGAAAACAGCGGAGACTTCATACCGTATGATTTTGCAACAGAGACATATGGTAAATACCCGAACAGAAGCGCCATACCGCGTCATTTTCGGGGACCACCATGACTTTGCAGGAAACCTGACCTTCGGTCCATGCAGATAGTCGCGGTGGCTCTTTACCCGTGTCGAGCGGAACGATGCCTCAACTGGAAAGAAGTCTGGGCACGCTTTCTGTCCGTCTGGAAAGCACGCCGGCAGTGTAACGGGCGCCGAACCTGTCGCCGATGAAGGATTCAGCTCTTGTATCCTTTGCGCGAGGTCTGCGAATTCATGGAACATCTGGCGGAGATTACGATTCGCCGGTCGGTGAGTGGGGCGCAGCCGCCAACGTTTCAGGTACTTTCAGCTGGGTTCCTGGGCTCCCGCCCAGCTGGGCCATGGGTGTTCTTCTGACCCGCCTGAGCCCAGGAACGAGCTTGTTGCGAGCCGTACCGGCTGGTGCACAGCCGGTTGTTGGCTTGCTCCTTCGCCTGATCTCGAAAGCCTTGGTGAGCGAGGTTCACTTCACCTGGATCGTAAGAAGTTCGCTGTCAATGCTCGTGGGGAACGCTTTCGTCGTTCATCGCTGTGAGGGCGCACCAAAACAAACAGGGGAGATACTGGAGTCGCCCAAATGCCGCTAGACAGGCTCCTTGAGGAGAGCAAGGAACCCGAGGCAGAAGCCCGGTTACGGTGGTGGGCTAAGGCGGCTGTTACCGTGGCGGTGCTGCTGACGGTGCTTTTGAGTCTTCTTTCCTGGCGCGCTGCGCGACAAGCTACGGAGACCGCCGATTGGGTCGCCCACACCCATGAAGTGATGACGGTGCTGGAGAGCGCACTCAGACACTCGCTGGACGTGGAAACCGGTGCACGTGGTTTTGCCGAAACCGGAAGCGTGCCATTTCTGGAGCCTTATGAGTCAGGAAGACCGGCGGTGGTTCAGGATCTGCATGCGTTGCGGCTTCTCCTGGTAACTCCGGATCAACTGCAGCGCCTGAACGTACTGGAAGAGCAAACCAACAACCAGGTTGAGGACGCAGAAGCGATCTTGGCTACACGACGGAATATGGGGAAGATCCCCACCGTGGCACTGTTTGAACACGAGAAACACGACATGGATGCGGGGCGCATCACGGTCGAACAGATGGAAGTGGCGGAAAGAGGGCTGTTGGCGCTGCGTACGGAGCGTGCCCGGGCCGCGCAGCATTCCTCCAGTGTTGTGATTGCGTTGGGCTCGCTGCTGGGTGTGATCTTCCTGTCCATCGCCGGGATCACACTCAACCGCGAAATCGGCGTCAGCGCCAGGGCACGGGCCCAGGTGAAGGCCCTCAACGCTGGTCTGGAACGACGCGTGGAGCAACGCACGGCAGCTCTGCAATCCGAGGTGGCGGTGCGCAGGCGGACCGAGGAAATACGCGAACGGCTGGCCGCCATCGTGGACTCCTCCGATGACGCCATTATTAGTAAGACGCTGGACGGAACCATCACCGCCTGGAATGGTGGCGCGGAGAGGATATTCGGCTACTCGGCAGCAGAGGCCGTGGGCAAACCAATACTGATGCTGTTGCCGCCGGAGCGGATTGACGAGGAGCTCGATATTTTGGCCCGTATGGGACGTGGCGAGAGGGTTCAACATTTCGAAACGGTGCGGGTCAGGAAGGATGGTACGAACATCGACGTTTCGGTGACGATTTCGCCGATTCGAGACGGCAACGGCGCGGTTGTTGGCGCTTCAAAAGTTGCCCGCGACATCACTGAGCGCAAGCTTAAGGAAGAGGCGTTGCGCGAGAGTGAAACGAATTTCGGCATGTTGGTCAATCTTGTGCCGCAGTTTGTGTGGATCTGCACAAACGACGGTTTGAATATCTACTTCAACGAGCGCTGGTTGAAATATACCGGCTTGACTCTGGAAGAAAGTTACGGAACAGGATGGAACACTCCCTTCCACCCTGAGGAAAGGCAACAGGCTTGGGACGCATGGGCCCAGGCTACCGCTGCCGGCGATCTCTATACCGTCGAAAGCCGCATTCGCGCAGCCGATGGCACCTATCGCTGGTTTCTCGTGCAGGGACAGCCGCTGCGAACTGCCACCGGCAGTATCGTCAAGTGGTTTGGGACCTGTACCGACATTCACGAGATGAAACGGGCACAGGAGGCGCTGTGCGAGAGCGAAGAACGATTCCAGGTGATGGCCAACGGTATTCAGCAGCTTGCCTGCATGGCGGAAGCGGATGGATCGATCTTTTGGTACAACCAGCGCTGGTACGACTACACGGGCACAACGCTGGAGGAGACGAGGGGGTGGACATGGGAGAAAATCATTGACCCCGCCTTCTTGCCCAAGGTCCTGGATCGATGGAAAGAAGCGATCGCCACCGGTACGCCTTTCGATATGGAATTCCCGCTGCGGGGGGCGGACGGAAGTTACCACATGTTCCTTACCCGCGTCATGCCGGTCAGGAATTCGGAAGGGCGCGTGGTCCGCTGGCTGGGAACGAACACCGATAT
Source organism: Acidobacteriaceae bacterium (assembly GCA_049522955.1). Lineage (GTDB taxonomy): Bacteria > Acidobacteriota > Terriglobia > Terriglobales > Acidobacteriaceae > PALSA-350. The sequence continues at coordinate 18,756 of JBEKNJ010000054.1, forward strand.
CAGCGACCGCAAAAAGGCAGAGGAACAATTGGCCGAGTCGGCAGCGGAATTGGCCCGGCAAGCAAAGGACCTTGCCCTCTCGCGTGAGGATCTGGAGGCGCAGACCTCCATGTTCAAACTGGTCCTGGAGAGCATGGGCGAGGGACTGATCGCCGCCGACCAGCACGGTCACTTTCTCCTTTGGAACGATGCGGCGAACGCGCTGATGGGACGTGGGGCTAGCGACGTGCCCCCCGAGCAATGGACCCCCCACTATAAGGTCTTCCTGGCCGACGGGATCACACCCTGCCCGCCGGATCGCCTTCCCCTGGTTCGGGCTCTCTACGGTGAAGCGGTAAAAGTCGAATTGATGGTTCAGCCACCGGAGCCTGAACCGGGAAAGTTTATCGAAGTCACGGCACGGCCACTGAAAGACGCTCGGGGCAACCTGCGCGGAGGGGTCGCGGTCCTGCACGACATTACCGAACGGAAACGGAGCGAGGCCGACCTGGCCCAGCAGGCGGAGGAGTTACGCCAGTCCCGGCAAGCCCTGGAAACCCAGGCTGTCATGCTCCAGACTGTATTGGATAGCATGGTCGAGGGGTTGGTCGCTACCGATAAGCAAGGCAAGTTCATTCTCTGGAACCCGGCAGCGCGAAAAATCATGGGTCTTGGGCCGACGGACTTGCCCTCCACGGAGTGGAGGACAGATATCGGCCTCTTCTTGCCAGATACCGTGACGCCGATACTACCCGGGGAAACTCCTCTGGAACGCACACTCCGTGGGGAGGCTGGCACCACCGAGATATTCTTGCGTCATGCCGGACTCAACCAGGGGATCTGGCTTGACGCCACCGGTTCGCCTTTGATTGATAAGGACGGAATGATGCGTGGTGCCGTGGTTGCTTTCCGCGATATTACGCGGAGAAAAACAGATGAACTGGAGATCCGCAAGCTCAACGAAGACCTGGAAGAGAAGATAGCCAAACGTACCGAGCAACTAGAGTCCACCAACCACGAATTGGAGGCCTTTTCCTACTCCGTTTCCCATGACCTGCGTACCCCACTCCGCCACATCGCCGGTTTTGCCAGGATTCTGGTGAATGACTTTGGCCCGGTGATGGCGGTGGAAGCACGAGAGCATTTAGAGCGCATCGAAGACGCCGTTAGCCGGATGGGACTGCTGATCGATGGTCTGCTGAAGATGGCAGTACTCCGCCGCCAATCCTTGCGGCCAGGCCGCAGCGAACTAAATCCCATCGTCGATGACGTGATCTCGATGCTGCAGCCGGAGTGCGATGGACGTGATGTGGAGTGGCGCATTGCGAAGCTGCCCGCGTTGGACTGCGACCCAATCTTGATGGCCCAGGTTTTTCAAAACCTGTTAGGCAATGCTTTGAAGTACTCCCGTCGCCGGGACAAGGCCGTGATCGAAGTCGGCAGCATCCAGCGACCGGGTGAACCGGCAATTATCTTCGTGCGAGATAATGGCGCGGGCTTCAATATGAGATATGCCGAGAGACTGTTCGGCGTGTTTCAGCGCTTCCACACCGACTCGGAATTTGAAGGAACCGGGGTGGGCCTGGCCACCGTGCATCGGATCGTTCAAAAACACGGCGGGACGATCTGGGCCGAGTCAGAGGTCGATCATGGAGCCACTTTCTATTTCGCTCTGCAAATGACCGAGCAAATCGGAACGACGCCAAAGGCAACAGCAGCTTCATGACCTCGCCAACAGTAACGGTCATGGCTACCAAACCAAACCTTGTTAGGCTGAAGCCGCATTGTCGAGCTGTTCAGGGCGGGGGATCCCTACTCTTGGTGCCGGCGCGGGTACTGGAATTCCGCCAGGCCAGGACGATCTCCGATCACGACCATAGCTTTGCAGGCCAAATACCCGAGCCATCTGGAACTTCTATAGGGGAAACGGGGCTGGCCACAACCCCCAGAAGCCTAGAGCATCCCGAACTGCGTCAGCTTTTCGTAAAGCAGTCGCCGGTGGATTCCGAGTCGGCGAGCCGCGTCCGACTTGTTGCCTTGGGCAGCTTTCAATGCCTGCTCGATCAGATGACGCTCCCAGCTTGCGACCGCATCGTGAAACGGCAGCGACGAAGCCAATGGAACGTCGAACGAACCGGAAGCTGGGCTCTTTGGTGTACTCAATTCTTCTTGTATCTGCTCGGCTGTTATGGCCCGTCCACCTGCTTTGACGGCGGTGCGTTCGATCAGGTGTTGCAGTTCGCGCACATTGCCTGGAAAAGCATGGTTTTGGAGAACCATGATGGCATCGGCAGCAAAACCGGTTGCGGCGATCCGATTGCGTTTGGCGTAGCGCGCCAGGAAATACTCCGCCAGGGGCAGGATGTCGGATGGACGTTCGCGAAGCGGTGGCAGACGAACCGTAAAGGCATTGAGACGGTAAAACAGATCGGCACGAAAGGTCTGTCGCTCCACATCGTCCTCCAAGGGACGGTTCGTAGCGGCGATCACCCGCACATCAGCAGGGATTGAGGCCGTTCCGCCCACCCGCTCAAAGGTGTGTTCTTGCAAGACGCGTAGTAGCTTGGGCTGCAGCGCCAAAGGCAATTCACCAACTTCATCCAGGAAGATGGTGCCTCCGTCTGCAGCCTCGAACTTCCCGCGTTTTTGGGAGAGTGCCCCGGTGAAAGCTCCGCGTTCATGCCCGAAGAGTTCGGACTCCAACAATTCCGGCGGGAGAGCTGCACAATTGAGGATGATCAAGGGGCGGCTGCTCCTCGCGCTGTTTTCATGGATCGTGCGAGCGACGACTTCTTTGCCCGTGCCCGACTCTCCCAACAGCAAAACTCCCACGTCGGTGGCAGCAACCCTTCCGATGTTCTTGAAGATCTCAATCCATGCCGGCGAGTTACCGATCAGTTTCGGCTTCAGCCCCTCGTCGGATCTGCCGATGTCTTCAACAGAGCGATCTCTGAACCTCTGTTGTCGCAGCAGTTCGACCTCGCGCTGCAGTTCCATGTGCCGGATAGCGCGCGCAACGGTGGCGAGGGCCTGATCGATGTCCAGCGGCTTCGTAATGAAGTCGTAAGCTCCAAGTTGCATCGCCTGCATCGCATTTGGCCCCGTACCATGAGCGGTGAGAATGACGACAGGCATGGTGATCAGTTGCCCTTCGGATTGAAGGCTCTTGAGAAACTGCTCCCCGCCTCCACCGGGCATCTTCCAATCACACAGCGTGAGGTCAGGAGTCGCGGTCTGAAGTAAGGTGATCGCTTCCTCGGCATTCGTTGCGACGATGGTCTGATAGCCCGCGTCCGCCAGTAGCTCGCGGAGCGTCTCCCGAAAGTTTCGATCGTCATCCACAATCAGCACTTCAGACATCGTGCCCTTCCTCTTTGGCCGCCTGTACGAGCGTTTCGCGGTCATCTCTGGTCAACGGTAATCGGAGCGAAGCGACCGCCCCTCCTCCTTCGCGATTGGCAAGAAGCAACTCGCCTCCGTGAGCCTGCACAATCTCGAACGAGATGGAAAGTCCCAGTCCTGTCCCGGTGTCTTTCGTCGTATAGAACGGGTCGATCGCATGACGCAAGGCTGCTGGCGTAAATCCCCGCCCGTCGTCCATGATGTCGATGCGGGCGAAGTCATTTTCGTTCGCTGTGCTGATCGTGACGACTCCTCCTTGCGGGGTAGAGTGCGACGCTGAGTGCACCGCGTTTTCCATGAGGTTGTCGAGCACCTGGAGCAGTCGGCCTTGGTCTGCCGTGACTACGCTGTGGGATGCAGCCTTACACACAATCTCAATACCCTTGGCCGCGTCTTTCTCCGCCCACGTCGAGGCTGTGGCTGCGCACAGATCATCCAGCGAGACGGCTTGAAGTTGCAGCTGAATGGGTCTGGCAAAGTAGAGAAGACGGCTGATGATGGTGTCCAGGCGGTCGATCTCTTCGAGAATCACTGCGCTGCTCCGCTTCGCCGCTTCAGGGTCGCTCGATCGCTGCCACATTTGCGTTCGCATCCTGATCGTGCCCAGCGGATTTCGCAGCTCGTGCGCAATACCGGCCGCAAACTGGCCCAACGCAGAGAGCCTTTCGTTATGCCGCATTTGAGATTCAAGTGTCCGCTCGTTCTCGATCCTTTCTTGCAACGCGAGTGCCAGTGAGTCGATGCCGTGGAGCACGCGGTCGAATTCTTCCAAAGGTGGACGCCCTGCCATCTGCTTACTGGATGCCGGTATGCCACCCTCCATCGAACCCAATCGTTGGAGAACGATGTTTACTCCACTCCGAATTTCCGTCGTAACAAACACTGCAAGGAACGCGGTCATCAGGGCAGCGATACCGAACCCTATACTTCCATAAAGCAGCTCGCGGCTCTGCCCACCTTCGATTCCCGGAAGGCGCTCCATGAGCCACGCGGCGCCCGTGACCTCATCGGTAGTTCCAATGGACCCCATTCCGCCGGATGGCTCATGAATTGGAACCGCCACGAAGAGGATGGCGTCATGCGGCCCTTCAAAACGAAATGTCTTGATGGAATTGACCGCGACGGCTTCACGCGCAAGATCCTCAATTGTGGGCCGTTCGCGGTCTGGCATACCCTTCTCCGGCCCTGGTCCCTCATGGGTTGGAAACGCGTATCCAATAACTACGTCCGCTCGGGCAGCGTAGAAGCCGCCCTCGATGCCATCCTCGTGCTGCAATGTCTCTTCCGTGATCTGTTTGAGCGGATCGGGCTTCAGGTGAGGCGGTCCTTCGCGCGGAGGACGTGGCGGGGGTGGCGGAGGACCCGCGGCTGGAGGCGGCGGTGGTGGCCCTGGTTCCATCGTGAGCAGCGAGTTATCAGCAGTCCGATGATCCACATAGTTTCGTGCGAGATTAGAGGCCACGCTGATGAGGTGACGCTCGGTCAAGGCTAGTCTCTCCGCGTGGCGGTTGCGAAGGAATGTAAACAGGCTGATCGCCGCAGCAGAGAGGAAGAGAAACGTCAGTACGACGAGTAGCAGAATGCGCGACCGCAGGCTTCTCCAAAACATCTTCGGCATTCGGCTCCTCTCTCACTCTCTGATGCAGCTTCTATTAAGTGACTCCAGCCAATATGGTATGCAACTGGCCATCCAACCGGGAATGCGCCCGATATTGGGGCTTGTTACTGAGATTTGACGCCGAACGGGGTCCGGGTGACCCGTCTGACCTGTCCGCAATCCCCACATAGGTTGAGCGGATTGCGGTCGGTTCGATTCTCGTTCCAATGATTCCGGAAGAGAAAATCCATGAATTGGAGGGGTGTTAGCGGTTTCGAGGAATGGCAAGCCACTTGCCTTAGCAGTTGCAGAGGTATCGCCGATGAACACTCCGTCTCCCCTGCGAATGACCGCCCTCGGGTTCGTAACCGCTCTCGGATTCGCATTCAGCTCTGCAGCTCTTGCACAGAGCCCGCCTCCCGCACCTCCAGGTCCACCAATTGACAGGCCGCCGAGTGTACCCGCCGTGCCTCCGGCTCCCCCACAACTCCCGGTCCTGACCCAATCCTCTCGTGTCCGTGCCTTCTACCCAGGACCAGGCGGAGAGGTACGCAATCTGTACCTTCAGAATGGCAGCGTTGTTGACCTGACGCCCACCCTCGGTGGACAACTGGGGCCTGCGGTTCGCAAAGGCGAAAAGATCACCGTGACCGGAACCAAATCGGAAATCAATGGGCAGTCGCTTCTTGAAGCAACGAGCATCAGTTTAAACAACCAGACGTTCTCTGCGAATACACCCCCGTCCGTCCCTGGCGCACCTGCTGAAGGCGCGGTTCCGCCGCAGCCAGGCGCACCTGCACCCTCGCCACGACGCAAGATCAAATCGGCTGCACCTGCGCCCTGCCCGGTGTCAGAGGACGCACCTCCACCGCCGCCCGATTTCGGTGGCCCCCCTCCTCCGCCACCAGATGGAATGGCTCCGCCACCACCGCCCGACGGAATGGCTCCGCCGCCACCTCCTCAAGATTAAGGAGCATTGGTCATGCGAACAGCACTAACAATCTCATCGTCTGCCATTCCTATACTCCTTCTGACCGGGTGCGCGGACCCTTTGGGTCCGCCATTCGGGATGGGGCCAGACGGAGGTTTCGGTCTCGGCCTCATCTTCCTCCTCCTATTCGGCGGCTTTCTATACCGGCTGGCGAACAGGAAGCAGGGCCGGGGAGAACAAGTCACCTCTGCGGCTCGCATCGTGCAGGAGCGATATGCGCGAGGTGAATTTACCCGAGAGCAATACTTGAGCATGATCCGCGACCTGTCCGTCCTATAAAACGCATCAGAGAGCTACAACGCGAAGAATATTCGTCGCGTTTTCGCGTGGTGAAGGAATCATGGACCCGAATTCCCCAGTCGTACTCGAGAAGAGGAAGAGCGTCCACGCTCTTGAAGCAACGAACTTCTTTCTGGCTGATGTCCAGACCGGATTGGGCCCCTTTCTCGCCGCGTACCTGGCTGGAGCGGGGTGGCAGCCTGGCCGCGTCGGCATGGCTCTGTCCGTCGGTGGCCTCATCACGGTAGTGCTGCAGACGCCGGCGGGCGCCCTCGTCGATCAGCTCAGGTCTAAGAGATTGATCCTCGTTGTCGCCTCTGCCGTTCTCGCTTTGGGAGCAGTCCTGCTCAGTGTCACTGCCGCTCCATGGGCGGTGTACACGTCTCAAGTCCTGATCGGGGGAGCGGCGCCGTTTCTTGGGCCAACCCTGGCCGCGGTCACGATGGGAATCGTCGGGGTGACCTTCTTCGATCGCCAGTTTGGTAAAAACCAGTCCTTTAACTCCGCCGGCAACGTAGCTTGTGCGCTGTTAATCGCGGGCATGAGTCACTTGTTCGGGAACCGGGCCATCTTCATCACGGCAGCGGTACTGACCATCCCCACCGTGCTCGCCATCCGGGCCATCAAGAGCAAGGATATTAACTATGACCTCGCGCGAGGCGGGGCCAAACAGATAGACGGCAAAGAAATTCCCGCAAGAGCGTCCGTGCTGGGAACGCTGCTTGGGGACCGGGTTCTCCTGGTCTTTCTCGCCTGCGCCTTCCTCTTTCACTTTGCGAATGCGGCCATGCTGCCGCAACTCGGCGAGATGCTCTCCCACGGTGCGCGAGCCACGGCCGCTCCCTTCATGTCGGCCTGCATCATCGTCACGCAAGTTGTCATCATGTGCTTCGCCCCGGCCATCGGACGATTCGCAAACCTGCATGGCAGGAAGCCGATACTGCTGCTGGGCTTTGGCGTCCTGCCGATCCGCGCGCTTCTCTACACCCTGACCCACAACACAGAGAGCCTGATCGCTATCCAGCTACTGGACGGGGTTGCGAACGCAATTTTTGGTGTGGTCTCGATTCTCGTGGTCGCCGATAGAACCCGCGCTACGGGCCGGTTCAATCTCGTGCAAGGTAGCCTGGCAACTGCAGTTGGGGTAGGCGCAGCTCTCAGCACGACGTTCGGCGGCAAGCTGATTCAACACTTCAGCTATCGCATCTCATTCCTGTCTTTGGGAGCCATCGCTACACTCGCATTTTTCTTGTTGTGGGCGGCCATTCCAGAGACGCTCCCGGCACGTTACCAACCTGACAGCGGTCCTTCTTCCCCTGCAATGACACAGGAGCTGCCGGCATGAAAAGCCTCCGATCCAGGCGCCCCTTTCAACCCCAATCCGCCGGCCCTCCTGATGTGGTTAGCTGGGTTCATCTTGGCGACCTGCACATGACGAGAGCAGCTGAGCAGAACCATCTCGATCTGGCGGAGATCGTCAGTGAGGTAAATCGAGCGTTTGCCGGCGCAGTGAGCTTTGTCTTTTTACCTGGAGATATAGCCGACGACGGAAGCCGCGCCTCCTATGCCGTGGTCCGTCGCGAACTCGACCGGCTCGACGTGCCGTGGTGCGCAATTATTGGCGATCACGATGTTCATGAGAAGAGCTTTGCAAACTTTCTGGAGGCGATGTCGGAACGAACCCACTATGCGTTCACCGTTAACTTCGTTAGGTTTGTCGCCATGAATGCGTTCGACGTGCCGCACCCGGCATCGTTCGCCGTAAGCGCGGAGCAGTTAACCTGGGTGAAGCACGAGTTGCTGACTGCGACCGATGCGGGACAGACCAAGGTTATCCTGTTGCACTGCTACCCAAGTGACCTGAAGGTCGGCGGCGTCGAACTGACCGAGGTTCTTCGTGGCTCCGGGGTGAGCCTTGTCGATATGGGACACACGCATTACAACGAGATTGCCAACGATGGGCTGACACTCTACTCTGCCACGCGGTCCACCGGACAGATTGAAGAGGGACCGGTCGGCTACTCCGTAATCAACATTGACGGCGATGTTCTGAGTTGGCGATTTGTTGAGCTGGGTAAGTTGCCCGTCGTGGTGATAACCTCACCGGGTGATGAGCGCCTGCTGACAAAGTCAAGCCGGAGACCACAAGGCACTCTGAAGGTGCGAGCAAAGTTTTGGGGTGAGGCTGAGTCAGTGCAAGCGACAGCGCATCTGGACGGACACGTCTTCCCCATGGTGCGCGCCGCGAACAGTCGGGTCTGGGAGGCAGATGTCTCCGCCCCGCTTGACGGCGTCTATTGCTTGAAGGTCGCGGTCGAGGACGCCTGCCGCAATGTTGCAACCGATGAGATTCGAGTTGTGTGCGGGGATCTCAGAGAGCAAAAGCGGGCCGAACGCGACCAGGACAACGCGCTGCACGCGTGGCCGGAGCATAGACTGCTTGGCACTCAGCTCGGACCAAACAAAAACGGAAAGAAGTGGTGATGATTCCGACAGCGATCGCGCACTTTGTTCTGCCTTTGATTGTCGCCGTCAGCATCGCACTGATGATCGCGGGCCCGCGCCGAATTCCCGAAGCCTGGTGGATCTCAGGCGGAGCGCTTCTCTTGATCGCGCTTCGCCTCGTGCCGCTCAAGTTAGCCGGGCAGGCCATCGCCAGGGGCAGCGATGTCTACTTGTTCCTTACCGGCATGATGCTCCTGAGCGAGCTGGCGCGGGAACAAGGAGTCTTCGATTGGGTCGCTTCCGTTGCCGTTCGCGGGGCCAACGGCAGCTGCTCGCGTCTTTTCCTGTTGGTATACAGCGCCGGCACGCTTGTGACCATCTTCATGTCGAACGATGCAACCGCGGTCGTGTTAACCCCGGCGATTCTGACCGCGGTGCGTAAAGCAAAGGTCCCCCCGCTTCCATACCTGTTTGTCTGTGCCTTGATTGCGAACGCCGCGAGCTTCGTATTGCCGATCTCAAACCCGGCGAATCTGGTAGTTTTTCATACCGGAATGCCGCCGCTGGGGCGATGGCTAGCAGACTTTGGCGTGCCGTCAGTGCTCTCCATCCTCGTGACCTTTCTCGTGATGCGTCTGCTGTTTCGTAAAGAACTCTGCAAGAGCATTGCCTGCGAGGTAGAGGATACGAGGCTGAGCGAGAATGGCAAACTTGTTCTCGCCGGACTCGCCCTTACGATTGCCGTGCTTCTGACGGCTTCCGCTATGAAGAAGGACTTGGGGCTGCCAACGTGCCTCGCGGCGTTGGTGGTAACGTTTGTGATCTCCATCAAGGCGAGAAGCAATCCGATCAAACTCGCCCGCGAGATTAGTTGGGCAACACTGCTGCTGGTCGCAGGATTGTTTGTCATGGTCGATGCCGTTGAGAGTCAGGGGGCGCTGAAACTGACGCAACAGTGGCTTGCCTGGGCGTCAAGTCTCGGCCAGAACCTGGGCGTATTGGTTGTTGGCTTCGCGGTCGGTATAGCAAATAATCTCGTGAACAACCTGCCCCTGGGACTGATAGCGGGCGGCACGATCCAGGCCGCTCACACCAAGGCCCTGATGGCCAATGCGGTTCTGATTGGCGTGGACCTCGGACCGAATCTTTCCGTCACTGGATCGCTGGCCACGATCCTCTGGCTTCTGGCACTTAGTAAAGATACAGGCGGGGAGAAACTCGACGTGAGTTTCTGGAAGTTTCTGAAGATCGGTGCCGTCGTTATGCCATTGGCGCTCTTTGCCGCGCTCGGCGGAGCGATTCTGATGCAGATGCTCGTCGGTCAACGCTAACTACACAGGAGAATCGCATGAACACTGGATGGATTATCCCCTTCATCATCCTGGGGGGCGCATTACAAAGTTGCGGTGCGGCCATGAATGGGCAACTCAACAAGCATGTTGTGAATCCCTGGCTGGCTTCGGCCATCTCGTTCGCGCTGATTACCTTCTTCTTCGCAGGAGCGTCTCTGATTCATCCGTCCCCGCTGCCCACGCAGAAGGACTTGGCAGACTTGCCTTGGTGGGCCGTAGTCGGCGGTTTGGTAGGGGCGGTGCAGGTTTACGCTGGCCTCACGCTGGTCAACAAGGTCGGTGCCGGGCCATTCGTAGGATTCACCGTAACCGCCGCACTCATCGCCTCACTTCTCATTGACCATTTCGGCTGGTTCAGAATGCAGCCGCATCCTCTGAACCTTGGCCGGAGCATCGGCGGTGTTCTGCTGGTCGGGGGAATCTGCCTCATCGCCAGGTTCTGATGGAGAATGGTGAGCTATCAGCTGGTGGCGGGTCCGTCGTTGGTCGTGCCTCCCTCAAGGCGCCTTGCAGGCAAGCGACGGGTGCCCCACGTTCGCCCCAGCGTACGTGGGACGAAAATGATGGGCGCAGCCCAACGATAGCTTTTGCTTCATAGACTGGAAGATGATCCACTTACCGCAAATGAGACTTTCGCAGGCAGTTTGAGGATGCAAGCAAGTCAAGCTTATTCTTTTAGATTGAGCATGACCAGCCGTCGGCATACTGAGGGGCGTCGTTGAAGGATTTGAACAAAAGAGCATTCGCTGGCCTCATTTTCTTGCTCCTCTTCATGGCAGCGCTACTATTTGTTCCCGCGTGGACGCTTGGTTATTGGCAAGCATGGGCCTTCCTGGCAGTTTTCGGGATGTCAGCGTTTGCGATCACCCTATACCTGATGACAAGAGACCCGGAGCTCTTGGAGCGGCGGGTGCATGCGGGGCCAATCGCCGAGAAGGAGACCAGTCAAAAGATCATACAAAGCATCACGTCAATAGGGTTTGCCGCAGTACTGGTTGTTTCCGCACTTGATCATCGCCTTGCCAGGACGCCACTACCGCCCTATGTTGCGTTGCTGGGGGATGCTCTCGTCGCCCTCGCGTTCCTCATCATATTTTTGGTGTACAAGGAAAATACCTTTGCTTCGGCGACCATTGAGCTGGCTCCCGGACAGAAAGTCATATCGACCGGACTATACAAACTGGTACGCCACCCAATGTATATGGGAGCTTTCCTCCTGTTCGTTGGCGCGCCCCTCTCGCTTGGCTCGTTGTGGGGACTGTCCGTCATCGCCCTGATGTTGCCTGCGCTCATGTGGAGATTACTGAACGAGGAAAATTTCTTGGTGAAGAACCTGCCAGGCTATGCGGAGTATCAAAAAACAGTGAAGCACCGCCTGGTGCCGTTCCTTTGGTGAATTGCCTACGCGGTTGAGGGGAATACAGAAAATCAACTTTTCAGGCATCTCGATTACAAGCTTCACTTCGAATCTTCAATGAAGCGCACGGCGGATTCCAACACCTCATCGCGACCGGCTGCAATGCCTTGAATCGTTGGCATGACGACAATGTCGGGGACGATGCCGACACGTTGGGTAGGTCGGTGATCGGGATAGAAGACGCCGAGGCCGCTGATCAAGGTGCTCAGTTGGCCAGGAAGATGGATAAGGGAAACGTCGCCGTCTGCACCCGCCGTGGTACTGCCGACTACGATGGCGTTAGGCATCGCGCGTAGCGCCATCGCCGTGTATTCGGCTTGGCTTTGCGATGTCTCATCGACCAGGATGGCGACTCTGCCGCCGTAGTGAACTGGGCCGGGCTTGATCATCGGGCCGTCTCCAAAGTGGAATGCGCCGGGATTGGCAAGATCTGCAAAGGTGAACGCGACGAAGCGCGTAGGATGGGTCGCTAGGTAAGCACCCATCGCGAATGGCATAAACGCCGATGGATAGTTGCGAATGTCTACGACGATACCCTTCGTACTTTTCGCCTTCTCGAAATAAGTGGGAAGATCGGCGGCCTTGATACTGGAGAGCTTGATGTATGCGACCTGAGGAGAGAGCAGGCGGAAGGTGTCACCGGGCTGATCGTGTGTGACAGCGCTTGGTTTGAAGTGATTGCGCGTGGCGAGTGTTTGCACGGGCAGGCCGCTCCGCGTGATCTTTACCGAGACTGGTCCACAGACGCCTCGGGTTAAATTGGCCGCGATATCTCTTTTCCGTGCTGCGTCATTGGAGTCTGCATAGTACACGCTCCATCTGTCGATCATAGATTCGACGGACGTCCCGTCGAGGTTGTCTAAGATGTCGCCGGGCCGCAAACCGGCGTCCGGTGAACCCACCCTGTAGACGATTGGCCTATCACCGATGAAGCGGAGCGTGACGGGCAGGGCACAATCGCCAACCGGTGGCCGCGCGGCCAGAGAACTCCAAAGATTGGCATGTGTATCGTTGGCCTTGGCGATAAGTTCAAAGAGCGCGAGTTGGTAGGCGGTCTTGTCTTTGGCGAGAGCGAGCTTGGGAATGAAGTCGGCGAGGACGGCGGTCCAATCTTGGCCCGCCACATCGCGATCGGGCGCCCAATATTGGAGAATGTTCCACCAGCGAAACAGCGCCAGGAGTTGGAATCCGGAGTCGGGGAAGGTGATTTGCGGATAATCAAGTTCGTGATCGAAGCTGGGGTTACCGTTGCCGGCGGTGGAAACGTAGAACTGCTTTCCGGTTCGGTTGGTGTAAATCGATTCGAGACGCTCGCTGAGAGGCGTTCCGAGCATGGCCCGATCGCGAATCCAGTCGAGCACCGGCTTGATATCAAGCTGTCCGGAGGGTGCGGGAACACAGGGACCGCACGGCGGGATGGGTCCGAGCTTATCGATCCAGGCGACAAGCGCATCATTCGCGTGGGTCCGATCGGGCGCGGCCAGAATCGCAGGTAGAACACGGAGCAGTTCATAATCCCAGCGCCGCTGGCCGGAGGTGATGGTGGGGTGATGGTATTTGAGCATTCCCCAAACCCGGGCGAGCGTGACCAGGTTCGAGACCTGCGTGGGCGTCAGGCCATTGAGGACAATTCGAGATCCGGAATCAAATTCGGGATCTGCGAGTCTGGGTGGCATCCATGGAGCTTCCGCGATCGGCTTGCCATCAACCAGCAACTCGAGGTCGTCGGCCCACAGCGTACCGGTGCCGGCGAGGAATACGCCGAAGGTAATCCTTTGGGCCGCTGGGTTTATCGGGAGCTCGATGCGATATTGCGCCCAGTCGTGTGTGCCTTTCAGCTGCTGCGACGTCATATTTTCAAGCGCAAGCGGCTGACCATCCGCATTCTGCCGCAGCCACAGCCCAACAATCTCGGAGACATCCTGGAGGCGCAGGTAGCCTCGAAGTTCGACAACACCACCATGGAAATCGACCGGCAGGCTGCGCCCGATAACCGAATGTGTCCCTGCGGATTGGGTATCACGCTGGAAGCGTACGGACCAATGGCCGGAATGGAAGATATGATCATCCGCGGAAACAGTATCGCGCGGAATCGAAGACCAACCGCTAAGAGCCGTACTGGATTGATCTTCGAAGCCCAACGACTGCTGGATGGTGGTGCGGGAACCAGCTGATTGGGCAAGAATCGGAACGCCGGCGAGAAAGACCAAGGTAAGGACGCCATTTTTCATCATGAGTGGGTGCTCCCTTGGTGAACGCCCAGCATTATAAGAGCGCGGAGTCCGTAGTGTTACCAAGTACCGCCATGAATGATGGTTGCAGGCCTTAGCGTGAAAGGTGAAGCGAAGTTCCCGAAATATGAGAATTTTCGTAAATTGCCTCCAGACGCCCCGGGCTGGGGAACTTACTGAAAACCCGACCTTACAGGCAGCGGGATCGACTACTGCGCCTCGCGACTGCCGAATGCGGCCATAATGAGGAGAATCACTGCAAGAATAGACGCTGGAATGGTCAGCATCATTGTGATTGCCGATGGTCCGTGAATGTTTGTCCCGCCGATGGGACTGCCCACTAGGAGCGCAGCGAGCGGCGCGATGAAAACCAGCGCGGCCATCATTGCTCGATGCTGCCTACTGCACCATCTTGCCCAACCTATGAATCCCGTGAAGGCGAAGACTACGCCGACTAAGATGCCCTTCCGAATGCGTCATAGTGGTGCTCAATGAAATCGAATCTGAAATGAGATGCCACGTCGATATAGAAAACGGTCGTTCCCAAAGCGATTACGAAGACTCCAGCAAGCGCAGTAAGCCGCCAAGGTCGCGCCGCCGAAGACTGTCGATCCATTCCCGAGATGATACAGAATCAGAGCACGTTCATGCGCGTTCCCGTGAAACGGGAATTTCAGTAACTTGCCCCCCCGACCGTTTGGCCAGGGCGATTTACCGAGAACCCCACTTTTCAGGCAGCTCGACGCGGCGCACGAGGTCCGCAATTCAAAGAATATGCGCACCTGCTCTCCACCGGCCTCCACCTGATAGTCATCCCGGAAACGTGTTTTGAGCTGTAGCGGCATGGGTAGCGTCACCGGAATAGCCAAACCTGCGGCCCCGATCATACCTCGGAGTTGAGACTTGCAAATTGCAGGTGGGCGTATATGCTTTCAACAAAATCGTCTTGATAGGAGAACTCGCAATGAACCCGCGCCCTCAATTTTCCACTCGCAGGCAATTTGTATCCGGAGCAGTAGTTGCAGCCGGCATGCGCGGTTTTGACCTTCTCACTCCAACCGCTCAGGCCGCTGACACAAAGGCTACGCCGAACCCAGACCTCCATGTTATTGGCCCCAGACCCGGCGATACACCCGAGATCGGAACGCTCGTGTCCATGCTCACCTACATGCAATATGCAGTTTTCAGCGCGGTTAGAGGCCTGAGTCAAGCTGACCTCGATTACCTCTTCGATGCTAACGCCAATACCATCGGTGCCCTCCTGTTACATCTCGCCGCTACGGAGACCTACTACGGCATGAATACCTTTGAGAATAAGAATTGGGATAGCTGGTCCGATGACATCAAGAAAAAATGGGACCCGGCCATGAACCTCGGCGACGCTGGCCGCAAGGCGATCAAAGGCCAGGATCTCGATTACTACCTGAACATCCTGAACGAAACGCGTGAACACTCGCTAGCCGAATTCAGAAAGCGCGATGACGCGTGGCTGCTTCGCGGTGAAACGGAGCAATTTGGCAAAGGAAAGGTGAACATCTATTGGAAATGGTTCCACGTCTGCGAGCATGAATCGCATCACACTGGGCAGATAGCGTTTCTGGCAAAACGTCTCCCTGGGGCTAAACCTGTCAAAGAAGGTGCTTAAGACGATGTCGCCGTAAATGTGGGCCACTTGCCTCTCGAAACCCGGCATATCAGGTATCACTTTCAGAGAGCGCGCTTCGTCATTCAGCGAGTGAATCCCTCCATATCACGCCCCTCTTCGAAAGCGAAGCCCCGACCGCGTCCCCGCCATAATAGTGCCAGGTCGCATCCGTCTGTCCCAGACGGCGACGCGCTTACGATGAACCAGGTAAACGGCACAAGAGAACGCAGAATGAGGCGGTGAATCGTGTTTCGCATGCGGGCTAAGTTAGCAGACTGCAAGCAAAATAACCGTCTACCTGAAAATGAGCGCCAACCTGCGATTCAAAGTTTCTCCTTTGGGTCGCAAGTTCCTTGAACCGGCACGACTTTTCAGGAAATCTGAAGAGGTCGATCATACGGCAACTTGTCAACACATTCACTCGTCCATAAAGTGTTGTGTAGCAGGCGCTGCCGGGGTGTGGCCGATGATTCCGCGAACCTCGATATTGGTTCTGGCACTCTTCCTCTCCTCCGAAACGCTCTTCCTCCCTACCCAGTCACAAGAGCAGTCCGCGGCGCAGACGCCGCCCGGTCAATCAACCTACACATTTCAAACGAACACTCGTGTCGTCCTCACCGATGTCACGGTGACCGATGCGAACGGCAATCCGATTCATGGTTTGCCGCAATCCGTCTTTCATGTTTTCGATAACAAGCAGCCTCAGGTGATCGCATCTCTTGAGGAGCACGCTGGCCTACCTGCAGCGACCTTACAGCCTGCGAGTACGGCTGGCGTCTACAGTAATGACTATCTCCTCCATCTGCCTGCCGTCTTGAATATCGTGCTTATCGACATTGCCAACATCGATATGGCCGATCAGATGTATCTCAACTACGAGCTAACGAGGTTTCTGAACGAGCAGCCAGACGGGCAGCCTCTCGCCATCTACCTGCGGGCAGGCTCAGGCTGTTTTCTCGTGCAAAACTTCACCTCCGATCGTAAGCTGCTGTTGGATGCGGTGCATACAGCAATTCCCAGACTTCCTCCACAGGGGCGTGAATATCTAGGCGATTTTGACACGCTGCGTCAGTTAGTCGTCTCTTTTCGCCAACTGCCCGGTCGAAAGAATGTCCTTTGGTTTTCCGGCGGTTCCACGCGTTTTCTTATCCCCGACGCTATTCCGCTGCAGGATGGCGCTGCCTGGCGCGACCTTTACGATCAACTCGATCAGGAACGCATCGCCATCTACCCCATTGATGCCCGCGGGCTCATGCTGGCGGACACCGACCTCGCTTTAATTCTGGCGAACCAGCACCTGGCCATGGACGATGTAGCCCATGCTACCGGCGGGAAAGCCTTCTACAACAACAATGGCTTGAAAGAGATCACAGAGCATCTTCTTGAGTCGGATAGCAGTTTTTATACTCTGACCTATTCCCCCCATGATCTCCATTTTGATAACAAATGGCACAAGGTCAGCGTTGAGGTGGATGGAGCCTCCTATCACCTCAGCTATCGAAGTGGGTACTTCGCCGACGGCAGTGTTCGCGAGAAGGGTCAACCTGATAGACCCAGAACGCGTCTCCTCCGTAATGGAGAGAAGCTTGAGGTCAGCGAGCAGCGCGACCGGCCTCTCATCTTTCGGGCGACCGTACTGCCCGCATCCGATCCCGCAGCTGCCAATTTCGACGATGGTTCGGGTTCATTGCCGTGGCCTCCACCGCAGAAGGGATCAATTCCATTCCTGATCCATTACACGGTCCCAGTTTACGCATTGACAATGAGAGTCGTTGACGGGAAGCACAAGGTCGTCTTGGGTCTCGCCGCCGTCGGGCTCGACCGCGAGGGGAGCGTGGTAGAGCACAAAGCCGAGCGGATTACGATGACTCTCCCGGAGGATATACTCCGTCGCAGCCCTGATCTCCCCGTCACGGCGTATCAGCGGATTTACCTGTCGAAGGACGATAAGTTTCTCCATTTGGGTTTATGGGACGCAGTGAGCGGTCGCTTCGGCAACGTTGACATTCCTCTGGAAATTCCCCAGTCCGGTCAGCGAACAGAAGCGACCAGTCACAACTGAACGACGTTTCTCCATGCCCCACCACCAGGCCGGAACGTGGAGCGTTTTTCTTTGCGTGAGACGTACGATGGCAGGGCCTCAGCGAATCGAGAATACTGTTTGGAACGACGTTAGCCGGAGGGTATTTCGAGGAAGAGCCTGCGTTGTTGCGCTGGCTGCGTTTCTCCGACGCCTTGCTGCCTGCCTCTCCGTTTGGCTAAAGCCGCCTGCCGGGTTCCCAGTTTATGACGGCTACATCATCCGTAGCTCCCGAAAATACAGGATTATAGGTAAATTGCCGGCGCTGTTTCCGCCGGTCGGCGAATCAATTTCCCTGTCACGAAATTCTCCAGCCGTGCCCGTCCGTCCGTGGGTTCAGGCAAGACTCTGCATCGTCCCCTTCCAGCCATGCCGGAACGCGACCGCCGACTCACGGGTTTCTGCACCATGTCCCGGGAAGCGTATGCTTTAAGGCGAACGAAACCCACGTCGCCCGAACGGCAGAGGGGGATTCCATGAGGCGCTGCCTACCTTGCCTATTGCTTCTTCTCCTGCTTTTCTCAGGTCCCGCGCAGAGTAAGAAAAAAGATCCCGACATCCCCGCCCTGTTCCGCCAGGCCCACTATGTGTACGTGGAGGCGGTCGATGGGGATGAATTTAACCCTCGACTTTATCCTGAAGGTCGCCAGGCCATCGCGGATGTGGGACACGCCCTTCAGACGTGGAAGCGATACGTGCTGACCATCCGGCGGCAGGACGCGGACTTGGTCTTCGTGGTGCGCAAGGGCCGCCTCGCCGCCGCGAAGGCGTTTGCAGGGGTCCATGTTGGCTCGCGGACTTCTGTCACCCAGACGCCCGATCAAGACCCGAACCGGGATGATCCTGCTCGATACCCAAACCCGGGAACAGAGGTCGGAGCATCCGGTGAGGTTGGATCTCCGGATGACTTCCTTTTTGTGTACGCAGTACGGCCCGATGGCAGCCGCGGTGCGCGAATCTGGATGCAGTCAAGAACGGACGGACTCAACACCCCGGAGATGCCGCTCTTCAAACAGATTAAGGACGCTGTCGACAAAGCTTACCCATGATAGGACCAGACCTGCACTGTTGCCATGGAGACGACGAAACGTCCCGTTTCTCGTACAAACGGATGGATGAGAAACGGGATTTGCGGTAACTTGCCCGAGCCCTGGTTCTCTGAACCAGGGGAACTTTACCGGAAACGCGACCTACTTCGACGAATGTGATCAAGCTTTACACTGGCACCACAGATGAAAGTTAACTTCTCTCTCGTCATGTTGCCGTTGATTTTCTGTTCAGTGCCCCTTGTTGTCACAGGTGCGTCATGGCAACTGGAACGGCGGGCACACCTGACTCTATCCAGGCCGCGGCTGGCTTCATTCCGTCTGGGACTTCTGCTCAGCGTAGTCGCCTTAGTCTTGACGGCGAGCTGTTACAAGATCCCTACCCGTTGGTAGAGACACCCGATGGAAGTGTGTCTATCGCATGGTTTGACCGGGCTCGGACTGTGGCGTTCATCACACCAATCATCAGCATTATTCTTGCCCTGTTTGGAAAAGCGTGGCCGAGGACTCTACTGGTTTCTCACTCAGGCTGTACAGCTCTGAGAGACTCGCTATAACCTCAGGCACTTCCGGCAAAGGATGAAAGCAAAAACAAAAGGAGGGCCGATGATGCGGATTGCATATCGGGCAATACTGGCTGTGGCGTTGCCGTTGGCGGCAGTGGCGCAGTCGATGCCGAGTGGGCAGGCAATCGATAGCGAAGTGGCGAAAGTCATGGCCTCAACTCACGCCCAGGGCATGGGCATCGCACTGATCGACCACGGCCAGGTCAAGTATCTGCAGGCCTACGGAGTGCGCGATGCAAAGGGTGATCCACTGCAGACAAATTCGGTCATGTATGGTGCATCGCTCACGAAGGCCGTATTTGCGTACAACGTGATGCAGCTTGTCGACCAGGGCAAGCTCAAGCTCGATACGCCCATTGCCGATGACCTGGACCAGCCGCTGCCCAGCTACGGAAGCGATCCCGCGATTGTGAAGAAGTATGGCCGCTACCAGGATTTGGCCGACGACCCGCGATGGAAGAAGATCACGCCGCGGATGTGCCTCACGCATTCCACCGGCTTCAACAACTTCTGGTTCATGGAGCCGGACTTCAAGCTTCACATTCACTTTGACCCCGGGACGCGGTTCAGCTACTCCGGAGAGGGCATCGTTCTGCTGCAATTTGTAATCGAGCATGGGCGCACCTCGCAGGGATTGGGCGTGGATGTGGGTGACCTGATGGATGCCAACTTCAAGCGTCTGGGCATGACGCGGACCAGCGTGATATTTCGTCCCGACCTCGCGGCAGACCTCGCGGATGGATGGAACGACCAGGGCAAGGTGGTGGAGCATAACCGAAGCGGTAGGGTGCGTGCGGCGGGATCGATGGATACGACCATCTCGGACTTCAGCAAGTTCGCGACGGCCCTGGTGCGCGGCGACGGCCTCAGCGCCGCTGCTCGTGCGGAAATGGTCCGTCCACAGGTGCACATTACAGTGCCGCACCAGTTTCCGGTGCTGACTGCCGAGCTGCCAACGCCGCAGCAGCGCAAGGATTTGTACGCAGGGCTCGGTGTAGTGGTGTTTCGCGGGCCTCAGGGCGCGGGCTTCTTCAAAGGTGGCCACGACGACCACACCGCCAACACCATGGTTTGCGTGGAGAAGGGCCAGCGCTGCGCGGTGATTCTCAGCAACGACGTGCGCGCCGAATCTGGATTTGCTGACCTGGTGAGGTTCCTGCTCGGCGAAACCGGCGTGCCTTATGACTGGGAATACGGAGACTACGCCGGAAAATCTTGAGTCACGTGCCTACAAAACGGGGATTTCGGTATGTATGGTCCGCCCCCTCGTCGCAAGCGAAAAGTGAGAATAGCGGGTAAGGTCTGCGCGTATGTATACGGCCTTGTTGGAGTGTTTAACGACCCCGGGCCTGGATGGAATGCGCTTCGCTCTGTTCCTATTTAACTTGTCGGTCTTCAAAGGCCCTTACCTAAAGCAGGTTTCCAGAACGACGGTTAGACCGTGGTGCCATCTCTTTCTTCGCCACAGACCTGGCAGGAATAGAAAAACCTCGTAGCCGGGGGTTTGTAGATGTGGGAATCGCGCTAGCAATTTCCAAGCCTGGTGTTGTTCCAGGCGTCATCTGCAGACCCATCAGATCGCATTGCCCGCTAGCAGCGGTGGTCGATAGGCTTCATTCTTGGCCAGCACTGCGATGGCGCAGCAGGGCGGCTGGTTACGAGCCTGAGCAAGCTGTAGCGCAACACCCCGTAGAGAGTTTGCAGCAGGAGAACGAGCGACTGAAGCGATCTCTTGGGGAGAAGACGTTGGAGGTGGATTTTTTGCAAGGTGCCTTGCAGCAAATCGAGGCTCGACGCCGGCAGAACACGGCCAGTGGCGGGAGTGCATCTACACCCAAATCCGGAGAATGATGCCGATGCAAGGCAGCTTGAGTGTGGAACGGATGTGTCGGGTGGCAGGTGTGAGCCGAGCCAGTTTTTATCGCTGGCTGGAGCCCCCGCCGCCAGTGGAACAAGAGGTTGAAGTACGAGCGGCTTATGACGCTTATCCGGCGACGCCGGGGTCAGATCGTTTACCAAATCTTCCAGTACGGCGGAACTCTGGTAGGATGCGCTCGGGTGCGGCATCGCTGACATCCTGCCCGGGATCGCCTGGCTTTTCGCTTGTGCCAACTCTTGGAAAGGGAATTCGCACTATAAAAGCAGAGCCGAATTTGCGAATTTGGGTTGAGTTCACCAATAATGCGTGGCGATCACATCCGGATGATTGGGCGATCCGTTGATGACAGAAGTGTGCAGTACTATCTGCAGATTCTTCTTTTCCCACCCCCGAGGCGCAGCAACCAGCAGGGAATCAATATCCTTAGCGCTGGTCAGGAATTCTCCGGCGGCATGCGTGCCGGCTTGGCCGATACCAGCCGCCGTAATCAGGATTTCGCCGGTCTTCGAGGTGGGAATCCTGGAGATGATGGCGTAGTCATCGGTGTTGTCCTGATTCGCCTTCCAACTCCTGCTCTGATCGAAACGATCCTCAATCTGATGCCGATAGGAGAACACAAAACGCAAATTGTCGGTCATTTCGAGGGTCCATGAATTATTGAACCCCCCGATAAGAATCGCCGGCCGCTCACGAAGATCGCCCACCGACAAATCCCCGCCAAAGCGCATGTCATAGGATTTCTTACGCACGGAAAGAAGGGATGCGATCCTTGCCGTCGCGGCAGCGTCTCCCACAGTGACGTAAGTGTCTTTTTCAGGGACGAGATCCTTGCCGTTGAGGACGTCGTTCGAGCCCAAAGGAACAAGGAACTCTCGTCCCATACTCTCCACTTTGTTAAGCTCGTGATCGCGCCGATACCGGTCAACGAAATCCCCGGACAGATAATAAACGGCGTTGCTGCCAACGTAAATCACGCTTCGATTTGGGGCTTTGAGAACCGGCGACCAGAACCGGTCAAAAGCGGTTTCGCGTGCTGATCGGAATAACACGTAGATGGCAGGAATTAACAGCACGGCTATTACCGTCATTACCAGCCAGGGAGATTTCCGCACCCGTGGGGGGATCTTTTGGGTCGATTCACTCGGAGTAGGGGGCACCGGGGGCAGCTCAATCGGATGATCGAGTACAGTCCCCGGCCCGCGCATTTCACGAGAGCGCTCGGCGGGTGAAGCCTCGACGCCGGCAGAACCAATGAACTCGAACGACGCTTTATACGAACCCGAAGGAATGGCAATCTTGACCTGGCGCGTTACTGCGTCGGTCGCTTCGTAAAATAGGGCAATCCGTTTTCTCACGTCAGCGGCGCGGATGCGAACCACCGGATCCGCAGCCTGGTCATAGTCGGGGCGTCGGCCAAAAACCTCGACCCCGATCATTCGTTCCCGCAGCAGTTCGTCCTCTCCGTTGAGACTATGGAGAACGATGTAACGGAGCAAATCCTGACATTGGCGGCTCGTCCGAAAGGGAACACTGCCCGCCATCTCTTCGAGTGCCCTTTTAACGCACTGCTTGGCCTCTTCAGAGAGCGGGCCGGGCGGCGTCAGAAGACCAGTTTTCTCGCCACCCTTCATTTGTGTCTTTCTCCACTATCGACTGCCGCAGGTATTTTACCCCTACATTACATCGTTGAAAAGAAAACGTTTGCTAAGGCAGGTTACTGTACCACACCTTGTCAAGCGTACCGTCCCAGGCGTCTTTTACACTCCGTCGGCCGACTGCAGGTTTTTAAGCAGCACTACCAAAGAAACGACTAGGCGCCCCATTCGGCAGGACAGGGTAAATGGTTTTTGGCAAACGTTACAAACGTGTTGAGCAGTGCTGAAAAGTTGAAAAACGTACCATCGAAACCGCTGTCTCCAACGATTCGACGAGTGCATTCCAGATTCGTGGCTGCAACGGTCAAGAAAGATATGTAGTAGGCAAGGCTTAGGAGGATATGTGATGTTGTTAGGGAGCCAGAAGCTTCTCAGATACGCCCTGTTGCTCGCCGTTGCCCTGTGCATGTGCAAGTCAACCTACACCGCCCAGGCCCAGGCAATCTATGGGTCGGTCTATGGCACCGTCACTGATAAAACCGGCGCCGCTATCCCCAATGCCACCATCACCGTAACCGACCAGAGCAAGGGAACAGCGGTTCAGGTGACCTCCAATCAGTCGGGCGAGTACACGGTCCCAAATCTGATTCCAGACGTTTATGACGTCAAAGCGTCCGCCGCCGGGTTCTCCCCCGTAGAAAACCGTGGAATTCAGGTCTCAGCCGATACTTCGCCCAAGGTCGACCTGCAACTCAGTGTCGGCGTCGCGACCGAAAGCGTCACTGTTACTACCGCGGCACCCCAGCTGCAAACCGATCGCGCGGACGTCGGGACCGTCTTTAACCAAAGAACCATTTCCGACCTGCCTATCCAGGGGCGCAACTTTGCCAGCCTTCAACTGCTCATTCCGGGAGCCCAGTCCATGGGGTGGACGCAGAACAACGCAGAGGACTCCCAGGGAAGCCCGACCGTCAACATCCAGGGGCAGTTCTTCGCTGGTGTTGGCTATCTCCTCGATGGCGCCTCGAACCAGGATCCGATTTTGGGGCAGATCGTCATCAATCCGCCCCTGGACGCAATCGGGGAAGCCAAAATCTCCACCCAAAGCTACGACGCGGAATTCGGCCAGTCGGTCGCCGCAGTGGTCAACGCCCAGACCAAGTCGGGAACCAACGAATTCCATGGGGACGCTTTCGACTACCGGCGAAGCGGCGCCCAGCTGGCACGAAATCCGTATAACCAGTTCGCCCCCTATTCCGCGTTATCTACCCGCTTGACTCCGCCGGCGCTCTATAGCCAGTTTGGAGGCTCCCTGGGCGGGCCCATTCTTAAGAACAAGGCATTTGCCTTCGGCGACTACCAGGGCGTCCGGCAACGGAATGGAGCTTCCGATACAGAAACTGTTCCGACGGCCCTTGCTCATAATTCATGTCTCTCCGGGAGTGGATGCGATTTGAGCGAGTTCCTGACTGGCCGCGGGCCGTTGCAGGGACAGATTTACAATCCCCGTGCGGTTAATCCCGTCGCGGGACCTGCACCTTTTGCGAACAACTTCATTCCCAGCCAGTATCTTTCTCCCCAGGCGCTTTACCTCCTCAAGCTGATTCCGCTGCCCAATTCACCCGGTACGCAGGACGGCACCGCCAATAACTACAATGCGGGCGGCACCGGCGCCACCAACCAGAACCAGTTCGATGTGCGTGTCGACTACGAGGTTCGGGAGGCAGTGCATGCCTTTGGGCGCTACAGCTATTTTAATAACGCAAACTCGGCCAGTACCATCTTTGGCGCAGCGGGCGGCGCGGGATTTTCGTCGATCTCGAACGACTTTGGAGGGTCCGCCACTGGCCGCAACCAGAGCGCCGTCGCAGGCATGGATATCGCTTTGAATCCCAAGTTTCTTACCGACTTCCGTCTGGGATACCTCCGCTACCACGTTTCCACGGAGAAGTACGACGGCACACAGGACCTGGCCACCATGGCGGGCATCCCAGGACTCAATACGGGTACAGCCTTCACCGCCGGCGCTCCTGGATTCTTCCTAAACAATACAAGCGGAACGAGCGGCGACGGACTTTCCAGTTTCGGTTCGAGTTTGCAGGTAAACGCCTGCAACTGCCATCTGCTGGAGACCGAGGACCAGTATCAGGTGGTGAATAACTGGACCAAAATCATAGGCAATCACACGATCCGATTCGGGGCGGATCTGCGCTATGCGCGAAATCTCCGCGTTCCAAGCGATAGCAATCGCGCCGGTGAAGTGACGTTCAGCGCCACCGACACGGAGAATACAACACTGAGCACCCCCGGTGGGCTGGGCCTGGCGAGCTTTCTGCTGGGCGATGTCACCAATTTCGCCCGCTATGTGAGCACCTCCACAAACGCAAAAGAATCGCAGAAAATTGCCTTCAGCTACGTGCAGGACAACTGGCGTGTTACTCCCCGTTTGACCCTCAACCTGGGTGTTCGTTGGGAATTTTACTTCCCCGAGACGGTCAACGGCAAAGGGCAGGGCGGCTTCGCCGATATCAACACGGGGGCCATCCGCGTTGCGGGTGACGGGCCATACAACACCGCAATGGGTGTTCAGAAGGACTTCAAGAATATTGCTCCGCGTATCGGCCTCAGCTACCAGGTCGATCCCAGAACTGTAATGCGCATGGGCTATGGAAGAAGCTTCGACGTTGGCGTCTTCGGAACGACCTTCGGTCACGTGGTGACCCAGAATCTGCCCGTGCTCGCCAATCAAAACCTCACCAACTCGGGCGCGAATACAGCTGCATTCGACCTCGCTGTAGGTCCTGCGCCCTTCGTCTTTCCCAGTGTTCCTGCAAACGGCCAAATCCCGATCCCAAATGGGCTGAGTGCCAAAGTCCGCGGGGACCCCCAGCTTCTGCCCACCGTGGACGCATGGAATTTAAGTGTCCAGCGGCAACTGACCAGCTCAGTGTCCGCGACACTTGCCTACGTCGGCAACAAGGGCAGCCATACATTTGCCGGTGATGGGCAGACGGTTAATCTTAATGCGGTCGCTGCCTGCATTCCGGCAAGCGAAAGCGTGAACGGTCAAGCGCTTTGCTGGAATCCCACTGCCCCTGCCACACTCCCTGTGACTGGGCAAACCACGACCAGCAACACCAACTATCTCCGGCATTACTACGCCCAGTACGGCTGGACTCAGGATCTGACGTACTACCACGACGGATTCGACAGTCATTACAATGCCCTGCAGGCGACAGTGGATAAGCACTTCAGCGAGGGTTTGCAGTTTACCGCACGGTATTCCTGGCAGAGGGCGTTCAACTACGGGAATAACGATTACGACGAGATCAACCGAAAGGTGATGTACGGAAGATATGACGATTTGCGGGAGCAGGAGTTCCAGCTTTATGGGAACTACAATCTGCCTTTCGGCCGTAGTCAGCGATTTTTGAGCGGCGTTCCGAGTTGGGCGAATCTCTTCATTAGCGGATACCAGCTAAGCCCGTCTCTGAACTGGTCGAGCGGTCTCCCCATCAGTCCGAGCTATGGCGAGTGCGGATCCGACATACCGAACGGACCCTGCCAGCCGAACAAAGCGGTCGGCAGGATGCCAACGAGTCTCACTTCTTTCAACACCACATCCCACTCGCGGACGTACTTTGTGCCCTACCCTGCGTTTGGCCCAAATGGCTCGACTACCGGACCGTTCTCCCGTCCCTACCTCGATACATTCGGCGATGCTCAGCGCAACAGCTACACTGGCCCGTCGTTCTTCAATACCGATCTCGCCGCCTCGAAGACAACTCCGATCCGCGAAAACATCAGCGCCCAGTTCCGTGTTGATGCCTTCAATGTCTTTAACTTCATCAATGCGGGAAATCCAGGAAGCAGTTGCATCGATTGTACCGGTGCCGGGATCATTACCGGGATGGCCACTGGAGCGTCGCCGCGTCAGCTGGAATTCTCTGTGACTGTTATCTTCTGATCCGGCTTAGGTTGCCGCGAGAAGAGAGAGGTGCAGCGGTATGCACAAACGGAGTCTGGAGAAGCGAAGCGGTTTCAAGGGCGCGCCCTGGAAATTCGCCGTCACCGTCGACTGTGCTTAAGCGCTCTCACAAAGCCGCGCAATGCCGTTATTGCGCGGCTTTTTTCTGTGCCCAATAAGGTCGGTAACTGATGGATCTGCGAATAAGTACAAGCAACGCACTGGTGATGCATGGACAGACTGGTGTTGGCCGGAGGCTCGGGAATTGGTTTCGCTTCACCGGGAGGTTTCCTGCGTACGGAGTGGGTGCGGCGCTTCTGGCGAGTTCTCTGGGCTGCGTGGCGAACGCGCAGGCCGGTCCGCTGGTGCTGGAGCGGGAGGGCCGGGTGATTTCGCTGGAGCCCTATGCCCCTAACGTCGTCCGGATATCGATGAGTATCGACAGCGGAACGGCGGCGGCGCCTCCGGGATACGGATTTGTGGCCAAGCCTACAGCCGAGGGTTGGACGCATCAGCGCGACGCCGAAGGCTACGACGTATACCGATCGGCCAGAATGGTCGTGCGCGTGGCGCCGGGAGATCTTCCCAAGGACAAGCTGCCGCAGCCGATGCCGCTCGACCCGCTGAATCTGGAGCTGCGCCATCAATATTTTGGCGGTGGCGGAGGGAACGGGCCGAACGACGGCGGCCTTGGTCCGCACCATGACGCATTGCTGGTAACCACGGCGGACGGCCGGATGCTGCTGCACATGCGCACCTGGACGATGTTGCCTGAGAGCCCGGAAGTAGCCGCGGCCGACGCAGGCAAAAAAGGCTACAAGATTGCGTCTACATTCGACTCCCCGGCTGGGGAGCACTACTACGGACTAGGTCAACAGCAGAAGGGCTGGATGGATCTGCGTGACCACCAGATCCGATGCTGGCATGACTACCAGGCGATCGGCGGGCAAGACGTCTGCGTACCGTTCATGGTTTCGAGTCGAGGGTACGGACTGGTCTGGGATAACCCTTCGAAAACGACCGTGGACCTGGGCTTCAACGGGCGGAACGTGTGGTCGTCCGAGGTGGGAAATCGTGTTTCGTATTTCGTGATTGCCGGAGACAGCAGCGACGAGATTTACCAGGGCTACCGTCTGCTCACAGGTGTAACCCACTTGCTGCCCAGGGCAACCTACGGATACATCCAGAGCAAGGCGATTTACCCGACGCAGGAACAGGTCCTGGATGTGGCCAAGGAGTATCGCCGGAAGAACCTCCCGCTCGACGTTATGGTGGTCGACTTTTTGAACATGACCAAGCAGGGCGAGATGGACCTCGACCCCAAACGCTGGCCGGATCCGGCTGCTATGAATCGCGAACTGCATGCGATGGGCATCGGCACGCTGCTGAGCGTGTGGCCGCACTTTGCGGCGGGGACGCAGTTCTATGACATGCTGCTAAGCAAAGGCTGGCTCATTCATAGGCCGGACGGAAAGCCGGATTCGGGAGGCTACCAACCGGTAATCGGGCCGAACCTCGACACCACGAACCCTGAGGCGGCCAACTGGTTCTGGGAAAAGATCCGCGACCGGTATGTCAAGCCGTACGGCTTCGATTACATCTGGCTGGATGAAACCGAGCCGGACGTCGACCCTGTCAATGACCTCTTCTTTGTCGGTTCGGGCACGCGCTTCTACAATGTGTATCCGCTGTTTCACACAGCTGCGATCTACGACGGCTTCCGCCGCGATTTTGGCGACAGTCGCAGGGTCATGATCCTCGCACGGGCGGCGTACCTCGGGGCACAGCGGAATGGCACCGTCTTCTGGTCGAGCGACATCATTTCCAGCTGGGACATGCTCAGACGCTCGATTCCCGCGGGACTGAATTTTACCGCGACCGGCCTGCCCTATTGGGACACCGACATTGCGGGATTCTTTTCCCCGGCCTTCGGGCCCGACTACCATGCCGCGCACAAGCCGCTGATCGACGGATCGGATGTGCGCGGCACGATTGGCAACTATGAAGATTATCCCGAGTTGTTCGTGCGCTGGTTTGAATGGGGCGCCTTTCAGCCAGTGATGCGGGCGCACGGAGAGAGAAATCACAACGAGGTATGGGCGTACGGCAAGCAGGCCGAGCCGATCCTCTCCAGGTATCTCAGGCTGCGCTACCAGCTTCTGCCGTACACCTACTCGGCGGCCTATCGCAGTTACCAGACAGGGGCTCCCTATATGAGAGCGCTGTTCATGGATTTCCCGGACGACCCGAAAGCCGCCGACATCCCGGATGAATACATGTACGGGGCCGCCTTCCTGGTAGCTCCGGTGACGGAGCAGGGGGCGACCCATCGGACCGTGTATCTCCCGGCGGGCCGGGACTGGTATAACTACTGGACCAACGAGCGGATCCACGGGGGACAAACCATCACCGTCGACGCGCCGATCGATACGTTGCCGCTCTTCGTACGCGCGGGTAGCATCGTTCCGCTTGGATCGGAGGTGCTCAGCGCATCGTTGCCCCAAACGATCGCGTCCGTACGCGTATATCCCGGAGCCAATGGCAACTTCACACTCTTCCAGGACGATGGAAACACCTACAGTTACGAAAAAGGCGCTGGCTCGAGCACCAGACTTACCTGGGATGATGCAGCGCACCAGCTGAAGCATGAAGGCGCGCCCGCGTGGGATAGACCCGATGATTCAGTGGTGACGGTAATGGGCAAGTAGCGGGACCAAGGCCTCCATTGAAATCGATGAACATCTGGTGGATGGAGGGTTTTGATCGATGAACCGCAGGCTGTTTCTCACCAGCGGAATATCCATGATGGCGCTGTCCCGCATGGCGAAGGGGCTGGAAGACTCGCCGTTTTTCAAGGGAACCATACCCGATGGTCCGTTCCTGCCCTACTGGGAATCTCTGAAGGCCTATCGCTGCCCGGATTGGTTTCGTGATGCCAAGTTCGGAATCTGGGCCCACTGGAGCCCCCAGTGTGTGCCCGAACAGGGCGACTGGTACGCGCGGAATATGTACCTGCAAGGGGCGCGTCAATATGAGTATCACGTGCAGCACTACGGTCACCCGTCGAAGTTCGGATACAAGGACATCTGCCCTCTCTGGAAGGCCGAGCGATGGGATCCCGGCGCGCTGGTGCAATTGTACAAACGCGCGGGAGCCGACTACCTCGTCGCGCTGGCCACCCATCACGACAACTTCGATTGTTGGCATTCGAAATATCAGCCCTGGAACTGCGTCAACATCGGTCCCAAACGCGACATTGTAGGAACGTGGGAGAAGGTTGCGCGCTCGAATGGTTTGCGATTTGGCGTGAGCTATCACGGAACTCCGCACCGGGTCTGGGATGAGTTTCTGCCGGTTCGCTATAAAAGCGATACGACCGGGCCGCTGGCGGGCGTCCCTTACGATGGCATGCAGACGATCGCTGACGGCAAGGGTAGGTGGTGGGAGGGTATGGACCCTCAGATGATTAATGGAAAACCCCACCTGAAGAACAGTCCTTGCCCTGAGTTCGTTCAGCAATTTCTTCTGCGCGTGCAGGATGTGATCGATAACTACAGTCCGGACATCCTCAATTTCGACGACGGAGCGCAGTTTGATTTCGATGCCGGGGACCCCAAACTCGATTTGAAGGTTTGGCTGGGAATTCCGGATCTGGCG
>JBEKNJ010000055.1:0-41606 GCA_049522955.1 Acidobacteriaceae bacterium
GTGCTTCCCCTGCTTTTCGGGGGCGTCGGTTCACTCCTCACCAGTCTCGCTCCAGTGCGTCTGCCGCGCCGCAGGATCGCCTTCTTCGGCCTGCTTGGTACGTCGCTGCTGCTGTTTGTATTCCTCCACACCCAGGAGGTGACAGCTGCCATGCTGTGCATGGCCCTGGCCAGTCTCTTCAGTGACCTGACCATGCCCATCTCCTGGGACGCTTGCGTCGAGATTGGGGGGTCCTACACGGCAACCGTAGCCGCCACCATGAACATGCTGGGCAATCTGGCTGGCTTCGTCATGCCGGTCGTGGGCGGTTTTATCCTGCAAAAGACCGCCGGGAACTGGGGAGCCCTGATTCATTTGATGATCGCTTCTGACGTGATCGCAGCTCTATGCTGGCTCTATCTCAACCCCGAGCGAGCCGGCCGCCAACGGGAGCGGGAGCGGGTCCAGGAAAGACTGAACGCCAGACTTAACGTCGAAGGTGCTTCGCTTTGAAGAAAACAAATTATTGCGTCATCGGTCTTCTGTTGCTCTTACCCGTTTTCTATGCCTTGGCGGCGCACGAATCGGCACTACCCGAGGCGGCGGCAAACTGGCCCATGCCGGGCCGCGACCCAGGGGGCACGCGCTACTCCCCGTTAAAGCAAATCACCACGGCCAACGTAAACCAGCTCAAGGTGGCCTGGGTCTACCACATGAAGCCGGCCGGCAGTGAGCGCCTCCACCCTTCAGAAGATCAGCCGCTGGTGGTGGGCCCAACCATGTACGTGGTCACTCCCTACAGCCGGGTAGTCGCGCTCGACGCCGCCACCGGACGCGAACAGTGGGTGTTTCAAATTCCCGAGGATGACCAGGCCTCGGTTCGCGGGGCCAATTACTGGCCGGGCGGAGAGGGCGCAGGACCGGCCATCATCTTTGGCACCCGCCGTGGCCGCCTGTATTCCATCAGCGCGGCCACCGGTCAGCTCAACGCAGATTTCGGCGATCACGGAATGGTGGACCTGAAAACGCCGGAGGTGATGACCACCGGCAAAGACAAGAGCTACATCTTGCCTTCGCCGCCGCTCATTTACAAAAACCTGGTGATCACCGGCTCAGGTCCTGGGGAGGGACCCGGCGGATTGAATGGCGGCCCTGGTCCGGCCGGCGATACCCGCGCCTGGGATGCACGTACCGGCAAGCTGGTCTGGACCTTTCACTCCGTGCCTCGTCCGGGTGAAGTTGGCCATGACACCTGGGCCGGCGATAGCTGGAAAGACCGTTCCGGTGTGAATGTTTGGGGTTACATGACCGTTGACGTTGCTCGCGGCATTTTGTACATGCCCTTCGGTGCTCCCAACAATGACCGGGTGGGCGTCGATCGTCCGGGCAACAACCTGTTCGACTCATCCCTGGTCGCGGTCAAAGCGGATACCGGCAAGCTGCTGTGGTACTTCCAGGTAGTTCATCACGACATCTGGGACCTCGACCTGGAAACGCCGCCAACACTGTTCGATGTAAAGCATAATGGCAAGATCATTCCGGCTGTGGCCACGGTCAACAAGAACGCACTGATGTTCATTCTGGATCGGGTAACCGGGAAGCCCATCTACGGAGTCGAGGAACGGCCTGTTCCCCAAAGCGATGTTCCTGGGGAGCAAACTTCCCCCACCCAGCCCTTTCCGGTTCTGCCTGAGCCGCTGTCCCAGAACACGCTCAGCCGCGACAATTTGTACAAAGACACCCCCGAGCACAAGGCGTGGTGCGAGCAATACGTCGACAGCAACAACATGCTGTTAGCAGAAGTACCCTATACGCCCACCGCGCTCAATCGCTACACCGTCACCTTGCCGGGCACGCAGGGCGGAGTCAACTACTATGGCGGTGCCTTCGATCCCGGGCTCGGCTTATTTGTCGCCAACGTGAACAACCTGGGTCAACCGATGCGCATCATTCGTAACCCGGATGGTAGCTATTCCAACTCCGGGCCGCTCGCCGGAACCGTTCGTTTCTGGAATCCCGCCAACCACCTGCCCTGTACCCCAACACCGTGGGGCCAACTGGTCGCAGTCGACGTGAACACCGGCAAGATTGCCTGGCGAACCACGCTGGGAGTGACCGACAGTTTGCCACCCGGCAAACAGAATACCGGTCGTCCCGGCCTTGGCGGCGCCATCGTCACCGCCGGCGGCCTGACGTTCGTCGGCGCCACCGACGACGCTCGTTTCCGCGCCTTTGAAACGAAAACCGGAAAAGAAATATGGACGGTGAAACTTCCCGCGTCGGCTGAGTCCACGCCGATCACGTACGCGGATGCGAAAGGGCAGCAGTACATCGCAGTGGTTGCTACCGGCGGTCTTTTGATCGGTGCGGCGCTCGCCGGCGACTCCGTCGTGGTCTTCAGCTTAACCGGAGAGAGCACCGACACATTGGCAGCGATGGCTAAACCGCAGAACGCTGCGCCCGTAGCGAATGCGGTTGTCTCTGTGCCTTCTGCGCCCACTCATCTACCGCCTGGGCCGGGACACGATTTGACGGTCAGAGTTTGTTCCGCTTGCCACTCACCAGATTTGGCCGCCGGCCAACACCTGAGCGCGCAGGAATGGAATAGCCTGGTGCAGAATATGTCGGCACGGGGAGCCGTCGCCACCGACGAAGAATTCGATCAGATCACCGACTACTTAGCCAAATCGTTTCCCAGAAGCACGCCGCCTACGCAGTAATTCGCACTGCCCACTCCAGCTTTGATCGAGCACTGCGCCCGCGCGCCAATTTCGCGCGCGATCGGCGCTGTTTCACAGGTCTTTACTTTTTAGGCGGCTCTTTTAAGGATTGGTCACTTGATAGTAAACAAAGGCGATAAATACCCAATGAAATTAATAGTTAGAAAAAATAGGTTGACAGTCGAGTATTGGCGGGGATAGATTGGTGACGGGCACCATTAACTCAGGAGATAGATATCATGCGTAAACTAATAGTAGCCATACTCTCTCTGTCCTCCGTTATGCTCCACGCCCAGGCAAGCACGCCTGCCCAAACCCAGGTCGCCAACAACGGCCCTGCGCCCCAAGCGAGACGTATTTCGACTGGAGTAATCGCTCCCAAGTTGATTTACACCGTGGATGTCGTAGCAGATTCCACCGGCACGGCCCGGTTGCTCAGCAATGAGACCCAGGTGGTTGTCGCAATGATCGTCGATAAGACTGGCAAGCCCTCTGATCTCAAGATCGTAAAGTCGGCCGGCGCGGGCGTAGATGCAAGCGTCCTTGCTGCCGTCAGTCAATACCGTTTCACCCCTGGCATGGTTAGCAACCAACCCATTGCTACTCCTCTCAATCTGGACGTAGTTATTTCGAATTCCTATCGGTAGTCAATTGCTGCAGTTCCCGGCGAACAACGGGCGGACCAAAAAATTCCGCCCGTTAGCCTTCCGCAATAGCCAGATCCGCAGTTCCCTGAACCTTCGCCGTTCCCCCCGCGGAACCGGAATGCTATCATCCGGTTGCTCAGACCATATTTTCTAATTGATGTGCACGACCACTGCCTCAGGTATACATCTATAGGAAATCTTGGTTTGGGTCTTTGCGCTTCGGGGAATGAAGGTATCGCTCACCAACTCGGTCGCCGTTCTTGGCGTGCTGTTCGCCGCAGCAATCGCCAGCGCCCAGAGAGCACCGGTTTCGCCGAGTCAGCCTTGGCAAGAGACCATGCATACTCCTCTGCCGCCGCGGCCTGTTCCAGTCGTCACTCCAGATCCGGCCAAGATCTATAACCTGCCGGAACTGATAAACATTGCCGAGCAAAACAACCCTGACACGCGCGTCGCGTGGCAGAATGCCAAGGCACGCGCAGCCGACCTGGGGGTCAGCAAGTCGACTCTCTATCCCACCGTGGCTGCGCTCGTGGTCGCGCAGAGCGCCCGCGACAACCTCTTCTTCGCGCCCAGTTACTACCGGCAGACGGTAGAGACATATTCACCTGCACTCGAGTTGGACTACACCATCTTCGATTTCGGCCGCCGGTTGGACGAGATCGCCGTGAGCCGCAACAATCTGTTGGCGGCGAACTTCCTTTTCAACGACACGCATCGCAAGGTGATCTACGAGGTCATGGCCGCGTACTATCAGGTGCTCAATACCAAGGGACAGCAGGATGCGGCGGAAGCCAACCTGAAGAATGCGCAGACCGTGCGAGAGGCGGCGGAAGCCAGGCTTACACTGGGGCTGGCGACTCTGCCTGATGTGCTCGAGGCACGCAGTGCCGAGGCACAGGCCGATTATGATTTGCAGGCGGTGATCGGTGCATCGGAAATCGCACACGGAGATCTGGCCACTGTTCTCGGTATTTCTCCCGTCAACTCATTGCAGGTTGAGAGCATTCAATCGCTGACCATTCCGCAAGAGCTGACAGCCACGGTCGAAACATCGATCGATCACGCCCTTGCCCAACGGCCCGATCTCATGCAGAGAGTGGCCGATCTGCGCGCTGCCCGTGCCGGAATAAAAGCGGCGAAGACCGCTTATTTGCCCACGCTGACCATCGGTGGCACTGCCGGCCTGGCCAAAAATTATTCCGAGCAGAACAATACCCCCGGACAATATTCCGCCAACCAGGAGTTCTGGAGTGCACGATTCACTCTGAGTTGGACGCTTTTCGATGGATTTGCACGCGAGAGCCGCTTAGCGCGAGCCCAGGCCGATCAAAAGCAAGCCGCCGCCGAAGTCGATGCCATCCGCGATCAGGTCGAAAACCAGGTGTGGGCAGCGTACTCGAACGCCCGCACTGCGCTTCGCCAGCAAAAGGCCGCAGCCGCATTGCTCGAAGCGTCGTCGTCTTCTTATGAAGCCGCTTTGCAGTCCTACAACTACGGGGTGCGCAGCCAGATTGATGTGGTCTCGGCACAACGCGCTTTGGCGGCCGCGCGCACGGAAGATGTGAGCGCGCGTACTCAGTTGTTGACGACAATTGCGGCGTTAGCTTTCCAGACCGGCGATTTGCTTCACCCGAAGGGGCCATGAACTTCATGTCCACGAGAAGAAACCGATGGGAAAATTGACAGAAAACTTACCCGCGCTCCCCGACCGAGCCTTCGACCGAGCCATCCACCGGGTCGCTGCCGCTGGAGCGTCCCTGGCCGCTGCGTTGTTGGTTTCTGGATGTTCGCGCGCGCCTACGTTGAATATCCTGGGGTCCTATTTCCCGGCGTGGATCATCTGTGGCGTGATAGGCATCCTGCTTGCGTCTCTCGTGCGCTGGTTTTTCGTGCGTATCAAGCTCGAGGATCACTTACTCTGGCCGCTGATCCTGGTATATCCGTGCTTGACTGCGTTTTTTACCTTCACGCTCTGGCTCTTGTTTTTCAGTTAATCCCGGAGGAGATGCGATGCCGGAAAACGACACAGTTGAACAGCGCCGGCGGCTCGGCTTGATCGTCAGCGTTGTCATCATTGCCGCCGCGGTGCTTACGGGGGCGGCGGTCATCATCCACACGAACCTCCACCCGCGCACAGACGATGCCGAGGTGTTTGCCAACTTCATCGGCATAGCTCCGCAAGTAGACGGCCCTATCGATCAACTGGCCGTGCAGGATAATGAATTCCGCAAACAGGGCGAGCTGCTCTTTGAGATCGACCCACGGCCCTACGAGTACGCCCTGGAAAAAGCGAGGTCCGACCTCGCGACGCTCGAGGGCCAGATTGTCGATCAGCGAAGGACCATCGCCTCTCAGGTCAGCGCGGTTGGTGCTTCCCGGGCAAACACAGATAGCGCGGCCGCGAATGTTGACCGCGCCGCAGCTGCAGTCAATGAAGCCAAGGCGAATGTTGCAGCGGCGCAGGCGGCCCTCGATAGTGCCAGCGCCGAACTGGCTTACCAGACCAACAATTTCCATCGCATTGAGCCGCTGTTAGCCAAGCAATTTGTCACTGTGGACCAGGTAGACCAGGTCAGAACCGCCGTGACCGCGCGGCAACAGACAGTGCAGCAGCTGCGCTCGCAACTGCTGTTAGCCCAGGCCCAGGTGGTCTCAGCGCAGGCCCAGTACGAGCAGACCAAGGCAGCCCAGGAGCAGAGCCACGCGCAACTGAATCAATCGCAGCACAGCGTGCTTACGCTGGATCCCCTCACCGCCCAACGCGAGGGCCGGGCCTCAGCCATCCGCACCGCAGAGTACAACCTGAACAACTGCCGGGTTTATGCGCCCTTTGACGCGCGCGTGACCAACCTTACGATTTCCCGGGGCGCCTACGCCCACACCGGCCAGCAGGTTTTTACCTTGATAGATACCCGAGTCTGGTGGGCGGTGGCCAACTTCCGCGAGACGCAATTGCACCACATCCATCCCGGGATGCACGCCGATGTCTACGTTCTCTCCCGGCCTTCGGTGCGCTATGACGGCATCGTGGACAGCGTGGGGTTCGGCGTAACGCCGGATTCCACGCTGGTGGGGACTTTTACCTCCACTGGGTTGCCGGATGTGCAGCGCTCATTGAATTGGGTGCATCTGGCGACCCGGTACCCGGTA
This sequence comes from Acidobacteriaceae bacterium, assembly GCA_049522955.1. Classification (GTDB taxonomy): domain Bacteria; phylum Acidobacteriota; class Terriglobia; order Terriglobales; family Acidobacteriaceae; genus PALSA-350. The sequence continues at coordinate 6,500 of JBEKNJ010000055.1, forward strand.
CGGGTTCGCATCGTTGCGGCGGAAACGGAGCCATTTCGCCTGAGCGAGTCTGCCGTGGTCGTGATTCGCGGAGAAAAATAGCCATGGCGGCTCAAGGTAAGGCGTTGGCAACGGTGTCTCAGCCAGACCCCGTGGATGAGGCGGTGAAATGGTTTTGGAGCTTCCTGAAGAGTGAGCTCACACCGTATCCGGGCAGAGCGTGGGTCGTAGCCCGCGTCACCATCGCTGCCACGCTCGTCATGCTGATCGTCAATACCTTTCAAATTCCCACCGGCTTCCTGGGCGCCATTTTCACCTTATTCATAAGCCGGGAAGATCCGACCGCTACCCTGGTTTCCGGGCTGAAGGCCATCGCGTTTTTTTGCTTGGCCACGGTGTACACCTTGATCGGCGCCGCAATGCTGGTCGACGATCCGCTCACCCACTTCCTTGGCGTTGGCATCAGCCTCTTCGCGTCCTTTTTTCTGATCAGCATCATGACCGACTACGGCACGGCGGTAGCCTTTGGCTTCACCATTGCCGGCGCCGTCCCGCTTTGGGATCGAGACATGATCAACGTAAACGACCGGGTCTCGGGCACGCTATGGTTGGCGGGCGTGGTCGCCATAGGCATCGTTGTGTCGATTGTGGTTGAGTATGTCTTCCGCACACTTCACCCCACTTCTGACCTTACCGAAGGAATCGAGAACCGGCTCGACACGGTGGAAAATGTTTTGCGCAGCGCAGCCGAAGAGCAGCCTCTGGATAGCGTGTCGGAGAAACGGCTTGCCCTTTATGCCACGATCGGTAATTCCAGGCTGCGCAGGCTCATCATTCGCTCTCGATACAGCGACCACTTTAAGACTCAGTTTCTGACCGCGGTTGCGCTGTTGGGGCAATTGATGGACGTGACGGCTAATTTCAGGCGTGCTGTTTCCGAACGCGCCAATACGGTGGCAGGCGGTGGCCCGGTTTCGCACATAGACCCGGCAGACAAAGTTCGCTGCCAACGTCTGGCAGACCAGCTTAAAGTACTTTGCAAAGATCTGGTACTGCGGCGTCAGCCGGCAAAGATTCAGCGGTCTCCGGAGGAGCCCTCGAAGCTGCCTTTCTTGTCAGCAATGGAGAGGATTGTCGCGCTCGTCCCCGAGGCATTCTCGGGATCGGCCGAGGTCGCCCAGTTCGCTCCTGCGACGCTGGATGAGGGGCAACCCAAGCCCTTTTTCGCCCCCGATGCCTTCTCCAATCCCGCGCATGTGCAATTTGCCTTGCGTGGCACGCTCGCATCCATGGCCAGTTACATGATCTATACGGCGCTTGACTGGCCCGGGCTAAGTACTTCGATAGCCACTTGTATCATCACCGCCCTTTCCACGATTGGCTCATCGCGACAGAAGCAATTCCTGCGCCTTGTCGGGGCAATCATCGGCGGCTTTGTCTTTGGCATGGGGGCACAGGTTTTTGTGTTGCCCTACATCGACTCGATTGTCGGCTTTACCGTCTTGTTTGTGGTGGTCACCGCAATCTCCTCCTGGATTGCCACCGCTTCCGCAAGGGTTTCTTACATCGGCGTACAAATGGCACTGGCCTTTTACCTGATTAATCTGCAGGAATTCACCATCCAGACCTCTCTCTCCATAGCCCGCGACCGGGTCTGCGGGGTTCTGCTTGGTTTAATGTGCATGTGGCTCATCTATGACCGCTTGTGGGTGAGGGATGCCCTGGAGGAATTGCAGACCGTCTTTGCTCGCAATCTTGGGCTGTTTGCCGAGCTGACCGAGCAGTTACTGGAGAAGGACCAGGTAAAGGCCATGCAGAGAATCCGCCAGCTCCGCGACCAGCTCAACGCCGGCTTTCTGGCAGCCTCGGCGCAAGCCGACGGCGTCCTGTTCGAATTTGGCCCCACGCGCAAGCGCAAGCTGCAGTTCCGTGAAGACTTCCGCCGATGGCAGCCTTCGTTGCGCACACTCCTGCAAGTGCAAATTACAGCTGTGCAGTATCTCGCAAGCAAACCGCTCAGCCAGCTACCCGAGCCCGTTGCTCAGATTGGGGTTGCGTTCGAGAAAGACATCGCCGTGGTGATGCGTGCGATGGTGAGCGAGGTCAACGGGACGCCAGTTTCGGGCGTCCCCGACATCCGCCTGTCGGCTGCACGAGTGCAAGAGGAATTTAACAAGTACTACCAGGAGGCCGGCCTTCCGGTCCCGCCACAGGTATCGGATATCCAGGGTCTTGCCGAGAGTTTGGCGACGATTTTAGGCCCGCTCTACCAGGACATCCGCGACACCTTCGGCGCCCCTGATCACGCTACCGGCAACCAGCCCGAATTGGCGCATGGGCAAGCTTGAAAGCGCTTCAGGCAGGGGGAACGGGCGCATATTGAGCTTCACCATTGCCGAAGGACCAGTTTTCCTTTGGCACGTCTACCAGGTTGATTAAGACATCTTCTTTCCTCACCTTCAGGCTTTCGTGCAGCCCGTCAGCTACGGCTTTGTAGAAACGCTGCTTCATCTCAACGGTGCGGCCGCTGTTCAGAGTGATCTGCAAAAATATGCAATCGTCAGATCGTTGAAGGCCAAGATAATTCCGATCGAACCGCAAGCCGGTTTTGGCATGCATTGTGATGACCTGGAAGAGGTCATCTTTCGGGACGTTCAAAACTTCGGATAGCGCTTGGGCGACGATCTGGCCAATCTCGACACCGTATTCGGCTGTCTTGCCTTCAAGAAGATCAATGCGGACGAGAGGCATTGCTTCCTCCTTTGTAAACTTCAGGGCTTCTTTGCGAAGTTAATCACAAGCGTTACCGAGCAGCAAACTGGTTCGCTGCGATCGCGTAGGTTTGCGAGCCACGCGAGTGGTTCTTCGCTTCCACTGCGCGCCGCCAGTTGCATCGCGCTCTGCGTGATATCGAACACCGTGTCGCAACTCGCAAAGTCAAGCGTCGCTAAGACAACCTCCTGGATCTGGAGATCAACGAACCCCGCCTCTTTAAGACGTTTCCCTAGTTCACGCCCGATCCGTGGATTGCGGAAGCCTTCACACCACACCTGGGCAACCTGCTGAGCGATCGGATGCCGGGCATCGTCGATGACAAAGGTTCCCCAGTCAGGCTCTGCGCACACGACCGCGCCGCCGGAACGTATCGTTCGGAATATTTCCGCGAGGACCGCAGCCGGTCGCTCCACATGCTGTAGTGTCCGGTCTATCTTGCACGAGTCCAGAACGCCACTCCCAAAGGGCAGGCTCTGGATATCCGCTTGAATGAACTCGACCGCCGGGAAGCCGTTGTTCGCGGAACAGGCGGATCGAATCAGTGCCATGCTTGAGTCCACGCCGATGGCCCGTCCCGTGGACCCGACCAGGGCAGAAAGGCGCCGTACGTCGAAACCAAGCCCACATCCCAGATCCGCGGTAATAGAGCCGCGCTGCAGTTTCATACTTTCCAGAATTGCGGCCTTGTATTGCTGAAAACCCGGGAGCGAGTCCATGTACGCCAGGCATCGAGCCATCTTGTCTACGGCCGCCGCGTCTACATCGCGAAAACCTGTCGCCAGGTAGCTATCAGTATCTGGATCAGAGTGTGTCATGGACCGAAGTCACCTCGAACGGGTCGGAGGGAAGCGACGGGTGCCCCACGTTCGCCAAAGCGTACGTGGGACGAAAATGATGGGCGCAGCCCAACGATCGCTTTCGCTGCATCAACTGGCGAACTCATATCAATCGTCCTGGCGATTGAAAGTAGCCCAGGACGCAAGTCCTGGGGTCATTGGGGGGCCGGTTAAGCAGTCCCTTTAAAGGCCATCGACGTTCGCGACGGGATTCTCCGATCGACTGGCAAGAGCGGTCGTAGGGCTGCGCCCATCTTTTTCGTCCCATGTACGCTTTGGCGAACATGGGGCACCCGTCCGATTTCCGCCTGACTTTGCTAACGACACAGACACCCTAAGTGGTCTCAATGAAATGCGGCAGTAACTGCCGCTGCGATACGATTCAACAGCAAATCAGGCAAACACCCGAGGACCACGACCAGCGCCGCCATTGCCCACAAAGCGATTCGGGTGATTGCCGGCACCTGGATTTGCCCCGCTCCCGTCGCCGGTTCGGAGACGTAGGCTTGTTTGAGCACCTTCAGATAGTAGTAAAACGAAACCACACTCATGGCGAGCGCCAACATTACTAACCACAGCAAGCCAAAGTGGTCCGTGACGTTCAGAGCCGAAGCAAATACATAGAACTTGCCGAAGAAGCCCGCCAGCGGAGGAATGCCGGCCAGGGAAAGAAAAAAAATCAACAGGCAAAACGAAAGATCGGGAGCGCGCTTACTCAGTCCGCGAAACTCCGTAATGCTGTCTACCTTCTCGCTCTCCAGTGCGGAGAGCACGCCAAAGGTGCCTAGAGTCGCCAAGGCATAGGTTACGACGTAGTAGACCAGCGCGATCAAGCTTTGCCCGGTGTGAACGACCAGCGCGATCAACATATACCCCGCGTGTCCAATAGCGGAATAAGCGATCAGCCGTCTGACACTGGTCTGCGCAATTGCCGCCAGGTTGCCCCAGACCATCGAGATCACGGCAACGATCGCGATCACCGGAGCCCACCCGGCGGAATAATGACCCCATGCGGCACTCCCCACGGCACCCATCAACCCCAGGTAGAAGACCACGAACAACGCAAAGAAACTGGCAACCTTGGAACTGGATGCGACTAGCGCAGCACTCAACGTCGGCGCTCCCTGATAGACCTCGGGAGCCCACATGTGGAAGGGCGCCGCCGCGATCTTAAATCCCAATCCTGTTAGCACCATGACGATGGCGAGGGTCAGCAGCGGATCGGCCGGCGAATCCTGAACCGCGGCAGCGATCGATCCGAGGACGAGGGAACCAGAAAGGCCGTAGAGCAAGCTCATGCCAAACAAAAGGATTCCGGCCGACATACCTCCAAACAGAAAATACTTGAGCCCGGCTTCCGCCGATTGAGGGCTCTCCTTGTCGAAGCCGGCGAGGATGTAGAGCGAAAGGCTCAGGAACTCAATCGTGATGAAGATGATCAACAGGTTTTGCGTGCTCACCAGCAGCATCATCGCAGTGGTGGCGAATAATATCAGTGCGCAGTACTCGCCCACATGGGTGGTAAAGCGTGCGGAGTCGGTCAGGAGAAAAACGAGTATTGCCAGTACCAGCAGGGCAATCTGTACCAGCTGTGTCAGAGGATTGACCACCAGCATTCCCGCGGGCAAGGTGCCTGGCGCAGAGAATCTTTCCATCACGGCCAGCGCGAGGATGCAGCCGCTGCTGGCAGCAACGGCCGCCGACCGGAAGCGAAGAGCCAGCGATGCCCGGCGCAAGAAGCTGAGGTCGAGTACCAGCACCAGGATTGCCGTCAGCGCCACCACAATCTCGGGTGCCGTCAACCGCAGAAGTTCTGAGTAGCTGGAGCCGGTCATCTCCACCCACCCTGGCGAAGCTGTTCAAATAATGGCCCGTTGAGGCCGGGCAGAATCAGGTCCATCAGCAGTCTGGGATAGAGACCCAACACGATGGTGCTCGCCAACAACAGGTATGCTCCAAGACGCTCCGGCACGCTGATGGGCGGCATCACTTCCTCGTGCGCTTTAGCGATCGCAGGCTCGCCGAAGAAAGTGGCTTGCAGAGCCCGCCACGAAAATGCAATGCCGATCAGGATTCCGAGCCCCGCGACCCAGGTCATCCAGGGAAAAGCGCGCCAGGTGCCGATCAGCACTTCCAACTCGGCGATAAACCCGCTAAAGCCCGGTAGGCCAATCGAAGCCATAAACGCCAGAACAAAGGTGACTGCGGCAAAGGGAATCAGCCGGCCGAGCGGAATACGTGAGAGCTCACCCAGATCGCGCGTGTGCGTGCGGTCATAAACCATGCGCCCCACCACCGCGAACAACAGCCCTGCGATGATTCCGTGGGAGAACATCTGATACACCGCGCCAGACAGGCCGATCTGGTTCAGGGTCATCAGGCCCAGCAGCACAAAGCCCATGTGGCTGACACTGGAGTAGCCGACAACAAATTTGAGGTCCTTTTGCACCAGCGCGATGCTCGCGCCGTAAACGATGCCGATGACGGCGAGCAGAGCAAAGACTTGCTGCCACGATCCGAACCCGAGCACGTGAAATCCCCATGGATCGAGCCCGCGCGGAAACAGCATCATGGCCACACGCAGGCATCCGTAGGCCCCCAGCTTCATCACCACGCCTGCCAACAACATTGAAGCGGCAGTTGGGGCGGCTGCGTGGCCGGTAGGCGCCCAGGTGTGGAAAGGCCACATGCCGGCGAGTACAGCGAATCCCACGAACACCAGCGGAAAGGCCCACATCTGAAAATGTACCGGGAAGGGAAAGTGTGCCAGCGTCTCCAGGCTCAGTGTGTGCTCACCCGAAACAACGTACGCAGCCACTATACCGGCCAGCACCAGGGCGCTTCCCGCAAAGGAGTAGAGAACCAGCTTCATGGCCGCATAGTCCCGGCGTGTCGATCCCCAGATAGCGATCAGAAAATACTTCGGGATAATCGCAATCTCATAAAAGACAAAAAGCTCGAACAGATCGAAGCTTAGGAAGACACCGTACACCGCGCCGATCAACACCAGGTAGAGGGCGAAAAAGTCTTTTACCCGTCGTTCGACATTCCAGGAAAAAAGTACTCCGGCGACCGCTGCAATTCCGGTCAACAAAACCAGAGCCAGGCTGATGCCGTCGGCGGCCAGATGATATTCAATGCCCAGCGTCGGTATCCACGGCGTTCGAACGATGGTGATCAGCTGGCCCGATCGATTCTGCGCCACGGCTACGATGGCCAGGCCCAGCCCCGCGAGTGTTGTGAGCAACGCGAGGAAGCGGGCAAGCACCGGGCGAGTCGCGGGCGTGAGTGTAACCGCGACTGCGCCGATAAATGAGAGGTAGATGGTCCAGGCAAGCATGGTCAATACCCCACCAGGCCGGCAAAGCGCACCACCGTGCCGTGCACCATTCCGCTGATCAGTTGCGGGTAAAGCCCCACGGCGAACATGACGACCACCGCCGGAGCAAGCATGCATCGTTCGGCCAGTGTCAGGTCCGGCATCCGGGCCCAACGTTCACCCAGCGGACCTGAGAACACGCGCTGCACAAGGGTGAGCAGGAAGACGGCGGTCATCAGTAAGCCCAACGTCGCCAGCGTCGCCGCCCACCCGTCCAGCCGGAACACTCCCTTGAAGATCAGAAATTCTCCCGGGAAGCCCATCAGTCCGGGTAAGCCGAGAGAAGCGAAGAGGGTGATCCCCATCAGTCCGCTAAACACCGGCATCGCGCGGCGCAGACCACCGAAATCGTTAAGGCCGGTCAGGCCGTCACTGCGCCTTTCGAGCAGCGCCAAAAACCAGAAGAGGGCCGCCGCGGTGATGCCGTGGCTGAACAGCTGCAGCATCACCCCGGTCAGGGCTGCCGCTTTGCCGCTCACCAGGCTCGCCTTCCCGCCGTTAGAGCCGGCTACGGCAACGATGCCAAGAATGCAGTATCCCAAATGGTTGATCGACCCGTAGGCAAACATTCGCTTCAAGTCGCTCTGTGCCCAGGCGGCGAAGGCGGGCAGCACGATGCTGGCGATAGCCAACCAGAGAAGAATCGTTCGAGCGCGCCACATCTGCTCCGGGAAGATGGGAAGCAGGATCCTGAGAAACCCATACACTCCCATTTTCGACAAAGCGCCGGTGAGCGCCATGGTCGTCTCCGGCGCCGCTTCCGCATAGGCGGAGGCGAGCCAACCGTGGAACGGAACCACCGGCGTCTTGACTGCGAATCCCAGAAAAGCACCGCAAAACAACACCATGGTGATGTGGCCGCTGTCCCACTGATGCCAGTGCAGGTTTTGCCCAATGGCGGTAGCCAGTTGCCCGGTCTGGGCCATCCGCGCAAGCTCGATGAAATCGAAGCTGCCGCTGGCAAGAAAGATAGCCAGGAAGGCAAGCAGCAAAGTAATGCTGCCGACCATGGTGTAAACGAAAAACTGGGTTGCTGCGCGCGCACGTCCCGAGCCGCCCCAGATCCGGATCAGGAAAAACGCCGGAATCAAGCTCAGCTCCCAATAGAGGAACCAGTGAAGAAAGTTCAGCGCCGTATAGGTGCCGAACAGACCCGTCTCAAGGAAGAGCAGGAAAGCAAAATACGCCGGCCCCTGTTTCGGATTGCTCCAGGAAGCAGCGACAGCCATCAGGACCACGACGGACGAAACAGCCAGCATCAGCAGGCTCAGGCCATCCAAGCCGACGTGGTAGGCGAGTCCAATCGCCGGCTCCCATGCGTGCAATTCCTCGAGTTGCATCCCCGCGAACGCAGGCTGAAATCGGCTCCAGAGCAACGCGGTGTAAGCGACCGCCACAGTGGCGAAGCCGGCGGCGATCAGCCGAGCCGCCGAACGTCCCATCCGTCCGAGCATCAGCACCACAATTCCGCCGGCAAAGGGAAGCAGGGTGAGCAAGCTGACTAAGGGCAGGTTGTTGCTCATCCTCTGTGTCCTAGCAGCAGGAAGAGAGCCAAAGCCGCCACCGCGACTCCCAGGTACCGCAGATAGTTCTGGACTCGGCCGTCCTGTAACCGCGCCAGCAGACGGCCGCCATCCGCCACGCCGTCACATCCTTCGTCGAATCCCTTGTTCACCACCCATCGATCGAGCGAGAAATCGATCCATCCCAGCCCTTTGGTCAGGGCCGACACGATCAGCGGGATACCGCTCCAAACCCATCGCTCCAGCCAATTCGCAACGTTCGCGATCCACCATGCCAGCCGCAGAACGGTTTGCGCATAAAGCTGGTCGATATACAGGCCTTGCCGCAGCGCGTGGAAGACTGCCGGCTGCAGTCGCTCCAACGCATCCGCGTCGGCGGCATGCTTGATCGTCCGTCGGCCATAGATCCACCAGCCCAGCCCAAGACCGGCGAAGACCAGCAGCGACGAACCCAGCATCAACGGAAGAAGGCCGTTTTCCGCAAACTGGCCGAAGTCCACGCCGCTGTGCCGCATTTCAAGAAATGCTTGTAACCATGGCCATGCCGGAGTTCCGATGAACCCCAGCAGAACCGCGAAGCCCGCCAGAATCATCAACGGCACCGTCATGGCAGCCGGGCTCTCATGCGCGGCCTCATGAGGATCCGAGGCCGCCGTCTCCGAGGGCGCAATGGGGTCCGGTGCCGGGTCCTTGCGCTTACGGCCGAAAAAGACATAACAGACCTGGCGCGTCATGTAGAAGGCGGTGAGCAACGCGCCGATCGCGCCCAGATAAAAAGGCACTCGCGAGATGTTCCAACCATAAGCGGCATGGAGGATCGCATCCTTGCTCCAAAACCCGGAGAAGAATAAGGGGAACCCGCACAGGGCCAGCGTGCCCACTGCATAGGTGGCAAAGGTGACTGGCATCCACTTGCGGACGCCCCCCATTTCGCGAATGTCCTGCTCCCCCATCAAGCCGTGGATCACCGATCCCGCGCCGAGAAACAGAAGTGCTTTGAAAAACGCATGGGCAATCAAGTGGAAGATGCCCACAGATACCCCGCCCACACCGATGCCGAGCATCATGTAGCCCAGCTGCGAGACGGTCGAGTAGGCCAGGATACGTTTGATGTCGTCCTGCGCCACCGCCACCAGTGCAGCGAAGATGGCAGTCAGCGCTCCAACCCAGGCCACTACCTCAAGCGCATTGGTTGACATGCTCATGAGTGGATAAACGCGCGCTACCAGGTAGACGCCCGCCGCCACCATGGTCGCAGCGTGAATCAGGGCACTTACCGGTGTCGGGCCCTCCATTGCGTCCGGAAGCCAGACGTGCAGCGGCAGCTGGCCCGATTTGCCCACCGCTCCGCAGAAGATCAAGAGCGCAATCCCAGTTAAGGTTTTCGCGGTCAGCAACGAGAGCGGCCCTTGCTCCATGCATCCGGCGCCCCCGTCATAAAAGAGCAGCGTGCCGGTTTGTCCGTAGAGCCAGACCATGCCCAATAGCAGCCCGAGATCCCCGACCCGGGTCGTGATGAACGCCTTCTTGGCCGCGGCTGCGGCTGCGGGCCTTTCATACCAGAAGCCGATCAGCAGATACGACGTAAGCCCCACGACCTCCCAACACATGAACAGCAGCAGCAGACTGTTGGCGATCAACAGCCCGAGCATCGCCCCGGCGAAGAGGGAGAGGAAGCAAAAAAAACGGGTGAAGTTTTCGTCGTGGTGCATGTACGCCGTGCTGTAGATAAAAATCAGCAGCCCGACGAAGGTGACCATCACCAGCATGATCGCTGTCAGCGGGTCCAACATCCATCCCAGCTTTACCCAGTCGGATCCAGCTTGCATCCACGGAAAATTGAAGAATAGCCGCTGCGGCTCGTGTAACAGATAGGCAAAGGCCGCCAACGCCAGCACCAGCGAAAGCCCCATAGCTCCAATCGCTATCGTGGCCGCGAATTTGCGCTGTCTCTGCTTGAGCAGCGCACCGATCCCCGCAGCCAAGAGGGGGAGTGCCGGAATCAACCACAGATAACGAACAATCCAAACAGTTGAGGCCATAGGCGGCTTTACTGTGGCCTCCCCGTGAGCTGGCTCAGGTCTGTAGTTTTGGCATGCCGGTACACCGCAAGAATGAGTGCGAGCCCGACCGCCGCTTCCGCTGCCGCGACGCCGATGGAGAAGAGTCCAAAAATCATGCCGGTGGACGGTCCGGCGTGGTGTCCGAAGCGCCAAAAGGCAACGAAGTTGAGGTTGGCCGCATTCAGCATCAGCTCAATGCCCACCAACACCAGGATCGTGTTTCTGCGAGTCAACGCGCCCGCGAGACCGACCGCAAACAGCAGGGAAGAAACAAGCAAACATCCCGTGAGAGGAGTCATTGCGTGCCCGGTTTCTCCTTCATGGCTACGATCACTGCTCCTATAAGCGCGGCGGTAAGCATCAACCCGATCACTTCCAGCGGAAACACATAACCCGCCATCAAATCAGTGCCCAATTGGCGGACAGTGACTGGCGTAGCAGGCTGTCCGGAGGGATGCACTGCAAAGCTATGCAAGACTGCCCAGGCGAGGACGGCGAATAAGGCCATCGCCACCAGAATTCCTGTAATCGGCAAAGCTGCTGGAGCCAGCGGCGGCGAATCGCTATCACCGCCCCGGGTGAGAAGGATGACGAAGACGATCAGGACGGCAATCGCGCCCACGTAAACCAGTAGCTGCGCCAGGCCCAGGAACTGAGCGCCGAGGGAGAGGTAAAGCGTTCCGATTCCGGCAAAGGCAACCGCCAGCGCCAAAGCGCAATGCACCAGGCCGCGCAGCATCATCGCCGCACACGCGCCCACCAGGGTCACTACCGCAAGAATAAAAAATGCAGCGCTCATCGGTCTCATTCAGCAAAACGATAGATTCGTTTTGCGGTCTTGTTTCTGGTCTCCACACCACGAGCCAACAACACATAAGCAACTGCAATGAATACCATGCTCACCAGCCACCGGGTCACGCCCAGGGGCAGAAAGCGCCACGCCCCAGCCGCTACCACGACGACCAAGGCCATCGGCAACATGAATTTCCAGGCAAAGCTCATCAGCTGGTCCATCCGCAGGCGGGGCAAAGTGCCGCGCACCCAGATGAATCCGATGATCAGCCCCAGCAGCTTGGCAAAGAACCATATCCACGATGGAATCCAGGTCAGAAACGGCAGCGGTGCCGACCAGCCGCCCAGAAACAACGTGATTCCCAGGCCGCTGATAGCAAACATCCCCAGATACTCGCCGAGGAAGAACAGGGCGAATTTAAAGCCGGAGTACTCAATGTAATATCCGGCAATAATCTCGGACTCTCCTTCCGGCAGGTCGAATGGAGAACGGTTGGTCTCAGCGGTGGCGGAGATCATAAACAGGATGAACCCGGCGAACCCCCACGGTGTCAGCACATACCAGTGAGGAAAAATTCCCGAGAAGCCCGCTTGCTTTTCCACGATCTCGACCGTCGACAGCGAGCCGGTCGCCATGATGACGGCAATCGACGAGAGGAGCAGCGGCACCTCGTAGCTGATCATTTGCGCCACCGCCCGCATCGCGCCGAGCAGCGAATATTTGTTGCGGCTCGACCATCCCGCCATAAACACAGACAACTCTGAAATTGCTCCAATGGCGAAGAAGAACAGCACCCCTGCATCCAGATTGGCGGCGATCATGTTCCGGCCAATCGGCAGAACCGCATAGGGCAGAAACGCGACCGCCAACAGAACCAGGGGCGCCAGAAAATGCACGGTACGGTCTGCCGAGGCGGGAATAATATCTTCCTTGGTAAGCGACTTCAGCGCATCCGCCATGGGCTGCAGGATGCCAAAGAATCCCACCCGATTCGGACCGTAGCGGTTCTGAATCCGCCCCAATCCCTTGCGCTCCAAAACCGTCGTCAACGCAAACAACACCGGGAAGACCAGAAGGATGGGAATGATAGTCAGCAGGATCGAAACCGCTGGTTGGATCGCTGCCGGTGAGTAACCGAGGAGCCAGTGCTTGAGCAGGACAAACACCTGGTCCAGCATTATTTGGTCACCGCGGGTTGCTGTTTCTTGGCCTCGGCCTGCGCCTTTTCTTCTGCTCGTCGGGCCTCCACCTCGTTGGCTTCTGTCGGATGGATGGCCAGGTAGTGTTCATTGGGTCGCGCCAGCTTTTCTTTTGTCCAGAGAAGTCCGCCGAAGCGGTCATCCGTGCTCAGCTCGAATTCGTTATCCATGCGAATCGCGTCGAAGGGGCATACCTCCACGCAGATCTGGCAGCTCATGCATACTGACACATCGATATCGAAGACTGCTGGGTAGAACTGTTGCTTGCCCACAAAGTCAGGCTTCTTGTCTTTACTCTTTTCAATGGTGATGCATCGTGGCGGGCACTCTTTCTCGCAAATCTGGCAGGCCACGCAGCGGAGCCCTTGTTCCGGGTCGGCACCATCATAGATAAGAAAAGGGAAGTTGCGTGCCGCCTCCGCTACTGGCAGGCGCTCTTCTGGAAACTGCACCGTTACCAGCCGGTCCTTATCGACAAAGCTGCCGAAAAAGTTCCGCGCAGTTTCCACCAGCCCTTTAACAATACCCTCGCCTAACATCTCGTCTGCCCTCGCTCTGAATACTTAAGGCACTTGTCCAACCGGTCCCTCAGGAGAAACTGCAGATCCCTCCACTGCGCTGCGCTCCGGTCGGGATGACAAAGTAAAGAGCAACGCTTCCATTTGCAGCGGAAGGATCGGATGGGTGGCTCTTCCAATCCGAGTAGCAAACTTTGCATCAAGGAAACACCCCTTACCTTTGTCATCCCGACCGGAGCGTAGCGTAGTGGAGGGATCTGCAGTTTCTCCTCTCGTTCTCGCACCCGCTAACGGTCCACTTCTCCCATGACAATATCAATGCTCCCCAAAATCACCACCACATCTGCGATGTTGTGCCCCAGGCACATATCCTCAAGCACCGTCAGATTAATCAGGCTTGGAGGCCGCACCCGGTACCGGTATGGGTTGGGCGAGCCGTCGCTGATCAAATAAAAACCCAGCTCTCCCTTAGGCGATTCAATCCGCCCATAAGCCTCACCTGCCTTGGGTCGCAAGCCGCGCAGACGAGCCTTTGGGTCCATGATTGGCCCCGCAGGAATGTCGCGCAGTGCCTGCTCCAGAATCTTCAGCGACTCCCGCATTTCCAGCACCCGCATCATGTAACGGTCGAACACATCTCCGTGTTCGCCGAGCGGTACGCGGAACTGAAACCGGTCGTACACCCCATAGCGGTCCACTTTACGTAAGTCGTAATTCACCCCGCTGGCGCGCAGCCCCGGACCGGTGATACCAGCGTTGATTGCCAGTTCACGGGGTAGCACGCCAACTCCCTGGGTTCTTGCCATCAGGATCTCGTTCCCCGTCAGCAGCTGCTCGAACTCATCCAGGAAGCCGTTGAACCCGGCCACCAGCTTGGCCGTTTGGCCAAGCCATTCCGCGGAACAATCCACGCGCACTCCACCGAACCGCATGTAGTTGCACATCATGCGTGCGCCGCTCAAGGATTCGAACAGGTCCAGAACCCTCTCCCGCTCGCGGAAGGCATACATCAGCGGGGTTCCGCTGGCCCCCATATCCTGCAGCAGAAACCCAACCATGCCGGCGTGATTCTGCAGTCTCGTGAGCTCGGCCACAATCACGCGGATATACTCGGCGCGCTCCGGCACCGTCAGGCCCGTCAGCTTCTCGACCGCCAGGGCGTATCCCCAGTTGTTGGTCATGGAGCACAGATAGTCCAGCCGATCGGTGTAGGGAATCGCAGCCAGATAGCTGGCCGCTTCCGCAATTTTTTCGTGGTTTCGGTGCAGGTAGCCGAAGACAGGCTTCAGACGCATGACCCGCTCGCCATCCAAGCGAACATCCATGCGGAAGACGCCATGGGTCGATGGGTGTTGGGGCCCCATCGATATTTCCATTAGGTTGTCTTGCTGGGCCTCGGGGGGCGCCACCTGTGTCATCGCTCCCTCAGTATTTCCAAGTCATCATCATCGGGCGGAGGAACATAATCCTTGCGCATGGGGTGATCCGTAAATCCCTCCCACATCAAGATGCGACGCAGATCCGGATGCCCCTTAAACACCACCCCATACAGATCGAAAGCCTCTCGCTCCTGAAATTCCGCGCTTCTCCAAACCGGGGTCAGCGAGGGCAGGGTTACGTCATCCGTCCGGTTCGCCGTGCGCATCCGCATAACCACCGGGCCCTCTTTGTTAGCCATGGAAAAGAGGTGATAAACCACTTCCAGGTAGCCCGGAATCTTTGTCTTCCTCGTCTCCTCTATTTCCTTCTCTACTCCATCGATGGTTTGCTTGGTTTTGATCTTCTCCGTCTTGTCCTGATCCGGCCAATCCACCGCGGTTACATTGGAGCAAAAATCCAATTGGAGCCCATCGCGCAGCAGCCGAGCGGCCTCGAGCCCATATTGGCGATCGATAAGCAACGAGTTCTGAGCCGAGGGGCTGCCATTGACCACCAGCTCCGCCTGGCATCCCGGAATATCCCCCTGTAACCGGCCCCTGATCTCCTCCAGCGTCATCCCTGAAGCACCTTCAGTGGGTTGTGGAAGATCTCATCGTTCTGTGCCGGTTCCAGTCCATGCTCGCCAAACTCCGGCACCGGAAACTCGCTCGGCAGCTCTTGCTTTAGATGCCGTGGTCTCGATTCGCCGGTAAGGTGTTGGCCGCTGATCTTATCCTGCAGGGCCATGAAGGCGTGAATCAGCGCCTCCGGCCGGGGAGGACAACCCGGAATATGGACGTCGACCGGTATGAAGCGGTCTATCCCTTTCAGCACGTTGTAGCCATCGCGGAAAGGGCCGCCGGAGATGGCGCACGCTCCCATGGCGATGACGTATTTCGGCTCCGGCATCTGGTTGTACAGCCGCACCACCTGGGGAGCCATTTTCTTGGTCACAGTTCCCGATACGATCATCAGGTCGGCCTGCCGTGGCGAAGGCCGAAACACTTCGGCGCCGAAGCGAGCCAGATCATAGCGAGCCATCGTGGTTGCGATCATTTCAATGGCGCAGCATGCCAGGCCAAACGTGAGCGGCCAAACGGAGTTCTTGCGCCCCCAGTTGTATAGCTCTTCAAACGAGGTGGCAAAAATTCCGTGCTTGCTTAACTCGGTCTTTAGATCCTGGTCCATGGAAACCTCATCACGCCCACGTCAGCACCCCTTTTTGGCAGGCCCAGATCAGACCCTCCACCAATAACAGCAGGAAAACCAGCATCGCCAAACAAGCCGGCAGCGACAGTCCGGAGAAAGCAGCGGCAAACGGCAACAGGAAAACCGCCTCCACATCGAAGATCAGGAAAACGATGGCATACAGATAGTAGGAGACGTCTAACTGGACCCACGCGTCACCCTTGGCTTCGAGTCCGCACTCGTAAGTTGCATTTTTCTGCAGCCCCGGCTTGGCCGGTGAAAAGAGTCTCGCCCACAACCAGGCCAGCGCCAGCGGAATCGCCCCAAACACCACCGCCGCACCCAGGAGCACAACAATGGTGGCCCAGGGGTGCTCGACCGGAGCTATCGGAAGACTCTTCACCATTTCTCACCATGCCCCGGCTGTCATCTGGCGGCGGCCAGCCGCGGAGACTCACTGAACCATCCAGATTACGCCTTCTTGCTTCAGACTGGCTGACCGGGTTCGCTGGGCGAACCACGTTCTGAACTGTGATGCCGGGCCGATCCCGCTTGAAATCAATCGATTGGAATGATTCTAGCGCTCCGGCACACGGCAGGGCCTGCCAGACCATAGAGGCTGGGTGTATGCTGGTTCGCACTTCAAGACAGCGGTCGTCAAAGCCGTCTTGATAGGGTTTTACCGGATCAGATCCGGCGGTCCCGGAGGTATGCCCGGGGCCTCCCAGCCTGGAGAGGAATCGATGAGGCAGTCCTTTGCTATTGGTATAGGGGGTGCCGCCGGTCAGGGCGTTGCCACCCCAGGTGACATTTTCGCCAAAATCTTCAGCCGTCGGGGACTGCACCTGAACGTCTACAACGCCTACCAATCCATCATTCGGGGCGGCCACACGTTTCTCACCATTCGCACCGGCCCGGACAAGATCACCAATATGGGCGATCGGCTGGATCTGCTGATCCCCCTGAACCAGGACACCATGGACCGGCACCTGAGCTTGCTCACTAGCGGCGGTGCCTGTATTTATAACGCCGACACCATCAAGCCGGGGAAGCCGGCGGAGGGCGTCCAGTTATGTCCGCTGCCGGTCTCGAAGCTGGCCGACATCAGCCGCAACAAGATAGCCCAAAATACCCTGGCGATCGGCGCCGCTCTTAGCATGGCCGGCGTCGGCTTTCAGGCGCTCGAGGAAGTGCTCACCGAGCAATTCCGTAAGAAGGAAAAGGCCGTCATTGATGAGAACGTTGGCCTGGCACGCGTCGGTTATGACTACGCCACGCAAAATTTCAAGGCTTTCGCCCATCCGCTGCCCATGACAGACACCCGCTACGCCGTGCTCGGCGGAAATGCCGCCATGGCTATGGGCGGAGCGGCAGCCGGCGTCAAGTTCTACTGCGCTTATCCCATGAGTCCCTCGACCGGCGTGCTTCACTGGTTCGCCGAGCACGCCCGCAAAGCCAACATCATGGTCCGCCAGGTGGAAGACGAGATCGGCGTGATCAATATGGCGATCGGCGCTGCGCACGCCGGGGTTCGCGCCATGTGCGCCACCTCGGGAGGCGGCTTTGCTCTGATGAGCGAGGCGCTGGGGCTCTCCGCCCAGGCTGAGATTCCCGTCGTGGTGATTGACTGCCAGCGTGCCGGCCCGTCTACCGGGGTTCCCACCAAAACCGAGCAGGGCGATCTTTGGCAGATGTTAGGCGCGGCTTTCGGCGACTACCCCCGGGTCATCGCCGCTCCCCTCGATATCGGCGACTGCTTCACGCTGATTCCGGAAATCTTCAACATTGCCGAACGCTTTCAGTGCCCCGGCATCGTGCTTTGCGACTTGCTGTTAGCCGAAGGCCGCCTCAGCGTCGACCCCAACATCCTGGATTTCAACCCCAAGATCGATCGGGGAGAAATGATCACCTCCGCCAACGGCAATGGAAACGGCCACGGTGCCTACAAGCGCTATCTCATTACCGAGAGTGGAGTCTCCCCACGTGCCGTCCCTGGGCTTCCCGGCTACACCCATGTGGTCTCGAGCGACGAGCACGATGAAGATGGCGTGCTCATCAGCGATGAATACACCAACACCGTGAAGCGCCGCGCCATGATGGAAAAGCGCATGCGTAAGGTCGCCGGCATTGAAGCTTCGGTTCCACCGCCGACGCTCCAGGGCCCTGCGGATGCTGATGTGACCCTGATCGGTTGGGGATCAACCCAGGGCGTGATCGAGGAAGCGCGGGAGCTGCTAGCCGAGCAGGGAGTTACCGCCAATCAGCTGCAAATCCGCTGGCTTGTTCCCCTGCACGGCGATGAAATTGCCGAAATCCTCAAGCGTTCGCGCCATACCATCATTATCGAAAACAACTTTAGTGGCCAGTTCGCTCGCTACCTGCGCAGCGAAACCAGTTTCGTGGCCAATGGGCACATCCGCAAATACGATGGCGAACCTTTTATGCCCCACCACATTGTGGAAGCCGTAAAAGAACAGCTGAGCGGAAGCACAACCCTTTCAGTTCCAACGCACGAGATCATGGTCTAGGAGAAACAACGATGGCGACAGATATAGCGGCTCCAAAACTGACCACCATGGCCGACCTCAAAGGCAAGGTCGATCCCGACTGGTGCCCGGGTTGTGGTGATTTCGGCGTGCTGGCGGCGGTGCAGAAGGCGCTGGTTGAGCTGCAGATTCCCAATCACGACGTGGCTACCATCAGTGGAATAGGCTGCTCCTCGAATTTTCCCGGGTTCATCAATACCTACGGAATGCACACCCTGCACGGACGGTCCTTAGCAGTGGCCACCGGCTTCAAGATGGCCAATCACGGCATGACGGTACTGGTCACGGGCGGCGACGGGGACGGCTTCGGCATTGGCGGCAATCATTTCATGCACACCATGCGGCGCAATGTCGACTTGCTCTACATTGTCATGGACAACCAGATCTACGGCCTCACCACCGGGCAAACCTCCCCCACGAGCCGTCTGGGCATGAAGACCAAGAGCATGCCCTTTGGCAGCGTCGAAGGACCGATCAACCCCATCTCGCTGGCGCTGTCTGCCGGTGCCACCTTCATCGCCCGCGGCTTCAGCGCGGAGCAGAAACACCTAACCGAGCTGATCAAACAGGGGATCCAGCACAAGGGGTTCTCCTTTATTGATGTCTTCAGTCCCTGCGTGACTTACAACCACGACAACACTTTCCAGTGGTTTCGGCCCCGAGTTAAGAAGCTTGAAGATAATCCTTCGTACGACTGTACCAACTGGATGGCTGCGATGGAGAAGTCGCTCCTGTGGGGCGATGAAATTCCCATTGGCAAATTCTTCGAGCGCACCGACGTGCCCACCCTGCACGAATCGGAGCCGGTTTTGGCTTCGGAACCATTGGTCAAACAGAACTCGCGCATTCCCCCTGACGTGGCGCGCAAGTTTGTAGAAGAGTTGATGTAGTCTGGAGACTTAGTGACGACGTGAATCCTGCGCCGTTCCGGCATTGCCAGGACGGCGCAATCGTTTAGGTCGCCAGTCCTGAACAGATACAACTTTTTTCCTGCTGCCCGCGTCTACTACTCAAGGAATTATCTTTCGGCTA
This sequence comes from Acidobacteriaceae bacterium, assembly GCA_049522955.1. GTDB lineage: Bacteria > Acidobacteriota > Terriglobia > Terriglobales > Acidobacteriaceae > PALSA-350. Next base: position 25,750 of record JBEKNJ010000055.1, read on the forward strand.
GTTACTTGATCTCCAGATAATAGTTGTCTAAATTGAGTATCTAGTAGTACCGCCTCGAAACAGAAAACTCCGCAGATTTGTAAGACCTGAAGGGCATTCGGGCCTCAGCAAGCAAAAAGGACTCTGCCAAAAGAGAGCAGAGGCCACGGGTAAGTTCTATTTCTTTGGAGGTAGTACGCATGAACCCCTGCCGTCGCGCATTAGCACTCCTGTTTTTCATGACTGGTTTTTGCGCCGCAGCCTGGTCGCAAGCCTCCTTCACTTCGTTGCGCGGGACAATCACTGACTCATCCGGCGCGGTGATTCCCGGCGCCACGGTGTCCATTGTGGACAAGGCCACGAGCCTGACATCCAGTCAGACTGCGAACGGAAGCGGCGAATACCAGTTCCAGCAACTTGTGCCCGGCACTTACGTGATCACCGCCAATGGATCCGGTTTCGGCTCGCAATCGAAGCAGGCCGATCTTCTGGTGAATCAGCCGGCCACCATCAACTTCAAATTGACTGTCCAGGCCACCGCTGTGACCGTCGACGTCAGCAGTGAAGCCGAGACGCTAAACACTACCGATGCCTCGATCGGAAACTCGGTCAATAACGCCACCATTCAGGCGCTGCCCATGGAAGGGCGCAATGTGACCGATCTGCTGAGCCTGCAACCTGGGGTTTTGTATCTTGGCCGGCAAACCACCGACCAGCAGGACCAGGACAGCCGCAGCGGCTCTGTCGCAGGCGCGCGCTCAGACCAAACCAACGTGACCCTTGATGGCCTCGACGATAACGATCAGCAAAATGGCTACGCCTTCACTGGGGTTCTTAGGTCTACGCTCGATTCGACAGAAGAGTTCCGGGTGACTACCACTAGTTCAAATGCCGACGCCGGACGCAGCTCTGGAGCACAGGTCACACTGGTGACTAAAGCAGGGACGAACAGCTTTCACGGAGCTGCCTATGAATACAACCGCACCAGCTTTGGATACGCGAACGACTGGTTCAACAAGCAAGGCGAGTTGCAATCTGGCTTACCAAACCAGCCGGGCAAGCTCATCCGCAACACCTTTGGCGGGTCTTTGGGAGGCCCGATCAAGAAAGATAAGCTCTTCTTCTTTTTCAACTACGAAGGCCAGCGCACCGCGGAAAATTCGCAGCAGACGCGCATCGTGCCCAGCGCCGGATATCGTCAGGGAAACATAACTTATCAATACTGTGTCGATCCGACCGATCCCACCTGCGCGCAGACCTCCACCAACACTCTGACCCCGGCCCAGGTTGCGACCCTCGATGCCCCTTGCCTCGCGAATGGAGTATGCACCGCACCCGGCCCCAATGCGGCCGCCCTGGCGTTGTTCCAGTCGTATCCTTTGCCCAACGGAGCAACCGAAGGTGACGGTTATAACTATCTGTCATATACCTTCTCTTCGCCCGATCCTGGCTCTCTGAACACCAGCATTTTCAAGCTCGACTACGCGATCAACGAAAAACACCACCTCTTCGTGCGCGGAAACCTGCAGAAGGACACGCAATCCGGGGTCGAGGATTTTCCCGGCGACCCACCGTCTTCGCGGCTGGAGGACAACAGCAAAGGAATCGCTGCGGGTGAGACCTGGTCGATCACTCCACATATCGTGAACGACATTCGCTACGGCTTGATCCGCCAGGGTTACAGCAATCTTGGTACCGGCGTGGGAGACTACACCACCTTTCGCTTTCTCAACGATGTCAGCAGCGACCCCTATTACATAACGCGCTCATCCGTGGTCAAGCTCCCGGTCAACAACGTCGTGGATAACCTGACTTGGACCAAGGGCAGCCATACGTTAGGATTCGGCGGTAATTGGCGGCTGATCCACAATAACCGTGGATCGGATGCGAATTCGTATAACAATGCCTCCACCAACCCCTATTGGTATACAGGAGGCCCCCCCGATCCGGGCACACTAGGAGTTCCAACCGTTTCGAGTGGCTTCGCCAACTCTTACACGATCGCCTACGCAAACCTGGTAGGCGGGGTTCCCGATTCGACCACCGTCTCCAACTACAACGTTGAAAAGGGCGGCGCGACTGGGAGCCTATATCCTGATGGGACCTTCATCAATCGGCATTTCAAAGCCAACGAATTTGAATGGTACGTTCAAGACAGCTGGAGAGCGCGGCCGAACCTGACGATCACCTTCGGCCTACGGCATACCATCCTCCAGACCCCTTACGAGGAGAATGGGCAACAAGTCTCTCCGACGACCGATACCGATGCGTGGTACAAGCAGCGAAATGCATCCGCTCTCCAGGGACAAGTTTACGAACCGCTTCTGCAGTTCGCCCCCAGCGGGCCCGCAAATCATGCTCCCGGGCTCTGGGCTAAGCAAAAGACCAATTTCGCTCCCCGCCTCGCCATCGTGTATGCACCCAACGAAAAGACCTCGATCCGTAGCGGTTTCGGCTTGTACTTCGACCACTACGGAGAAGGTATCGTCAACACTTTCAATCAGTTCGGATCATTCGGTCTAAACACCAGTGTGGAGAATCCCGCGGGCGTCTACACGACAGAGACTGCACCCCGCTTCACCGGGGTACACGATGTTCCGTCCAATGGGTCCGCACAACCAAACCCAATCACTTATCCCTATACCTACCCAGCCACCAACTTTGCGATCACTTGGGGTGCCGACAACAAGCTGAAAACCCCCTACGCAGAAGCCCTGGATTTTTCCATTCAGCGCGAGCTCAAGGGCGGAATGACCCTCGAAGTCGCTTACGTGGGGAGGCTGGGCAGGCACCTGCTTCAGGCAATCGACTTGGCGGAGCCAGTGAACTATACGGATCCCCAGGGAGGTGGCAATTACTTCACCAACGGAGCTAAGCTTTCCGCCTTGGTGGATGCCAACGGTGGTGACCCCACGGCCTCAGTCCCGGCCATCCCCTACTTTGAGGACATATTCCCGCAACTTGCAAACTACGACTACATGGGAGAGAGTGCCACGCAGGCTATTTACACCAATGAGTGGGCGCCCAACCGCTACCAGAATGGCGAGACCACCGCTTTGGCCGACTTGGACTTTTACTGCAATTACACTTGCCCGCAAAGCCCAAGATTCTGGCAGTCTCAATTTTCATCGCTCTACGCGTGGGACTCGATCGGTATGAGCTACTACAATGCCGGCCAGATTACGCTGCGCCATCCCCTCAGCCATGGCCTCCAGGCCGACTTCAGTTACACCTTGTCAAAGTCGATCGACATGGGCTCCGATACGGAGCGTGCCACCGAAATCGGTTCGAACGGCTCGTTCAGCAACATCATCAACACCTGGAATCCTTCTCTGAATCGGGGTGTCTCCGATTTCGACACCAAGCATCTGATCACGTTCGACTGGTTGTATCGTTTGCCCTTCGGTCGGGGGCAAATGTACGCCAACTCATCGAATCGGCTGGTCGATGAATTGATCGGAGGCTGGCAGTGGTCAGGGGTAAACCGCTGGACCAGTGGACTCCCTTTCAGCGTCAACGCGCCGGGTTGGGGGACCGACTGGCAGATTGAAAGTTTCGCCATTCAGACGGCGCCGGTGAAGATCCGCAAGCACCTCGATCAGAATGGAGCGCCGCAAGTATTCGACAATGTGGCGGCGCTTAATAATGGGGTGACGAACGGCTCGCCAATTCGCTTGGCATATCCGGGTGAGGCTGGGGAGCGCAACGCGTACCGCGGAGATGGCTACTTTGATCTCGATTCTGGTCTGTCCAAGACATTCAAGATCACTGAACGTCAGGGTGTAAAGTTTGCCTGGGAAGTTTTCAACGTCACCAACTCCGCCCGCTTTGATGTCAACCCGATCTCTTTCGGGACCACGTTGACGACCGGCAATCTTGGCAACTATTCGGCACTCTACACCAAACCACGCGTGATGCAATTCTCATTGCGCTACGACTTCTAACCTGTACGGCGGCAAGACCCGCCGCCTCATGTCTATAGGGTTTTGAAGGGGCCGAAATTCAGCCCCTGATGAGAACAAGAAGAAACAGCAGTCCCTCCACTACGCTCCCCCGGATTTCCTGTGGAACTTGGTGGCGTTGGTGCATTTCATGCGCCTTTCCCTTACAGAAAGGCGCACACGCGGCCCTGTCCAGTGCTGCGTGGCAGGAAATCCGGGTACGCTCCGGTCGGGACCTGCTGTTTCTTCTTGTTCTCACGCAGACTCTTCAGCCCGGCCATGAAGCCTGACCAATGGGAACGGCCTTAGCCCCCGAGGTATCGGGCTTCTTCTGAAGCCAACATCACAAAAAACGCAAAAATCTGCCCATTTTCATCAATTCTTCTCCAACGCTAGGGTATTACTCTACAACCAGCCCTCGCTCGAGAACGCTATTTCCGTGCTGCTCTCACTCAACCCTAAGAAAACAAGCTCGCACCGGAGACGCATCAAGATGACGACTACGCCCCAAAAGCTCTTCTCGCCGGTTCAGATAGGACGCCTGACCCTCTCCCACCGTGTAGTGATGGCGCCTCTCACCCGTTCGCGTTCTCAGCAGCCGGGTGACATTCCGGGTGACCTCATGGTTGAGTACTACGGGCAACGCGCCTCCGAAGGCGGGCTCATCATCACTGAGGCAACGACCATCTCAATCTCGGGCCGGGGGTGGTTTGGAGCGCCTGGTCTCTACGCAGACGAACAAATCGCTGGTTGGCAACGAGTCCTCGCAGCAGTCCACGCTAAGGGGGGCCACATGTTCTCCCAACTCTGGCATACCGGTCGTGCATCGCACCGGGATACGACCAATGGCGCGGCGCCTGTGTCGCCTTCCGGCATTCCTTTCGAGGGCTTGGTATCGACGCCGAGTGGCTGGCAGCAGCCTTCACCGCCGCGCGCGCTCGACCTCGCAGAAATTCCAGCCATTGTCGAAGACTATCGCCGAGCCGCGGAGCGAGCAAAGGCCGCCGGCTTCGAGGGTGTTGAACTGCACGGTGCAAACGGCTACTTGCCCGATCAATTTCTGCAGGACGGTACGAACAAGCGCACGGATGCCTATGGCGGTTCGATCGAGAACCGGTCGCGGTTCATGCTGGAAGTGCTCGAAGCGATGGTGTCGGTATGGGGCGGCGACAGAGTCGCAGTGCGCATCGGGCCCAGCGGAAAGTTTAACGGGATGTCTGAAAGCAATCCCGAAGCTCTGTTCGACTATCTGACAGAGCAGTTGAACCGGTTTGGTCTCGCCTATCTCCACATTGTGGAACCGCGAGTCAAGGGCAACACGCTCATCGCAGAGGGTCAGGCCCCAATCGCAGCGGAACGTTTGCGAAAAATATTCAAAGGGAAGATCATCGCTGCCGGCGGTTTTGAACCCGACACTGCCGAGGCGATTATCGAAAAGGGAGATGCGGACCTGGTGGCGTTTGGACGGCATTTCGTTGCAAATCCTGATTTGCCCAAGCGAATCAAGCTCGGATTGCCGCTCAACCAGTACGACCGCAAAACCTTCTACACCTTCGATGCCCACGGGTACACCGATTACCCGTTCTATAACGGCACCTTAGCGACGTCTCCCGGGGTCGAGAGCGCCGCTGTGTAGCGTGAGCGTCCGACTGCCTATGAGAGGCGCAAGGTTCGGTTGACACGGGGCAAAGTGACATCAACTCGTAATCGTCTTTTGCTCGACCTTCTCCAAATGGATGTCCTTGACGTTCCGCGATAGGCCAACGCTAAAATCCTGAACATTTTTGAGCTCGAAGAGCGCCGAGCTTGTCGCCTTTGGGGTTTTAACCCGAAAGAAGTCAGCGCCATTCACGTTGTCGAGAAAAAAGACCGGCCGGGCATCCGGCTTGCTCCAGGAAAGTTCAACGTTCGTAAACTCGATGTTGTTTACATTGCGGATAAAGAAACCGCCTGCGGGGATTTCGCCGAACCTGTACGGCTCAGGATACCCCTGTTCCATTTGCGGCACGACCCGCGCCGCCATCTCGGGCGTTCCCCCGCCGCGATGCTCCATATAAAGATCGTTAATCTTGATGTCCTCGATGGGGTTGGATGGAATTCCCATGATGAGCCCCGCACCGCTGAACTGCGATGCGGAGTTGTAGCTGACGACGTTGCTGATGATCACCCGTTTCAGGGTACCGACCGGAACTCCGGCCGGACCGCGCATGCGGCTTCCCAGGCGCAGGAACAAAGGCGTGTTGGTGCAGTCACGCATCGTGACCCCGGTAAACGTAATATCCTCCAGCAATGCTCCGTCGACGCTCTCGAGCGCAAAGCCGCGGCACCCGTCAAAGACGCAATTGGAGATCGTGATGTTCTTAAAACCGCCGTTAGACTCAGTTCCGCACTTAATGCGGCCTGTAGGGGCCACCTTGAAATCAGCCGGCCAGCGCTTGTATGTGCCGTCCAACATCGTCCCCAGCACATAAGTACCGGTAACATAGCAATTCGTAATCGTCACATTTTCGGTTGCGCGTGCGTACCCAAGCGCAAATGAGCTTTTTGGGCAAATACCATCGTCCCAGGGAGAATTGACGCTGCAATTCGAGACACGAACGTTGTGGCAGCAGTCGATATCGATTCCATCCCGGTCGGTATCGATCTTGAGATTGTCGACCGTCATGTTGTCGACCCCGGTTGCCAGGACGCCGAAATGGCCGCCCTTTAAGATGGAGAAATCCCGTAGCAGCACGTTGTAGCAATTCTTGAGAGCGATCGCTTTGTTCCCATTGCCTGGAGTCTCGGCCTTTGGTTCCTCCGATCCGCCGCGGCTTAGGCCTTTGCCCCAGATCAGGCCGGGGCCGAGGATGGCGACATCGTGGATCCCTTCCCCCCAAATCAGGCTATTGTGCCAATGATTGTGGCCATAATCCTGATAGTCTTCCCAGGGTTTATTAGGCTCAGCCGCATCGTAGTTCGAACCACTGGCTGCCAGAATCGTTGCTCCCATCTCAAGGTACAGCACGACATTGCTCTTGAGGTGGATGGAGTAGGAAGCATACGTGCCGGCAGAAAATCGCACCGTCCCCCCTCCCGCCGCGTTCGCTGCGTCGATCGCCTTGTTGATCGCTGGGGTATCAATCGTGGCGCCGTCGCCCCGCGCGCCATAGGCTTTCACGTCGAACACCACATTCGTGCCTTCTCCCGGCATCGGAGCAGTCCGAGCCTGGGCGCCCAGTGAAATACCCGGTGTAGCTCCAGCCAGACCAGCGCTCGCCAGCTTCAAAAATTCCCTGCGAAAAATGCTCATGTTTCTTCCTTCCAACCTGCCCGACTGCCAATTGGGGCTCAAGGTCGCGTACCAAGGCGACAGCAGCACTGTAAGTAAGAGCAGAATAATGTATTTGGTGCGGTAGTTCCTGAGAAAGATCTCGAATCTCAGTGGCAGATCCCTCTATGCGGGACTGGCGGCGTTGACCCGCGGATTGGGCGTTGACTATACCTTCGAATGTGTAGACTCTGCTGCGGCGCCGGCCACTGCCATAGCCGTGACGCGACCGGCGGCACCGTATGCCTCACCGGAGTCATCCCCCATCCCATACACTTCAACTGGAACGATGTGCCTCGCCACGAGAAGACAATCAGACTACCAACGCTTACGACGACGAATTGCCGATCGTCATCGCCATGTTGCATGACGGCAGGTTGAAAGCGGAGCCCCTGGTCTCGCAAGCCTTTCCGCTGAAAGATGCCTGGAACCGTTTGACATGTTTCGAAGAAGCCGGAAGAGCCAATATTAAAATGCTCATCGAGATGGATGCTTGAGCGCTCGTCGAAAACTGCGCACACCATCAAGGTACACACCAATATCGGTGTTCAGGCTGATCACGCGAAAACCCTTCCCGATCCAATGCGCCGCTGACTCCGCGGTTGGCGGAATATATGCCGGTGCCACGCCATAGCGTCGACACATCTCGACTAATTCGTCCATTGCGGTAAGAATGCGCGGGTGGTCAAACTGTGCCGGGACGCCCATCGAGACAGTGAGATCGTAATGTCCGATCCACACGACGTCCACCCCGGGCACGGAGAGGATCTGTTCCAGATTCTCAAAAGCCTTCTCCGTTTCCACCATGATGATGACGCAGGTCTCCTCATTGGCCTTGGCGAAGAAGTCCGCATTACCCACATGATAAAGGTCGTGCGCGATGCCGAGGGCCACGCCACGCCTGCCCTGGGGTGCGTATTTGAGCTGGCTGACAATGTTCTCCGTCTGCGCCCGCGTCTCAACCCGTGGCACCATGATGCCCCGCACGCCAATGTCCAGAGGGCGCGACAAAGGCGCATACGCCAGGTCGGGAACGCGTGCGATGGGAAAAATATCGCTGCCGCGGCTGGACGCAACCATTTCCGCCAGCAGGGTAAGATCGCAGCGACCGTGTTCCATATCGAAGATCACGAAATCCAATCCGCAGGACGCAAGCATCGGGCCGATGCCGGGAGTAAAGAGTTCAAGCACTATTTGGCCCAGCAGCACGTCGCCTTGCCGGATCCGTTCCCGAAAAGTGGTCATACAGCCTCGTCCTTCGCTGCAAAGGCAGCTTTGTATTTGGCCAGCTTTCGTAGCCGTCAAGAGCCAACAAATCATCAGTTAGCTGAGGCATGGGTGTCAAGGCAGTCTGCGATTCAGAAGTTGAACGACACCTGAAGGTCGATGCTGCGATTGGAAGACTGCGATGAAAAGAAGCCGCCTGCCAGGGCATTGGACTTCCCAAACAACGGCGATTCGAGAACGCCGACCGGCGCCGCAAGGTTCACATTGTTAAAGATGTTCCTGCCCATGGCCGTGAAGTTCAAGGAGTAGCGTCTCGATACCTGTTGATCCAGCATGGGAGGGCGCCCACCGGAACTGCTGAGTCCCCCCGGCCCAAGACCGCCTCCGGGAGGTCCACCGCCCCCCGGCCCACGTCCGCCACCACCGCCGGGAGGCGGCCCGTTGAAACCTCCGCCTGCTGCCCGCTCCGTGCGAGGTCCGATGCCAAATGACTTGCTGACCCGCAGGTTGGTGCTGAACTGACCCGGACCGGTGACAAAGTTGTAGGGGATTCTCGCCGCGTCGCCTGAGGGATTCAGGTCGAAGCTCCCATATTTCGTGTTCATCACATCTGTGCTTGAAGAAGTGGCAAATGACGGGCGATCGTTGAACTGGTTGTCGCCGTTCAGATCTTGCCCCACAGTGATGTTGAACGGGGTTCCCGTATTTAAAACCAGGAAAGGGCTGATGGAAATGCCCAACGGGGCAGAATAGTTGCCGCCCACCAGGAACCGCTGACGAACATCAAAGGTCGATCGGCCATAGTCCGCCCGGGGATCAAATTGATTGGAAGGAAAGTACGTGGCCCCCGAGGTGTCAGCCTTGGCAAAGTTCAAAACGTAAAAACCAAACAGCGAAAGCTTGCGTTCGCGCACATTGAAATTGGTGATCAATTGGTTCTGGTGGTAAATACCCCCGGACTGGAATTGATAGATATTTTCATTCTTTCCATTGGGCCGCACGCCGGTGCCAGTGGTGAGATCGTACGTACCGGGCAGAAAAGCGTTGATGTTGTCGCTGTACAGTTGATGGAGTCCGCGCGAGTTGATATACGTGCTGGCAACGGTGATGTTTTTCCCAAAGCGATGTTCGATCCCGATCGCCGCCTGCATGTTGATCGGAGCGGTGAGGTTAGGCGCTATCGAGTAGGTCGTAGGTGCGGCCTCACTTGCCCCCAATGAACTGGAGGGAAGCGCGGTGTTGCCGGGAGCGGGGTTCTTCACCACATACTCCTGCTGATTGATCCCATTTTGGCGAATGGCCTGCAAAACATTGGTGGATTGAAACCGGTCAAAGAACCAGCCGTACCCGCCACGGATGACGGTCGTTGCCGGCTTGCCACCTCCGTTGACGGCCCACGCGAACGAGAAGCGGGGTCCAAAATCAGCATGATCGTTGATTCGGTTCTGGCCCTCATAGCGAATTCCATAACTCAGGGTAAAGTTAGGACGCAACCGCCAGTCATCCTGGAAGAAAAGCCCGGCGTCGAAGAGGACGACACGTGCGGCCGGGGTCCCCACCGTCACCTGGTACTGCGAGGGTTGTCCGGCTGCGTAGTTGTCCAGTGAGGAATAGGTGTAGCTTCCGTTGAAGCCCGCGGTCGATTCGTTGGCGTCGCGCACCAGGCGCAGCCGGCCGCCGAAGCGAATCGCGTGTACCCCGAGCGCAGCCGAGGCGTAATTCTGCAGCTCGTAGTGGTCCTGCGCATCACGAATGGTTCCCTCGTTGTTGCCGCCACCGGTAAACGCACCCTGCACCGTGATCGTCGGGGTGGTAAACAGCGGAGTTTGGTTGTCGCGATCGCGAATATATTCGAATCGTGTTTCATTGACCAGCCTGGCGCTGAGAATCTGGGTGTCGCTGACCTGCAGTGTATTTTCCTGGTTTAAGGTGTCATAGCCTTGCGTTTGCAATGCAAATTGCGACACACCGTTATTCGAGCTTTTCTGCCGGTCGTACATGTAGCGGATGCTCAGCGTATTACTCGGCGTGAGCTGGAAATCAAACCTCGGGCTTAGATCGAGCCGCGTTTGAGGATTCGAAACTGCCGCCGAGTAGTTATAGCTTCCCCCCGTAGGGTCCAGCAACTGTGCGTTGATGATGGAATTGGCGTTGTTGTCACGGCGAAAGCCGCTGACAAACCACGACGAACTCTTGCTCAACGAACCGCTGACGTTGCCCAGAAAAAATGTCGAGTAGTATGGTGGCTCACTGGTCACAAAGGTATTCAGCGAATTGAACGCGGAATCGTTGCCGCTGGCCATGATCATGCCGTGCAAATGGTCCGTGCCCGGCTTGGTCAATATCTCGATGCGTCCGTAACCGAGCTTGTCGTATTCCGCGGAGAAGGGATTCTGGTTGATCCTGATTTCGCGAATAGAGGACTTAGGCGGCAGTTGCCCTCCGGTAAAGCCGTCAATGTAGATCTGGCCGCCGTTGGGGCCGGCCGCAGGTCCTGCGAGTGCATTGAGCTCATCCTGCAGCTCATCAGGGTCGTCAGAAAGCGCATCCAGATCCTTGCCCTTGATTACGATGGCGCTTGAGTTATTGTCCGGGCTGGTATCGAGTCCCGTTCCTTGTTCGGTGACGGTGACTTGTTGCTGGTCGACTGCAATATTCAGGGCGAGATTCTGCAGCGTTGCCCGTCCAGCGTCGACCGTCACGCTTTGCGCCTGGGCCAGCGCAAGCCCCGGCGCGGTTACCGTGATGGTATAGGTCCCAGGTGCGAGTTGAGGAAACAGGTAAGCACCGTCGGCGCCGCTCAGCACCGTCGACGTGGTTCCATCCGCTGCCTGCACAGCGATCGTCGCTCTCACCACACGCGCTCCGGAAGGGTCGGTCACCGCCCCGTGCAACGATCCTGTCGCCGCCAGTGCAAACAGAGGTGTGGCCATTGAGACGCCCATGAAGAGAAAAGCAAGGGCCAATCGTAGGCCTCTGGCGAAACGTTGCATCGGGTTACTCCTGTGGCGGTTTGTCACCACCTTCAGAAGACACCCGCGCGTTTGGCAATGCGGTCACAATGAGTAACTCTTGGTAAAGGACTGTCACGGGCTCGTGACAATTTGTTACATTTCCCGCGTTCCCCGCCTGCCCGATCGGCGTACTCTCGTGAGTGGACAGAAAGACGAAAGCATGGAGTCTATTCTTCTGATCGACGACGACGTGGAGCTTTGCTCTATGCTGAGCGACTATCTCGGCCGTCACGACTACCAGGTGACCGCGATCCACGATGGAAAGACGGGTCTGGCAAAGGCATTGGGTGGCAGTTACTCCATCATGCTTCTCGACGTCATGCTTCCGGGGTTGGATGGTTTCGAGGTACTTCGCCGATTGCGTGCGGCAGCATCTCCCATGAGTGTTCTGCTCCTGACGGCACGCGGAGAGGACGTGGATCGCATCGTCGGTTTGGAGATTGGTGCTGACGATTATCTGCCAAAGCCGTTCAATGCCCGCGAACTGCTTGCCAGGATCCGTGCTATTTTGCGTCGAAGCGGGAACGCTGAGGCGCCGCCGGTTGCAGGAGATTTTCTGGAGGTGATGGGTCTGGAGATGGATACCGCCGCCCGAGTAGCGCGGTGTGGCGGAACAGTACTGGAACTAACCGATGTTGAGTTCGGGTTATTGCAAACCCTGATGCGTTCGGCCGGCGAAGTGGTGGCCCGAGAGCAGTTGGCGGAAACCGTCCTGGGACGTAAATTTCATCCCTTCGATCGCAGCCTCGATATGCACGTGAGCCGGCTGCGTCATAAGCTGGACGCAGCGGATAATTTCGGCGACAGAGTCAAAACCATTCGCGGTGTTGGCTATCAGCTCGCCGTGCCGGCGCCGCGCAAACTCGCAGGAGATCGCTAGCGATGCGCGGACTCTTCACCAAAATCTTTCTCGGTTTCTGGATTGCCCAAAGCCTGACGTTCTTCATCTCCACCATGTTGATCCTGCAACATCGATTCTTCCGGCCGAGTGACGTGATGGAAGTGCTGGACGCGACCCTTCCCAGCGCGGTCGCTGCCGCGATGAACGCATACGAGACAGATGGTTGTGCCGGATTGCAACACTTTGCCGGATCGCTGCACCAGGTCATTTATCTCGCGGACAGTCCAACCCACTTGCTTTGTGGAGCTGAGATCTCTCCCGCTGCTCAAGCGGAATTGGCCGCGTCCGACCGAGACCCCGGGGTGCACCTGAAACTGGTTGGCGACGACTATCTGTGGAGCACCGCGATACAATCTGCAAGTGGCCGCCGCTACCTTTTTCTCCTCAGCCGCCACCGCACTGCCAACACCTATGGCTTGCGCGATCTTCTTCATTTCGCATTTCCTCAGCTTCCGGTTGCCATCGTAGTTTTCGGGTTGACAACCTTCGTGCTTGTCCTCCTGCTCGTCCGGCCGATCGGCCGGCTTCGCGTCGCAGCCAGAAGGTTGGCCAGCGGCGAGTTGAGCACTCGCGTGGCAAAGCCGGACGGAGAAGAACGCCTATTTGGTGGCGACGAGATTCAGGGACTCGTTCACGACTTCAATTTCATGGCAGAGCAGCTGGAGCGGCTGGTCGGCGCACAGAAGTTGTTGCTGCGCGACGTCTCCCACGAATTGCGGTCACCGCTCGCTCGCCTCAGCGTTGCCCTGGAATTGGCGCGCGAAGAAGCGCCCCCGGCCATGATGGCGCATTTGCAGCGCATCGAGCGCGAAGCTGCGCGTCTGAACCTGCTGATCGGGCAGCTGCTTCGCTTGTCCTCCATGGAATCAACCAACGCTTCCGGGCAAATGGATAAGTTCAGTCTGAGCGCGCTGGTCGAGGAATTGCTGCCGGACGCGGAGTTCGAGGCTCAACAACGATCGTGCACGATCTCGGTACTGAATCATTGCGACTGCATGGTCACGGGGAATCCCGAGTTGATCTATCGTGCGATTGAGAATATCGTGCGCAACGCCATTCGCTACACCCGGGAGGAATCGGTCGTCGAGTTGAAATTCCATTGCGAGGAACGCGCCGAAGGGCGCATGGTCACGCTCGAAGTGGGTGATTCCGGGCCCGGTCTTCCGGGGACGGAACTAGAGAAAATCTTCCTCCCGTTTTATCGGGTCGACGATGCGAGACAGCTGGCCACCGGAGGTTTTGGAGTCGGCTTGGCGATCGCCGACCGCGCCGTGCGCCTGCATCACGGAGAGGTGCGGGCACGAAACAAACCAGAGGGTGGCCTCATCGTCAGCCTGACTCTACCCTGCGAGAAATAAAGCCAGGGCGCCGCGCAGCCTGGGACGTCGCCTGGAAATCTGTCTCACCAACCAATCCCCGGGCGCCCCTTATCCCCGATTTCCTGTGGAGCTTCGTGGGTTCCGCATAACTTTATGCGCTTTTCCTTAACGAAAGGCGCACACGCTGTCGTTTCCACGGCAGCGTATAGGAAATTCGGGGTGTCTCGCTCGTTTTTCGCGAGATGTGGGATACCACCACGTTAGACCTGCGAGGCTACACACGGCAGCGATGTCTAAGGTATAAATGCAGAGCGCATCGAAGTGAACCATGAAAACCCTGACCGAGAAACGACTTGGAACCAAAGAGAAACCTCCCAAGCGCATCACCTTGAAGGCAGGCGCACTGACTGTCGATTTCATCGCTGGAAACCTGCGCACCATCCGCTACAAAGACCACGAGGTTTTACGGGCCATCGCCTACGTCGTGCGCGATTCGGATTGGGGAACCTACAATCCGGAAATCACCGAATACCATCTCGACCAAAGCAAAGATGCATTTGCAGTTACATATAATGGGCGCTGTGCTTCCGCCAACCCGAACCAATCCCTCCGTTACCAGGCGCGCATCACAGGAAATTCTCACGGAAATCTCGTCTTCGAGGTGGTCGCCGAGCCGCTGACGCCATTTGTTACGGCGCGCTGTGGCTTCGCTGTCCTCCATCCCATCGACGGCATCGCCGGGCAGCCAGCCATCGTTGAGCACGGCGGTGGCTCGCAGCAACAGTCGACGTTCCCCGACCTCATTTCACCCGGGCAGCCGTTCAAAGACATGCGCGCCATTCATCACCACGTCACTCCCGCCATCACCGCACATTGCCGTTTCAACGGCGACATATTTGAGATGGAAGACCAGCGCAACTGGTCGGATGCATCGTACAAAACTTACGTCCGCCCACTCTCCCTGCCATGGCCGTACGTCATGGAACAAGGAATGACAAACCGGCAGTCAGTCGAACTCGAGATAACGCGCAGCCAACGGTCATCCCAGAAGCCGGCGCAGAGAGCAAATGCTCCCATCCGTGTGGCCATCGCCGGTCCTGAAGGCGCCTTTCCCGGCATCGGCGTCTCGATCCATCCTGACCTGATCCCGCAGGCACTTGGTCACCCCAGTTTAATGAACAGCTTACGTCCGCAACTGTTACTAGTACATTTCGACCCCACCGCGGGCCACGATCAAAGCCATCTTCGCGGCTTTGCAGGAGTTACCAGGCGTCTCCCCCCGCTTGACAAGACACAAACTGTACTCGAACTTGTGCTACCCGCGAAAGGAAGTGTGCGTGACGAGCTATCCAGCGTGGCCGAAATGGTCGCGGCAGCCCACCTGCCTCTATCCGGCATTCTGGTTTCACCTGCCCCCGACCGTCAATCCACTCTACCGGGCAGCGTCTGGCCGCCATGCCCGCCGCTCGCTGAAATCTACCAGGCTGCCCGAGAGGTTTTTCCGGGCATAGCCATCGGTGGAGGTACCCTCAGCTACTTCACTGAACTCAACCGCAAACGTCCGCCCGTCGAGCTCCTCGATTTCGTCTCCCACTGCACTTGTCCGATCGTGCATGCGGCAGATGACTTGAGTGTGATGGAGACCCTCGAGGCAATACCGCACATCATCCGCTCGGCGCGTGCCATCATCGGGAAAGACAAGCCTTACCGGATTGGTCCATCCACCATCGGCATGCGCCATAACCCTTACGGCTCGCGGGTCATGGAGAATCCCGCGAACCGCCGCATCACCATGACGGATCGTGACCCAAGACAGACCAGTTTGTTCGCCGCCGCATGGATGATTGGCTACGTTGCAGCCACCGCCGAGGCGGCCCTACAGTCGCTGACGGTTGCCAGTCTGACGGCTCAATTGGGCCTGGCTCGCGAGACTGCATCGGGAAAGCTCGAACTTTATCCCGCCTTCTACGCAGCTCGCGCGCTTGCCGAACTGGGTGGGAATCTACGCCACCAGTGTCACTCCAGCCGCCCAGGTACTATCGCTGCGGTAGCCGGTGTGGATCGAGAGGGAAGACGCATTGCATTGCTCGCAAACTTAACCGGCAAAAAGCAAGGCGTGGTGCTGGAAGCTGGGCAACAGCCTCATTCTGCATCGTTCCTCGACGA